>NZ_JBQFIT010000002.1:0-416117 GCF_056535665.1 Ruegeria sp. BJ3 | reverse complement strand
ATGTCGCCCTCGCCAAAGCTGTTCACCGTCACGGTCCCGGCCCGGATCGCGCGGGCGCCGCGCAGAGCGCGCTTGGCGTTGGCGGTGAACAGCGATGCGCACAGCCCATATGCCGTGTCATTGGCCATCGCGATGGCCTCGTCGAACCCCGCGACCTCGATCACCGACAGAACGGGCCCAAAGATTTCCTCACGCGCCAGCGGCGCGTCATTGTCGGGCAGCTCGACCACGGTTGCTTCGACGAACCCGTTTTCGGCCTTGCCGCCCAGAAGGACTGACGGCGCCTTGTCCAGATAACCGCAGACCTTGTTGAAATGGTCTTTGCTGACCAGCGCGCCCAGACGGGTTGCAGGGTCCAGCGGGTCGCCCACAGTCCACTGGCGGGCGTGGTGGGCGATGCGCTCCAGCAGGTCAGCCTTGACCGCGCGGTGCACGATCAGGCGCGACGTGGCCGAGCAATTCTCGCCCATGTTCCAGAACGCCCCGTTCACCACATGGGCGGCAACCCGGTCGAGGTTCTCGGCATCCTCCAGCACGATGGCCGGGTTCTTGCCGCCCATCTCCAGCACCACCTCCTTGGCGTTGCTTTCGGCGGCATAGGACAGGAATTTCTTGCCCGTTACGGTCGAGCCGGTGAAGGACACCATGTCGACATCCATATGCCGCCCGATGGGTTCGCCCACCCGGCGCCGCCACCCGGAACCACGTTCAGAACCCGCGCGGCAGCCCGGCCTCGGCCGCCAGTTCGGCCAGACGCAGGGCGGTCAGCGGGGTTTCCGTCGCCGGCTTCACAACAACCGAGCACCCGGCCGCCAGCGCCGGGCCGATCTTCCAGGCCAGCATCAGCAGGGGGAAGTTCCACGGCAGCACCAACCCCACCACCCCGATCGGTTCTCGCAGGATCATCGCGATGTGGTGGTCGCTGGCGGGCGCGACCTGGTCATAGATCTTGTCGATCGCCTCGGCATGCCATTTCAGGCAGTGGATCGCCTCGGGCACATCGACGGTTTCGCAGTCATGGATCGTCTTGCCGCTGTCGACGCTCTCCATCACCGCCAGTTCGCGGGCATTGCGGGTCATCAGCTTGGCCAGCCGGATCAACACATCCTTGCGCGCCGACGGGTGCAGGCGCGACCAGCGGCCGTCATCGAAGGACTCGCGCGCCTTTTCCACGGCCAGGTCCACATCGGCGGCGGCGCAGGCCGCGACCTCGGTCAGCTCCGCGCCGGTGGCCGGGTTCACGGTGGGAAACACCGCGCCCGATATCGCCGGGCGATAGCCGCCGTCGATGAAGGCGCCGGTGGGCAGGTCCAGCCCGGCGGCGATGGATGCGTATTCGTCCCGTGTCAGCAAGCCCATGCCTCAGCCCTCCGCCATGATGTCTGCGATCTTGCGTTTCAGCACGCGGGTCACCTGTTCCAGCGCGCGTGTCATCCTTGTTCAGCCTCTTCAGAGGCGGCCGCACCGCGCCGCCGGGATGCCGTTCATCGTGACCCCATGCTTGATGGTCTGGATGAACTTGCCGCCCTGTTCGAGCACCCGCATCAACGGCATCAGCGCCGACATGATCCGGCGGCCCTTGGCGAAATCGCCCTTCAGCACGCAGGTCTCATACAGCGCCACATGCTCGCGCGGCAGAAAATTCGACCCGCCACAGACCCAGAACGGCGCGCCCCAGGCGAAGAATTCCAGCGCCTGATCGTCCATGCCGCAGCCCAGCTGGATATGCGGATAGTCCCGCGCCAGCATGTGTACACGGTTGATGTCGCCCGAGCTTTCCTTGATGCCGCAGAAATTGCGGCTGCGTCCCACACGGTCGAGGAACTCAGCCCCCATCATCGTGCCGGTGCGGTGCGGATAATTGTACAGCATCACCGGCAGATCGGCCGCCTTGTCGATGGCCAGCGCATTAAGGGCGTTTTCCCGGTCGGTCGGCACCGAATAGGGCGGGCTGGCCAGCAGGATGGCATCGGCCCCGATCTGGCGCGCGCCTTGGGCCAACGCGATCGAATCCGGCGTCAACATCGCGCCGGTCCCGACCACCAAAGGCAGCCGACCCTTCAGTCGTTGGTGGGTAAAACGCGCCAGTTCCAGCCTTTCATCGACGGTCTGGGCATAGTTTTCGCCGGTGGATCCGCCCGAGATCAGACCGTGCACGCCATTCTCGACCAGGTATTCGATCACCTCGGCCAAGGCATCCCAATCGACGCTATAATCATCCGCATAGGGCGTCACCACCGGGGTATAGATCCCCTGAAATCTGAACACGGGCGTCATCTCAATCCTCTTGCCGGGCGCGCGAAGCTTGCGCCCGACACCAAGGCTAAGAAAAATACAAGATGTGCACAATGTAGATTCCCGACATGAACGGCCCAGGGTCCGACATGTCGAGGAAAATCAGACGACCATGGGTCGCCGTGGACACCGTCAGTCCAGTGCCTGACCTTCCTGCCAGACCCGGAGAAGCCCATGATCGGAGACATGCAGCACATTGGCGCGGGCACCGGCCGCCAAACGGCCAAGATCCGATCTACCGATCAAGTCCGCAGGCAACCGGGTCGCCATGTCGAAAGCAGCTTGCAAAGGCAGTTGCGCAAATGCAACCACGTTGCGAACCGCGTCCAACAGCTCGAGATGCGCACCGGCGAGCGTTCCATCGGCGAGGGTCAACCGGTTGCCGTCGCGCAAGATCTGCCGTCCGTTCAGCAGGAAGCTGTCGATATCCGATCCGGCGGTCGCCATCGCGTCGCTGACAAGGAAGACACTACCCGGCCCATTTTTTGCCCGGATGGCATTGCGCACTGAAACCGGGTGGACGTGAATTCCATCAGCGATCAGGCCCGCAGACAGCTCGCCAAGCGCCAGCGCCGCGCCTACGACGCCGGGCTCTCGGTTACCCATCTGGCTCTGAGCATTGAACAAATGTGTGACGCAACGCGCCCCGGCCTGAGCCGCTTTCTGACAGGTTTCAAAACTCGCATCCGTATGGCCCAGCGAGACGACGATCCCCGCTTGGGTCATGGCGTGTATCTGATCATCCGTCACGCTTTCCGGCGCCACCGTAACCTTGAGAATCGGCAACCGCGCGACTGTATCCAGCAACAAATCCAGATCAGCCTGCGCCATCGGTCGGATCAGGGCAGCATCATGTGCGCCCTTGCGGGCTTGGGACAGGTGCGGGCCTTCCAGATGAAGCCCGACAATGCCGGCAATACCTTCGTTCACCGCGGCAATCGTGGCCGCGATGGCCCGCCGCGTGACCCAGGCGTATCCGTGATCAGCGTTGGCAAGATCGACGTTGCTCCGATACGCGCATGTGCCCGCGACATGGTGCGGAGCGTTTCCAGATCGGGGGCGTTGTTCAGCATTGCCCCGCCGCCGCCATTCACCTGCAGATCGACGAAGCCCGGAACCAGCAGGCCACCGTCCAGCCGCGACACCCTCGCTGTGCCAGGAATATCCGAGACAAGCGTCACGCCCTCGATACGCCCTTCCGCGAACAGAAGGGCATGATCCTGCAGGATACCTGCAGGGGTCAGAATGTCCGCGCCCGCCAGAGCCTGCAGTTCGCTGGTCATACGGTTTCCGTCACCTTGTTCAGATGCCGCGGTGCGTCCGGGTCGATCCCGCGCGAAGCGGCAAAGGCCTCGACCATCGCGTAGAAGGAGACGATCAGGCTCAGCGGGTCGGTCAGAGCATGCCCCGTGCGGACATGCGGAATGCGCGTCGCGGCAGTAACCCTGTCCGTGGTTGCAAAGACACGGGCACCCTTGGCGCTGATTGCGTCGGCCACCTCCGCCAACGCAGGCTCCGCCGCATCTGCCGCTGCAAAGCTGAGTACCGGAAAACCGTCCTCGACGATGGACACCGGCCCGTGCAGAACCTCGGCCGAGGAATAGCTTTCAGCGTGCAGCTGGCAGGTCTCCTTGAATTTCAGCGCAGCTTCGTTCGATACGGCCAGTGCCTGACCTCGGCCAAGCGTGAACAGCGACGGGTGAGCACCGATAGCGTCACGCACTTCGGGCCAATCGATCCGGGCCGCCTGATCCAGCTGCTCGGGCAGGTCGCGCAACGCCGCCAGCAGCGCCGCATCCTGCCCCCACTCTGCCAACAGCCACAAGCCGGCCACCGCCGATGTGACGAAGGTCTTGGTTGCCGCAACACTCAGTTCGGGGCCCGCCTGTATGTCTATGGCGTGATCGCTGACTTCGGCCAACGGTGAAGCCGCGTCGTTGGTCAACGCTACTGTCAATGCGCCGTCGCGTCGGGCATTGCGGGCCATGGCCACGATGTCGGGGCTTTTGCCGGATTGCGACACCGACAGGCACATCGCCTGGCGCATGCGCAGAACCGAGTCGTAGATCGATCCGATCGACGGCCCGACCGAGGCCACCGGCACACCCAACAGGATTTCCGAGGCGTATTTGAGATAGGTGCAGACGTGATCGGAAGACCCGCGTGCGACCGTCACGACAAATGTCGGGTCCAGTTCGCGGGCAACCGAGGCGACCGCCTCAATATCTGCCTGACCCCGGCTCAGAAGCCGCTCTACGGCCACGGGGATTTCATCATTTCCCGGCGCATCCGGGTGATCTGCTGTTGCATGATGTGTCCTAGCTGTTGGCCAACCGCAACTCGGCGACAAAATCATAGGCGTCGCCGCGATAGATCGACCGAGTGAATTCAACGACCCGCCGGTTGGACAGGTATGATGTTCGAACGATGCGCAGCCCGGCCGCACCGGGTTCGACCCCCAGCAAGCCTGCGTCGGCGCTGTCCAGATTGATCGCCGATATCCGCTGCAGCGCCCGTACGGGCCGGTTTCCATCCCGCTCCAAGACTTCGTACAACGAGGCTTCGACCTCCTGCGGGCGCGGCAGAATGTCGATTGGCAGCGAGGCCCGTTCGATCGCCATGGGCCGATCGTTGGCCATACGCAGGCGCGAGATGCGCGCGACCGCTTCGCCCGAGGACAGGGCCAGCGCCATCACCTCGGGCGACGGAGTGTGAACACCGCGCTCAAGCCACTCGCTTGTGGATTCAAGACCGCGTCGGTTCATGTCCTCGGTGAACGAGGTCAGCCGTGACAGGGATTGCTCGACCCGAGGCGTTCCGTCGGCCACAAAACTGCCCGAGCCCTGGCGCTGAATGACGATTCCCCGATCTACCAGATCCTGCATCGCCCGGCGCACGGTGACGCGGGAAAGGCCCGTAAGGTTTGCGATCTCGCGTTCGGCCGGGAGCGGTGCACTTTCCGCCAGCAGACCATTCTCGATGCCCTCTTCGATCCGCTTGCGCAGCCGAACGTACCGAGGCCCCACGGCCTGCTGCATCCAGTCACCGGTCCTGAGGAAGGTTTCGATCGTTTCGGCGGTCATGCTGCCCCCAATCTGGCGCGCTCGGCCAGCTGTGCGGCGAGCAGCGCCCCGTCAAGGGCGGTGCCCGCCGGTTCGATCACCGCGCTCTGCACCTCGGCGGAAAGATAGGCGATGTAATGCGATGCCACACCGCCCACTGCACAGACCGGCTCGGCATCATCGCGACCAAGGGCCTGAAGCCCTGCAGCGACATAGTCGGCGCCCTCGCGCATCAGGGCCACGGCCACCACATCGCCTTTTTGAGCCGCCGCAATGATTTCGGGCGCGAAGTCTGCGATTTCGGCCGGCCGCGCCTGCCCCGCAAATCGCACGATCTGCATCGGGTCATCGTCAAAACGTCTGCGTATGGACCGCGTCAGCGCGCTGTCGGGGATTATTCCGTCCGCTGCAAGCAACACCCGCCGCAGCAACTGCTTTCCCAGCCAATATCCGGACGCATCATCACCGATGAGCGCCCCGTAACCGCCAAGCAACCGGATTTCGCCATCACTTTGCCGGGCCAGGAACGATCCTGTGCCGATCCCGATCAAACATCCATCGACCGGACCCAACGCCCCAACCACGGCCGAGCGACGGTCATCCTCGACTTGCACAATGCGCGATGGCAGGTGCCGTGCGATTTCAGCACCGGTGTCCGCGTCGGTCACGCCAGCCAGCCCTGCGTAGATCGGAATCCCGGTCAAAGCCGCTTCGGGCATCGCAGCACGCTCGGCCAGAGCCCGCAGCCCGGCATTCAGCGTTGAGATAGCCGCCGCACGATCGGAATAGACATTGGCGCTTCCCAGAATCAGATCATGCCGCCCGGTGGGGCCGACCATGGCAAACCGGCAGCGTACCGCCACCGTCAATTGCTATGAGATATTGGAGGGACTCATCCATATAGATACCTTTACGATACCTTTGTCTGAAAAAAGACCTCTTGTGTGCCGAGATCGTGATTTTTCATGCTTATCGGTCGATATTTCGCGATTTAAAACGAATGGTAAAAGGTATTATATAGGTATTATCTTCGATGCCAAAGGGGAATCACATGACGCCGCACATGCTGCCGCAAACCGAAATGCTGCGCGACGAATCCGAGGGACTGGACCTGCGCCCGGACGCCGAAGTTCTGCGCCTGCTGCTGGATGCGCAGAAAGCCGCACTGAACGGGCTGGATGCATGCCTTCAGGATATCTCAAGAGGTGCGGCATTGATGGCAGAAACCATCCGCACCGGGGGGCGGCTCTATTATGCCGCCGCCGGGTCGTCCGGGCTGATGGGCTTGGCCGATGGGGCGGAGATACCGGGGACATTCGGCCTGTCTCCAGAGTCGATCGCCATCTGCATGGCCGGCGGCATACCGACCGGGGCAGAGATGCCGGGTCACACCGAAGATGACACCCGAACTGCCGAAATCGCAGCCGCCGACCTCCTCCCCACGGACACGGTGATCGCGATATCCGCCAGCGGCACCACGCCTTACCCGTTGACCTTTGCCGGAATTGCAAGGTCCCGCGGCGCCAAAACCATCTGCATTGCCAACAACGCCGACGCTTTGCTGTTCGAGCACGCCGATTGCGCAATTTGCCTGAACACCCCGCCCGAAGTCATTGCCGGATCGACCCGACTGGGCGCCGCAACCGCGCAAAAGGCGGCGCTCAACATGCTCTCGACCCTCATGGGTGTCAGGTTGGGCCATGTGCATGACGGCATGATGGTCAACGTGGTGGCCGACAATGCCAAGCTGCGTCAGCGCGCAGAAGGAATCATCCGGAACATAACCGGCGCCACGCCTCAGCACGCCGCTGATGCCCTGGATCGTGCCGAAGGCAACCTGAAGCTTGCCGTACTTTTGGCCGCCGGTGCCGCAACACCGGCGCAGGCCAGTGAACTGCTGACGGCATCGGGCGGCCATCTGCGCCCTGCGTTGGACCAGATTTGAACCAAGAAGAAGACCAAAAGGGAGAATACATCATGAGAACAACCACACTGACCGCCGTGCTGCTGGCGTCATCGGCCCTGGCCGGTGCGGCAATGGCCGAAACCACGCTGACCATCGAAAGCTGGCGCAACGACGACCTGGCCCTGTGGCAGGAAAAGATCATCCCGGCCTTTGAGGCCAAGCATCCCGACATCAAGATCAAGTTCACCCCATCGGCCCCGGCGGAGTACAATGCCGCCCTGAACGCCAAGCTGGATGCCGGTTCGGCCGGAGACCTGATCACCTGCCGCCCCTTCGACACCTCACTTGGCCTGTACGAGGCGGGCAAGCTGGCCGATCTTTCGGACCTTGAAGGCATGGCGAACTTCTCGGACGTCGCCAAATCGGCGTGGCAGACCGATGACGGCTCGGCCACCTTCTGCGTGCCGATGGCCTCGGTGATCCATGGGTTCATCTACAACAAGGACGCGTTCGACGAGTTGGGCCTGTCGGTTCCGGAAACCGAAGCCGAGTTCTTTGCTGTTCTGGACAAGATCAAGGAAGACGGCACCTATATCCCCATGGCCATGGGCACCAATGACCAGTGGGAAGCGGCCACCATGGGTTACAACAACATCGGGCCGAACTATTGGAAGGGCGAAGAAGGTCGCCTCGCCCTGATCGAAGGTTCTCAGAAACTGACGGACGAGCCGTGGGTCGCCCCCTACCGCCAGCTGGCCAAATGGGGTGCCTATCTGGGCGACGGGTTCGAAGCGCAGACCTATCCCGACAGCCAGAACCTGTTCACGCTGGGCCGCGCCGCCATCTATCCGGCCGGCAGCTGGGAGATCAGCGGCTTCAACAACCTGGCCGATTTCGAGATGGGCGCTTTCAAGCCGCCAGTCCAGAATGCCGGGGACGAGTGCTATATCTCGGATCACACCGACATCGCCATTGGTCTGAACGCGGCGTCGCCCAACGCCGATGCGGCACGCACCTTCCTGAACTGGGTCGGGTCCGAGGAATTCGCGCAGATCTATGCAAACGCCCTGCCCGGCTTCTTCTCTCTCTCCAGCTTCGATGTGGCGATGGAGGACCCATTGGCACAGGAATTCGTCAGCTGGCGGAACGAGTGCAACTCGACCATCCGGTCCACCTATCAGATCCTGTCGCGTGGAACGCCCAACCTTGAGAACGAGACCTGGAACGCATCGGCTCAGGTGATCAAGGGTGAGGAATCGCCAGAGGACGCCGGCAAGCGCCTGCAGGACGGGTTGGCCAGCTGGTACGCCCCGCACCAGTAACCCGTCTATCGTGACACAATCGGCTCTGGCCAGGCGGCCAGAGCCACCCTGAGCTTTCGAGGAACAACATGGGCAATCGCCGGATCAAATGGCACATCGTGGTGTTTCTGGCACCCGCAGTGCTGGTCTACTCGGCCGTCATGGTCTTTCCGCTGTTCAACACGCTGCGGCTGGCACTGTACACCGAGGTCGATCAGGCCCGTGTTTTCGTAGGCCTGGACAACTTCCGCACCCTGTTCGGCGACCCGATTTGGTCGGATGCGTTCTGGAACGCACTGGGCAACAATTTCTGGTTCTTCTTCATTCACATGCTGGTGCAGAATCCGATCGGGATCGCACTGGCGGCAATCCTCAGCCACCCACGCCTGCGCTTTGCTGCGTTTTATCGATCGGCCATCTTCATCCCGACGATCCTGTCCTTCGTGATCGTTGGCTTCGCCTGGAAGCTGATCCTGTCGCCGATCTGGGGCATCGCCCCCGATATGCTGGCCGCGGTGGGACTCAAATCTCTGTTCGCGCCTTGGCTCGGCAAAGAAGAATACGCGCTGACCACGCTGGCCCTGATTTCGGTCTGGCAGTTCGTGGGCATTCCGATGATGTTGATCTATGCCGCCCTGCTGTCGATCCCCGAAGAGATCCTCGAGGCTGCCGAAGTCGAAGGCGTCACCGGCATGTCCGCCTTCTGGAAGATCAAGCTGCCGCTGATCCTGCCTTCTATCGGCATCATCTCGATCCTGACATTTGTCGGCAATTTCAATGCGTTCGATCTGATCTACGCATCCCAGGGCGCTCTGGCGGGGCCGGATTTCTCGACCGACATCCTTGGCACGTTCATGTACCGGACCTTCTTCGGGTTCCAATTGCAACTCGGTGATCCGCACATGGGATCGGCCATCGCAACGGGCATGTTCGCCATCATCCTGACAGGGGTCTGCATCTATCTGTTCCTGATCCAGACCCGCATCCGCCGGTATCAGTTCTGAGGGGCCCGAAGAGCATGAACAAAGCCCGCAGAAACCCCTTCAACATCGCTGCCATGCATGGCGCGCTGATCCTCTATACGCTGATCGCCCTGTTTCCGGTCTTCGTGATCGTGATCAACAGCTTCAAGTCGCGCAAGGCGATCTTCCGTGAACCGCTGGCCCTGCCCGATGCCGACTCGTTCTCGATGATCGGATACCAGACGGTGATGAAACAGGGCGACTTCTTCCTGTATTTCCAGAATTCGATGATTGTCACCGTCGTGTCGCTGTTCCTGATCCTGCTGTTCGGCGCAATGGCGGCTTTTGCGCTCAGCGAATACCGGTTCAAGGGCAACACGCTGATGGGCCTGTACCTTGCATTGGGTATCATGATTCCGATCCGCATCGGCACGGTTGCGATCCTGGACATGATGGTGGCGACCGGGCTGGTCAACACGCTGATGGCGCTGATCCTCGTCTACACCGCACAGGGCCTGCCGCTGGCCGTATTCATCCTGTCCGAGTTCATGCGCCAAGTCAGCGACGACCTCAAGAATGCAGGCCGCATCGACGGGCTGAGCGAATACACCATCTTCTTCCGCCTTGTTCTGCCGCTGGTGCGTCCGGCGATGGCGACCGTGGCGGTGTTCAACATGATCCCGATCTGGAACGACCTGTGGTTCCCGCTGATCCTGGCCCCGGCCGAAGAGACCAAGACCCTGACCCTCGGTAGCCAGGTCTTCATCGGTCAGTTCGTCACCGACTGGAACGCGGTGCTTTCGGCACTCAGCATGGCGATCCTGCCGGTCATGGTTCTGTATGTCATCTTCTCGCGGCAACTGATCCGCGGGATCACTTCGGGGGCGGTCAAATGATCCGGGTTCTGATCGCAGGTTTGGGCAACATGGGCCTCAGCCATGCGCTGGCGCATCATCACCATCCCGACGCCCAGATCGTGGGTCTGGTGAACCGATCCGGGACAGTGGATCACCCGGATTTGCAGGGGTATCCGGTCTTCACCGATTTCCATACGGCGCTTGCAGACACCAACCCTGATCTGGCCGTGATTGCCACCTATTCCGACAGCCATGCCGACTATGCCTGTGCCGCAATGGACGCCGGTGCGCATGTATTTGTCGAGAAACCCCTGGCCACCACGGTCGCAGACGCACGCCGTGTCGTCGAGAAGGCCACTGACGCCAACCGAAAGCTGGTGGTTGGTTACATCCTTCGGCATCACCCCTCGTGGATGCGGTTGATATCCGAGGCGCGTGACCTGGGCGGCCCCTATGTCTTTCGCCTGAACCTGAACCAGCAGTCCGACGGCCCGACATGGGAGACGCACAAGGCGCTGATGCAAACCACCTCACCCATCGTGGACTGCGGTGTGCATTACGTCGACGTCATGTGCCAGATTACCGATGCCCGGCCGGTTCGGGTCAACGGCATGGGCCTGCGACTGTCGGACGAAATCGCACCCGACATGTACAATTACGGCCAGTTCCAAGTGGTGTTCGAAGATGGCTCGGTTGGTTGGTACGAGGCCGGTTGGGGTCCTATGATGTCCGAAACGGCGTTCTTCGTGAAGGACATCGTTTCACCCAATGGCGCGGTTTCCATTACCGAAGGCAACAAGGGCGCATCCGATGATGTGGACGGCCACACGAAGGTGGGCGGCATTCTTGTGCACAAAGCCAGCGGCGACACCCTGATCGAGATGGATGGCGAACCCGGCCACCAGGAACTGTGCGACGCCGAACAAGCCTACATGCTGCGAGCCATCGCGCAGGACATCGACCTGACCCGCCACATGAATGACGCGGTGCAATCCCTGCGGATCTGCCTTGCCGCCGACCAAAGCATTCGATCCGGCCAGCCGGTCGACCTGAAGGAGACGTGACGTGACCGCCCTGAAACTGACCAATGTGTGCAAGTCCTTCGGACAGGTAAACGTGCTGAAAAACATCGACCTGACCGTCGAGGAAAACGAATTCGTGGTCTTTGTTGGCCCCTCGGGTTGCGGCAAGTCCACCCTGTTGCGCGTGATCGCGGGGCTTGAAGAGGCGACCTCGGGAACGGTGGAAATCGATGGCCAGACCGTCAACGAGGTCCCACCGGCCAAGCGCGGCATCGCAATGGTGTTCCAGTCTTATGCGCTGTATCCGCATCTGACTGTTCGGGGGAACATGGAACTGGGCTTGAAGCAGGCCGGTCATCCCAAGGACGAAATCGCGCGCCGCATCACCGAAGCCAGCCGCATGTTGTCACTGGATCCCTATCTTGAACGTCGCCCGGCAGAGTTGTCCGGCGGTCAACGCCAGCGCGTCGCGATCGGCCGCGCGATCGTGCGGAACCCGAAGCTTTTCCTTTTTGACGAGCCATTGTCCAATCTGGATGCCGCGTTGCGCCTGAACACCCGGGTCGAAATCGCAAACCTGCACCGCCAGATCGACGCCAGCATGATCTACGTGACCCACGACCAGACCGAGGCGATGACTTTGGCGGACAAGATCGTCGTGTTGCGGGACGGCCGAGTCGAACAGATCGGCAGCCCGATGGAGCTGTACAACAACCCCGCCAACCGGTTCGTGGCCGAGTTCATCGGGTCTCCGGCGATGAATTTCGTGCCCGCCGATCGGGTCGGTGGATCTGGCCGGCAACTCATCGGCATTCGCCCTGAATACGCTCGCCTTGGGCAGTCGGGTCCGCTTTCGGGCACAGTCGTTCACGTGGAAAACCTTGGCGCAGATACCAACGTGTTGGTCGATATCGGTACCGAAAAGCCTTTTACCGTTCGGGCCTTTGGTCAGCATCAGGTGTCCCCGGGGACACAGGTCGGCATCGACTATGATCCGGCCAATGCACTGACGTTCGGAGAGGACGGGTTGCGGCTTTGATCGGGCGCGTTCAGCGCCCCCAATTGTCGGCCGGGTCGCTGTCGGCATAGTCGCGTAGCTGCGGAATATCCGAGATTTCCGCGTGGTTGCGGTTGATCTTCACCCCCACCGCCTTGAGCCGCGAAAACGCACGGCTCAGGCTTTCGGGTTTCATGCCCAAACGCCCGGCGATCAGCATCTTGTCATAAGGCAGCTCGACTTCGCAGGCGCCTTCGTCGCAGTCACACAGGTTCAGCAGGAACTCGGCCACCCGCTGCGCCCCGGTCTGGGCCTTGAGCTGTTCCAGCTGGGACACCAGCGAATGCAGATGGGTGAAGGTCGAAGCCAGGATCGAGATCCCGATTTCGGGATCGGTCTTCATCAAGGAAATCAGCACCGGGCTGGGAATGTGCATGATCTCGCAGGCCGAGACAGCCTCGGCCGAAACCGGATAGGGCACGTTGCGCAGCGCCACCGCCTCACCAAAGCTTTCGCCGCGGGTAAAGACGCTGACCACGGCCTCAGCCCCGGTGGGCGACATGCGGAACAGCTTGACCCATCCGGCCAGCACCACATGCACAGCCTGAGCGCTTTCTTCCTGAACAAAGATCGTCTCGCCACGGTCATACTGACGCCAGATCGCGTGGCTCAGCAGGGTTTCGACATGCTGATCCGGCAGGCTTTTGAGCAGCAGCGACTGCCGCGCAATGGCTTTTTGTGCTTCATGCGCCACGAAGGCATCCCCTTTTGTCCGGCCGAATAACCGGCCCATTCATCCCTGCGCCAGCCTATGCCAAACCCGCGCGCCGCGCACCACCCTTTCCCGGCGTCGCTTGACTATTGTCATGTTCCCGACGCGCGCACCCTAGTTTTCGGTCCAGCAGCCAGTTTTCCGGGGAGATCGAGACATGGATTACGAGCGTTTCTTCAGCCAGAGCCTCAGCGACCTGAAGGCCGAGGGCAACTATCGTGTCTTCATCGACCTGCAGCGCAAATGCGGCGCCTTTCCCAATGCCCGCCAGACTGATGGCGCGGCGGCACGGGACGTCCGCATCTGGTGTTCGAACGACTATCTGGGCATGGGCCAGCACCCCTCGGTGCTGGCGGCGATGCATGACGCGCTGGACCGTTGCGGCGCCGGTGCGGGCGGTACCCGCAACATTTCCGGCACCACTCATGACCACGTCCTGCTGGAGCAGGAACTGGCCGACCTGCACGGGAAAGAGGCGGCGCTGCTGTTCACCTCCGGCTACGTCTCGAACTGGGCCGCGCTGGGGACGCTGGCGGCGAAGATCCCCGGCCTGATCGTGTTCTCGGACGCGCTGAACCATGCCTCGATGATCGAGGGCATCCGCCATTCGCGGGCGCAGAAGGTGATCTGGAAGCACAACGATCTGGACGACCTGCGCGCCAAGCTGGCCGCCGCCGACCCCGAGGCGCCCAAGATGATCGCCTTTGAATCGGTCTATTCGATGGATGGCGACATCGCGCCGATCAAGGAAATCTGCGACCTGGCCGATGAATTCGGCGCCATGACCTATCTGGACGAGGTCCATGCCGTCGGCCTCTACGGCCCGCGCGGCGGCGGCATCGCCGAACGCGAGGGTCTGATGGACCGCCTGACCGTGATCGAGGGCACGCTGGGCAAGGCGTTCGGTGTTGTGGGCGGCTATATCGCCGCTTCGGCCGCGCTGTGCGATTTCGTCCGCAGCTTTGCCAGCGGCTTCATCTTCACCACCGCCCTGCCGCCGGCGATCGCCGCCGGGGCTGCGGCCTCGATCCGGCATCTGAAACAATCAAATGCGGAACGCGACCTGCAGAAGGAACGCGTGGCCCAGGTTCGCGCCTGGCTCGACGCCGAGGGCATCCCGCATCTGCCCAACCCCAGCCACATCATCCCGGTGATGGTGGGCGACCCGGTCAAGTGCAAGTTCATCTCGGACACGCTGTTGGAAGAGTTCGGCATCTACATCCAGCCAATCAACTATCCCACCGTCCCCAAGGGCACCGAGCGGCTGCGCATCACGCCTTCGCCCGTGCATACCGATGCCGATATCGACCATCTGGTCGGCGCGCTCTCGGCGCTGTGGCAGCGGTGCCAGATCGCCCGGATGCCGATGGCCGCGCAATAGATTTCTGTCCCTGAACTGGCAAGCCGCCGTGCCCCTGTGCGCGGCGGTTCTTTTTGCCTCAGACCAGATAGAGCGCGAAGATCAGTGCCGCAAAGGTGCTCAGCACCAGCGTGAAGCCCCGCAGCCAGGCCGGGCTGCATTCAAGGTCGAGATACCGCGCCAGGATGATGCGGGCCTTGAACAAGGCCAGCAGCAGGATGCCGCCCCGACCAGCCGGGGCCCAACGGGCACGAGGGTCAGCAGGGCCGAGACCAGGCTGAGCGCGATCAGGCCGGCCCAGGCGCGGGTCAGGCGATCCGCATGGGTGTCTCGGACAAAGGAAAAACTCGGCATCGCGTCACCCCAGCAGGTAGATCACCGGAAACAGCAGGATCCAGACCAGATCGACCATGTGCCAGAACTGGCCGCCGGCCTCGATATTGCGGGGATCGTCGCGCCAGGCGACCAGCAGCAGAATGGCGACCCCGGCCAGCACATGCGCGGCGTGAAACCCGGTGAGAAGGTAGTAGAACAGGAAAAACGGGTGGGTCTCGTAGCTGATGCCCTGCGCGGCCTTGCCGCCATATTCCGCGCCCTTGATGATCAGGAATACCACACCCAGCAGGGCCGCGCCGATCAGGGCCAGCCTTGCGGCGCCGCGGCGTGCCGCCTGTCGCCAGCGCAGGGCCCGCGCCACCAGAAAGCCCGAGGTGACCAGAACCCCCGTATTGAGCGCGGCCCCGGTGCGGTAGAGATGGGCTTGCGCCTCGGCAAAGCCTGCCGGGTCGGTCAGGCGGACGCCCATGAAGGCGGTCAGCCCGGCCCCGAACACCAACAGTTCCGAAACGATCAGAACCCACATCAGCAATTCGCCGGGCAGCTCGTCGATCAGGGACGCATCGCTCATGCGCCGACCAGTTGGCGATAGATCTGCGGCAGCGCCATGGTCAGGCGGTTGGGGTCGGGGATCACCGCGAACCCGCCCTGCCCGAACATGCGCGGGAACCAGCTTTTGCCGGTCTTGTCGATGGTGACGCCAAAGACCGACTGCCCCGCCCGGCGCGCCTCGCGCACGGCCATGCAGGTGTCTTCGATGCCGTGGCGGCCCTCGTAGTGGTCCAGATCATTGGGCTTGCCATCGGTGATCACCAGCAGCAGCCGGCGCTTGCGCGCCTGCGCCGCCAGATCGGCCGAGACATGACGGATCGCCGCCCCCAGCCGCGTGTAATGGCCCGGCCGCAGCGACGCGATACGCTGTTCCACGGTGGCGGTCATGGGCTCATTAAACTTTTTGCAGCGCTGCACATAGACCCGCTGGCGTTTCAGTGAACTGAAGGCGTGGATGGCGAAATCGTCGCCGCAGGCGTTCAGACCCCAGGCCAGCGCCGCCAGCGCCTCGCGTTCGATGTCAATCACCGCACGCCCCGCGACCGCGCTTTCGGTCGAGCGGCTGACATCCAGCAGGATCGACACCGCCGGTCGCGCGCCTCGGGGCGGGATTGCATCCAGACGCGCTCGTTGCCCTCGCCATTGGCGTGGCGGTCCACGGCGCTGCGCACGGCGGCCTCGATATCCAGCTGGTCGCCGTCCAGATGGCCGCGGGTCATCACCCGGCCCGGACGCAGCGCCTCGAACTGGCGCTTGACGGCGCGGATCCGGCGAGCGGTGGCCGGGTCCTTGCCGAACTCGGCGGCATCCTCGCGGATCTCGGCTTCCGAGGTCAGAACGTTGACGTGATCGGGCAGATACTGCCCCGTGCGCACATCCCATTCCGGGTACAGCACACGCCCCGACAGGCGCTCGCGGTTCACGTCCTCGGGCGCGAGATCCAGATGCAGTTTCAGCCGGGTCGGCGGGGCCTTCGAGATCTGGCCCAACCCGATCTCATCCTGGTCGTCGGCGGCCTTCTTGGCGTTGTCGGGATCGTCATCGTCGACCCGGCGGTTGAGGTTGAGGAACTCGGCCCAGCTGAGGATCGCCTCGAACTTGTGCAGGATCAGGCTGTCCTGCCGCTCGGCCTGGTCGGATTTGCGGCGACGGGCGCGGTGGGTCTTTTCGCCCGATTCCTCGGGTGGGCCGTCGGTGTCGCGGCTTTCGACCTCGGTGTGTTCGGAAAAGGCGACCGCGCGCAGCTCGGGCCACAGGGGCACCGGGCGGAACGGCTGGTACCCGCGCGGGGCGGCCACGTCATCGCCCAGGGCGTCGTAGGCCTGGGCGCGGGCGGACAGGGGCGCTGGGTCGCCCAGCATCCGGCGGATCAGGTCTTCGACGGCGGCCTCGGCCGGGGGCAGGCCGGGCAGGTCGCGCTGATACAGCAAGCCCTTGCACAGCTCGGCGTAAAGCGGGCGCAGGCCCGGCGCGTCTTCGAGCGTTGCGGCGACCATCGCGCCGGCCTGCAGGGCGCGCAGATCGGCGCGCAGGGGATCGTCCTCGTCGATGCGGGTTCCGGCATGGGCGGCCACCGCCGCCAGCCAGACATAAAGCGCGCCATTGGCTTCGCGCGCGGGAAATACGGCCAGCCGATCGGGCAGGCGCAGGACCTCGCCGTCGAAACTGGCGCGCGGGATCAGCTCGGCCTCGGTGGCCAGCTTGCGCCGCCAGCTCAGCCGGTGGCGCGAGAGCTCAGGCGAAACCGGACGCAGCTCGACGCCCGGACTGCCGCCCAGCCCCCGGAAAAGAACGGCCAGCCGCCCCGCGACCTGCGACAGGTCGACCGCGGCTCCTTCGTGCACCTCTGGTGCATCAAGGCGGCTGGCAAGGGTGTGCCACAGTTTCCCGATCGTTTCTTCGGGTTCCCATGGCTCAAAGTCGATCCTGACCATCGCCGGCCTCACCCAAAGACGGCGGTGACAAGATCGAGGAGCCCGCGTTTGATATCCTCATCATCGGTCAGAGGTTCGATCATGGCGGCAAGGATGGCGCGGTCGGTGGACATGCCCTGCGCGATCAGCGTCGCGGCATAGACGACCAGGCGGGTGGATACGCCTTCCTCGAGGTCCTGACCCTTGAGCCCGCGCAGTTTTCCCGCCAGCCGCACCAGCGGCTTACAGCGTTCCAGCGGCAGTCCGCTTTCCTGCGCGACCACCTCGGCCTCCATCTGAGGCGAGGAAAGTCGAATTCCAGCGAGATGAACCGCTGCCGGGTCGAGGGTTTGAGGGTTTTCAGAATGTTCTGATAGCCGGGGTTGTAGGACGCCACCAGCATGAAGCCGGGCGCGGCCTCAAGCTCTTCTCCGGTGCGGTCGATCGGCAGGATGCGACGATCGTCGGTCAGCGGGTGCAACACCACGGTCACGTCCTTGCGCGCCTCGACCACCTCGTCAAGGTAACAGATCGCGCCTTCCCGCACCGCGCGGGTCAAGGGACCATCGACCCAGACCGTCTCGCCGCCCTTCAGCAGGTAACGCCCGATCAGGTCGGCGGCGGCCAGGTCGTCGTGGCAGGCCACGGTATAGAGCGGCCGGCCAAGGCTGGCGGCCATATGGGCCACGAAGCGGGTCTTGCCGCAACCTGTCGGCCCTTTCAGCAGGACCGGCAGCTTGTTGGTATAGGCGGCGGCGAACACGTCGCATTCATCGCCTTGGGGCAGGTAGAAGGGGGCGTCTGCCGCCCCCTTTCCCAGTTGCATCGATCCATCCATGTTCATGACTCCGCTGCCACATGGTCAGGATCGCTTTCCAGACGCTCGCGTTCGACCGGTCCTGGTTCGACGATCTCTTTGCGCGGAACCCAGATCGAGTAGATGAACAGCAGCGCACCGATGACCGCGACCAGACCGGAGCCGAAGCGCATCCAGTAGAAGATCGCGATCTGATCCTGCACATCCATGTAGTAGTCACCCACCACGCGCTGCATGTGCGTCTGGACGGTACCGGCGAAGGTCAGCACGAAGGTCATGAAGACCATGCCGCTGGTCATCAGCCAGAACGAGGCCATGTTCAGCACCGGTTGTACGGATCCCGGTTTTCAGGATCGGCATCGCATAGGTGAAGATCGCCAGGTTGAGGCAGACATAGGCGCCGTAGAAGGCCGTGCCCGTGAGCCGCGGTGATCTGCGTGCCGTGGGTGTAATAGTTCACCCCGTGCAACGTGTGCAGGAAGCCCCAGACACCGGCGCCGAAAAAGGCCAGCGTGGCACAGCCCAGCGACCACAGCAGTGCGGCCTTGTTGGGATGGTCCCGACGGCCTTTCCAGACCATGACGAAGGCAAAGGCCATCATCGCGAAGAACGGGATTACCTCGAGGCTCGAGAAGATCGACCCGATCCACTGCCAGTAGCCCGGCGTACCGATCCAGTAATAGTGGTGCCCGGTACCCAGAATGCCCGAGAACAGCGCGGCGGCGACGATGACATAAAGCCATTTCTCGACCACTTCGCGGTCAACACCGGTCAGCTTGAGCATCAGGTAGGCCAGGATCGAGGCCATGATCAGCTCCCACACGCCTTCGACCCACAGGTGGACGACATACCACCAGTACTGCTTGTCCAGCGACAGGTTGCCCGGGTTGTAGAAGGCGAACAGGAACAGCAGAGCCAGACCCCACAGGCCCAGCAGCAGGATGTTTGTGATGGCGGTCTTCTTGCCCTTAAGAACGGTCAACGACACGTTGTAGAGGAAGATCAGCGCCGCCACGACGATGCCGGCCTTGACCCATTTGGGTTGCTCAAGGAACTCGCGCCCCTCTTTGCCCAGCAGCCAGTTGCCTTCGAACAGGTTGAAGACATAGGTCAGCACCACACCCAGCGTGCCCAGAATCAGGATCGCCAGCTGGATATAGGCCAGCTTGGTCGAGTGGATCTCGCGCTCGGCCTCTTCGGGGATCAGGAAATAGGCCGCGCCGAAAAAGCCGGTGATCAGCCATACGATCAGCGCGTTGGTGTGCAGCATCCGCACGATGTTGAACGGCAGAAGCTCGCTCAGAAAGTTGGGGGCTACATAGATCCAGCCGGCCAGCAGACCGCCGATCACCTGGATCGCGAACAGGGCCATTGCGAATGCGAAATAGGCATAGGCCACTTTTTGGGATTCGTATTTCATTGCTCCGTTCCCTTCTCAGCCCGCGTCATTCGGGGGCCAGTCCTGAGCGTCGATATTGTCCGTCCAGATCAGGAAGTTGGCCAGATCACGGATCTCTTCGTCGCTGAGGTTGAATTGGGGCATCTGCCGGCGACCGGGAATGCCGGTGGGTTGCGCCTCCATCCAGCCCTTGAGGGATTCAAAGGCCGATTCCGGGTCGTCCAGAACGCCCCAGCGGGTCATCACGTTGGCGACCTCGGGGGCGAAATAGGCACCCTCACCCATGATCGAGTGGCAGTTGATGCAGGCGTGTTTTTCCCAGACATGCTTGCCCCGGATCACGCTTTCATCCAGCTTCGCCGAGTTCGGCGAATTGACGATGTAGAGGTGTGAGTGGGCCGACAGGGCCAGAAAGATTAAGATGAAGAACAGTGACCCGCCATAGAATATGTTGCGGGCCATGCTCTTGGTCATGACTTCTCGCATTGCGCTCTCCTTTGCGCCGCTTTGCTGGTAGTGGGACAATGGCGGGATGGGCGGTTTGCCGCCTTAACGAAAGTCAAGACTCTGCCCTGGCACGCGGCCAATAGGCTACATTCCCTTAAAATAAGCGTGAAATGCCCCGAAATCGCCTTGAACCGCGTCTATCAGGGTGCCAAGTCAGATGGAGTTGCCGGGTCTGTGTTGTGCGGTTCCAGTGTCTTTGAATGAGTGAGTGAACGAGTAAAAGATGGCGAACTATTCCTATATCGGCTACGCGCCGGGGGTGATTTCACTTAGTTTTACCGGGTTTAACTCCGGGACCATCACTCTGAGTTCAGGCTACGATCCGAACACCGATCGCCGGGTATTTGACGTAACCGATGCGGCCGGTGGAACGCTCGTGAACGGGGACCCGGACAATGGAACTGATTTTAACGGCGACCGTTTCAACAACGAAGTCGGCGATGACCTGACACAGACAGGCATTGTCACCAGTCTTGACGGATCAACCACCTTTGATTCCGGCGCTATCTATCTGGAAGAATCCTACGCCCTGACCAAACCGGGCGGCGGTACGATCGATGTTTTTCGGGTCGAGGTTGAAGGAAGTCTTGTAGGATACATCACGTCCGAACCTTTGGTACCCGGTACCGCCTATTCCTTCATTCGTTCGAATGTGACCCCGTCGAACGCGCCGGACACCACCGATCCTACAGCGATCGTCGACGTGCCCTGCTTTACCGCCGGTACGCTGATCGATACGCCCACCGGCGCCAAGGCGATAGAAGATCTGGCGGAAGGCGACCTGGTTCTGACGCTCGATCACGGCCCGCAACCGATTCGCTGGATCGGCTCGCGCACCTTGACGTCGGCCGAGCTGCGAGCCAAGCCACGGCTGCGGCCGGTCTGCGTGTCTGCGGGTGCGCTGGGGGCGGGTCTACCGCGGCGCGATCTGCGGGTCTCTCCGCAGCACCGGATGCTGGTCCGCTCGGCGATTGCCGTGCGCATGTTCGACGCCCAAGAAGTGCTGATCCCCGCCCATAAGCTGGTCGGCGTTCCCGGCGTTCATGTCGATGAAACTGCCAGCAGCGTGACGTACTACCACATTCTGTTCGACCGCCATGAAATCGTGACCGCCGAGGGGGCTCCGTCGGAAAGCCTGTACACCGGGCCCGAGGCTCTCAAAAGCATTGGCTGCGATGCCCGAGACGAGATCTTCGAGATATTCCCCGAACTTGACGACCCGGATCATGTCCCGATCGCCGCTCGGCCCATTCCCGAAACCGGCAAGCGTGCGCGGCACATGATCCATCGGCATGTCAAAAACGCGCGACCATTGATCGACCGGGCCTGAGCCTCTCAGGACGGTACTGCACGCGGACCCACCAAGGCCGGCCACATCGCCACCACATACAGCGCCATCGCGCTGATCCACAGCCCGTCGGCGACCAGCATGGTGGTCAGAAATTGCGCGTCCAACCCGGACCCAATCCAGCGCAAGATCGCAGCCAAAGCCATCGCTCCGTAGGCGACGACCACCGGAGCGGGGGCGACCAGCGCCCTGCCGCTATGGCCAAGCGCAGCGCGGCTCATGACCGCCAGGGTCATCCCGCCCACACAGCCGATGCCCAACACATGCAGCGCACCGAGTTCGCTGCCGAGGCCCAACAGGCTCATTCCCCACAGAACCAAGCCAAGGCCCAGCATCCCCAGGGCCAGATGCAGCGCAAACAGGATCGGCTGCCGGAGCGCCCAAGCCCCCCGCCAACCTGACAGGCGCAAGCCCTGTATCACTCCGAGGACCAGTGCCATTATCGCGACTGCGTACCCGGCCCCGAAGATCAGCATCGCAGCGGGCAGCAGCAGGGCCAAGACCATATTGCTTTTTTCCATCCAATCGCGACTGACAGGCCACTCAGCTTCGGGCACGCCTGCGCGCTTCATTGCGTTGCGCGTAAAGGCCGGAGTGATCCGACCACCCAGAATGGCGATCATGGAACACAAGGCCAGCAAACCTGTGCGCAGACCGACATCCAGGGTTCCGGCTGTCACACCGATCCAGTCCAGATGGGTCAACAGGTTTGAGACCCAGATGTAGGCCAGCAACAGAAGAAAGATCATATTCTGCGGTTTTGGTCGCCGGATCAACTGGGTGGCGATCTTGGCGGCAAGAACCGGCACGAAGGCGAGGTCGAGCACCGCGACAATCACCGGGTCGATCGCACCCGAGAACCACAGTGCCACGCGCCCGACCAACCACAGCGCCGCTGCAGCGGCAATAAACAAGCGCCGCGCCTCGGGGCGCCGGTCCAGTTGGGGACGGCGGTCAGAAAGAACCCGCCCAGTGCGGCACTGGCATAGCCGAAAACCATCTCGTGCGCGTGCCACATCGGCGGGCTCATGGCATAGGGCGCCTCGGTCCACATTTCGACCCCGGCCAGCGTTGCCAGCCACCCTCCCCAGGCCAAACCGGCAAACACGCCGTAAAGACCTGCAAACAGAAAAAAGACCCGGAACCCCTCACCCATAACGCGCGTGATTGCCGATGGCATGCCTGCTCTCCTTGGCCAAACTGTTCGATGGCCAAGCACTAGCAACCGCCGGGCCCGCCCCCCTTAACCAAAATCAAGCGTCGGCGAAAACATGACCCCAAAAAGCACTTATTTTCATGGCTTTTTTCGGCCCCATTTCCGTCTGAACACCCCCTCCGTTGACTTTCGTCAAGGAGAAGACGCCCGTCCCGGCGCAGTGTCCGGCCTGCCTCACCAGCAAACGGAGAGTGATCATGTCACTTGGAATCAGCCATTACACCACCGGCCGCGCCTTCAGGGTCGGTCTGGCCATGTTGTTGGGCAGCGTCGCTGCTCCGACATTCGCCGAAGAGCCAACCCTGAGCGACGAGGCCTTCGAGGCTTCGAAACAGCTCTACTTCGAACAATGTGCCGGTTGCCACGGCGTGCTGCGCAAGGGCGCCACCGGCAAGAACCTCGAGCCGCACTGGAAGAAAACCGCAGCCGACGGCACCGTGACCGAAGGCGGCACCCTGCAACTGGGCCAGGAGCGCCTTGAAAAGATCATCGCGTGGGGCACCGAAGGCGGCATGAACAACTTCTCGGACATCATGACCGAGGAGCAGATTCGCGACATGGCGACCTACATCATGATGGACGCGCCCAAGCCGCCGGAAATGTCGCTGGAACAGATGAAGGCGACCCGCAAGGTCTATGTCGAAGAGGCAGACTATCCGACCGAGCCGCTGCACGGTCGCAACTGGGAGAACTTCTTCGTCGTCATCGAACGTGACGTGGGCAAGGTTGCCGTAATCGACGGCGACACCAAAGAGGTGCTGACCCACATCCCCACCGGCTATGCCGTGCACGTTCTGAAAGCGTCCGAACACCACAGCCTGACCGAACCGGAACACCCGGGCCGTTTCTGGTACACCATGGGTCGCGACGGCAAGATGACCAAAATCGACCTCTGGCAGACGCCGGACAAGATGTTGGTCTCGGAGGTCAAGATCGCCTATGACGCCCGCGACGTCGCAGTTTCCGGCGATGGCAAATACGTCATCGGTGGTGGTTACTGGCCGCCGCACTTCGCGATCGTTGACGCCAAAACCATGGAACCGCTCAAGGTCGTTTCGACCCGCGGCGTGAACGTGGACGGCGACTATGTCGAAGAGAGCCGCGTGGCCGCGATCTACACGACACCGAACGAACCCACTTGGATCGTCGCCGTGAAAGAACTGGGCCAGTTGTGGCAGGTCGATTACACAGACCTCGACAACCTGCGCATCGATAAGATCGACAGCGCCAAGTTCCTGCATGACGGGTTCTTTGACCCGACAGGCCGCTATTTCCAGATCGCCGCGAACGCGTCGAACAAAATGGTGGTCGTCGATACCGAAACCCACAAGCTGGAAGCGATGATCGACACCGCTGCCTTGCCGCACCCCGGACCGGGCGCAAACTGGGTCGATCCGAACTGTGGACCCGTCGCCGGTACGACCCACCTGGGTGTGGGTACCGTGACCGTTTGGGGCAACGACCCCGAAGGCCACCCGGATCAGGCTTGGAAGGTCTGCTACGAAGTGGAGACGGACGGCCCCGGCCTGTTTGTCCGCACCCACCCGAACTCGGACTACATCTGGGCTGACCAGACCAAACACCCCGAGCCGGAAATCCAGCAGTCGGTGCAGGTCATCTCGAAAGAGACCGGCGAGATCGTGAAAACCATCCAGATCACCGAAGACGAAGGCAGTGCCGCCGTTCACTTTGAATTCAATGCCGACGGCACCGAGGTCTGGGTCTCCAAGTGGAACCTGTCGGACTCCAAGGAGCCCAACGGTCAGATCGTGATCTTCGACGCCAAGACGCTGGAAGAGATCGGCCGCATCGACGGGCTCTATGCGCCGACCGGCAAGTTCAACGTCTACAACCGCTCGAACCACGTCACCTGACGGGTTCGGACCAAACACAGGAAAGGGCGGGCCCCTCGCCCGCCCTTTCCACGTTCGCGGGGCCGCTCTGGCCCGGTGAAACCTCAGCCAATTTCACCGGCCTGACACCCAAGGCCAGACAAGACAGCCAAAACGGAGCCTGGACATGACCCAGTCCGAACCGGAAAAGAAAAACCGATCTGGCGCCGGTATTTCCTGTGGGAATGCCCGTGGCCGGCATCGCCGCCGCCTTTGTCGCCGGCATCATCTTCTGGGGCGGGTTCAACACCGCCATGGAAGCCACCAACACCGAGAAATTCTGTGTCTCGTGCCATGAGATGCGCGACTACATCTATACCGAGTACAAGGGCACGATCCATGACGTGAACCGCTCGGGCGTGGGCGCGGTCTGTTCGGACTGCCACGTGCCCAAGGACTGGACCCACAAGATCATCCGCAAGATCAAAGCGTCGAGAGAGCTGTACGGCAAGATGGTCGGCTCGATCAGCACGCCCGAGAAGTTTGAGGCCAAGCGCATCCATCTGGCCATGAACGAATGGCAGCGGATGAAAAAGACCGACTCGCGCGAGTGCCGCAACTGCCACGATTTCGAGTCGATGATGCCCGAGTTCCAGAAGCCCCGCGCCCGGCAGCAGCACCTGAACGCGATGGAGGTCGGCCAGACCTGCATCGACTGCCACAAGGGTATCGCACACTCGAACATCCGTGACCGCGCACCCGAAGATTTCCTGGAAGAGCTCGAAGCCCCGAACCCGGCCTTCGCCCGTCCGATCCCGCCGGAATACCTGGCCAGCCTGGAACGGATCGAAGCCAAGGAGGCCGCCGAAGCCGAGGCCGAGAAAGCCGCCCGCAAGGCCCAGCAGGAGGCTGTGCAGGCACAGATCGCCGCCGCGGTCGACGCGGCTGTGGCCGAGGAGCGCGCCAAGGCCGATGGCACCGCAACCGACGCCGCGGCCGCGGGCGGTAGCGACGTGGGCGGCAACATCGACTGGAACGCCGTGGCCAGCACCGATCTGAAACTGTTCTATCCGGGACAGGCTTCGTTCGAATGGGTACAGAACGGCAAGACCCACGGCGGCGCACGCCCGCTGACCAAGGGTGGCGACCAGTGCTCGACCTGCCACGCCAAGGAACTGGACGCGATCGGCAACAAGATTGTCGCCGGCGGTGATCTCGAACCGACCCCGATCCCCGGCAAGCGCGGGGTGATCGACGCCACGGTTCAGGCCGCGCATGACGACGAAAACCTGTATATCCGGTTGCAATGGGCGGATGCGGGTCACAATCCCGTGCCCTTCGTCGACGGCGGCAAGATGGACCCGGACAACCCGATCAAGGTCGCCATGATGATCACCGGTACCGGGATCGAGCTGGGCGAACAGGTGGGGTGCTGGGCCTCGTGCCACGCCGACAACACCTATATGCCCTTTGCGCCCGATGTCGAAACCATCGCCGCCAACCCGGACGTGGCTGGACGCCTGACGGCCAAGGACACCGTCACCAAGTACATCAGCGAAAGCCGCACCGAGGTCGAAGTCAAAGGCCGGCGCGGCAAGCCGCTGGGCGGCTGGGACAAGCTGCAGGCCGAAGAGCAGATCGCGCAGTACCTGCAGGACGGCACTTTCCTTGACCTGATGCGCGTCTATGCCGACGGCAGCGCCACCAACGGCTATCTGCTGGAACAGCGCGTGGTCAATGATGGCGAGATCTCGGCCTCGGCCAGCCTGTCGGGCGGCATGTGGACGGTGGTGTTCTCACGTCCGCTGAACTCGGGCGCGCCGGGCGACGTCCCGCTGGAGCCGGGCAAGACCTACACGGTGGGCTTTGCCATCCACGATGACCATACGGCGGCGCGGTTCCACCACGTCACGCTGAACACCAGCCTCGCGCTGGATGACGACAGCGCCGACATCAACGTGGTCAAACAGTAACGAAAAGGGGCCGGCGATCCGGCCCCTTTTCCACAGCCGAGGAGACATGCGACCATGACGACCAAGCCCCTTCTGACCGCAGTCCTGGCCCTTGTTGCGGCCCTGCCGGCCCTGGCCGATGAAACCGACCAGATCTGCGCCGAGGCCGAGGAGCGCTATGTCGAACTCTTCGGCGAACCCTCTGACGCAGCGCAGGATGCCGAGGTGGTGCTGATGTACAAGTACAACTTCTGCCCGGCCCGGATCACGGTCAAGCCCGGCACCACGGTTCGCTGGGTCAACGTGGACAAGCGCACCAGCCATTCGGTGCTGCTTAAAGATGGCAGTCAGCCCGAATCCGACCGCATCTTCCCCGAGGAAACGATCGATATGACGTTCCTTGAGCCCGGCCCGCAGGACTATCTGTGCGGCCCTCATTGGGAAACCCAGAACATGGTCGGTATGGTCACCGTCGAACCCTGAACGCAGGCAGACATACAGGCAAACAACAGGAGCGCGGGCGCAAATCCCGCGCTCCTTAACTTATGTCAAGGAGGCCCCTTTGCGAATGCGCCAGTCTGCGGCCATGACACGCCCGGCCACCCCAGCAACGTCCCGATCCGCCGCTCTGTCCGCGCTCGGAACCGACCGGAACACCCGGGTCCCGATGACATTCAGACCAAGCGAGATTGCACCATGAGCGGTAAGGTTTTTCTGATCGGCGCCGGACCCGGAGACCCCGAGTTGATGACCCTGCGCGCCCTGCGGATGCTGCGCGAGGCGGATGTGGTGGTCTACGACCGCCTGGTCTCGGACGAGATCCTGGCCATGCACGCCCCCGGCGCGCGGCTTATCCCCGTGGGCAAGGCGCCCAAATGCCATACCGTGCCCCAGGACCGGATCAACCAGATCCTGCTGGAACAGGCCCGCGCGGGCCACATAGTTGCCCGCCTCAAGGGGGGCGATCCGATGATCTTTGGCCGCGGTTCGGAAGAGGCGGCGTTTCTGACGGACCATGGCATCGCCGTGGAATACGCGCCCGGCATCACCGCGGCGCAGGGGGCAAGCTGTTCGACCGGCGTGCCGCTGACCCATCGCGGGTTGGCCACATCGGTGCAATATGTCACCGGCCATCGTCAGGCCGACAAGGTGTTGGACCTCGACTGGAAGCGCCTGGCGGACCCTGACACCACCCTGGTCATCTACATGGGCGTCGCCAATATCGGCCAGATCGCCATGGGCCTGATGACCGAGAATCTGCCGGGATCGACCCCCGTCCTGGCCGTCGGCAAGGCGACCACCCCGGACGAGCGCCGCCTTGTCTCGCGTCTGGACCGTGTCGCCGCCGACGCGCGCGGCCGGTCTGGCCGCCCCCACCCTGTTCATTATCGGCAAGGTCGTGTCGCTGTATGCCGAACGGCCCGTTGCAGAGTTGCTGGAGCACGCTCATGGCTAGGACTCTGCCCATTGAACCGGCCCGTCGGGACTGGTCCGGGCGCGCGGTATTGACCGCCGCCGTGCTGGTTGCCACCTCGGCCTTTGCCGCCGACACGCTGGATCCCAACGCGTTGAAACGTTTGGTGCATCAGGATTGCGGGTCCTGCCACGGACTGACCCTGAAAGGCGGGCTGGGCCCCGATCTGCGTGCGGGAAACCTGCAGCACTATGACCCCGAAATCCTGACCGGCGTAATCCTGGACGGCATCCCCGACACGGCCATGCCGCCCTGGCGGCCCCTTATCACCGAGGAAGAGGCCGAATGGATCACCCGTTATCTGCTGAAACCGGAGGCGCAATGAAACAGTTTGTCCTTGGCCTCGCGGCATCGCTGCTGATGACCGCAGCCCATGCCGAACCCACCGCCACCGGAGACCTGGGGCTGGTGATCGAGCGGGCCGCCGGTTCGGTCCTGCTGGTCGATCAGTCCGACCGCGCCGCGCTGGCACGGATCGAGGGGCTGGGCGATCTGTCCCATGCCTCGCTGGTCTATTCGCCGGATGAACGTTTTGCCTATGTGTTCGGGCGCGACGGCGGGCTGACCAAAGTCGATATCGTGACCCGTCAGATCGCCAAGCGCGTCGTACAGGCCGGCAACGCCATCGGTGGGGCGATCTCTGACGATGGCAAGCTGGTGGCGGTGTCGAATTATGAACCCGGCGGGGTGCGCGTCTTTGACGCCGACACGCTGGATCTGGTGGCCGACATCCCTACCGGCAGCAAGACCATCGGCCTTGTCGATGCACCCGGCCGCCGTTTCGTGTTCACCATGTGGGATACGGGCGAGACCTGGATCGCCGATTTCGCCCGCGGCACCGACCCTCAGATCACCAAGATCACCGACATGGGTAAAAATCCTTATGACGCACTGATCACCGCCAATGGCCGCACCTACATCACCGGCCTGTTCGGGCAGGACGGGCTGACCGCTCTGGATTTGTGGGACGACACGCCCGAACCGATCCGGGTGCTGCCCGGTTATGGGCGCGGCCAACAAGAGATGCCCGTCTACAAGATGCCCCATCTGGAAGGCTGGGCGCATACGGGCGCCGAATTCGTATTGCCGGCCGTCGGCCATCACCAAGTGCTCTGGGTCGATGCCGACACACTCACGGAAACCGGGCGCACCCAGACGTATGGCCAGCCCGTCTTTGCCATGGCGCGGCCCGACGGCCGGCAGGTCTGGGTGAACTTCGCCCACCCGCTGAACGACACGATCCAGGTGATCGACACGGTCAGCAAACAGGTCATCCACGAGTTCAAACCCGGCCCGGCGGTGCTGCACATGGAGTTCACCCCGCGTGGGCACGAGGTCTGGATCAGCGTGCGCGATGCCAACAAGATCATGGTCTATGACACCCACAGCTTTGAAAAGCTGCGGGAAATCCCGGCCGACAGCCCCTCGGGCATCTTCTTCACCGCGCGTGCGCACAGAACGGGGCTGTAAGCGATGTGCCATATCACCGACCCGATCGACCGAAGGCTGCTGGATGACTGGCAGCGCGATTTTCCCGTCACCGACCGGCCGTTCCAAGTGCTGGCCGCGGCGCTGGGGCTGGATGAGGCCGAAGTGATCGACCGCCTGGACCGCATGCGCGCCGCCGGGCGCATCACCCGCGTCGGCGCGACGGTCGCGCCCGGCGTGGCCTCGGCCAGCACCCTGGCCGCCGTCGCCGCGCCCGAGGAGAAGGTGGAACAGATCGCCGCCCTGATCGACGCCGAACCGGGCGTGAACCACAATTACCAGCGCGAGGATGACTGGAACCTGTGGTTCGTGGCCACCGGCCCCGACCGGGCGCATGTGGATGCCACACTGGCCCGGATCAGCGACCGCACCGGGCTGCGCGTGCTGGATCTGCGTCTGGTCCGCCCGTTCAACGTCGATCTGGGTTTTCGCATGTCCGATTGTTCGCGCCGCGTGCCTCGGCCGCGTACGGTCGACCGGAGCGTTCTGCGGCAAGGCGACCGCGACATCCTGCAGGCGCTCAGCGCGGGGCTGCCGCTGATGGCCGACCCCTACGCGGCGCTGGCCCAATCCCTGAACCGGGCCCCCGAAGACGTGATGGACCGTATCCGGGGGTTGCACAAAGCAGGCGTCATCTCACGCCTTGGGGTCATCGTGCGGCATCGGGCGTTGGGGTGGTCGGCCAACGCCATGGTCGTGTGGGACCTGCCCGCCGACCGGATCGACCACGCGGGCCCCGCACTGGCCGCGCATCCCGGCGTGACCCTGTGCTATGAACGCCAGCCGGTCGAGGGCGTATGGCCCTATCGGCTCTACTCCATGATCCACGCCCGGTCGCGCTCCGAGGCGCGGGGTATCCTGGCCGGCGCCGCCGCCCTGCCCGAACTGGCGGGCGCCGCGCACAAGGTTCTGTTCTCGACCCGGTGCTTCAAACAGACCGGCGCATTGATCAAACCGAAAGAGGCCGCCGCATGACCCCGCTGGACGACACCGACCGCCGCCTGCTGAACCGCCTGCAGGAGGACCTGCCGCTGACCCCCCGCCCCTATGCCGATGTGGCGGCCGAGCTGGGGATCACCGAACAGGACCTACTGGACCGGCTGGCGCGGATGAAGGCCGACCGGGTCATCACCCGGTTCGGCCCGTTCTTCGACGCCGCCGCCATGGGAGGGGATTTCTGCCTGTGCGCCATGGCTGTGCCCGAGGCCGAGTTTGAAACCGTCCTGACCAAAATCAATGCGCACCCCGAGGTGGCGCATAATTATGAACGCACGCACCGGCTGAACATGTGGTTCGTTCTGGCGACCGAAACGCCCGAGGCGATCACCGCCACGGCCGACGCGATCGAACGCAAGACGGGACTCACGGTTCACCGGTTCCCGAAACTGCAGGAATTTTTCATCGGCTTCCGGGTGGCAGCATGATCGACGCAACCGACAGACGGATCATCGAGGCTCTCCAAGGCGGGCTGCCCCTGGTGCCCGCGCCCTATGCGCAGGTCGCCGACGATCTGGGGATCGAGGAAGCCGCCCTGCTGGATCGGCTGGCCACGTTGAAGGCGCGCGGGGTGATCCGGCGGATCGCCGCGGCCCCCAACCACTACAAGCTGGGCATGACATCGAACGGCATGACGGTCTGGGACGTGCAGGACGACCTGATCGGCGAACTCGGCGCGCAAATCGGAGCGCTACCCTTTGTCACCCATTGCTACGAACGGCCCCGCGCTCTGCCCGACTGGCCCTACAACCTGTTCGCCATGGTTCACGGCAGCTCGCCCGATGAGGTCGAACAGAAACGCGGCCAGATCGCCGCAATCCTTGGATCGGCCTGCCGGGGCAGCGACATCCTCTATTCCACGCGCATCCTGAAGAAAACCGGGCTGCGCCTGAAAGCGAAAGGCTGAGACCAATGTTCCGCCTGACCGAATACATGCAGCAGCTTGTCAACCCGACGCCGGTGCGCAAACGCCGCCCCGGACCGGTGAAGCCGGTGGTGATCTGGAACCTGACCCGGCGCTGCAACCTGAAATGCCGCCATTGCTACACCGTGTCTGCGGATGTGGCCTTCCCGGGCGAGCTCAGCCACGAGCAAGCCATGGTCACCCTTGAGGATCTGGGCCAGTTTCGCGTCCCGGCCCTGATCCTCTCGGGCGGGGAGCCATTGGACCGGTTCGATTTCTTCGACATCGCCCGACGCGCGCGTCAGCTGGTGCCGATGCTGGCCCTGTCGACCAACGGGACGCGGATCCACGACGAAACGGCCGACATGATCGCCGATGTGGGCTTCAACTATGTCGGCATCTCGCTCGACGGGATCGGGGCCACGAATGACTGGTTCCGCGGGGTCGAGGGCGCCTTTGATGACGCCCTGCGCGGCGTGCGCGAATGCAAGAAGCGCGGCATCAAGGTGGGCCTGCGGTTCTGCCTGACCGAAGGCACCCAGCACCACCTGCCCGACCTGCTGAAACTGTGCGACGACGAGGGGGTGGACAAGTTCTATCTCTCGCATCTGGTCTATGCCGGGCGCGGCGACAAGAACCGGGGCGAGGACGCGGAACATCAGCGCACCCGGCAGGGGCTCGACCTGTTGCTGAACCGCGCATGGGAGGCCGCCTCGGGCGGACGCCCGCTGGACATCGTGACCGGCAACAACGACGCGGATGCCGGGTATTTCCTGAACTGGGCCGCCGCCCGGTTCGACGCCGACGCCGTCGCGCATGTGCGCGAGCACCTGGCCCATTGGGGCGGCAATTCCAGCGGTCTGGGCGTAGCCAATATCGACAATCTGGGCCGCGTCCATCCCGACACCTACTGGTCGGACTACACGGTGGGCAACGTCAAACTCACTCCGTTTTCCGAGTTGTGGTCCGGGGATGACCCGATGCTGGCCCTGCTGCGCACACGGCCGCGCCCGTTGAAGGGGCGGTGCGGCGCCTGCCGGTTGCAGGATGTCTGCGGCGGCAACACCCGCATCCGGGCCCTGCAGCTGACCGGCGACCCGTGGGCCGAAGATCCGGCCTGCTACCTGACCAATGACGAAATCGGCGTGGACAGCGCGGGCGAGCGCCTGCAGGTCACGCCTTTCCGGGGGAAAAGCCATGATCCGGCGCATCAGTTCTTCTGACGACCGCTGCCCTGACGCATCGAACAATGCCGCGCGCGGACGCATGACCCGCGCCACGACGGTCGCCGCGATGTGCTCGGTTCTGGCGGGCGGATTGGCATTGGCCGACCCGGCGGCGGATTACGCCGAGCATTGCGCCAGCTGCCATGGCGAGGCGCGGCTGGGCGGCGTCGGCCCGGCGCTGATCCCCGAAACTCTCAAACGCATGCGCGGCCCCCGCGTGGCCGCCGTCATCGCCGAAGGGCGCCCCGCGACCCAGATGCCTGCCTTCGCGCACGAGCTGGACTCACTTCAGATCGAGGAACTGGCGGGCTGGCTGAAATCTCCGCTGGAGGTCGACCCCGAATGGGATGCCGAACAGATCATGGCCAGCCGCACGCTGGATGCCGATTACGCACCGGTCGATGCGCCGGTTTGGGACAGCGACCCGATGAACATCACGCTGGTGGTGGAAACCGGCGATCACCATGTCAGCGTTCTGGACGGCGACACGTTCGAGGTTCTGGACCGGTTCGAAACCCCCTTTGCCGTGCATGGCGGCCCCAAGTTCAGCCCCGATGGGCGCTATGTGTTCATCATGTCGCGCGATGGCTGGGTGCAGAAATACGACATTTGGGCGCTGAAACAGGTGGGCCGTATCCGCGCCGGCCTGAACAGCCGCAACATCGCCATGTCGGGCGACGGCAAGTGGCTGGCCGTGGCGAACTATCTGCCCAACAGCCTGACCCTGCTGTCGACCGAGGATCTGTCGGTGGCCAAGGTGGTCGAGGTCAAGGGCAAGCAGGGCAAGCCCAGCCGGGTCTCGGCTGTGTACCAGGCCCCGCCGCGCGAAAGCTTCGTGCTGGCGCTCAAGGACGTGCCCGAGATCTGGGAAGTGTTCTATGGCGACAACCCGCCGCAATTCGGGCTGGGCCATGATTTCCGGATCGAGGGGCAGTTCAAGAACCCCGACCCCTTCCCCGTCCGCAAGATCACCACGCCCGACTATCTGGACGATTTCTTTTTCGACCAGAGCTATGAATACGTCATGGGCGCGTCGCGCGATGGCAAGGGCGGTCAGGTGATCGACCTCGTGATCGGGCAGAAAGTGGCGGATCTGGACCTGCCCGGCATGCCGCATCTGGGCTCGGGCATCACCTGGCAGCGGGGTGGCACCACGGTGATGGCAACGCCGCACCTGACCGAAGGCACCATCTCGGTCATCGACATGGGCACATGGGAAACGATCAAGCGGATCGAGACCGAAGGCCCGGGCTTTTTTATGCGCAGCCACAAGAACTCGCTCTATGTCTGGGCCGACGTGTTTTTCGGCCCCAACAAGGACGCGATGCATGTAATCGACAAGCAGAGCCTCGCGATCGTCAAAACCCTGCGGCCCGCGCCGGGCAAGACCGTGGCGCATGTGGAATTCACCCGCGACGGCGCCCATGCGCTGGTGTCGATCTGGGAGGATGACGGCGCGGTGATCGTCTATGACGCGCAGACGCTCGAGGAAATCAAACGCCTGCCAATGCGCAAACCTTCGGGGAAATACAATGTCTGGAACAAGATCACCTTCTCGGAAGGCACCAGCCACTGACAGGCGCTGGCCGGTCTGGAAACTGGCCATTCTGTTGTATCCGGCGACGGCGCTGACCGTCGCCATCAACCTGTTTCTGGCCGGGTTGATCGCCCATGCGCTGGGGTTCGGCGCAGTTACACCGGTGGCCGCGCTGATCTGGTGTGTGCCCCTTGGGGTTCCGGCCAGCTGGCTGGCGGGGCGCTGGGTGCGGCGGCTGATGGATGAGGCCGACGGCTGATCCCGAGCGAACTGCCCAGGGCCGAAGTGCCATTTTTTTGACCACCTGATCGAAGTCAAGTCGTGCCGCCTGCCAATCCCTTACGACTCGGGCAACATCAAATTCGAGTCGGAGTCTCCATGCCCGCCGCCCGCCAAAACCACAGCCTCCCGGTCCGCGCGACACGCGTGGCAGCTGGGCTGGCGGGCATCTTTCTTTTGATGTTGCAGGTGCTTGGGCCAGCGCTGGCGAGTCCCGGCCAGGGCACCTGGATGGAGATCTGCTCGGAGGCAGGAGCGGTCTGGGTCCAGGTGGACCTGGAAGACGACACCGGCGACCCGACCGCGCCCTGCCCGAAATGCGCCGATTGCGCCCTGTGCGCGATTACGGCGGCGGCACCGGCCCCGGACCTGCCGCAGGTGCAACAGCCCGGGTTTGTACAAATCCCACGGTGTGCGTTCACTGATCTGTTGGATCTGTACAACTTCGAACGGCTGTGGCCCGAAACCCGCGGCCCCCCGGCCGCGCCCGAAATCAGAACCGATCGCGCGTCGCGCGCGTCCACGGCGTCAACCCGAACCGAAGGAGGTGCGCCGTGGTCGTGACCCGCGCAGCCCATTTCCTTGTTGCCCTTGTCCTGTCCTGCCTGCTGGCGCTTGGCGCGCGGGCCGACAGCCTGGCCAGTTTCCTGCCCGAGATCGAACCCGCCGAACTGTCGCCCGGTGCCGATGCCATTGGTCCGGTGCGTGATGACGTGCCGGTGGCCCCGGTGCTGAAAGGCGGCGAAACCATCGCCTGGGCCTTTCTCACATCCGATTTCGTGGGCACCACCGGCTATTCCGGCAAGCCCATTCACGTCGTCGCCGCCATCGACGGTGATGCGGTGCTGACCGGCGTCAAGCTGGTCAAACACTCCGAACCCATCGTTCTGATCGGCATTCCCAACGCGCGCATGGTCGAGCTGACCGAAGGCTATGCCGGTCTGGACCTCAAACGCGAGGTCGAGACAGGCGGCGAGGGACATGATCTGGACATCATCTCGGGTGCGACCGTGACGATCATGGTGATCGATGACAGCCTTGTGCGCGGCGGCATCAAGGTGGCCCGCGCCTTGGGTCTGGGCGGTCTGTCCGAAGTGCAGGCTGACGGCCCCCAGCGCGAAGTCGATTTGACCAAGGCCGATACCCATGACTGGTCAACGCTCTCGGGCGACGGCTCGACCCGGCGGCTGACGCTGGACGTGGGTCAGGTCAACGCCGCCTTCGAGGCCACCGGCGACCAGCGCGCGATCAAGCGCCCCGAGAAGGGCAACCCCGAGGACACCTTCATCGACATGCATGTGGCGCTGGTCTCGGTGCCTTCGATCGGCAAGTCGCTGCTGGGCGAGGCCGAGTACCAGAACCTGGTCAACTGGCTGGACGAGGGCGAACACGCGATCTTGGTGCTGGGCCGCGGCAAGTACAGCTTCAAGGGCTCGGGCTATGTGCGCGGCGGGATCTTCGACCGGATCCAGCTGATCCAGGGCGACAATTCGGTACGGTTCTTCGACCGTCAGCACCGTCGCCTGGGCACGGTGGCCGCCGAGGATGCGCCCAGCTTTACCGAGCTGGACATCTTCAAGATCCCCGCCGATGCCGAGTTCGACCCGACCGAACCGTTCCGCCTGCAACTGCTGGTGCAGCGGGCCATCGGCGCGGTGGAAAAGACCTTCCTGACCTTTGATCTGGGTTACAATCTGCCCGAACAATACCTGTTGCCGGTCGCGGCGGCGCCCAAGGTCGTGAACGATGCCACAGGCGAGGCCGTCGCCAAGTCGGCCCTGTGGCAGCGCATCTGGAAGGACCGCCAGGTCGAGATCGCCGTCTTGGGCGCCATGCTGCTGGTGCTGACGATCACTTTCTTCTTCCAGTTCCACGCCACGATGAACGCGCGGGTCTTCTACTGGTTCCGCATCGGGTTCCTGACGATGACACTGTTCTTCATCGGCTGGTACGCGAATGCGCAGCTGAGCGTGGTGAACATCATGGCGCTGGCCGGCAGCCTGCGCGGCGGCTTCACCTGGGATGCCTTTCTGCTGGACCCGCTGGTGTTCATCCAATGGTTTGCCGTGGCCGCCGCGCTGCTGTTCTGGGGGCGCGGGGCCTATTGCGGCTGGCTCTGCCCCTTCGGTGCCCTGCAAGAGCTGACCAACAAGATCGCCCGCGCGCTGAAAGTGCCGCAATGGACCCTGCCCTGGGGCCTGAACGAGCGCCTGTGGCCGATCAAGTACATGATTTTCCTGGCGCTGTTCGGCCTGAGCATGGTGTCGATCCCGCTGGCCGAGAAATATGCCGAGGTCGAACCGTTCAAGACCGCGATCATCCTGAAATTCATGCGCGATTGGCCCTTCGTGGTCTTTGCGGTGGGTCTGCTGGTAATAGGTCTGTTCATCGAACGGTTCTATTGCCGCTATCTGTGCCCTCTGGGCGCGGCGCTGGCGATACCCGCCCGCATCCGCATGTTCGACTGGCTGCGCCGCTACAAGGATTGCGGCAACCCCTGTCAGACCTGCGCCAACGAATGCCCCGTTCAGGCCATCCACCCCTCCGGCGAGATCAACCCGAACGAGTGCGTCACCTGCCTGCATTGTCAGGTGCTCTATCAGTCCGAGAGCAAATGTCCCGTCGTCATCCGCCAACTGAAACGGCGGGCCAAGACCGGGTCGGTCAAGATCAAGACCCCCCTCGGACAACCACCGGCGAACCATCCGAACGCCAAACCGCAAACCGTTTCCTAAAAGGAGGAACGACCATGTCGGACCACGACACCAAACTGAACATCACCCGCCGCGGGATGCTGGGGGCCACGGCCACCGGGGCCGTGCTGGCCGGAACCGGCCTTGGGTCCACGATGATGACCGCCAAACAGGCCAGCGCCGCGGCCAAGGTCGAACTGGCGCCAGGCGAGTTGGACGAATATTACGGCTTCTGGTCTTCGGGCCAGACTGGCGAGCTGCGCATCATGGGCTTCCCCTCCATGCGCGAACTGATGCGGGTGCCGGTGTTCAACCGCTGCTCGGCCACCGGATGGGGCCAGACCAACGAGTCGCTGAAGATCATGACCGAAGGCCTTCTGCTGGAAACCAAGGAGTTCCTGGCCAAGCGCGGCATGAAAACCTATGACAACGGCGACCTGCACCACCCGCACATGTCGTTCACCGACGGCACCTATGACGGCCGTTATCTTTTCATGAACGACAAGGCCAACACACGCGTGGCCCGCGTGCGCTGCGACGTGATGAAATGCGACAAGATCATCGAGATCCCCAACGCCAAGGCGATCCACGGTCTGCGCCCGCAGAAATTCCCGCGCACCGGCTATGTCTTTGCCAATGGCGAGGACGAAACCCCGCTGATCAACGACGGCAGCGTGCTGGACGATCCGTCGCAATACGTCAACATCTTCACCGCCATCGACGGTGACACGATGGAGATCGCCTGGCAGGTGATGGTGTCGGGCAACCTCGACAACACCGATTGCGACTATCAGGGCAAATACGCCTACTCGACCTCGTACAACTCGGAAATGGGCATGAACCTGGCCGAGATGACCGAGAGCGAGATGGACCACGTCGTCGTCTTCAACCTCAAGGAAATCGAGGCCGGCATCGCCGCGGGCGACTATCAGGAGATCAAGGGCGTCAAGGTTCTGGACGGGCGCAAGGGGTCGAACAAGAAGTATACCCGCTACATCCCGATCCCGAACTCGCCGCACGGCATCAACACCGCACCCGACGGCAAGCACGTCTGCATCAACGGCAAGCTGTCGCCGACCGTGTCGATCATGGACGTGACCAAGCTCGATGCCCTGTTCGAAAGCGACGCCGATCCGCGGTCGTGCATCGTGGGCGAGCCGCAGCTGGGCCTTGGCCCGCTTCACACCGCCTATGACGGTCAGGGCAACGCCTTCACCACGCTGTTCCTGGACAGCCAGATCGTCAAATGGAACCTCGACAAGGCCATCCGCGCCTACAACGGCGAGGACGTCGACCCGATCATCTCGAAGGTGGATGTGCACTACCAGCCGGGCCACAACTCGACCTCGATGGGTGAAACCAAAGAGGCCGACGGCAAGTGGCTGATCTCGATGAACAAGTTCTCGAAGGACCGGTTCCTGAACACCGGCCCGCTCAAGCCCGAGAACGAGCAGGTGATCGACATCTCGACCGACGAGATGAAGGTGGTGCATGACGGCCCGACCTTTGCCGAGCCGCATGACTCGATCATCGTGCGCCGCGACATCGTCAACCCGGTCAACGTCTGGGACCGCAACGACCCGACCTGGGAAGATGCGCGCAAACAGGCCGAGGCCGATGGCGTCGATCTGGAGGAAGGCGCCGAAGAGCCGATCCGCGACGGCAACAAGGTGCGGGTCTACATGGTCTCGCAGGCGCCGACCTTCAGCCTCGAGAAGTTCACCGTCAAACAGGGCGACGAGGTCACGATCTACGTCACCAACCTGGATGACGTGGACGATGTGACCCACGGCTTCTGCCTGGGCAACTACGGCATCGCCTTCGAGGTCGCGCCACAGGCCACCGCCTCGATCACCTTCACTGCCGACCGTCCGGGCGTGCACTGGTTCTATTGCCAGTGGTTCTGCCACGCGCTGCACATGGAAATGCGCGGCCGGATGCTGGTCGAACCGCAGGGAGCCTGACCCATGCGCTGGCCCCTGCTCATCCCGCTTCTGCTCGGCTCGCCGCTTTGGGCGGCGGACTGGGACGTGCCCAACCGGGCGGGGGCCATCACTGAGACACTGGCGCAGGCGGCGGATGGCGACACCCTCCGCCTGAGCCCCGGCGTCTATGCCGAACGCTTGGTTCTGGACCGGCCCGTCACCATCGACGGGCAGGGCCAGGCCACCATCGACGGACAAGGCACCGGCAGCGTCATCACCGTGACCGGACCCGACATCAACCTGCGCGGCCTGACCGTGATCGGGTCGGGGTCGGACCATGGTGAGATCGACAGCGGCATCCAACTGACCAAGACGGCCCGCGCCGCCGTGGTGGAAAACAACGTGCTGCTGGGCAATCTCTATGGCATCGACATCCACGGTGCCGATGACAGCATCGTGCGCGGCAACCGCATCGAGGGCCGGCAGGACCGCCGGATGAACGACCGCGGCAACGGTGTTTATGTCTGGAACGCGCCGGGCGCGGTGGTCGAAGGCAATGACATCCGCTTTGGCCGCGACGGGATCTTCGTGAACTCGTCGAAGAAAAATACCTTCACCGGCAACACTTTCCGCGACCTGCGGTTTGCCGTGCACTACATGTATGCCGACGATTCCATCGTCAGCGACAATGTCTCGATCGGCAACGATCTGGGCTATGCGGTGATGTTCACCTCGAACGTGCAGGTGATCAACAACGTCTCGGTCGGCGACCGCGAACACGGGGTCATGCTGAACTATGCCAATGACAGCGTGATCTCGGGCAACGTGGTGAAAGGCGCCAAGGAGAAGTGCACCTTTCTGTACAATTCCAACAAGAACGAATTCACCGACAACTGGTTCGAAGGCTGCGGCATCGGGATTCATTTCACCGCCGGCAGCGAACGCAACCGTATCGTCGGCAACGCCTTTGTCGGCAACCGGACACAGGTGAAATACGTCTCGACCAAATGGGTCGAGTGGTCGGAAGACGGCCGCGGCAACTACTGGTCCGATTTTGCCGCGTATGACGTGAACGGCGACGGCATCGCCGATGCCCCCTATCGCCCCAACGATAGCATGGACCATGTGCTGTGGACCCAACCCGCAGCCAAGCTGCTGCTCGGCTCGCCCGCCGTGCAGCTGGTGCGCTGGTCGCAATCGGCCTTCCCGGCGCTGCTGCCGGGTGGCGTGATCGACAGCCACCCCTTGATGCAAGCCCCTCAACCCCCAGCCATGAAAAAGGTGCCTCATGACGGATAAGGCCCTGTCCATCGAAACGGTCTGCAAGGATCGCGGCAAGACCCGCGTTCTGAGCGATATCTCCCTGACGCTCGAGCCCGGACAGCGCGTGGCGCTGCTGGGCCACAACGGCGCCGGAAAATCCACCCTGATCAAGTCGATCCTGGGCCTGACACCCATCCAGGCCGGCACGATCCGCATCGGCACCGCCGCCCCTGGCAGCGCGCAGGCGCGTCGCGACACGGCCTATCTGCCCGAGGCGGTCTCGTTCCACCCGGCCCTGACCGGGCGCGAGCAACTGACCCTGTTTGCCAAGCTGTCAGGCACCCGCGCCGACGTGCCCGCCCTGCTGGATCGTGTCGGGCTGGGCGACGCGATGGACCGCCGGATCGGCGCCTATTCCAAGGGGATGCGGCAGCGGCTGGGCCTTGCGCAGGTGCTGCTGGGCCAGCCGAAACTGGCGCTGCTGGACGAACCCACCTCGGGATTGGACCCAATCTCCCGCCAGGACCTGTACGCCATCATCGACGAGCTGGCCGCGCAGGGCACCGCCGTGCTGATCGCCAGCCACGCCCTGACCGAGGTCGAGGCCCGCACCGACCGCATCGCCATCATGCGCAAGGGGCGGATGGTGGCCGATGACACGCTGGCCAACCTGTCGGCGCTGGCAGGGTTGCCGATCCGGCTGCGGGTCCGCGCCCGCGCCAATGCCGACGCGCTGGCCGCCGAACTGGGCGGCAACCGGATCAACGGCGCCTCGGTCGAGCTGCTGTGTTCGCCCGCCGACAAGATGCAGGCGCTGCGCCGCATCGCCGGGCTGGGCGATGCCGTGGCCGACCTCGAGATGACCCCGCCCAAGCTGGAAGACCTCTATCGCCACTATGCTCAGGAGGCGCTGCAATGACCCGTTTCCTTGCCATCACCCGTACCGAGATGCTGATCCTGCGCCGTAACCGCTGGCTGCTGGTGGCGACGCTGATCATGGTTCTGTTCGCGCTGGCCCTGACCTTTGCCGGAAGCGCGCCCACCGGCACGCTGGGGGTCGACATGCTGACGGTGTCGGTCGCCTCGATGACCACGCTTTCGGTATATCTTGCGCCGTTGCTGGCGCTGATGATTTCCTTTGACGCCATCGCCGGTGACGTGGACCGGGGCAGCCTGTCGCTGCTTCTGTCCTACCCGGCGGGGCGCGGGGAAATTCTGCTGGGCAAATTCACCGCCCACCTGGCGGCGCTGGCCTTCGCCATGACGGTCGGTTTCGGCACCGCCGGGGCGGTCGCTGCGTGGTTCGGCGGCGCGGGCGCGGACAGCCTGTTCGCGCTTGGCCGCCTGATCGTCACCTCGATCCTGCTGGGCGCCGTGTTTCTGGCGCTGGGATACCTGCTGTCCGCCCTGGCGAGGGGCGCAACGGCGGCGGCAGGTCTGTCGGCCGGGCTCTGGCTGGTCTTCGTCGTCCTCTATGATCTTGGGCTGTTGGGAGCCGTCGTCATGGACAAAGGCGGCGTCTTCACCCAATCCGTCTTTCCCTGGGTGATGGTGGCCAACCCGGCCGACGCGTTCCGTCTGTGGAACATCGCCGCGACCGAGGGCGTGGCCATGGCGTCCGGCATGACCGGCGCGGCGCAGGCCCTGCCCGCCTGGGCGGCGCCCGCCTCGCTGCTGGTCTGGCCGATTCTGGGCTTTGCCCTTGCACGGCTGGCCTTCCGGAGGGTCGAGCCATGACCCGCCTTGCTCTGATCGCGCTGATCGCGCTGGCGGCCTGCAAGGATGAACAGGCAGCCGCCCCGCCGGATCCGGTCGATCTGACCGATACCGCGCTCAGCTATTTCTGCCAGATGAACGTGGCCGAACACGGCGGTCCCAAGGGGCAGATCCATCTGGAAGGCTATCCCGCGCCACTGTTCTTTGCGCAGGTGCGCGACATGGTGGCCTATCTCAAAAGCCCCGAGCGGGATGCCGAGATCACCGCGGTCTATGTCAGCGACATGGGCGCGGCCCCCAGCTGGCACGAGCCGGGCATATCGAACTGGATCGCCGCCGATCAGGCCACCTTCGTGGTGGGCGCCGGCGTGGCCGGCGGCATGGGCGCGCCCGAGATCGTGCCCTTTGCCACGCTGGACGCCGCCGCGCGGTTCATCGAAACCTACGGCGGCACCGCCCTGCCCCTGACCGACATTCCCGACGACGCGGCGCTTGGGCCCGTCGATCTGACGCAATCCCTGGAGACACCCGCATGACCCCCCTGTCCCGCCGCCGTTTCCTGGCCATCTCGGCCGCCTGCGCCGCCTTGCCGACCGTGGCGCGCGCCGCCCCGGTTGCCCGCTGGCGCGGCACCGCGCTGGGGGCACCCGCCAGCCTGCAGCTGGTCGGGCTGAGTGACGCGCAGGCCGCGCCGATCATCGCCGCGCTCGAGGCCGAACTGGACCGGCTGGAGAACATCTTCAGCCTGTACCGCCCGGACTCGCAGCTGAGCCGCCTGAACCGTGACGGCACCCTGCCCGCCCCGGCGCCGGAACTGCTGCAGGTGCTGACCCAAAGCGCCGCCTTGCATGACGCGACCGGCGGTGCCTTCGACCCGACCGTTCAACCGCTGTGGATGGCGCTGGCCAACGACGCGCCGGATGCCGAAGTGGAACGGTCGCGGGCGCTGGTCGGGTGGCAGGGGGTTTCGGTTTCGACCGAAGCGATCCGCCTGCCCCATCCTAGCCGCGCGGCGCTGACGCTGAATGGCATCGCTCAGGGTGCTGTGACCGACCGCATCGCGGCGCTGTTGCGGGCGCAGGGGCTGACCGATGTGCTGGTCGACATGGGCGAGATCGCCGCCATCGGCAGCCGCGACGACGGGTCGGACTGGCGCGTCGGCCTGGCCGGCCCCGAAGGCGTGACACGGCGCATCGAACTGCGCGACCGGGCGGTGGCAACCTCGGCCCCCGATGCGACACAACTGGCCGGGCGTCATGGCCACATTCTGGGCCCGCAGGGTCAGCCGGTCCGACATCGGGCGGTTTCGGTCTCGGCCCCTGACGCGGCGCTGGCCGACGGGTTGTCGACCGCGCTGTGCCTGCTGCCCGCCGACCGGATCGCGCCGGTTCTGCAACGCTTCCCTGAGGCCCGGCTAGAGATGCTGATCTGACCGGAATGGCCGTCCCGGAACTCTGCCGTTGAAATTTGTCGCGCGATAAGAAAAGGTAAAACACCGACAAATTCAGAGTGGCGCGGGCCGTGTCCCGCGCCAGAGGCAAGGCATGGCACCCAGAAAAATCCGGAACATGGAGGAGTTCGCCGCCGTCAGCGGGATTTCGCGCCCGACGGTCTCGAAATACTTCAACGATCCCGACAGCGTCCGTCGGTCGACCCGCGAACGGATCGAGCAGGCGCTGGAGCGGTTCGACTATCGCCCCAACATCTTTGCCATGAACCAGAACCGCAAGCTGACCAAGAATGTCGGCATCGTAGTGCCCTATCTGGCCGACCCGTTCTTTGCCGAGATCGCCCGCAACATCGAGGAAAAATGCATCGAGGCCGGGTTCCGCCCGACGCTCTACAGCGCCTATGGCGACCCCGCGCAGGAGGCCGAGATCCTCGACAGCCTGCGCGCGCTGAAACCGGCCGGCGTGCTGCTGGCGCCGCTGGGGCGCGATTCCGACCGGTCGTTCATCGAGAAATTCTGCAAGGACATTCCCACCATCCTGTTCGACAGCAACCTGGAGGGTATGGGCGCGGCCTTTGTCGGGTCGGACAATGCCAGCTTCATCGAACAGACCGTCGATTACCTGTGCCGCAGCGGCGAGCCGCCCGCGTTCTTCGAGATGCGCCACCCCGCCAACCCCAACGCCAACAAACGTCGAATCGCCTATGTCAAGAAGATGGAGAGCCTGGGCTTTGAGCCGCAGGTGATCAAGGTCGACGGGCGCGGCTGGGGATTCGAGGAAATCGGCCGCGAGGGCGCATTCAAGCTGTTGGAGCAGCCCAGGCTGCCCTCGCGCACCATTCTGTGCAGCAACGACCGGCTGGCCATCGGGTTCCTGTCGGCCTGCTATGAAAAGGGCCTGCGGGTCGGGTTGGGCGACGACTGCGACCTGCGCGTCGCCTCGCATGACGACCATCCGTTTTCCAAGTTCACCTGCCCGTCGCTAACCACCGCGGCGCATGACTACAACGCGGTGTCGAATCGCTCCGTCGAGACGCTGACGCAACTGGTCGAATCCGGCGGGCGGCTGAGCGCGCGCACCGAAACCCTGTTTCCCGCGCGTCTGATACTGCGGAGTTCGGCCTGATTTTCGACACCTTTTTTACGCGCGTAAAATTTTAGTTGACGCGCGCCAAATAATTCGTGATGCTTTCCTCCAGGTAATTCGACACCAGGGAGGAAAGAATGTACCTGAAATCCGTTCTATGGGCGGCAAGCGCAGCGGCTTTGACCGCCGGCGCCGCAACTGCAGAGACGATCACGATCGCCACCGTAAACAACGGCGACATGATCCGGATGCAGAAATACACCGACAAGTTCACCGAAGCGACCGGCCACGAGGTGGAATGGGTCACTCTGGAAGAGAACGTATTGCGCCAGCGTGTGACCACCGACATCTCGACCAAGGGCGGCCAGTTCGACATCATGACCATCGGCATGTACGAAACGCCGATCTGGGGCGCGAACGGCTGGCTTGTGCCGCTGGACGGTATGTCCGCGGAATATGACGTGGACGACATCCTGCCCGCGATGCGGGGCGGCCTCAGCCACGACGGCACGCTGTATGCGGCACCGTTCTATGGCGAAAGCTCGATGATCATGTACCGCACCGACCTGATGGAGAAGGCCGGTCTGGAGATGCCCGAGGCACCGACCTGGCAGTTTATCCGCGAAGCGGCGGCTGCGATGACGGACCGCGACAACGACATCAACGGCATCTGCCTGCGCGGCAAGGCCGGTTGGGGTGAGGGCGGCGCCTTCATCACCGTGACCGCGAACTCGTTCGGCGCGCGCTGGTTCGACGAAGACTGGAAACCCCAGTTCGATCAGCCCGAGTGGAAAGAGGCGCTGACCTTCTTCGTAGACATGATGAACGAATCCGGCCCCGCCGGGTATGCCACCAACGGCTTCAACGAGAACCTGTCGCTGTTCCAGCAGGGCAAATGCGGCATGTGGATCGACGCCACCGTTGCCGCGTCTTTCGTGACCAACCCCGACGACTCGACTGTCGCCGATCAGGTTGGATTTGCTCTGGCGCCGAACTCGGAAGGCGTTGACAAGCGCGCCAACTGGCTGTGGGCCTGGGCCCTGGCCATCCCCGCCGGCACCCAGAAAGAGGACGCCGCCAAGCAGTTCATCGAATGGGCCACTTCGAAGGAATACATCGAACTGGTCGCCGAGAACGAGGGCTGGGCCAACGTTCCGCCGGGTGCGCGCACCTCGCTGTACGAGAACCCCGACTACAAGGACATCCCCTTCGCGCAGATGACGCTGAAGTCGATCCTTGCAGCCGATCCGGAAAACTGCTGCGTCAAGCCGACGCCGTATACCGGGATCCAGTTCGTCGCCATCCCCGAATTCGCGGGCATCGCCACCCAGGTGAGCCAGGAATTCTCGGCGGTCTATGCCGGACAGCAGTCGGTTGACGAAGCTCTGGCCAAGGCACAGGCCTTCACGGCCGAAGAAATGGAAGCCGCAGGGTACTGAGGCCTCCTCCCGGCGGGTGGGCAGGTTTCTGTCCCCCGCTCTCCCCCCTTCCACAACCCGTGTTAGTCTCGCAGGCAACAAGCCGCCTGAACAGAGAGGTCTTGCGTCATGGCAACTCAACACTCCCGATCCGTCGCACGCCTGATGATGGCCCCCGCCGTGGTCCTGTTGCTGGGCTGGATGCTGGTTCCGCTGACGATGACCCTGTATTTTTCCTTCAAGAAATACCTGCCGCTGCGCGGCGGTGATCTGGGTTGGGTCGGATTCGACAACTACGTCCGGTTCGTAACCTCAAGTTCCTTCTGGCCCGCCGTTCAGGCGACGCTGGTGATCGTGGGCGGTGTGCTGGCCATCACCGTGGTGCTGGGCATCCTGCTGGCGCTTCTGCTGGATCAGCCGATGTGGGGCCAGGGCGTCGTGCGCATTCTGGTGATCGCCCCGTTCTTCGTGATGCCCACCGTTTCGGCGCTGGTCTGGAAGAACATGTTCATGGATCCTGTCAACGGCCTGTTCGCCCATCTGTGGCGGTTCTTCGGGGCCGAGCCGATCTCGTGGCTGTCCGAGGCGTCGATGCCGTCGATCGTGATGATCGTGTCCTGGCAATGGCTGCCCTTTGCCACCCTGATCCTGCTGACCGCGATCCAGTCGCTGGACAGCGAACAGCTGGAGGCCGCCGAAATGGATGGCGCGCCGCCGCTGAAACGCTTCTTTTTCATCATCCTGCCGCATCTGAGCCGCGCGGTCACGATCGTCATCCTGATCCAGACGATCTTCCTGCTGTCGATCTTCGCCGAGATCTTCGTGACCACAGGCGGCGCCTTCGGCACCCGCACCCTGACCTACCTGATCTACCAGCGCGTGCTGGAAAGCCAGAATGTCGGGCTGGGCTCGGCCGGCGGGGTCTATGCCATCATCCTTGCCAATATCGTCGCCATCTTCCTGATGCGCATCGTCGGCAAAAACCTGGACGCGTGAGGAGGACGACATCATGGCCCGCACCGTCACCACACAACGCAAGCTGATCAATACCGCCTTTGCTTGGGCTGTCGGCCTGCTGATCTTCTTTCCGATCCTCTGGACGATCCTGACCAGCTTCAAGACCGAGGCCCAGGCCATCGCCAGCCCGCCGATCTTTCTGAACTTCGACTGGACGCTGGAAAACTATGCGGTGGTTCAGGAACGGTCGAACTACACGCGGTTTCTGTGGAACTCGATCATCATCGCGGGCGGGTCCACCCTGCTGGGCGTGATCGTCGCGGTGCCCGCCGCCTGGGCCATGGCCTTCGTGCCCTCGGCGCGCACCAAAGACATCCTGCTGTGGATGCTGTCCACCAAGATGCTGCCAGCGGTGGGGGTTCTGTACCCGATCTACCTGCTGTTCATCCAGCTGGGCCTGCTGGACAGCCGCGCCGGGCTGGTGGTGGTGCTGATGCTGATCAACCTGCCGATCATCGTCTGGATGCTGTACACCTATTTCCGCGAAATCCCCGGCGACATTCTGGAAGCCGCGCGCATGGACGGCGCCACGCTGAAAGAGGAAATCCTCTACATCCTGACGCCGATGGCGGTCCCGGGCATCGCCTCGACCGTGCTGCTGAATTTCATCCTGGCCTGGAACGAGGCGTTCTGGACCCTGAACCTGACCGCCGTCGACGCGGCCCCGCTGACCGCGTTCATCGCCAGCTATTCCAGCCCCGAGGGCCTGTTCTTCGCCAAGCTCAGCGCGGCATCGACCATGGCCATCGCCCCGATCCTGATCCTTGGGTGGTTCAGTCAGAAACAACTGGTCCGCGGCCTGACCTTCGGCGCCGTGAAGTAAGGAAAGACACATGGGACGCATCGTACTTGAGAAAGTCAGCAAGAGCTTTGGCGACGTGGAAGTCATTCCCCCGCTGAATCTCGAAATCAACGACGGCGAATTCGTGGTGTTCGTGGGCCCCTCGGGCTGCGGGAAATCCACCCTGCTGCGCCTGATCGCGGGGCTGGAGGACGTCAGCGGCGGCCGCATCCTGATCGACGGTCAGGACGCCACCGCGGTGCCGCCGGCCAAGCGGGGTCTGGCCATGGTGTTCCAGTCCTACGCGCTGTATCCGCACATGACCGTGCGCAAGAACATCGCCTTTCCACTGCGCATGGCCGGGCTGGACAAGGCCGAGCAGGACCGCCGCGTGGAACAGGCGGCCGAGGTTCTGAACCTGACCGACTATCTGGACCGCCGCCCCGGCCAGCTGTCGGGCGGCCAGCGCCAGCGGGTCGCCATCGGCCGCGCCATCGTGCGCGAACCGGCGGCCTTCCTGTTCGACGAACCGCTGTCGAACCTGGACGCAGCGCTGCGCGTGGGCATGCGGCTGGAGATATCCGAGCTGCACAACCGACTGGAAACCACGATGATCTACGTCACCCATGACCAGGTCGAGGCCATGACCATGGCCGACAAGATCGTGGTCCTGCAGGCGGGGGTCATCGAACAGGTGGGATCGCCGCTCGAGCTGTACCGCGCGCCGCGCAACAAGTTTGTGGCCGGCTTCATCGGCTCGCCCAAGATGAATTTCATCGAAGGGCCCGAGGCCGAAAAACACTGCGCCCACACGATCGGCGTACGTCCCGAGCACATTGCCGCCTCACCCAGCGAGGGTCTGTGGAAAGGCACGGTCGGGGTGTCCGAACATCTGGGCTCGGACACGTTCTTTCACGTCCATGTGGACGGCTTCGCCGAGCCGATGACCGTGCGCGCCGGCGGCGAGGTCGGCCTGCGCCATGGCGACACGATCCATCTGACGCCGGAGGAGGACAAGATCCACCGGTTCGACGCGGCGGGGCTGCGGATCGCATGAACCGGCTGGTCGGCAAACGGGCCCTGATCACCGGGGCGGCGCGGGGCATCGGGCTGGCCTTTGCCCAGGCCTATGCCGCCGAGGGCGCGCAGGTGGCCCTGGCCGACATCGACGTGCAGCAGGCGCGCAAAGCCGCGCGCGAGATCGGGCCGCAGGCGATTGCGGTCGAAATGGACGTCTCGCAGCAGGATAGCATCGAGGCGGGCGTGGCCGACGCCGTGGCGCGGATGGGCGGGATCGACATCCTGATCAACAACGCCGCGATCTTCACCGCCGCCCCGATCGTGGAAATCACCCGCGCGGATTACCAGCGCGTGTTCGACATCAACGTCGCCGGCGCCCTGTTCACCCTGCAGGCGGTCGCGCGACACATGATCGAGCAGGGCACTGGCGGCAAGATCATCAACATGGCCAGCCAGGCGGGCCGCCGCGGCGAGCCACTCGTGGCGGTCTATTGCGCCAGCAAAGCGGCGGTGATCAGCCTGACCCAATCGGCGGGGCTGAACCTGATCAAACACGGGATCAACGTGAATGCCATCGCCCCCGGCGTGGTGGATGGCGAGCACTGGGACGGCGTCGATGCCTTCTTTGCCAAATTCGAGGGCAAGGCGCCGGGTCAGAAAAAGAAGGAAGTGGGCGAAGCGGTGCCCTTCGGCCGGATGGGCCGGGCCGAGGACCTGACCGGAATGGCGGTCTTTCTGGCCTCGTCCGAGGCCGATTACATCGTGGCCCAGACATACAACGTGGATGGTGGAAATTGGATGAGCTGATGGTGGAGCGCCCCGCGGATACCCGACCGGTCCGGTTGTGTCAGGCCAATCTGGGCGCGTTGCCCACAGGTGTTCTGCGCCCGGAATACGATCGCGCGGCGCTGACGCCGGGGATCGTGCATATCGGAGTGGGCAATTTTCATCGCGCGCATCAGGCCTGGTACCTGCACCGGCTGATGCAGCAGGGCGCGGCGCAGGATTGGGGCATCATCGGCGCCGGCGTGCGCGCCTATGACGCCGAGATGCGGCGCAAGCTGCTGGCTCAGAACTGTCTGACCACGCTGGTCGAGCTGACCGAAGGCCAACGCCGCGCCGAGGTGACCGGCGCGATGATCGACTACCTGCCCCCGCGAGAGGACAACGGTCCGCTGATCGCGCAGCTGGCCGATCCGGCGATCCGCATCGTCTCGCTGACCGTGACTGAGGGCGGCTATTTCGTGCACCCCGTTACCAAGCGGCTGGACACCGACCACCCCGACATCCGCCACGATGCCGCCAATCCCGACCGTCCGCGCACCGCCTTCGGCGCAATCGTCGCGGGCCTGCGACGGCGGCGCGATGCGGGCGTCGGTCCGCTGACCGGGCTGAGCTGCGACAACCTGATCGGCAACGGGCAGGTTCTGCGTCAGGCGGTGGTGGGGCTGGCGCGCCTGTCGGACCCCGATTTGGCCGACTGGATCGACACGCAATGCACCTTTCCCAACTCGATGGTCGATTGCATCGTGCCCGCCACCGGCCCGACCGAGCTGGAGTTGGTGCGCGCGCTGGGGATCGACGACGCCGCGCCGGTCACCCATGAAAGCTTTCGCCAATGGGTGATCGAAGACGCCTTTTGCGCCGGTCGCCCGGATTGGGACAAGGTCGGTGCCACCTTTACCGACCGCGTTCATGACTATGAGGTCATGAAACTGCGCATTCTGAACGCGGGCCACCAGGTTCTGGCCAATGTCGGCGAAGTCTTGGGCCTGAATACGATCGCAGACTGCATGGCCGATCCGCTGGTTTCAGCATTCTTCCGAAAGGTTTTGGTCGAAGAAATCGCGCCTTTTGTGCGTCCGGTGCCCAATCTGTCGGTGGCGGACTACATCACCTTGATTGAGGAGCGGTTCCGCAACCCAGCCATTGTCGACACCACGCGGCGCGTTGCTTTTGACGGATCATCCCGGCATGTGGGTTTTGTACTTCCCACCGTCTATGATGCGTTGGCTGCCAGCGCGCCGGTCAATGGGCTGGCCCTGGTCGAGGCGCTGTGGGCCCGCATGTGCGCCGGCACCCGCGAGGATGGAAGTGTCATCGAACCCAACGATCCCAACTGGTCCGATCTGGTCACCTCGGCCAACGCGGCCCGCGACAACCCGACCACCTGGCTTGAGCAGACCCAGTACTATCAGGACCTGTCACAATCCGGCGCGTTTCGCGATGCGTTTGACCGTTGGCTCAGGGTGATCTGGGATCAGGGAGCGCGTCAGGCCCTGACGACGTATCTGGGCGCCCAACTCTGACCGGTGCATGATCTAGCTGTTTGCGGCTTTGCCCAGGCCCTCTTCTGCATCGAACAGGGATTCGGCAACCGACGCCGCATCGTCCAGATGCCGTTCGACGGCTCGGCGCGCGGCGGAAGGGTCGCCTGACTGAATCGCGGAACAGATGGCCTCCATATGCTCGATCCCGGGGCGGTCGCGTTCTGTTGCCGTCAAGGTCATCATCCGCAACCGGCTGATCCGACCGTTCAGGCGCTGGACCACATCCCAGGCCACATTATGCCCTGCCCCCTCAAAAATCTCTGAGTAGAAATCGGAAGTGGCGCGGAAGATCGAGCCCGGCGTCTTGTCCACGAAGCCCTGCTTGAGCCGCACCAGCGCCCCATGCAGGCTACTGGCCCTGTCTGATGTGATGTTGCGCGCGCAGTTCTCGGCGGCCGCGGTTTCCAGCATGCGGCGGATATCGTAGATCTGCCGTGCCTCATCCCGTGTGATCGAAGCCACGATCGGCCCGCGCCCGGGCAGAATTTCGACCAGGCCTTCGGCCTCGAGGTAGCGGATCGTTTCCCGGATGACTGTCCTGCTGACACCAAGCTGATCACATAGCGGACGTTCCACCAGCCGTTCGCCGGGCTGGAAGACACCTTCGATGATGGCCTCGCGCATGCGCTCCTGCACCATGTCGCGCAGGGTTGCCCGTGGATGATCGATCTTGGTCAGTCTTGGCGATGTCATGGACGGGAATCTATCGGTCGCGCGTTGCCTCAGCAAGGTATGATTGACATCCTGTCTTATGGTATACCATCATGCCGGAAACGGAATCACAGGACCTTTGCGATGCCCGCCACCATTCGTAAAACACTGCTGCATGTCGAAAACACGCTGATCGAAGGTGGCAAAACCGCCGAGCGCCCTCTGACCTTGATCGCGGCGGTCGCCGTTGTGACCAACCCCTGGGCCGGCCGCGGCTTTGTCGAAGATCTGCGTCCAGAGATACACGATTGCGCTCCGGGGCTGGGCCACATGCTGACCGAGATGATTCTCGAGGCATCCGGCGGCGGTGACCGGGTTGAAGCCTATGGCAAAGCCGCCGTTGTCGGAGTGAATGGCGAGGTCGAGCACGGGTCGGCCCTGATCCATACCCTGAGGTTTGGAAATGCCTATCGCGAGGCGGTCGGCGCAAAATCCTACCTTGCCTTCACCAACACGCGCGGACCGGCGAATGCGGCCATGCAAATTCCCCTGATGGACAAGAATGATGGTGGGCGGCGCAGCCACTATCTGACCATCCACCTGCAGGTCGCCGACGCTCCGGCCCCGGATGAGATCATGATCGCTTTGGGTGCTTCGATCGGAGGGCGCCCGCATCACCGTATCGGAGATCGTTATCAGGATCTGAAGGATTTGGGACATGACGTCGACAATCCGGCAGCTGTCTGAACCATTCGGGCGCCTAGGCTTGCGCTTCGCCGGCCCCCCCGATGGCGAACCTTTGGTCCTGTTGCACGGGGTCGGTATGCAGTCGGAGGCCTGGGTACCGCAGATCGATGCCTTGTCCGACTTGCACGCGGTCTACGCACTGGATCTGCCAGGGCATGGCCAGTCCGGCCCGATCGCTGCGGGGGCGCAGTTACCAGCATTTGTGGAGTGGCTGCGGGCGGCGCTGGACGCTTTGAACCTGGATTGCGTGAACCTTGCCGGTCATTCGATGGGCGCACTGATTGCCGGCGGGTTTGCGGTCGAACATCCCGATCGGGTCCGGCGCGTCGCCTTGCTGAACGGAGTGTTTCGTCGGGACGATCAGGCCCGGGACTCTGTGCTGGCGCGCGCCGGCTTGATCAGCGCCGGAAGGTTTGATCTGGAAACCCCACTGCAACGCTGGTTCGCAATCGGTCCGGCCGACCGCGCCGCTCGGGACAGAGTCGCCGCATGGTTGGCCGCGGTCGACATAGACGGCTATGCGACGGCCTACGATGCCTTTGCCCGGGGCGACATGGTCTACGCTGATCGCTACCCTCAGATCTCTTGCCCCTTGCTGGCGTTGACGGGTGCTGAGGATCCGAATTCCACACCCGACATGACCCGCGCCATCGCCGCGGCCGCCAAGGGGCAGGCGGTTGTCGTCGAGGGTCATCGGCACATGGTGAACCTCACTGATCCAAAGACTGTCAACGCGGCCCTTGTTCAATGGCTGAAGACCCCAACGCCCGAAAGGTCGCCCGCATGACCGATTTCGACCCTCGCGCCCTGCGCAGCGCGTTCGGAACCTTTCTCACCGGTGTCACGGTGGTCACGACCCATGACGAATCCGGCCGACCGATCGGCTTTACCGCCAATTCCTTTTCCTCGGTTTCGCTGGACCCTCCGCTGGTCTCGGTTTGTCTTGCCAATACTTCCAGCAATTTCAACACATTCTCTGAAGCCGCCGGTTTCGCCGTCAACATCCTGTCGGAGGATCAGATCAGCGTTTCGAACACCTTCGCACGCCCTTCGCAGGACCGGTTTGCCGGTGTCGATTGGAAGCCAGGACCCAACGGCGCACCAATCCTTGACGGGGTTTCAGCCTGGTTTGACTGCTCGGTTTTCAAGACAGTCGAAGCCGGCGACCACCTGATCCTGATCGGTCGGGTCGAGGCCTTCGACCACTCGATCGCACCTGGCCTGGGCTATGCCCGCGGCGCCTATGTGACGCCTGCCGCCGAAGCCCTGGCGCTCAACCGTCGCGCGGGCGTCGTGGTTTCCGCGTTGATCGAGCGGGACGGCCAGATCCTTCTGCTGGACGATGGCAACGGCGGGCTGTCCATTCCGGCAACCGAGGACATGGAGAACGGCGCCGATACTGCATTAGCCCAGTTGATCGCGGAATGTGGGATCAAGGCAGAACCGGGCTTTATCTATTCGGTCTACCAGGACAAGTCGCGACGACAGCATATCTCGTTCCTTTGCCAAGCCGAGGACGGCACCCCAGCCAACGGGGCTTTTACGCAGATCGTCGAGTCGACGCTGATGGATGTCGCGGACCCGGCGATCTGTACGATGCTGGAACGTTTCGCCCGGGAAAGCCGCATGGGCAATTTCGGCATATACTACGGAGATGAAACCAGCGGACGGGTCAAACCGTTGGTTCGGGGGAGTTGAAATGAAGTTCTCGCTGTTTGCGCATATGGAGCGGATTTCGCCAGAGCAGGACCAGAAGCAGTTGTATGACGAGTTCATCCAACTGTGCAAAATCGCCGACGACGGCGGGATGCATGCCGTCTGGACGGGCGAACACCACGGGATGAATTTTACAATCGCACCCAACCCGTTTCTCAGCCTGATTGACGTGGCTCGGCACACCCGGAATGTCCGGCTGGGCACCGGCACCGTGATCGCGCCGTTCTGGCATCCGATCCGTTTGGCCGGTGAGGCCGCGATGACGGACATCATAGCCGACGGACGGCTGGATCTGGGCATTGCCCGCGGTGCCTACAGTTACGAATACGAACGCATGATGCCTGGCATGGATGCGTGGGAAGCCGGGCAGCGCATGCGCGAACTCATCCCTGCCGTGAAACAGCTCTGGCAGGGAGATTACGCCCATGACGGCGAATTCCACCAATTTCCCAAGACCACCTCGTCGCCCCTGCCCCTGCAACCTGGTGGGCCGCCCATCTGGGTGGCCGCACGCGACCCCAACAGCCACGAATTCGCCGTAAGCTCAGGGTGCAACGTACAGGTCACGCCATTGTGGAACGGCGACGACGAGGTCATCGACCTGATGGCCAAGTTCAATGCCGCCTGCGCAAAGTTTCCTGACATGCCGCGCCCCAAGATCATGTTGCTGCGCCACACTTACGTGGCCGAAGATCAGAACGACGTAAAACAGGCCGCCATCGAGTTGAACCGGTTCTACTGCTATTTCGGCGCATGGTTCATGAACAAGCGTGACGTTACCCAGGGGCTGATTGCCCCGCTGAGTGATGCCGATATCGCCGAGCATCCGTTCTATTCGCCCCAGAACATGGAGCGCGACCTTGTCATCGGAACAGCCGATACCGTGATCGACCGGCTTCGGAGAAGCGAGGAACTGGGGTATGACGAGTATTCATTCTGGATCGACTCCAGCATGCCGTTTGAACGCAAAAAGGCCTCGTTGGAGCGTTTCATCAAGGATGTGATGCCGGCCTTTCAATAGGGGAATTCGGGATGCAACGGTTTCAGAACTATATCGGCGGCACTTTCCGCGATGGCGACACCTGGTTCGAAAGTGTCGACCCATCCACAGGTGAGGCTTGGGCGCAGATGCCCGCCGCCAGCCCAGCTGATGTGGACCAGGCCGTGATGGCAGCGGACCAGGCTTTCAGATCCCCGGAATGGGCGTCACTGACCGCAACCGCGCGGGGCAAGCTGCTATACCGGTTGGCAGATCTGATTGCTGAAAACGCACCGAGACTGGCCGAGCTGGAAACCCGCGACACTGGAAAAATCATCCGCGAAACCTCGGCGCAGATTGCCTATGTCGCGGATTACTATCGTTACTACGCGGGCCTCGCGGACAAGATCGAAGGCGCCCATTTGCCCATCGACAAGCCAGATATGGAAGTTTGGCTGCGGCGAGAACCCGTGGGGGTTGTCGCGGCGATCGTGCCCTGGAACTCACAATTGTTCCTGTCGGCGGTCAAGATCGGCCCGGCCCTAGCGGCCGGTTGCACAGTGGTGCTGAAGGCCTCGGAAGAGGCCCCTGCCCCAATGCTGGAATTCGCGCGGATTTTTCACAAGGCCGGGTTTCCCGAAGGCGTTCTGAATGTCCTGACGGGCGGGCCCGATGTCGGCGCTGCCTTGACCCGGCACGAAAGAGTTGCCCATGTCGCCTTTACCGGCGGGCCGGAAACGGCTCGGCATATCGTGCGAAACTCGGCAGAGAACCTGGCGTCGACCTCTTTGGAGTTGGGTGGAAAGTCGCCGTTCATCGTGTTCGAGGATGCGGATCTGGACAGTGCGGTCAACGCTCAGGTCTCCGGGATTTTTGCGGCGTCGGGTCAAAGCTGCGTTGCCGGTTCGCGGCTTGTGGTTCAGGCATCGATCAAGAACGCGGTTCTGGACCGTCTGCGGCAAAAGGCCGAAGCGGTGGTGATTGGCGCACCGGATGATATGGCGACCGAAGTCGGGCCCCTGTGCACGCAGCGACAGCAGAAATGGGCCGCTGAACTTGTCACCCGGTCGCAGGCCCAAGGCGCGCAATTGATCACTGGCGGCCAGCCACTTGATCGCGCGGGATTCTACTTTCCACCGACCATTCTGGATTGCAGTCGGGCGCGCGATGCTGATTGCATGACGCACGAATTCTTCGGCCCTGTCCTGTCGGTCGTTTCCTTCGAAACAGAAGATGAGGCCATCGCGATCGCAAACGATACCCGGTTTGGCCTGGCCTCGGGCGTGTTCACGCAAAACCTCACGCGGGCCCATCGGGTGGTTCGGTCAATCCGAGCCGGCATTGTCTGGGTCAACACCTACCGCGCAGTCAGTCCGATCGCTCCGTTTGGGGGGCATGGATTGTCGGGGCATGGGCGCGAGGGCGGGCTGCAGGCTGCATTGGACTACACCAAAATCAAGTCCGTTTGGTTGCGCACCAGCGACGACCCTATTCCTGATCCTTTTGTCATGCGCTGACCCGCCGGCCACCCCGAAATGCGTAAAACTCGGCAGGAAACTCAGAGACCACGAAACAGATCGGCTTGGCAGTAGCTTGCCCACCGTTAAACACTGCGCATCCCGGTTGCAGCGTAAACGAGTTGCAAAACAAGGGTTCAGATTCCACAAGCCGATTTCGAATAGTGCGTGAGGTTCACCGCGCCCGAATTCACTTCGCTCTGCCCGATGAAGGGACAGGCTGACTTTGGTCATCTGGTGATCGATTGAATTCGGAGGGCTGGCTTGTCAGGTCGAAGTCGCTGAAACTGTTTCTGGGATCGTTCCGAAACCACGGCTCCTTCCAAGAGAACTGCACCGTTTCCATTGCCCGGCGCCGGGTCAGGTTTCCGACGCAGCGGTGGTTGCGGATTGGAAGGCACTGGTATCCACGTGGCGGCATCCCGATCGACCTGTCTTGGCAAACAGGCGCGGGGTCTGCGTTTGGTCAAACCTGAACAGAAGCAGCCTTACTTGGTGGCGCTGACATCTCCGGGGATGCACCCACGGGCGCAGAACCTCATGTCACTGGGCGCAACGGACCAAACGTCAACGTCATTCGGCGGCTTGTTCTTGAAGTCGATATCAAGGCAACTTGCGGCCTTCGGAGTGTAGTACTTGTTTCTGGGGTCGACATTGCCGAGTTGGTCAAACCCGGAGATTAGACGCATATTCGGTCCCCATCTTTCGCCATGCAGTGTCAGATTGGAGTAATAAGCCATCAGCTTGATCGATTTACCCTGCGCGAACATCTTGTAGGTCATCTGGACCCCACCGATTGTCTTGTCGATCGGCCCCTGTTCCAACCCGGAACCAATCGAGATGACCCACCGGCGCTTGAGCGGGATGGAAATATCAACTCCGTCTTCACTGCATTCCAGCAACTTGTACGAAAAAATGTTCAGCACGGCGTTTGTTCTAATCGGGTTCGTGTGAAGCCTTAGAACGCTGTAAACCGGCTTGATGGTGGCACTTTGGATCGGAGCACCGTTGACGACACAATTTTTCTGCAGCACCGCAAGTTCCGTCAGAACCATGTCCGAAAAGGACGACGCAAAACCACCCTCCAGGGACTGCGCCATAAGCGCCGACATTCCGGGGGCCTCCAAAACCCGCGTGGAATCTCCGTATTCGCGGAAAAGTTCAACGGGATCCAAGGAAACCAACTGACGGTCAGCTGAAAACAGCAGGTTCTCAGGATCATTTTCATCGACGATTTGATGATACTGAAAGGTAAACAACTCGGTGCCGCCGGAGTACTGCGGTATCCCATCTTCAAATTTTACGGTTCCGTCTTCGGACAAAATCTCCTGTGCCTTTGCTGGTCCGTGGATTGCAAGCGCCATCGCTGCGCCAAGAATTGAAACGCCTAAAGCCTTAAGTCTGAACATGATTATCCCCAGTTTTTTGATCTAAAAATCGAAACAATGCCATCAAACACTATCAAATTTTCGTATATGTTTCAATAATCGCACCTTTCGGCAGTTCGGCTGAAGTTATGTCCAGACCAAAAACCTGGTGTAAAAACTGCGTCGAACCGGGTGGTTCACTTCATTGCGACTTCGGACTGCGCATTGCGCAAGGCCGCCTCGACCCGGTCGGTGAACGGGAGCTGATACCGGACACTCCAGGATTTCTCACCCGCTCGCACAAGTTCGATCACCTTCAAGCCCTCGGCAATCTCTCCAGCCATCAAGTGCGCGTCTGCGAGCAATGTCTGAGCGTAGAGAACGATCTGAGTTGAACCTGTTTCAACATAGGCGTCGATCCCGGCCGCGATCTCGGCGATCCCCTCGGCATGGTGGCCTTCTGATGCCTGCGCCCAGCCGTGCAGGATGCGGCCCCAGGCATCCCAGTAGTGGAACTCCCGTTGCCCACTGATTTCGAGAGCCTGGTTGACCATATCCAGCAATGCACCCGTGTCGCCCAAAATCTGATAGATGGTCGCCAGGATGTTCAGCCCGTAGCACCGGGTGAAATCGTGTGGTTCACGACCGATCCGCCCAGCCAGTTCCGCCAGCTCGGCGCGAAACGTTCCGCCGTCTCCGCTTTGCAGCGCCATTGCCCAGCACCGCATCGCCTGATCAACCAAGTATATGTCTGCCTCGTGATAATTCAGCAGATCGTCCGGGCCGGTTGCCCCGCGCAACACAATCGCACGATCGAAAGCAGAGATTGCGACCTCGAGACGCCCAAGCATGAAGTTGCTCATGCCGATATTGTGCGCCGCGAGCGCCTCCATCGTCGGGTTTTCCGCGCGCCGTGCGACCTCCTCCAGGTAATCACACAAAGCCAACGCGCCCATCGGGTCGCCCAGGGTCAACTGAGCACCGAACTGCACATGCACGGCCAGAAACGCATCCGTCACACTGGCGGAAGAACGGTCAAGCAGGTGGCGGAACCGATCCAGATTGGCCAAAACCTCTTTCGACCCGAACGCCCTGGTACTGAGGGCCACGTTCAGCATCTTGCGCAGCGAAATCTCTTCTCGATCCCGTTCGGGGCTTGGGGCGATTTTGTCGTTCTCCGTCAAGGCTTCATCAAGATGGTGGATGGTCTCTTCGTTGGCAAATCGCTCGCCCGAGATGACTGCCGCCCGGCGCCACGCGTCCCGGGCCTGTTTGGGCATGTCCGCGCGGGCATAATGCTGCGCCAGCAATTCCGGGTTCTGACCCACCAGGTCACTGAACGAAGTGTCGAGGACCTCGGCAATCCGGCTGTGCACCGCCCGCGCCCGACTGGGCAACATCAGGTCATAGGCCGCGTCCCGTATCAAAGCGTGGCGGAACGCATAGGCGCCTCCCATATTCACCCCGCGGCGCACCAATATTTGCGCCTCGACCAACTCGTCCAACATGCGCAGAGTTGCCTCGCACGAATGACCGCTGACCGAACTGACCATCGCAGGCAGGATGTTGCGATCAATCGCGGCGCAGACCGGCACGATATCGCGCGCTGTGCTCAGCCGGTCAAACATGGCCCAGAAGAGTTCCTTGAGCGTTGATGGCAGTGCCTGTTGCATCTGCATTGCTGACGCGTCGGTCTGGTCAAAGAACCCGTCCTGGATCATTCGTGCCATCTCTTCCGCAAACAGAGGGACGCCATCCGTCCTGTTCGCGATCCGGTCCTTCATGGTCTGTGTCACTTGTTTGGACTGCAAAAGCGCATCCAGCATCTGGTGGACGTGGTCCCGGTCAAGGCGGGAAATAGTCAGTGGGACCACTCCATCCAGGCCTTCCCACGGTGGATGGTAGGACGGGCGGAACGTGCACATGATCATGACGGGCATGGACCTGAAGCGCTCGATCAACAAAGCGATGATTTCCTCAGTCGAGGGATCGATCCAATGCAGGTCTTCAAACAGCAACAGAACCGGTCGATGCCGCGCCAGCGCAGCAACGGTCTGCACCATGGCATCCTGAAACTGTTGCTTGAGCCGGTCAAAGGGCAGTTTCAGCAGGTCTTCCTCGGCCTCCACCGGCAAGGACATGGCATAGGCAAACAGAGGAAGGTAGTCTTCCGGAACCTCCGACCACTCCTGAAACAGTTGCCTGAGTTTGCGTAGCTTCCGCTGGTCGGAGTCAGTTCTGCGGAAATCGGCCATGTGGCTGATCCAGCTGAGCACCGGGAAATGGGCACTTCGCTCGTGGTTGGGAGAGCATTGGAACCCAAGCCGCAGATATTGTTTCTCTTCGAATCCGCGGGTCGCTTCTTCGACAAGACGCGATTTTCCGATGCCGGCCTCACCGGAAACCATAACCGCCTGCCCTGCCCCGTTCAGTGCGGCCTTCCAATGCGTCTTGATCGTCGCGATCTCATCAACCCGGTTGACGAAGGGCGAGCTTTGAACCCCGGGACGCGCCTGAAACCGCAGCATCGGCTCTTCCGCACTCAGAACTTTCCAGATGCCGATCGGGTTCTCAAACCCCTTGAGGCTTTGTTTCCCCTTCCACTCGCAACGAAAGTTACTGCCGATCAGCAGTTTGGTGTGCTCGCTGATGGCGACCGTCCCAGGGTCAGCCAGTTCCTGGATACGGGCCGCCAAATTCGGAACCTCACCGACCACCAGACCTCCCAAAGTCGAGTGATTGTCGACCACGGCTTCCCCGGAAGAAATCCCGACCCGAACCCCGATGACCTCACCCTTGCCGTGTTTGATACGACCAATGGAGCCACAGATTTCCAGTCCGGCGGCAACGGCCCTTTCCGCATCGTTCTCTTCGACTGTCGGGTAACCGAAATAAGCAACCACTCCATCTCCGATGAATTGGGCAATGTGCCCCTGGTGTCGGGTCACGACATCAAAACAAAGGGCTTGATAGTCGTGCAGAACGGAGCGGTACTCCTCAAGATCCAGATGACTGGACAATTCAGTCGATCCAACGAGATCGACAAAGACCAAAGTCAGATACCGGCGCTCGGGAACACCTTCCAATGCTGTGGGTTGAGGCGCGTGAGGCCCAGTTTTCGATGACGTGAGAGCATTCTCGGCATGTGATACGCCACCTTGATCCGAGCGAAGCGCCTCGATCGCCCGCATCATACGTTTCCGATCCCCGAGGTTCAGTCCAAGCTCGACCAGGTCATTTTCAGTGAGGGTGGCAAGAACATCCAATTCGATCGCGTTCGAGGCGAACACATCATGGTATTTCTCAAGGGAATACCTCTCCAACCACGCCCTGATGTCAACCATCTTCAGTCCTCGGTCGAAATTACTTCAATGTGTTTTGCCTTTTGTTCAATCGGCGTCGGTCAGAGGGACCTGGTTTCTGACGAAGCTAAAATATGTCCGACCGTATGCCGGCCCTTATAGTCAGCGCGTTGCGTATTAATTGCCAATGCAAAGCAGAACGCCCGCATTGTTGCCCCAACAAGAACCTATCCCAAGTCGGAATTTGCGTCTACTGGCTGGCGAAATGCACCTGCGGGCCAAACGGGATTCAATCAAGAACACATCCAGCCGGAGTTGGCCCAGCCGACGTTCACACTATCCGAGTTTCAGTCTGCCTTTCCGCTATTCATAGCGGAGGCAGTTTGGCGTCAAAAGGGCTTAACGCCGGCTTATTGGAAACAAAACTAGCGCCCGTCATAATGATCATAATTATGCCCTTTTGCACACTACAAGGAAAGTAGCGGAAAGGTACCTGTTTACAGGAAGGTTTGGCCGGTGGAAGCACAGGCCAAACCAATGGTTAATAATCCTCAGCCCAAATGCTCGGCCAGCCGGTCCAACAACAGCGCGGCTTCGTCAACGCTCAGAGTCCGACCGCGAAGATGAATCCGCAATTCGCCCGCCGATACCTCTGCTCGCAACTCTCCGCCTCCGGGCAGCGTCTGAATTGGCAGCCGTTGAATCTGTTTCGGGCGGCCCCCACGCGGCTTTTCCTGAGTCGGTGCGGGCGCTTCCTTCAACGCAGCCTCTATCACGGCCAATTCCGATTTCGGGTCCGTCGCCTCACCCCGAGACAAGGCCTCCCTCAGCTTGGTCTGCGCGCCATCCCGAATAGCCGCGGCAATCCTGAGACCCGCCTTTTCCGACAACGCAACCGGGTACTGCAGTAAGTCGCCCAAGGCTTCGTGAACCACCGCAAAGCTGCGGACCTTGGACCTTTTGGCCTTGGAGGCTGCGGCGAACAGAACATCCACGGCGGCTTCGGTTGACGGGAAGACACCCTGCCCCACGGCGAGGACTGCGATGCGCCCACGTTCATACGGGCTGAGGTTTGATCGAAGTTCGTTCTCCTCGACCATCGAAACATAGGCGCCCTGCCCTGCGCCAGCCTGGCGCACGAACGCAGGAATTTGGGCGAATTTCGGGTCACCGCCAGCCAAGCGGCGGAAGGCGTCCAACCGGCGATAGCCCGAAATCAGGCCATAGCCATCCTCGGTTTTGGTCACCTCGATCGGCGTCCGCAGCCCATTGGAGCGCAGAGATTCCAGCAGCTCGGACATTGCCTCTTCGTCATCGACCATGCGGTCGCGCCGCAAGAAATCGGCGTCGATCTGGTCGATGGGTAACATCTCTGCAACCAGACCGGCGTCTTGGGCATCCCGCCAACGCGCAGCGTCGCCTTGGTCTTTTGCAAGGGTTGCGCGGTCGGTCACTGCTGCCATGCCATTCAGCGTTGCGGCCTCGGCCGCGACCTGCGCGATTGGCGGAGTTGTCGGGTTGGCCTCGAACGGGCTGATCGAGGGTTTCGCGGCGAAACCAGCCTCGAGTTGTTCAAGTTCCGCCGCATCCGGCGCCGTCAGTCTTCTGCGTTTAGCCATCTGCCTGTCCTCCCATCTGGGCGTCGCGCCACCAACACCCGATCAGTACTTCTTTGAATTCCGCGTAGGTCCGATCGAAGGTCTCTCGCCCTCGGACATAGGTGTCGCGGTTAAAGTCACGGTAGTCCGCTTCATAGATTCCGTTCACCTGTTCTCCGGCCTGACCGACCAAGGCGGTGTAATCCTGCCGATAGGCGTTCATGAAGTCACCGAAATACGCCTGTATCACGTTGGCCATGTCCGTCTGCTGGCTGGCGTCGAACCGGGTGATGATCGCGCGCACGACATCCCACTCGAACTTCAGTTCGGGCAACCCAGCCGCCCTTTGTGCCGCGTTCTCGCCATCCTCGATGCTGGCGAACGTGGTGTAGAGCATGTCGAAGAAGCGCCCGGTGGAGTCAAACTCGAGGAATGAGGCTCCGAGCGGCACCAGCAAAATGTCCGCTGCGGCCAGCGCATTGATCGTTAGGTACCCAAGTGCAGGAGGAGTATCGAGGAACACGATGTCGTAATCATTCAATACGGCCTCGTCCTGCAAGAAGTTGGTGAGCCCGTCCCACAGCGGCCAGCTGCGAAGGCCCATCCGCCAGACCGGGATCTGAAATTCGGCCCAATAGAGGTTCAGTTGAGCGCCAATGAGATCAATGTTGGGCCAGTGGGTCTTCTGAATGGCATCCTGCGGTTGGGTCCTCAATGCCTCTTGCAGAGTTTCGTCCAACGGAATTTCGGGTTGACCGGCAGCGGCGCGGACCCTGTTCTCTTCCTGGACCGCGCGCGCATAGTCTTTTGCGATCAAGGGGAAGACCGTCTGCCATTCATCCGCGACGCGACCACCCAGGATGGACGTCATGGATCCCTGGCTATCAAGATCAATCACCAGCACTTTATAACCGTCCAACGCAGCTGACATTGCCAGATGAGCAGCAGTCGACGTCTTGCCCACTCCACCTTTGAAATTGGCAACGGCAACAACTTTTGCCGGCAAGTTTTCCGGTCGGTAAGGCAGGTATTCCTTGGTGCTTACACCTTCAGCAGCGAAATGGTGCCTCAAGGTCAGAACTTCTTCGAGCGTGAACCATTTCGATCCCGCTTCGCCTTCGCCTTGCGGAAGGTCAGGATTCGCCTTGAGGACACGGCGAAGGTGGGCCGGAGCCACTGGGATCAGATACTTGGTAATCTCCCATATCGAAAACCGGCGGAGGCGCTTTTCGCCATCGGGCGCATACCCGCGGCGCGCCAGATCTTCGCGCCCTTTGGCACAGAAGGTTGCAGCTTTTGCGAATCGTGATGTCCCGATAGGATCGGGTAACTTTGATGCAGCCTTGGCCGGATCCAGATTGAAATACGGCGGTAGAGCAGGTTGTTTAGATTTTGTCACTGTCGATGCCTCGAATAATGTTCGCCTTTCCGGCGTATATCTGGAAATGTACCGAACATTTTCTTTCTGCGCTATCCTCGAAAGAGCAGTTTTCCACAGAAGAATGCCTAAGAGCTCGGTTTCGCGACGAAACCTGCATTAATTCATGAAGAGGTGCACACCAAAAAGTTTATTTTCTTTAAGGAATTTAGATTCTTTGCATACAGAAAACTTATATAAAACATATAGTTACGTAAGCTTCGGCACCTGAATACAGGACTTAGGGTTCCTGGCTTCGGGATCAAAGGCACCTGCGTACAGGATCAAAGGTTCCCGAATCCGGGGATAAGGGCACCGATTCGCGGTTGGGCTCTATCGAGGACTATTTAGGGTCTAATCCGATTGCGATGACCGCCGCCCACGCGGGACACGACTCCAAGTTGGAACCAATTGCCCCCCACTTCTGTGGATAACCGGGTCGCCGATTCGGATAGGTACCTGTCTACGGGATTCACTCCGTCCTGCATATGGGGACCCAAATTCAGTTGATCCACGGGTACCTTTTGTGTCACAAACTTGGGAAACGAGCAGCCGGGCAGAATCATGCCGGATACACAACTGGACATGGATCACCTCTCAGGCGCTTTGCGTCGGGAAACGGTGAAAAAGAATGTGGCCGCGATCCATATCAGCGGCAAGCTGACGCTGTTGCAGCGCAAGCTGTCCAATGTGTTGCTTCTCAATGCCTACGACTCTCTGACCACCGCGCAGACCCATACGATCGATGCTCGCACCCTGGCGATGATGGTAGGCTACAACTCGAACGACTTCGACACACTGCGCGCCAGCCTGAGAGCTCTTGCCGAGACAGTGGCCGAATGGGACATGCTCGATGAAAAAGGTCGGCAAGAGTGGGGCGTGTCGTCGTTGCTGAGTTTCGCCAAGCTCAAAGGCGGGATCTGCGAATACGCCTATTCCCCGGCCTTGGCGCAGAAGCTGTACGATCCGAAGATCTATGCGTTGATCAATGTGCATATCCAGCGCAATTTCAGCTCGGGGCACGGGCTGGCCTTGTATGAAAATTGTTATCGTTTCGTCCGTACCGGGTCGACCGGGTGGTGGGCGCTCGAGGTGTTCCGCAAGTTGATGGGTGTGGACGGCAGTGACTATTACACGAGCTTCAAACACCTGAATGCCAAGATCATCAAACCCGCTGTGGCCGAGGTGAACAAAAGCTCGGATATTCTGATCGAGCCCGAGTTCCGCAAGAAGGGCCGAAGCGTCACCGACATTCGGTTCCTGATCAAGGCGAACCCGCAGAAGGCAATGTTCGAGATCGACGACGGCGATGGGGTGCGCAACCTGGCGGTCTACAAAACCTTGCGCAAACAAGGGGTGTCCGATCGGCTGGCGCGGCAGTGGATCTCTGAGCATGGTGAGGATTACGTTCAGCAGAAGCTGGACTATGTAGCCGGGCAGGGGGACGTGAAATCAACGCTGGGATATCTTTCGGTCGCCCTGCGCGATGACTACAAGGCTCCCGCGGCAGAGACCGTGAAGCCGCCTAGTCCCGAGGCGCTGGCCGCAGCCAAGCAGCGGGAGGAAGAGAAAGCGCGCGAAGATCAAGCTTATGCCGCGCGCGTGGCGGAGCGCGCCGAGCGTGCCCGCAAGCTGGCCATAGTCGAAGACCTGGTTTCGCGGCGAAACCCCACTCAACGGGATGCCGACAAACGCTTGTTCATGTCGACTCTGTCGGACGAGCTAGACCGAGAGAACTTCCGGCAACACGGATGGCGATCAGGTTTGAACGCCAATGCCATTTTTGCCTTTTGGGAGGAGTTGGAGCCCGATGCGTTCCAGACGGAAACCCCCGCCTGAAGTTCAGGCGGGGCAGGGGGCTTATTGATTTTTCAATGCATTTCGCAGCGCATCCCCAATCGCACTGTGCTGCGCATTATGGGGATATTTAGCGCGTTGTGATTTCGGTGTGCCTGTATTCTTTCCGCGCGCGCTCTGGCCTTTGACGTCGCGATCTCGCCGGTCGGAGGCAGCGCCATCCTTGCGCATGCTCAGCCCGATCCGCTTGCGCGGCACGTCGACTTCAACCACACGAACTCGAACAACCTGTCCGGCCTTGACCACCTCGTGCGGGTCTTTCACGAACCGATCGGCCAACTGGCTAACATGCACCAGACCGTCCTGATGCACGCCGATATCGACAAAGGCGCCAAAGGCAGCGACGTTGGTCACGGTGCCTTCCAGCACCATGCCGGGTTTGAGGTCGGTGATCTCTTCGACGCCCTCCTTGAAGCTGGCGGTCACGAAGCTGGGGCGCGGGTCGCGGCCGGGTTTTTCCAACTCGGCAAAGATGTCGCGCACCGTCGGCAGACCGAACCGGTCATCCACGAACTGTTCGGCGCGCAGACCACGCAGCGCACCGTCATTTCCCATGATCTGACGGATGTCGCGGCCGCAGGCCTGCACGATGCGGCGGGCCACGTCATAGGCCTCGGGGTGGACAGCCGAGGCGTCCAAGGGCTCATCCCCGTCGCGGATGCGCAAAAAGCCCGCGCATTGTTCAAAGGCGCGGGGGCCGAGGCGCGCAACCTTCAGCAGATCCTGCCGCGATCGGAACGCGCCATTGAGGTCGCGATGCGTCACGATGGCTTCGGCCAGACCGGGACCCAGGCCCGAGACATGGGCCAGCAGCGGCGCCGAGGCGGTGTTCAGATCGACGCCAACGGCGTTCACCACGTCTTCGATCACCGCTTCCAGAGACTGGCTCAGCCGGTGTTGATCGACGTCATGCTGATATTGGCCGACGCCAATGCTCTTGGGTTCGATCTTGACCAGCTCGGCCAGCGGGTCCTGCAGGCGGCGGGCGATCGACACCGCGCCACGTAGCGAGACATCCAGATCGGGAAACTCGCGCGCGGCCAGTTCCGAGGCCGAATAAACCGAGGCCCCGGCCTCGGACACCACGACCTTGGTGGGCGCCTGCACCCCCTTGGGCAGCAGTTTCAGCGTGTCGGCCACCAGCCGCTCGGTCTCGCGGCTGGCGGTGCCGTTGCCGATGGCGATCAGTTCGACCTTGTGGGTGGCGATGAGGTTCAGAATGGTGGCCTGTGCGCCGCGCAGATCGTTCTTAGGTTGGAACGGATACAGCGTGGCGGTCGCCACCAGCTTGCCCGTCGCGTCCACCACCGCGGCCTTGACGCCGGTGCGGATGCCCGGGTCCAACCCCAGGGTGGGGCGGGGGCCCGCCGGGGCGGAAAACAGCAAGTCCTTGAGATTGCGTGCAAAAACCAGAATGGCCTCCTCCTGCGCGCGGCTACGCAGATCGGCCATCAGCTCGACCATCATCGACAGCGACAGCTTTACCCGCCAAGTCCAGCCCGCGACCTTGCGCAGCCAGGCGTCTCCCGGGCCGTCGCCACGCGTCTGCAGATGCGCCGCCACGATCGCCTCGGCCCGGGCGGCGCCGGTTTCGGGGTCGGGGGCAATGTCCAGCGTCACGATCCCCTCTTTCGACGCGCGCAGCATCGCCAGCGCCCGGTGCGATGGCACCTTGGCCCAGGTCTCGGCATGGTCGAAATAGTCGCTGAACTTGGCGCCTTCCTGTTCCTTGCCCTCGATCACCTTCGAGGTCAGCAGCGCCTCGGCCTGCATAAAGCTGCGCAGCTCGCCCAGAAGGGCGGCGTTTTCGGTCAGACGCTCGGTGATGATGTCGCGCGCGCCATTCAGCGCGTCCTTGGTGGTGGGCACGGCCTCGGTCACATAGGCCTGGGCCAGACCCTCGGGGTCGGCGCTGCGGTCGGCCAGGATCGCGTCGGCCAGCGGCTCCAGCCCGTTTTCCCGCGCGATCATCGCCTTGGTGCGACGCTTGGGTTTGTAGGGCAAGTAGATGTCTTCCAGCTGCGCCTTGGTTTCGGCGCGGGCAATGGATCTGGCCAGATCGTCGGTCAGCTTCCCTTGATCCTTGATCGAGTTCAGGATCGTCTCGCGCCGTGCCTCAAGCTCGCGCAGATAGGCCAGCCGGTCGGACAGGGTTCGCAGCTGGCTGTCGTCCAGCCCGCCCGTCACCTCTTTGCGGTAGCGCGCCACGAAGGGCACGGTGGCGCCTTCGTCCAGCAGTTTGACCGCCGCGTCCACCTGTTCGGGGCGGGCATTGATTTCCGTGGCGATGGTGCGGGCGATGCGGTCCAACGGGGCCTCCTTGATCTCGGGTTGGAGGACCGTCTTAGCCAGCGCCCGCGCCAAGGGAAAGGCGTCGCGTATCGTCGGCGGGCTGAAAATACGGGCATATGCGCGGTTTTGCGCAAACTGGGTCAAAATGCGCGTTCAGATGCGATTGATCCCGGGCCTCGGGTGATTTAAGGGAGGCCCTGTCAAATCAGAGTCACCCCGGAGCGGAACAGCATTCATGCTCCTCGCACGCCGCGCTGCACGCGGCACAACTCTCGGCTCGCACGCCCCTGAAAGGCTTAAAAAAGGTAAGGGAACATGGCAGAAAAATCGAACTTCGACATATTGTATACCATCGTAGACGAAGCGCCGGAGCTGGCCAGTGCCTCGTTCCTGCCCATCATCCGCAAATTCGCCGCGGCCGCGGGCGTCAGCGTTGGTACCAAAGACATTTCGCTGGCCGGGCGCATCATCGCGGCCTTCCCCGAAAACCTGACCGAAGAGCAACGTCAGCCCGACGATCTGGCCGCCTTGGGCGAGTTGGTGAAGACCCCCGAGGCCAACGTGATCAAGCTGCCCAACATCTCGGCCTCGGTGCCGCAGCTGGTCGCTGCCATCAAGGAACTGCAGGGGCAGGGCTACGACATCCCCAACTATCCCGAGGACCCCAAGACCGACGCCGAAAAAGAGATCCGCGCCCGCTATGACGCGATCAAGGGCTCGGCCGTGAACCCGGTTCTGCGCGAGGGCAACAGCGACCGCCGCGCCGCCAAGGCGGTCAAGCGCTATGCCCAGCAGCACCCGCATTCGATGGGCGAATGGTCGGCCGACAGCAAGACCAAGGTGTCGTCGATGCCGGGCAATGATTTTTATGCCAACGAGAAATCGGCCACCATCACTGCGGATCAGGCCGGTGATGCGCGGATCGAATTCGTGGGCAAGGATGGTGGTGCTACCGTCCTGAAAGACGGCTGGACGCTGGAAGAGGGCACCGTTGCGGACGCTACCTTCATGTCAATCAAGGCGCTGTCGGAGTTTCTGGATGCCGCGATCGAGGACACCAAGAAAGACGGCACGATGTTCTCGCTGCACATGAAGGCGACGATGATGAAGGTCAGTGACCCGATCATTTTCGGCTACGCCGTAAAGTCGTGGCTGGCGCCGGTGTTCGAAAAATTCGGCGACCGCATGGCACAGCTGGGCGTCAACCCGAACTCCGGCTTGGGCGATCTGCTGAACCGCGTCAAGGAAGATGCCGAGATCATGGCCGCGATCGAAGCGGTCAAGGCAGACCGTCCCTCGATGTACATGGTCGACAGCGACAAGGGCATCACCAACCTGCATGTGCCGTCGGACGTGATCATCGACGCCTCGATGCCGGCCGTGATCCGCGCGGGCGGCAAGGGCTGGGACGAGAGCGGCAAGAAGGGCGACACCAACTGCGTGATCCCCGACCGCTGCTATGCGCCGGTCTATGACGAGACCATCAATTTCTTCAAAGCCAACGGTGCGCTGAACCCGGCGACCGCCGGTTCGGTGGCCAACGTGGGCCTGATGGCCCAGAAGGCCGAGGAATACGGCAGCCACCCGACCACATTTGAGGCGCCCGCCGACGGCACGATCCGCGTCGTTCTGGCCAATGGCGAGGTCCTGCATTCGCATGAGGTCGAAAAGGGTGACATCTGGCGTGCCTGCACCGCCAAAAAAGCCCCGATTGAAAACTGGATCCAACTGGCGATGGACCGTCAGCGTCTGACCGGCTCCGAGGCGATCTTCTGGCTGGATGCGAACCGCGCCCATGACGCCGAGCTGATCAAATACGTCAAGCCGGCGCTTGAGGCAGCGGGCGTAGCCGACAAGTTCCTGATCCTGGCGCCGCGTGAGGCGACCCGCAAGTCGCTGGAAACCATCACCGCCGGCAAGGACAGCATCGCCATCACCGGCAACGTGCTGCGCGACTATCTGACCGACCTGTTCCCGATCCTCGAGCTGGGCACCTCGGCCAAGATGCTGTCGATCGTCAAGCTGATGAATGGCGGCGGCCTGTTCGAAACCGGTGCAGGTGGCTCGGCGCCCAAGCACGTTCAGCAGCTGGTCGAGGAAAACCACCTGCGTTGGGACTCGATGGGCGAATTCTGCGCGTTGGGTGAATCGCTGAATTTCCTGGCCGACAGCCGCGGAAACGCCAAGGCCGCCGTTCTGGGCGCTGCGGCCGAGGCCGCAACGCAGGGCATCCTGGACCACGACCGCTCGCCCAGCCGCAAGGTTGGCGAGCCGGACAACCGCGACAGCCACTATTGGTTCGCCCGCTACTGGGCTGAGGCACTGGCCGCGCAGTCGGATGATGCTGAACTGGCGGCGCATTTTGCACCGATCGCCAAAGAACTGGCGGAAAAGGAAGAGCAGATCCTGTCCGAACTGCTGGCCGCTCAAGGCAAGCCTGCTGATTTGGGCGGCTATTACCATGGCGATCGCGCCAAAACTGCCGCTGTGATGCGTCCCAGTGCGACACTGAACGCGATCATTGGCTGACCACAGAAGGCCGGGCGAATGAGCCCGGCCTTTCTTATTTCGTCCGATCAGGCGACAGTTAGTATTTCCCTGAGCTATTGTTTGCTTTGGCTTGATTGGCCGGACCCGAACTGTTCCAGCGCGACCTGGGTTGGACAAAGGGAGTTGCGGCACGGTTCTCAGCCGGTATCATCCCAGAAAGTTTGCACCGTCGAACGGTTCGGCCGGGCTGTGCAGTTGATTTGTTAAAGGGTGTTTCAGAGCGCCTGTGTTCGCAGTGGTTGGAACCAGGGCCGGCGCTTGATTTGGATTGCCGGACATGGTCGGCGGAGAGTGGTCATGAGTACGCTGAAGATCGCGGTACTGTCCGACATACATGGAAACGCCACGGCGTATGCGACCGCGATCCAAAAGGCCGAAGCTTTTGCGCCGGATGTCGTCGTAATGTTGGGCGATCTGTTGACATATGGTGTGCGCCCTCGGCAGGTGTTGGAACTGACCGACCAACTGATGGCTCGCCAAAACTGCGTGTTCATTCGCGGCAACCACGATCAGTTCTATTTCGATCTGGATAAAGGTAACCCGTCTCTCTACGACAACATTGCAGGATTTGTGTTGGAGTCCGTCGAGTGGACGCATGGTGAGGTCCGGGGCGACCCACCGTTGGCCGACCGATACCCCTGGGCCGACCGCCATAGCATGGGGCCGATCCTGTTCTCACATGCCAACCCTTACGATTATGGGGACTGGTCCTATGTCTCGAAACCGGATCAATGGGCACCAGCCGCAGCGGTCTTGCGACAAATGGGAAAAACGGTCGGGGTCTTTGGGCATTCGCACCGGGCCTTTGCCGTCATGATCGACGAAGCCGGAAGACCAACACCTGCGGATCAACGCAAATGGATAAGGATTCCGAAAGGGTCAGTGCTGCTGCTGAACCCCGGAGCGGTCGGGCAGGGGCGGGGCACGGGCCTGTCTTATCTGACCCTTGAGCTGGATGGCGACCGGGTGAGAATCGACATCCCGTCGATCAGCTTTGATCTGGAACAGATCCGCGCGGATATTCAGGCCACTGACCTCAGTCAGGGGACAAAGGAACGGCTTATTTCATTCATGGAGAAATGAATTGATCACGGTTTTGGTTACAGGTGCGGGTGGCGGAGTGGGCCAGGGCATCATCAAGTCGCTCAGGCTGATTTCTGATCCGCCGCTGCGTATTCTTGGAGCCGACATGTCTGCCCTATCCGCCGGCCTTTATGCCTGCGACAAAGCCTTTCTGGTCGAAGGGTGCCGCTCGCCGGGATACCTCGACTCACTGGCACGGATATTTCAGGCAGAGTCCGTGGATTACTATTTCCCCGGTACGGATATCGAACTGGCATTGTGTGCCGAAAACCGGGATCGCATCGCGGAACAGTTCGGGACAAAGGTCGTGGTCAACAGTCCAGAGACGGTGCGTATTGCCGATGACAAGGGACTGACCTCGGCTTTTTTGGCGAATAACGGGCTGCCCTATCCGCGCACGTGGCCCATGGCCGAGGCCTTGGAAATGGATGATCTGATCTACCCGGTCATTGCCAAACCGGCGGTCGGGTTTCGGTCCATCGGGGTCGAACGGGTGAATTCTCGGGACGAGCTGGCCAACTACCCCGGTGATCCGGCGGCAACCATCGTACAGGAGCTGATCGGCGATGACGCGCGCGAGTTCACGTGCACGATCGTCGGGGCGAAGGGGAGTCTGTCGCCGGTTCTGGCACTGCGTCGAGTGCTTCGGTCGGGCGATACATATCGGGCCATTCCCGAGCGGAATCCGGTGATCGAAGACTATGTCACAGCTATCGCGCGCAAGCTGGACGTCGAAGGGGCCTGCAATTTTCAGCTGCGCCTTGGCGACGACGGAGTACCCAAGGTGTTCGAAATCAATGCCCGGTTCTCTGGTACTACACCGTTCTGTGCTCAACTGGGTTTCAACCCGGTCGAATTTTACCTCAAGACCGACCGCGGCCTTGCCTATGAGCCAGAAATCGCTTGGGACAGCATGGTTCTGCGGTATTGGAGTGAGCTGGTCGTTCCGCGTTCAATGACAGATACATTGGATCAGGCCGGACAGTCGGAACCTCAGATCCCGGCCCAGTTCAGCCTCTATGGCGGGACGTCATGAAAGTTGCCCTGACAGGGGCGACCGGCTTGCTGGGTCGCCATCTTGTGGCCTGGCTAAGCCGACGTGACATTCCTGTTGCGCGGATCGACCGGTCGGACTGGGATCTGCAGGACGCGATCGCCCATGACAGGCTGGATCAACTGGTGCAAGGTGCGGATGTATTCGTGCACTGCGCGGCCCGGATTGATCTTGCCGGGCCTGCGGGTGACGGCTCGGCTTGGCAGGTGCTGTTTGACAGCAATGTCCGAGCCACGTTGAATGCGGCGCGTTGGGCGGCAGATCGTGACGTGCACTTCATCTTTGTGTCCAGCGGGTCGGTATATCGCGATCCTCATGCCCGCGGAATCGACGAAAGTGCGGAAACCGCCCCGGGGCCGCTTGGCGGTGATTACGCTACAACCAAGCGTCTGGCCGAAGCGGGGCTGGCTGAGCTTGCCCAGACTTCTGGAGCGCGAGTGACCGTGCTCAGACCTTCGGCGCTCTATGGTCATGGGCTGCCTGATGACAAGTTTCTTGTGCGGATGCTGAATGATGCGGCCGCGGGGCAAAACATCACAGTAACCGGTCCAAAGAACAGCATTGATTTCGTGCATGCGCATGACCTGAGCCGGGCGATTTTGCAATCGGCCCAGGCCGCAGCTTGCGGTGTATTCAATATCTCCGGCGGAGATCCGGTTTCCTTGGCGGATTTGGCGCAGGAGGTCATGTCCGTCGCAGGTGGCCAGGGTATGATCGAAACCCGATCCGGAGACAGTCCGCCATTCACGAGGTTCGATCTGTCCTCGAACGCAGCCCGGGCTGCATTCGGCTATGCGCCGGTCGTGGACATTGCAACGGGTCTGGAAATGACGTTGAGGGGCCAATTGCTGCCGGGAGCGGCATGACCCGGTCCGGCAGCCGGGCGATGGGAGCCGGAAACATGTTTTTTGAAGGTATCTTGGGTGTTACCCTTGTATTCCGGGTACCAGTCTGCGGGCCAGGTAACCCACCGCCGTTTGGATTGTAGAATATGGCGCCAGTCAACAGTATCAGCCGGCCTAAGCCGATTTTGGAGCAGATCGAATTCGCGTGTCTGATGACTGCGTTGCTGTTCAGCACGTTCACTGCCTTTCGCCATCCGGCGGTTCTGTTCACGGCCAGCGACATGTTTTTGACGGTTGCCGTGATCCTGCGGTGCAACCGCAGCCTGCCGCTGTTTCCGTTGCAATCCGCGTCTTCGGTCTGGTTCATCGGCATGCTGATGATGGTGGCGGGACTGTCGATCGGCTCTATCGCGCACGGCGATCCGGTGTCGGCCTTCGTGGTCATCGTGCAGTATTTCTTTTCGTTTGTTCTTCTGCCTCTGGCGATCCTGGGTCGCCCATATGAAGAGGCTGTTACTCTTGCAAAGGTCGGCGTGATCTCGATTGCCTTGAACTGTCTTGTCGGGATGATCGCCTATGGCGTGGGCTATTCCGGTGGCGAATCCCGGTATTTCATGCTGGTCAGCGGCAATTACCGCGTGGCGGGACTGGTGGATAATCCAAACGGGTTGGCTGGACTGATCGTGCTTTGGTTCCCGGTATTGTGGTATCTTGGGCTGACGGGTGCGCTAAGAAAACTGCCATTCTTGGCCCTCTTCGGGCTGCTTGCCATCACTTTGATCTACGCAAGTTCGAATTCCAGCCTTGCTGGTGCGGTCATCTGCGGTGCTTTGTTCCTGCTGCTGGTTGGAAATCAGCGCGTGCTGATGATCTGGGGAACAGCTGTGACGACGATGGCTTGGATCAGTATCCAATGGGCTGAGTTCATCTTTCCGCCGACGTTCCGCAACCGGGTATTGTCACCTCTGCTCGAGGGGGACCTGAGTCACGCGGGTACATTCGAGGACCGCGCGGATCTCATGATCGAGGCCTGGCAGTTTCTGCCGGATTACTTTCTGGTCGGTATGGGCGCGGGACAGTATCGCGAACTGAGCAGTCAAGGCATTCCCGTTCACAACCTGTACCTGTTGCTGGCCAACGAAGGGGGTATTCTAGCCTTGCTGGGATTGTGCTTCGTTTTGGGGTCCGCCATCGTCTACGCCGTAATGGCCCGGCATAATGTGCCGAACAGGGTGTACGGGCGCGCGACCGTGGTGACGGTCACGCTGACCTTTGCGGCGCTGTCCATGAACTACACCCATGTTTACCAGCGCGGTATGCTGATCCCGTGGATCGTGGCATTGGGGCTGTTGGCTGCGTCCGATCGGTACCGGCGCCGCTAGCTTTTCACGTCACGGGTTGCTTTGTCCCATCCCGGTCCCGTCGCCAGCCAATTCGTGCAGGAACTCCTCGAGGTTGGTCCAGCCATCTTCGTCCGAATCCGCGGTTGCGTCCATCGGGTCCGTGGGATTCAGGTCCCATTGCGTTTCCCATTCATCAGACATCCCGTCAACATCGCTGTCTGCATAGGGCAGGGCGCTTTCAAGCTCGGGCCAACCGCCGACCTTTTCAGGGTTCTTCTTTAGGATTTTGCCGGATCGGTCACGGACCTCCTGAACAACCCTCTGATCCACCGCGTCGCGAGATGGGCGTGTCGCTCCAGCGTTTTGCAGGACCGTTTCGAACACTGTCGAGACCGGATCGGCCTGGACCAAAGGCGGGGTGACCGGCTCATCAACGACATAGACACGATGTTCTGGGGCAAGGACCAGTTCCTCGGGAAGGTCCAGGCTGTTGCGGTTGTCTTCATCAAGATTGTCCCGAAGGTACAATCGGTAGCCGTTCTTGAAGCCGTCGAACAGGTGCACCAATAGATTGGAATCGATGCTTTCACCGGACAGCTTCAGGTTGCCAATGATATTGGCGTCCAGCTCGGTCCAGCGATTGTCCAGCGAAACGACATATTGCCAGATCGGTGAGTACATCAGGTTGTTTACGATTTCGGTCGTGGTCCCCGGGGTCTGGGGCGCGATTTGCGGGTTTCTGAACATCCCATGAGAGAACAGGTTGTGATGGATGCTGAAGTTGCCGCCCTTTGTCAGCAGCATGTTGCGGGCCCGGTTGCTTTTGCCTGGTCCGCCATGCAAGAGGGGCTCGCTGATGATGCTCCACTGAAAGGTCAGCCGTTCGGCGTTTTCTGAGTCAATCGTCTCGTCGCTGCCCCAACTGGTCGAAATGTGGTCGAAGATCACGTCACGCGCGGCTTTGGTGTAGACGCCAATGGCCCCTGAACAGCAGGATTCTACGTCGTGCGGTCCGGGCCGGAACCGAACATGGCGCACGATGACATCGTGCGTTCGGATTTCCAGTGATGGGCGCAATTGACGTGGGCCGTTTCGGATCGCAATCCCACCGCCCGGAGCGGTTTCTCCGGCGATGGTCAGAAAAGGACTGTTTGCGATCAGAGACGCCTTTTCCAGTGTAATCGTTCCGCTGACCCGAAAAATGCAGGTTCGAGGGCCTTTGGCGTCGATGCATGCACGTAAGGAGCCGGGCCCGTATTCTTCGGTGTTCGTGACATAAATCGCGCGCCCGCCGCGCCCACCTTTGGCGGCGGCGCCATGCCCTTCAGCGCTGGGAAATGCTCTTTGGGAGCCATCCGGCAGTTGTGCCGAAAAGGACCGGTTCGCGTTCTCGGCCAGCAGCGTGCCAGGGCTGCAGCCAATCGCCAGAACAGTCGCAAAAAGCGATACTTGGAATACGGCGAGCAGTCTTGGCCTTTTTGCAATGGGCATTCTAAAAACCTTGGCTGTTGTCAAAATTCTTCTGCCTTTGGTCTAGGGCGCGGTGTCCCGGGTTTGGGCTTTGGTCGCGCAGACCATCATTGAATCCCGCAGGTGCACTGGGATCACTAGGTCAGCCAGCCGTGCCGGAACCTTGAAGCGCGCCCATCTGGGTAGATAACGATGCACTCTTTCAACCAGATATCCTAACGGAAAATACCAAGTTGGACGATGAAATTCGGTTTGCTGCAAGCCAGCTTTGGCCAAGGCAAAGCGCAGTGTTTCAGGGTCGAAATAGCCGATATGCGCAACACGATAGTGCCACCATTGGTCTCCCATGATACGCGCCAGCAGGGACGAGCGGTCGGGCGTAACGACGACCAGTACTCCGCCATCGGCCAACAACCGTGCAGCCCGGGTGATCAGGTCCAGCGGATCCGAAACATGTTCGACCACGTCTACCAGAGTGACTACATCGTAGGGGCCGGTCAGATCGGGATGTGGAAGAACGCCTTGGACCACCGGCAGGCCATGATGTTTTGCCCGGGCGCAAAACCGTCGCGACGGCTCAACCCCGATCGCGTCGTAACCACAGGCGATGGCCTCCTCGACCAGGATACCGGTTCCGGCCCCCACATCCAGCAGCCGGTTCGCGCCGGCAGTGGGTCTTGGCAGCCTGTTTAGCAGCACCCGTTTCTGCCGCGCCCTTTGGGGGCGCGTCATCTCATAGGCCGGGTCTTCGAGGTCTTCGTAGAATTTAAGGACATCGACCATATCCGTGCATTGGCAAAAACCGCAGCGGACGCATTGGTCGATCGCGGCGGTTGTACCGTAGTCGGCATTCGAAATTTCAAAGTTCCGCGACGTCGGATCCCCGCGCAGGGTGCTTTCCTTTATCCTCCTGAGGCCGCCGGTGCCGCACAGCCAGCATCGCCGGATCGGTGCGGATACAACATCATCTGAAGGCTGGTTCACCATGCGCGCATCACCTCCAGTCTGGCAGCAAGCCGGTCCGTTGCCCGGCACCTATGACCCGACTGGCCGGATTTCAAGCAACTGTTCAAAGAACGGAAGCTTGATCTCGAGCAGAACGAACATGACCACCACCAGCAGAATAACCTGAAAAACAAGGCCGCGTTGTTTGTACAGATTTTCGGGGGCCTGTGCGATCGAGTCCCGGGCCAGCCCGACGGCAAGATAGCGCCCGAACAACATCGCCACGAAGGGCAGAGACAGCAGAAGCTCGACCTTGTACTTTGTCAGGAAAACGCCCAGGAAAGCGGTGGACAAGATTGCGTAGACCAGCGCCGACACCAATAGCTTCGACTCGTCATAGTCTTTGAAAGATGCGCGGTACCGCGCGGCAAGTGCCGGGTCGTCAATGGTACGATATTCGGCAAAGCGCTTGATCGCCATCAGATACGCGCCGCCGAACCAGTACGAGATCAACACGCTGGACGGTGCCACGATCGGCGGAACCATAATGAACCAGCCCGCAAAGAACCGAATGGGGTTGTTGATGGCCTCGCTCAGAACGTCCAAATAGGCGCGGTCCTTGGACCGGATTGGTTTGACGTTGTAGATGATCCCCATGATCAGCAGGGACAGCGCCGTCAGGAAGAACGGCGTATTGATCAGTAGCGCGAGTCCGAGACCGACGATCGCCAGACCCAGCCATTGCAACCAGACGATCCGGCCGTCGATCTCGGTCACGACTGAGGCACGCTCTTTCTTCTTCGGGTGGTGCCGGTCGAATTCGCGGTCCAACCACTCATTTATAGTATAGTTGGCCGACGCGACCAGACAGATCGAAAATATCCCGACGGCGAGGTCGATTGCCGACCGACTGGTGAACTCGGCACCCATGATGACCGCAAGAACGGCACCCGGCAGAATGAAGATGTTCTTGAACCAATGGTCGATGCGCGCAATGGACAAATAGTCTTTGAATCCGGCTCTTACCATTGCAACCACTTTCACCGACACAACAACATTTGCCGGGCCCGAAAAGGCGAGAAACAGAACACTACGGGCGGCATGTCAGATTTCCAGACTGCGCCTTGCGTGCTTCTTCCGGCGATCATAAAGCTTCAAAACCACAAGAAAACTAGCACATATGACCACCGCGACGATAGGCCAAAGTGCTGCAAGATACCTAACCGACGCGATGGATAGTGTTGCAGACAGAAACAATAGCGCGTGCAGGCTCAGCACCCCCAACCCGGCCAGAGTCAGTATTTGACGTCCGGCCCAGTTTTGGCGCAGCCAAAGGATTGAGGCCGCCAGGATCAAGATCGAAGCCAGCCAACCTATCGCAAGCGCGGAATGGATAAGACGTGCATACGGCGGATCAAAAACATCGCGGGTGATATAGCCGAGCGCATTGTCCATCGGGAACGGCCCATTCTGCGCGATGTAGGCGGTGATGTCGTTCGCGGTCACGGCATGGTAGAAGGGCTGCCAGAGGGCGACATAGTGCTGTAGCGGCAACCGCAAAAACCCCGTCGGGTTCGCCAGAATTCGTCTTGAACCGATTTCGGCCATGAGTTCGGTCTTTGGAATGCCAATTCGGTCGGCAATGGACTGCAACCGGTCCTTCTCGTACAGAAAAATCAAGCTGGCTTCGTAGCTGTGCATCAGAAAGAAGGAGACCGGTCCAAATGGCGCCCGGGAAATCGCCTCTCGTGCGTCAGCCGGGCCCTGTTCTTCAAGAATAATCCAGACTTCGGTTCGTGGGTCATCGGGGGCATAGGGGTTTGGGCCTGCAGCGAACATGGCGCTTTTTGCGAATAAGACGTTCCCCAGCACGCTTTCGCGAGGTTCATCGTGGCGAAGGTCGTAAGCGGCGCGGTCTGCAAGCAGCACGAAGGCGACGCCCAGAACCGCCAGAGCCAATCCAGCCCACGGGCGCCTGCCATTGATATAGCTCGCGCAAAGAACCGCCACGATAAGGATGGGCAGAAGAGCAAAACCAACTGGACGGATCGCGATCAAAGCGCCGACTGTCATGCCCAGGGCTGCAAAGTGCCAGGGCTTGGGGCCGTGGATCGCTTGCACCAGACAGGCAAGATAGACGCATGTCGCGCTTTGGAACAGAGACTCGGACAGGATGCTGTAGTTAAAGTAGAACGTCATCGGGTTGATGATCAGAATTCCAAGCAGGACCAGACCGGCACGGGGATGGCCAGTGGCCCGAGCCAGTGTGACCGACAATAGACATGCAGCAGCCGAGAATACCCAGATCTGGCCCACAACAGCGGCGCGCAGCGGGTCCGGGAACCCGTCGAAAAGGTCCAGAAAAAAAGGATATGCAAAGCCGCGATAGGCGGCGGCCTGAACGTAGTCTGCCGAGTCACTGGAGAAGTTTACGTCAACCAAGGGAAAAGCCGTCTGAATCACCGCCAGGACCAGTGCCAGCGCGATGATTATGAGCCCCCCGTTTTCATCTGCCCTTGAAGAAGCTTTCCCCAAAACCCACTCCAAGCAAAGTCCGGTATTTCCGACCGCGCCGCACGTCGATCAGTACCCGCGCGCAGCATCCGGTACTCGCATGGTAGCACAGACTCGGCCACCAGACATCCCCGGTGGCCGGAACGGCGCGGTCGCCGGATTTTCTAGTAGTCGTCGTAAGTACCGTAATACCCTTCGTAGGTGGTCCAGCGGTATTTCTTGGGGTCGACGTCATTCAGAATCGTACCCAGTACATTGAAGCCGGATGACTGAAGCCGTTTTGCCGCGGCTTGCAACGCATGCTGTGGCGTTTTTCCCCAGCGCGCGACCAGCAGAACGGCGTCGGCGAGGATGTCGTTGCGGTACACTTCATCCATCACCAGTGCCGGGGGTGTGTCCACGATAATGATATCGTATTGATCCAGCAGCGTTTCTTTGAGTTGCTTGAGCTTGTTTGACGCGGCATCAGACAGCTCGTGCGTAGGCGAGGCTGCGGTGATCAGATCCAGTGACCCTTTGGTTTCGGTGGTCAGAGCATGTTGCAGGGTTACACTGTCAGAATAGATTTCCGAAAGTTGCACCTCATCCATGTCTGGAATGAACGTCTTCGTCGCGCCGCGACGGTGCGTGTCCAGATCAATCAGCAGAGCGTTCAGTCCGTCAACGGCCGCCGAGGTCGCCAGAACGCTGCTGACGAAGGATTTGCCCTCGTTCGGCAAGCCTGAGGTGATCAGGATCACCTTGGAATGCTGGAACTTGATACAATTGGTCAAGATGCCCCGGGCGGCTTCGGCCAGGGGCGATTTCTGGCTCTGCAACAGGTTTTCGATCGCCTTGTTCTCACCGGCGAACATTTTGCTGCGTCGCTGACGGGCGATATATCCCAGATTGCTGAGGCCGGTCATTCGGAAGATCTGGTTTTCGCTGCGCACCGTTCTGTCCAGGCCCTCGCGCACCAGTGCGATGATGAAGCCAACGATCATTGCGAACAGGCCGGCCAGTACCGTGATCAACGACCTGCTGGGGGCATAGGGTTCAACCGGAATTCGCGCTTTGGAAACCTGAACTGTGCCGTCCTCAAGCTGGCCGATGCGGGTTTCCAGCAAGGTCAGGTTGTCGATCGTGGTTTGATAGCGGGTTCGCAGTAGTTCGACCTCGCGTTCCCGGCGCAGCAACGACAGCTCCAGACGGGTGCGGGCCTCCAGCTCCTGCTCGGATGTGATCAGCTGCTCCTGGAGGGCCAGAATTTCGTCTTCCGGTAGGTTGCGTTCGATGCCGATGCGCAGCTGGGCCTTGCGCCGCTCAACCTCGGCGCGCAGCCGGGTCACGAACTGTTCGTCGTCCAGATTGTCCTCACGTATGAACTCGGCCAAATTCGATTCCGCTTGAGTCAATTCTTCGCCAAGGATACCGACCCGGCGTTTGAGATTGTCGATCGATGTCATCAAGCGATTGACGCGTGCGTCGCGCTCGTTCGCGATATAGACGGCAATGACGGTATTGGGCAGGGCTGCAGCCAGCACCGGCGATGTGGATCGGCCTTCGATGCTGATGGCGAGGCTTTCTCCCGCGCGGGAGACGGAATAAGAGGCCAGTACTTTGTCAGTGACCGCGGCGCGGTGAATCTCTTCATCCGCCTCGCTGTCCGCGCCGGGGGCACGGCGCACAAAGCTGGGGTCGTCGAACAGACCCAAGCGGTCTGCCACCTGCTCGGCAAAGTCGCGAGACCGCAGTCGGGCCAACTCGGTTTCCACGCTCGACCGGTTCAGTTCATAGGTTTCCAGCTGTCCGGTCGACTCGCTGAATCGTGTTTCCGTGAGAGCCAGAACCATCTGCGCGTCCGACCGATACTGGTCGGGGATGGTCGACATGTAGAAGGCTGTTGCCGAGACCGCACCGACGACCAACAGAAAGATGACCAGCAGGTTCCGGCGCAGCAGCAACCAGATATTGATGAAATCGTTGGTTTCATGCTGGCTGGCAATTGCGTCGTCACCGGATTGCACGAGTGTTCTCCATTTTTTTCGGACCGTGAATACGGCTTAAAATCGGCGTCAGAATCGAACTGTTATTTATCATATTGTTTTACCTGTACTTTGATCGGCTCGATAGATTTATCTAGCCATATCAGGCCAAAAGGCCGTCCCTGTGCGTTTGGCGGGCAAAAAAAGCGATGCAAATCCGAGAGCAGAGAGTTTTTAGCCATTCTGGCGTCGGGCGAAGAGCTGCCTTTTCGAAGTCTTAAAATCGTGAACAAAGCGGTTGGTTGTTGGCGTTGTTTCCAAAGCCGACACAGTGGGTTTGGTCCGGCATACCTACCTTCCGGCGTCCTGTGCCTGGGCTTCCGGTGGTTCAGCAGCAGGCTCGCGAAATGTGATTTTCCAGTTCAGGGTAAAATTCAGAAGGAATATGCACCCGGTCACGAACGCCTGAATGATCAAGTAGTGGAAAGGCAACAACGCAAAGAGAAGAGAGAACAGCGCCACGTTTATCGCCGACGTCGTCGCCGTGACCAGAATGAACCTCTGCAGGGCACTGCGATGTGGAACGCTGGACCGAAACACCCATAGTCTTTGGATGCAGTAATTGAATGTGGCCCCCATCAGAAATCCGATTGCCGAAGCGATCGTTTCGTAGATGCCCAAGACTTCGACCGAGAACGCCATCGCCGAGAAATGGATGATGACGGCCGTGCACCCGGTCACGAAATAGCGACCGACCAGAACCGAGACGTGTTTGAGGTCTTCAAACTTCATCAAGCAATCCTTCAGGGCGTGAATGCAGAGCCACCCGATTGAATATCATCGATCCTATCATTGTTCGGCCGCGAGTGTTGGAACAAGCTTCATGATAAACGATCCTTCATTCGATCGGTTTGAAACTGGCGGGAGATCCATAGATCCGCCCGTCGGCCTCCTCATAGAGCAGCGTCAGATCGGCTTCGCGGATCAGCCGTTCCTCATTGACCAGATAGAACCGCCAGTCGACCTCGTTCAGGATGGCGACAACCGCGTTTTGGTTTGCCACGCGTTTGCGGACCTCCTGAATTTCTTTTTCTGGCGACGTACCAGGGTCCGGCCTGCCGGTTCTGCGTTCGAACAACTCAGGGGACTTGAGCGCATCCACGCCCTTGACCAGCCGAATGACATCATAACCGTTGGAATAGACCACGACACCATCCCGCAAATTGTCCAGATGCGCCAAGGTCGGAGAGTTCTTCCAGACCGGTGAGGCATAGAAATTCCCCTCAGTCATGTGGGTGCGGGTCATCGCTGCCGTGCGTACGGCATAGGTTCCGGTCAACGCCAGCGCAAGTATGAGGGCTACGGGACGCAGCCGGTTCATCATATCCGTTCCTGGCTGACCACCAACCAGAGCAAACCCCAGAACCAGAGTCGAAATGAACACTGGCAACAGGTATCGGGCATGGATGGTCAGATTCGCCTCGATAAACAGGGCCAGAACCAGGAAAGGAACGTAGACCAACAAAAAGAACGAGATCGGACGCGCAACTGGCAGACCGGGAAGGTCATCAGGGTTGGTCTGAACCTTCAAAGCCGTGGCGATCAGAGCAACGACGAACCCCAAAACCACCACCAAAGCGGTCAACGTGATGATCGGCGGCAGGGAGCTTGGCAGCACGTAGGCTGAAAGCGTGGTCAGTGCAGCGCGGAAGGTCTCGGTGTCGGGATCCCCAAGGAACGCTGCTTGACGCCCGATGCCGGTCCCGCCGGAGGTTTGATTGTACAGGTACCACCCGATGATGATTGCGGATGCGATCAGGCCGAACACAATCGCCGAAACCAGTCGACGGCGCAGATCACCGTGCCCATAAACAAGGATTGTCAGCGAGCAGGCCGCGATCAGTGGGACCAATGCGAACCGGGTCAGCACGCAGAGGGCGGCCAGACAGCTTGCCAACACAAAGGCGGACAGGCTGTCGCCGCGCAGGTAACGGGACATGAAGAAATAGGTGCCCAGCAAGCAGTTTGTCGTGAGCGGTTCCGACAGGATCGTGACATGCGCGTACATGAACTGGGGACTCAGGGTCATGATCAGTGCTGCCAGAAAGATCATCCGTGGCCGAACCTTGCAGTCGTTCAGGATCAAGAACATCAAAGCGATGTTCAGGATCAGGCTGAGGATATTCAGTACGGTGGCCGCAAGCACGGGCTGGACACCCATTCCGGCCAGCAGATCAATCAGCGCGGTATAGGTTGGCGCCTGTTGAAACCGGTCAGGGGACAGCCCCAGATAGGCCATAGAATCCGGACGCATTCCGATTCCGTGCCAGGTGCCGGCGGCAAAAAGCCCGGCTGCACAGGCAACGAGGAAAAAGAAAAATACCTTCAGTTCGGTGGACTGCCGCATGAATTCAACCCAAAAACACTTTTACAACCAACAGCGTGAAACATTGCCGAATGTCGCAAGTAACCGTTTTCGAATTCGGCGTATCCATAATTTTTCACCGGCGGAGACGATGACCCAGAACGCTAAGTAGGGTCACTTTTGTTGTCAAGTTTACCCACATCCGCCGCTCGGACCGGCCTAGTTTCGACCTCCGTGCGGACAGCATTGCGCCGGATCGAATGAAGCTGGATCCGCAAGAGGCGATACATTCACATACAGGCTGAGCGCCACAATTCCACTCAACAGCAAGCCAAGACCCGGCTTTTCCCTCAGCAGAATGACCGAACCCAGGATTATGGCCGTGGTCCAGTGAGAGCTGTAAAGCAACACTTCGAGTGGGTTGAAAAACAGGTAGAACACAAAGAACGTGCCCACCAACGTCCACACTGCCAGCACGAGCGGGGCGCGGCCAGGTGTTCTGGTGCCGGAAACAATTGCCCATCCGATCAGGATTGTCGCCAGAATTGTCAGGGTCAAACGGCTTGGATCGCGGAGAATCTCCCATAGCCGATCCAGCAAAAAGCGGCACTGAACGGTTTCGGCCGGCGCGACCCAGGAAAACAGGAAGAAGCCGGCGGCATAGTCTTTGATGATTTCCGGGTTGGTGAAGTTCGCAGCGTCCGCGTACCGGCCAACCATCTCGGTCGGTTCCATGAAAGGATCACCGTCCAGAACGATGCCAAGAAAAACGACCGGAGCCATCATGCAGATTACGGCAATCACCGACGGAACCACCAGTCCGAACGTCAATTTCCGCCCGACACCTCCGCTGAGAGAAGCCCATGCAAATCCAGCATAAACCAGAGAGAATGCAGCCGCCGGCAAATGGGACCATCCGGCCAGCACACCGCAAGCCAGGCCAGCGATCACGCTGGTAAGGGCCGGGTACTTGGCGCAGTGTCTGGCCATCTCGGCCATGATCAACAATGACATGGCGATCGCCCAGAGTGAGACGCTGTAGGTCTCGACAACGCTGAGCGTGGTGACGGTTCCGAAGGTCAGAAGAACAGCAAGCGTCGCCAGAATGGAAACGGAGAGCGACAGGCGTTGGCGCAGCAGGAATAGCGCGATCGTGACAGACGACATGGCCGCCCAGAATGCGAGGCTGATCGAAATCGCGACAGGCTGCCGGATGCCCAGCCAGGTCAGCGGCTCGGCGATGGCGGCGTTCAGCATCACCACCAGCGGGTGGCGCGCAAGGTGGAAAGCCAGGTAGTGCCCCTGAAACAAGCCATGTGAGTAACGGCCAGGGTCCGAGGCAAGGATGCAGTCGTCGTTGTAGAACGGTTTTCCCGGCGGTGCGGGCATGTCCAGAAACTGCCGCGCGAATTCCAGCCGGAAATAGAAAAAAGCAAAGACCACGCCAAACAGAAGCAGTAGCGCGAGGCCTGCCTGCCGTCTCGTTGCAGGAGGGTGTGGAGACCGAAATTCGGACCGGATATCGCGCCAAAGGCCCGAGCAGGATGCAATCAGTTCAGTCATGAACAGACTTAGGCACGCCGGTACGGCGCGTGACAAACGATACGGGCGTGCACCTCTGTTTCACATGACAATCGGCTGAATTGCGTGCTTTTGTGCGAATTTGGTGAACAGAAGTCCGCGGTTTGAGGATCAGGCCAGCCATTTTTTCTGCCAGAAATGATACATCAGAACCGTCCACAGATGGGGCCCCCAATTGCGACGCCCGCTGAGATGCTCGCGCCATCGTCGCGCCAAGGTGGCTGTGTCGAATACGTCCTCGACCCCCTGTCCTGTTGAAAATACCTCGTTTGCCACAGGCTTCAGCGGGCCACGCAGCCAGTCGTTGACGGGAATTCCGAACCCTTGTTTCGGGCGATCATACAAGGCCTTTGGTACGCGCTTGTCCACTAGGCGCCTTAGGGCCACCTTGCCCTGTTTACCGTCGAAACGCAGGGATCGGGGCGCCTGCCAAGCGGCGGCGACAACGCGGTCATCCAACAAGGGCGCGCGCGCCTCAAGACCGACGGCCATCGACGCTCGATCGACTTTCACAAGAATGCCTTCGGGCAAATACAGGCAGGAATCCAGCAGCAGCATCGTGTCAACTTCATCGAGGCCGTTGGGCAATCCGAGTGTTTGATAGACCCCGCCGTCATTCACGTCCTTCAGCGCTGCTGCCGGGTCCCAAAGACTGAACAGGGTATTGTATCGGCTTCTAAAATCAGGCTGCGCGATGACCGAGGCGACTTTGGAGATCCTGTCGGCTGTGATCTGGTCGCGCATAGTGCCTGAAACGAATTTACGCAGGATCGGCGCAACGGCTGCACGCAGGGCATCAGGCGATGCTGCCAAAATCGACGCAGCCGGCCGAGGAAGCTTTCGGCCCAGGCGTTCCATCGCCATCATTCGGGCATAGCGTTCGTACCCGCCAAAGGACTCGTCGCCGCCATCACCCGACAGCACGACGGTCAGTTGGTCGCGGGCCAGTTTGGAAACCAGCAGGGTTGGAACGCCGGACGGGTCGGCAAAAGGTTCGTCATAAACGTGTGGTAGGTCATCGAGCAATTCGAACGCCATGGATGGTGTTGCAGTGACCTCGTGATGGTCCGTGCCCAGATGTGCAGCGATTGCGGCGGCATGGTCTGCTTCGTTCAGGCCTTCTTCCTCGAAACGGACTGTAAAGCTTGTTACCTTGCCGTTGGTTTGTTCCTGCATCATGGCAGTGATCAGGGTTGAATCTATCCCGCCGGACAGGAAGGACCCCACCGAGACGTCCGCGACCATGCGCTCCTGCACGGCACGCTGCAGTTCCTCTTCAATACGAGCCAGCGCCCGTTCTTCGTCGTGGATCGGTGCGGCAAGTCCCCGTTTCGCGCAGTCGCGAAGGTCCCAGAACGTCCGGATGGCATCTACCAGGTCCTGAGCCGTCGCGGGCGGCTGGTCCAGGCGGACTTCGACCATTGATCCGGCGGGCAACTTCATAACTTCGCGATAGATCGAGAGTGGTGCCGGCACATATCCGTAGCGGGCGTATTGCGCCTGGGCCCGCCGGTCGGCTTCCGGCGAGCCAAATGCGGGGTTCGCGCGCAGCGCCTTGAGTTCGGAACCAAACAAAAGCTGGCCGGATTTGAGGCCTAGATACAGGGGTTTCTTGCCCAACCGATCGCGCGCAAAAACCACCCGGTTCAGCTTGCGATCCAAGACCGCGAAGGCGAACATGCCGTGCGCCTGTTCCAATGTCTTGCGGATGCCCCAGAGGTCCATAGCCGCCAGTAGCACCTCGGTATCTGATGTGCCGCGAAACGTGACGCCCTTGTCCAGCAACGTTTGCCGCAGGGCCAGAAAGCCGTAGATTTCCCCATTGTAGACGATGGTGAACCGGCCGCTGGGCGAGGTCATTGGCTGCGCCCCGGTCTCCGACAGGTCGACGATCGAAAGGCGGCGATGGCCCAGAGCTACACCGGCGTCTGGATCGACAAACAATCCGTCGGCATCGGGACCCCGGTGCTGAATAGCGTCGCACATGGCCTGCAGCGTGGTGCGGCCCGAGTCGGCGCCCATGGGCTGAAAAGTCAGAAATCCGGCGATACCGCACATGGGTCAGGTCCTTTATTCGACTTGAGGCGCTGTGGGTGGCGCCGGGTTGGCAGCTTGGTTCAGGGCCTGATCATAGGCGCGGGCAATCGCGTCGAGGGAGTAGTGTGTGGCGATGCGGTCGCGGGCAGCATTGCTATGGGCCTTGTAGGTTTCGGGCGGCCAGTTGGCAGCTTGGACCAGTGCCTCTGCCAATGCCTGCGGATCACGTGGCGGCACGACATAGCCGCACGAGTCCACCACTCTGGCGCTGTCGCCGACATGAGTCGTCACGACCGGGCGGCCGTGGCTCATGGCTTCGGCGATCACATTCGGAAAGCCTTCGGTGCGCGAGGCCAAAACCAGCAGGTCAATGCTCGCGTAGAACTCGGACATATCGTGCAGGTCGCCGCACAACGTCACGCTGTCTTCGGGCAGATCGTTGTCGGCCAGCATCGCGCGGATCTCAGGGTTCTCCAGCGTTACGCCGTCTCCGGCCAGACGGGCATGCAGGTCCGGGACGGACTGGCGCGCAATCGAGAAGGCGCGGAAGAAGGTTTCGAAGTCTTTCTGCGGGTGAAACCTTGCCGCCACTCCAAGCACGCGGGCGGGCCCCGGCCGCGACGTTGGATTGGGCGGAAGGATAAACCCGTTTGGAATCACCGTGGAATGGTCCCCGGCAAAGCCGTATTTCTCGTGCTGAGTTTGAGCGCGGGTCGAGTTGTAGAGGATCCCCTGACAGAATCTGGAAAGCACCTTCGACAGCGCCACCGCAGCGCGGGTGCTGCGGGTGAAGGCAGCCGGGTCGTCCAGCGCTTGCCGCACGGTCCAAACGACTGGAACGCGCCGCCCGGCAAGTTTGCCGGCGATCAGGCCCAGGACCATTGCATGGTACATCCAGCACAGAACCACATCCGGCTGATGGGTCCGGATCAAACGTCGGATCTGCCAAACCGCGCGAAACAGGGCCAACGGCGATCTGGCACGCAGCGAAACGTATTCGACCTTGTCATTCGCCGCCATTGCGCGGCAGCGGTCCGAAACCTCGGTCAGGGCGACGACGCAGGCCCGTTCGCCCGAATGGGCCAAAAGTCGGGCCAACATGGCTTGTGCGCCACCTTGGCCCGAGAAATCAGTGGTGACATGCAAGATCATCGGGTCACCCTCCGCAGCTCACCGGTGGGCGTTCGACACAAGCTGTATGTTGATCGGCCACACATCACCAATTCGCGCTCAGCCCTGTGCCATGTGGCGGGCCGTCGCCTTTTGGCCCACATCAACGATGACCTGCGCCAGACGAGCGACGTTCTCGGCGGACCAGGCCGGGTCGACCAGGAAGGCAAGGCTGGTTTCGCCCAGCTCGCGCGCCACGGGCAACGGTTCCTTGGGTCCCAGGCCTCGGCTGGTGAAGGTTTTCTCGAGGTAAATCTCAGAGCAGCTGCCAGAAAAGGCGGGAAAGCCGGCCTCGGCGATCTCGGCGATGATGCGGTCCCGGCTCCAGCCGGGCGCAAGTGTTTCCGGCCGCACAAATGCGTAGAACCTATAAAATGCGTGGGTAACGCCGTCGGGTGGCATTGGCACGCGAAAGGCCGGGCAGGTCGCAAGGGCATTGTGCAGGATATCCGCATTTGCCGTCCGGTGCGCGCGCCATGCGTCCAAGCGTTTCAGCTGTATTCGACCAAGTGCCGCCGAAGGGCCGTTCATCCGCAGATTGGTGCCGGGTCCTGAGTCGTGCAGCCAGCGAAAGCCGGGTGGGTGTTCCGTGTTGAACACGGTGTCATAACCTTTGCCGTGATCCTTGTAGCTCCAGATGCGACCCCAGAGATCAGAGTCGTTGGTCACCAGCAGACCGCCTTCGCCGCCTGTGGTCATGATCTTGTCCTGGCAGAAGGAAAACGATCCCAAGGTCCCGATGGTTCCGACATGGCGGTCGCCAATCATCGCGCCGTGGGCCTGGGCGCAGTCTTCGATGACCCAAAGGTCGTGGGCGCGGGCCAGATCCATGATGCCGTCCATGTCACAGGGCCAACCGCCCAGATGCACGGGTATGATCCCCCGGGTGCGCGGCGTAATCGCCTGGGCGATGGTGTCGGGCGTGATATTCTGGGTGTCAGGATCGACATCGACAAAGACCGGAACACCGCCCGCCAGCATCACCGAGCTGGCCGAGGCGATGAAGCTGCGCGGGGTTACGATGACCTCGTCACCCGGTTGCAGGTCTAGCCCGAGCATCGCGGCGTCCAGCGTCACTGTCCCGTTGGCCATGGCGATCGCATGTTTGGCTCCGGTATATGCGCAGTATTCGGCCTCGAATGCGCGAACATCAGTGCCGGTCCAAGCGTTGACTTTGCCAGAGGCCAGAACTTGCGCTACCGCGTCGATCTGTTCCTGGTCATAGATGGGCCATATCTGCATTTCGCACCTCCTGTCAAATCACCGATCGGACCAGAACAAAGCCTTCCGCCGCCGACCGGTGCACCGTCGCGCCACGCAGGGTGGCCAAGGCGCGCAAGCTGTCGACCGAGCGTTCGTGCGGCGCCTGCTTGACCTGGCTTTCGAACTTGCCGAACGCCTGAAGCTTCCGTTCGATCGTGTCCGAGATGTCGACAAACACGTTTGGCACGAAGGCCGGGGTCAGATAGGGGGCGTTCCAATTTGTTTCGGAAAGGGTTTCGTAGGCCAGAATATTGGCCGGATAGTCATGTTGATGCGGGCGGCTTGCCACCAGCGTGGACAGAAAACTCAGCTGGTGATCCATATGGATGTCGCCTGGATGCGGAGCCAGGATCAGGCTGGGGGCGATGTCGCGGACCAGCTTTCCCAGCGCACCGTTCAGGTCCGAATGGGCATGTTCTGACAACTCCGCCGCATTGAAGTCCATCCAATGTGTTTCGGTGACGCCCAGCAGATCATGCGCATTGAGTGCCTCGCGCCGTGTGGTTGCGACCTGTTCATCGGTAAACTTCGGGGGTTTGCCACGAGTGACGACAACCACATGCACTTCGCGCCCAGCATCGGCCATGCGGGCCATCGTGCCGCCGGCGCCCAGAACCTCATCATCGGGATGCGGAGCGACGATCAGCGCGGGGCCGGCGTGGCCAGTGGTCAGGTCGGAAGCGATCATGGATGTGTCCTCAGTTTCGCGTGAAGGGCAGGGGGTGTGTCGGCCCCTGACCATTCAGTTATGTCCAGACAGCGCCCGTCGCCGCAGGCCACCGTAAAGCCGCCGTTGCCGATGGCTTGGATCTGGCCGGGCAAGCCGATGAAGTAGCCCTCCGGCTCGGTATACCTGACTCCTGTCAGAACCAGTTTCACGCCATCGGGGCCATAGGTGTAGGCGCCGGGGTAGGGCGGACCCGAGGCACGGATCAGGCGGTGGATGTCCGCAGCAGGATTGGTCCAGTCAATCAGACCGTCCTCGGGGCGGCGGCGGGCGCACAGGCTGATCCCGTCGGTGCGTTGCGGTTCGGCCGGGATATCGCCGTTGGAAATCTGGTTCAACAAAGGCGGCAGCAGTCCTGAGACGGCACGCAAAGCCCGATTGTACAACTCGCGTGCAGTGACGGTTTCGGGATCGACCGCATAGATGGCCTGAGCGGCAATAGGGCCGTCATCGGCACCTTCGCCCAACCAGAAAAGCGAGGACCCGACGTTTCGTTCCTGCAACAGGATCGTCCAGGGGATGACACCGCGCCCCCGCAAGCGGGGCAGGGCCGACGGATGAAATCCGATGCAGCCAATCCGCGCCAACGCCCGGAACTCGGGGCCGCAGATCTGTGACCAACCGAGCACCAGGATCAGGTCGGGTTTGACCTTGGCAATCTGTTCGAGAGTCGCGGGGTCGTTGGATTTCTCGATATGCAGAACCGGGACGCCATACTTCGCGGCCGCCGGCGACAGGTCGACGAAATCCGAATGCCGCGCGGACAGGCGTGGCGACAGGGTTACCAGAAGGGCCGGCACATGCCCGGCACCGCACATCGACATCAGGGCTGCAAGCGTGGTCTCGACGGCGCCGACAAGTACGATATTCACGCGTTCATCTCCTGCATGTCCTGGGCCAACGGGCCATTCGAGTCTATCCATTTCCGGGCCGCCTCGATCCGGTCGTCGCGGCGGGGTTCGTTGTGCAGGGCCGCTCCGACCGTTTCGCCCAGAATCTGCAGGTCCAGCGCCAGTGACCGATGCGCCACATACCATAGATCAAGGCTCAGTTTTTCACTGTTGCTGAGATTGGTGTTGCCGCTGACCTGCGCCCACCCGGTCAGCCCCGGCCGAACGGAACATCGGTATTGTCCGGCGGGTCCGAAGTCTTCGATCGTTTCAGGCAGCAAGGGGCGAGGCCCAACCAGGGCCATTTTGTTCTGCAGGATCAGAACGATTTGCGGGATCTCGTCGAGGCGCAGGCGTCGGATCATTGCGGTGGCGCGTGTCTGGCGATCCGTATCGGGGTGCAACGAACCATCCGCCGCGCGCGTCTCTTTCATGCTGCGCAGTTTGTAGAGCCGGAAATTGCGACCCTGTCGTCCGGCTCGGATCTGCGAAAACATCAATGGACGGCCGATGGAAAAGAGCACCACGACGCACGCAATGACAAACAAGGGAAGCGCGAGCAGGCCCAGAAGCAGGCAGATCAGGATTTCAAGCAACCGGTTCACAAATCAAATCCAACTCGCAACACGCGGGGTCCCGCGACACACAAAAAATCAACCAATACAAAGGGACGCGACACGCCACCCGAGCAACCGCGACTGAAATACCGACAACCCGGGTCGACAAGCGGCGATGCAGCAAGATTGGTCGAAACGGATTCTGTTTGCAAGCCGTCGATGCCGCCGCGGGATGCGGGGGCTGAGAATGCTGGGCTGACTAGACGCTGACGCTGATTTGGCTTCTGTATTGCGTCAACGATTCGAGCCAAAGCTGTGAACTGTTGCCAGTCAGGAAAAGCAGGAGCCAGAGCCGCGGTGTGATTGCCGCGAAACTAGGCGGGGTGTTCTGATCGGGTGTTTCGCCCAAAACAACCAGCCTTCGGGCTGCATTCACAGGGGGTTGCGACCGCGGCCGACGCGGTGGCCCAGGCGCTGACAGGTCTGTGTCGACAGGAAAGCCAGCGCCAAAGGCGACGCGCCATTGGCTTTGCTTGTCAGCCTGAGGCCAAGCGCCTATGATTTGCCGAGCGGGATCGTTTCTGTCCCGCCGATGACCGAAATTGCTTTTGACGACCGACTTGCGCTGTGGGTGCGGTTTGTGTTTTCGAGATTTGAGTATCGTGCCCGGCACCCACGCCCGGCTTGTTGGTGTTTAAGAGTTGGGAGGCAAGGTTTTGCGCAGCTTCTTTCGAGTAATTCTGGCGACGCTGTTGTTTGTGCTGGCCGCTGTGCCGGCCCTGGCCGAAAGCTATCGCCTGCTGCCGCAGGACCGCCTGTCGGTTCGTGCCATGCGTTGGGACCCACTGTCCGCAAGTTACATGATTTGGGATGGCGTGTCCGGCGAGTTCGCTCTGGCCGGTGACGGAACGCTGATGTTTCCGCTGGTGGGGCAGGTTGAGGCGGCCGGGCTGACCACGCTGGAACTGTCGCAGATGTTGGAGCTTGAGCTCAGCAGCCAGACCGGCATGGCCGAGCCGCCAAAGGTCGCGCTGGAAGTGATCAGCCACCTTCCGGTCTTTGTTCTTGGAGACGTCAATTCGCCGGGCGCTTACGCCTACCATCCCGGGATGACCGCCCAGCAGGTTCTGGCCCTTGCAGGTGGCCCGATCCGTCCTCCGATCCAGTTTGGGGCAAACAATGATTTCCAGATCATGCGGATGGGCGGCGAAATGCGGCTCCTATCCACTCAGATCGATGAGTTGGAAGATGAGAGGCAGCGGCTGAAAGCTGACCTTGCGAGCCTGCAGGAAGAAGGGATTGAGACCGGCACCGACGCGGCGCCTGACGCTCCCGGAGGGCTCGAGGGGGAAATCCTCGAGGCGACAATGAACGCCCGCGAGGGTTTGGGTGAACGAATTCGGGATCTGCAGGAGATGCTCAAAGAGCAGATCTCGAGCCTGACCATCCAGTTGGAACTTCGCAAAACGCAGATCGAGAATGTCAGCCGGGAGTTGGAAAACCTGAACCAGCTCAAGGAAAAAGGTCTGACCGTATCGAACCGGGTGACGACTATGACCAATCTTCTGAACGATCTGGAATCCAAGCGTCTGGATCAGGAGGTTGCGCTGATGCTGGCCCGTCAGGAGCTGAACCGCGCCGAGCGCGACGAGCTGGAACTGGATGACAAGGCGCGCTCTGATGCTCTGGTCCAGTTGAACGCGGTCGAACGCGAGTTGGCCGCGCTTCGGACGCGCCTGGATACCGCGGCGAGCCTGCACGGAGAACTGGCCGCCGCCGGTTTGCTCAGCGAAGATGACATCGCAAGTGAAGTTGTGATTGAATACATCGTCACACGGGCGGGTGGCACGGCGCCACGCAAGATCGACGGGACCGAGGCGGTTCAGCCCGGGGACACCATAGAAGTCGTACGAAGAACCATTGTTACGTCGAATTGAGTTCTCCGGCGCGAGGTTTGCCGGGTTTGTTTTTTAATCTGTTCGCAAGGTCACGAGTATTCCAATGTCTCTCCCTGACGGTCGTCCGGTCGACTTTCTGATTTTCGGTGCCGCGAAATGTGCAACCACCTGGTTGCAAAAGTCGCTGATGCAGACGCCGGCCATTCATATGCCGGGTCCCGAGTTGCATTTCTTTTCTCGGTATTATGCAAGCGGACTGGACTGGTATCGTGACCAGTTCGGAGACTGCGATGGCGCAGATCTGATCGGTGAAAAATCGAATTCGTACCTGACTGAACCCCTGGCTGCGCAACGCATTCGGGAGCATTTCCCTGAAACTCGGTTGATCCTGCAGATGCGGGACCCGGTTCAGCGCGCCTATTCCGACTATTGCATGCTGTTCCGCCGCGGCGAGGTCTCGGGGAGGATCGAAGACTATCTGGATCCGGCGGTCGCGGCCGACCAGCGGTTTCTGTCCGATGGGCGATACGGCCACCATCTGAAGCGGTTCTACGACTTGTTCCCAGAGGACCAGATCCTGCTGCTGGCCTATGAGGATGTACGTGTGAACCCTCATGGGAACCTGAAGAAGGTGGCCGGCCATATTGGATATGACGGACAGCTGGAACCGCCGGTGCAGCAGAAAGTCAAAGATAAGAATACACCCATGGTGCCACTGTCGCTGCGTCGTGTTCTGAAGCCGGTTCGAGCTGTTCTGGACCCTGTACGTCACACCTGGCCTGTACGGTCCATCCGAAACGCCGTCGCTCGAAAGGTGACCTACCCGGCCCTGTCGCCCGAGTTGGAGGCGAAGATGACCGAGTTCTATGCGGCCGACGTAGAATGGCTTGCCCGCCGCAATCCGGGTCTCTGCCAGAATTGGACGGTTTCGGATGCAGTTCACAGAAGCGAATCGCAGGCCATGTCATGATCGAAGCCATAATTTGGTTTCCATTCAGGAAACAAAAGCGCCTTAGGGCTCTGTGCGTGCACGATGAACCGGGACTATCGGGCCCTGAGGATACAACAATTGATACTGCGACGGCGGTCGCGTGCTGCAAAAAATGGCATTTCTGTGATTTTATGGTGTCCAAATGGTGGAAAGGGGATTTTGATACCAATGTTGGTGTGGTAGCGTTGAAATCGTGGGTTCGTGGTCGGGACCGTGTGATGGGCCAGACCACGTGTAGTGTAACGAGTTGACGATTTAAAAGGGGGTTTGGTTCAGGGCGGAGGTTTCTAGGCGCCCGGATTCACGTGGGGGACTTTTAGCGAAGCAATGTGTTTGCCGGCCGGCGCCATGTGGTGTCGATCGGGAATTGAGGCTTTTTAGTGGTGGAGCGGGTGTGTTTGGCCCGTCTCATTTCAGTCGAGTGGTAAGTGGCAATTTTTGCCGGGGGTTCTTATGAGTATATACGAGCAAGAGTTGGTTAAGCTCAAAAGTGGACCGGATGCAGATAGCACGATCGAACAGGATCGCGCCTTCGGAGACATCCAGTCGAAGCTGCGACAGAAGCTGACCGAATTGAGCGCCAACCGGCGCCTGCTGATCGGAGATGTATTCGCATCCGCCGGAGCTGTGGCCGCGGCCGTCGTTCTGGCTAATGGTGGCATCGTTCCTGAACAGTTCGGGTCCGTTCTGTTGCCGTTGGTGGTGATGACTTGCCTGGTGGCGCTGGCGGTTTTGCCGCTTTCCGGCATCTACAAACGGCACACACGGTCGACTTCGCTGCGCGATGTGACGCTGATCGTGCGTGCTGCGGGGCTGTCGGTTGTTTTGTTGGCATTGCTGGGCGCTGCCCTTCCCGTTACCGCACAGGTGCCGCTGGCGGTCTATGTCATTCAGTTCCTGCTGCTGGTTCCCGCCTTTGGTACTCTGCGCGTCCTGGCGCGCAGCACCGAGCTGACGAGCGATCCGGCGCGCCGTTGCCCGGATGCGTCTAACGGGAAAATCCCGGTTATTCTGGTCGGAACCGGCGCCAGCTGCGACCTGTTCGTGCGGTCTCTGCACAATCAGGAATCCAAGTATGAACCTGTCGGCATCATCGACGATGCGCGGAACACACAAGGCCTGTATTTCCACGATGTGAAGATCATCGGGTCGCTGTTGGATGCAGACGCCGTCATCGAACGCCTGAAGTATTATGACCAACTGCCGCAGCGCGTTCTGTTGACCGAGCCCGTAACCCATTTTGAAAGTGATGGTATTCGCAAGCTGACCCGTTGGGCTGAGGCCAACAGCATTCCGGTATCGCGTCTGGCGGGACTCGAAGAACTTGGCACCGAGAGCAACGGCATCCGGACCGTCAATCCTGAAGACATCCTGGACCGTCCGCAGAAAGCGGTCGAACGTTCGATGCTGCGCGAGATGTTCAAGGGCCGCCGCGTCCTGATCACCGGCGCCGGAGGGTCGATCGGTAGCGAGCTGACACGCCAGATCGCCTCGTTCGAGCCGGCCGAGCTGGTGATGATCGAGAACACGGAATACAACGCCTATTCCATCGACATGGATCTGGGTCAAAACTTCCCGGATGTCGCACGCCGGATCTACGTGGCCGACATTCGCAATGCGTCCCGCGTGAACGCGATCTTTGAACGTCACCGCCCCGAGTTGGTCTTCAATGCTGCTGCGCTGAAGCATGTGCCGATGGTTGAGCTGAACCCTTGCGAAGGCGTTCTGACCAACGTGATCGGAACCCGGAATGTTGCGGACGCGGCCCGCAATGTGGGTGCAATCGCCATGGTGCAAGTCTCGACGGACAAGGCCGTGAACAGCACCAGCGTCATGGGCGCCACCAAGCGCGTGGCCGAGTTCTACGTTCAGGCGCAGGACCGTGTGACAAACGAAACCGATGAGAAGACCCGCTTCTTCTCGGTTCGGTTCGGTAACGTGCTGGGGTCGTCCGGTTCGCTGATCCCGCTGTTCCAGCGCCAGATCTCGGAAGGTGGCCCGCTGACGGTGACTGATCCGAAAATGGAGCGGTACTTCATGACCATCCGTGAAGCCGTGCAGCTGACGCTGGTTGCCGCCGCGCGGGGTCTGAACCTTGAAGACAGCCACGGCGAGATTTTCGTTCTGGATATGGGTCGGCCGGTCAAGATCGTGGACCTGGCCGAGCGCATGATCCGTCTGGCCGGCCTCGAGCCCTATCAGGACATCGACATCAAATTCATCGGTATCCGTCAGGGTGAAAAGCTGTACGAAGAGCTGTTCGACGTGACCGAAGAGCGTCGCGAAAGCGGTATTCCTGGCGTTTCCTCGGCAATTCCCGAAGGCGTCTCTGCCGCGCGTTTGCGGGCGCTGATCCTCAAGCTGGAACAGGCTGCTCAGGACGGCAATGATCTTGGGGTCAAAAAGCTGCTCAAGGATCTGGTGCCGGGTTACGGTGCAAACGGTCTGCGCCCGATCGATGGCAAAGAGCTGGCCGCGCGTACCGGCAAGTCGCAGATCAAACCTGTGCCGACGCCCAAGCGGATTGCAAACTTCGCACTGCAGAAAAACCTGGAGACGATTAACGCCGGTCGCTAAAATTTTGTCAAAAGTACATTTAAGTGAGCGGCATTTTCGGCCGCGGGTTACGATTTCAGAAGGGCTCTTCGGAGCATATTGTTGATGATTATTTGCGACCCTGGCGGTTCACGGCAACCTGCAGATTTTGGCGGGCCCGTCCGAACGGGCAAAGCGAGAACGATATGACGGCTGAGGCCGAACATATGCGTGACCGGGCCGTTTCTCAGGCCGGGTCTGGTCGTCGTCGCGCGGTGCTGTGGCTCTTGTTTGGGGGGCTGCTGGCCGTGATGTTGGCGGCTCTGTTCGGCCGGATCATGTCGTTTGGTTTGCGTCGGGACGAACTGATGTTCGTGGCACCGGCAGAATTGTTGGGCCAATGGCGCCTGTACCAGGACTTCTTCTACAATCACGTTCCGGATTCGGCGTGGTATTTCCGCGGTCTCTATTTGATCACAGGTCAGGAGGGTCTGCTGGGCTCAGCGCGCCTTGGTGTGTTTCTTGGCTGGATTGCGTTGATCGGCGGTACCGGTTGGGTGACCTGGCGCCTGTCCGGATCGGCTCTGCTTGCGGCATTCTTCATCACGGTCTTGATGGTTGACGGAACACTTCTGGCCCAGGCCGGAATGGCCGCAAGCAACAACCTGCTGCCGTTACCCTTCGTCGTATGGGGTGTCGGGGGTTTTCTGCTTGAAACCCAGCGCGACCATCCGCGGCCAGTTGTTTTTGTACTGATTGGAGTCTGCCTGTCGATCGCCGCGGGGATGAAAGTCAGCGCGGTGGTTTTCATTCCGCCCGTCGCGATTGCCACTTTTCTGATGCCGGGGCATATGGCGTTTGCAGAACGAGTTCGACGGGTGACCCTGCCGATGCTGGCGGGTGGGCTGCTGGGGGCCTTGCCGCTGTTCTGGTACATGGCCGTTGATCCCGCGGTTTTCATCGCGCATGTCCTCAAGTTCCATACGGGTCCGCACGTGGCCTACTGGCAGGCCAACGCCGCCTCTGAACCCGATCTGGCTCTGGGCCTTGGGGGCAAAGTTCAGTTGGCCTATTCGGTCTGGTTGGGTGGAGCGGCGCTGGTTTGCCTGTTCGTCGTTGCCTATCTGACAGTTTTGGCCAGATCGGGCGGCATGCTGCTCTCCGAGCTCGGCGCGGTTCTGTTGGTTTTGGTTCTGATCGCCGTGACAGCCGCGTTCAGCTTTGTACCGTCGCCCGGGTTTCCGCAGTACTACATTCAGCCCTTGGTCATGATCCCCCTACTGGGCGCGTTGGTTTTCCGAAAGGTCGGGCCAGAGCAGCGTTCGCAGGTTACCCCGGTCGTTGCCGCCGGTTTCGTTCTGCTGGCAGTGCTGGGTGCGCCGCGCCTCGTTCCCGGTCTGGCAGCGCTGAGCGATCGCAGCGGCTTTACGACTACCCGAGTGGCGCAGGGTGGCGAAGCGTTGAAGGCCGCGCTTGAATCGAGTGCCCATCCAGACGGACCCGTGGCGACGATCATGCCGATCTACCCGCTTGAAGCGCAACTGCCGGTCTATCCGGAACTGTCTACTGGCCCTTTTGCCTATCGGATCGCGCCTTATATGGAACCTGACTTGGCCGCGAAATACGTGATGGCGGATGCGGCCGGGTTGCAGGCAGTGTTTGATTCCAACCCTCCCTCCGCTTTCCTGCTGGGATATGATCCGGCTCTTGAGCAGCCATTGTTGCGCTATGCGGAAACAAACGGCTACCAGCCCGTGGAAATTTCGGGATTGGGCAACCGCTACGGGCAAGGTGTGGTATACTTGAAGCCATCGGGAGCAACGGAATGAGCCCAACCCGATCCGCGGTCTCTGGTGGCCGGTTCGTCAAGCGGCCGGTGTGAGGCCCACGCAGACATGCAGATTTTAGTAACAAGTATTTGAGGGAGTGGCACGAATGAAAACGATACTGCTTGCTGGCGGTCTGGGGTCTCGGCTGGCCGAGGAAACAGTCTTGATCCCCAAGCCGATGGTCGAAATCGGCGGCCGGCCGATCATCGCGCGCGTCATGGATATCTACAGCCATTTCGGGCATCGCGATTTCGTCGTAGCCGCCGGATACAAGGCGCTTTTGCTCAAGCAGTTCTTCGCGAATTACCACCTCATCGCCAACAATATCTCGGTCGCTCTGGATACGGGAGAGCTCAAGCTGGTGCCTTCGGCGCCCGGCGGTTGGAACGTGTCGGTCGTCGATACCGGGGCTCATACCATGACAAGCGGGCGCATTCGGCGTCTCAAGGAATGGCTGGATCCGGGAGAGACCTTCATGTGCACCTATTCTGATGGCTTGGGGAACATCGACATCAACGCGTTGATCGATTTTCACAAGTCGCACGGCAAGCTGGCGACGGTCACGGCGGTTCAGCCGCCCGCGCGTTTCGGCAACATCGAGTTGAAGGGCGACCGCGTGGACGCGTTCACCGAAAAGGTGCGTCGCCGCGAGACCTGGATCAACGGTGGGTATTTCGTATTCGAGCCGGGGGTCATGGATTACATGGTCGACGATATGGAACCGCTGGAACAGTCACCGCTGTCTCAGATGGCCCGCGACGGTGAGCTGATGGCCTATCGCCATGAGGGTTTCTGGCATCCGATGGATACCATCCGCGACCGCAACGCGTTGGAGGCCCTCTGCGAGGATGATACGCCGCCTTGGCTGCAATTTGATGCCAAGCCCTCGTCTGATTACCCCGCCATAGCGATCTGAGGAACCAATGACTGGTCAGTCCGATCAGATTTTCGGCGGTCAATTCACCGACCGTCGGGTGCTTGTGACAGGGCATAGCGGGTTCAAGGGCGGATGGATTTCGACCTGGCTGAACCGGCTGGGCGCGCAGGTCACAGGCATTGCCTTGCCGCCCGAGCCCGGGCCTTCCTTCTATCAGGCGTGCGGACTTGATCGGACAATGGACAGCCGTTTTGCCGATATTCGCGATCCGGCGGCCTTGGCACGGGCGACCGAGGGTCTGGATGCCGAAGTGGTGTTTCACATGGCTGCGCAACCTCTGGTGCGCAAATCCTATCGCGAACCGGCCGAGACATTTGCGACCAATGTCCAAGGTACGGTCAACGTTCTGGAGGCCGTGCGACGAATGCCATCGCTGAAGGCCGTGGTCGTGATTACCAGCGACAAATGTTATGATAATCGGGAATGGCTGTGGGGTTATCGCGAAAACGACCCTTTGGGCGGCAAGGATCCGTACAGTGCCTCCAAGGCGGCAACCGAGCTTGTGGCCCAGTCGTATGCGCATACTTTCTTTTCTGACACGAGTGGCCCTCAGCTTTCGACGGTTCGGGCGGGCAATGTCTTCGGCGGAGGAGACTGGGGTGAAGACCGGTTGATACCGGACATCATTCGAGCCTGGCATGATGGCCAGCCGGTAACCATCAGAAACCCGGATAGCATTCGGCCATGGCAGCATGTGCTGGAGCCTGTCGCAGGGTATTTGCTGCTGGCCCAGAAGATTCTGAGCGACGGACAGCGTTTTGCCGGGGCATGGAATTTCGGGCCAGACGTATCGGGCACCGTCAATGTCCGGGATCTGGCGGATATGATGTGGCGCGCCTGGGGGGCAGGCGCGCCCGGGTTCCGTTTCCCGGATGAGTCCGCAACGGCGCCCCACGAAGCTGGCATACTTCGGTTGGACAGCACCAAGGCGCAGACCCGTTTGGGCTGGCGGCCTCGGCTTGAACTGTCTCAAGCCGTTGAACTTACAACCGACTGGTACAAGGCCCACGCTGCGGGCGACGACATGGGCAAGGTCACCCAATCGCAGATCACCGCGTACCAAGACCTCATGTCCGGCACGGGTTGCGACCAAACCGGGCTGGCCGCACAGTAGATTTTCAGGAGATTTTTTGATGAGAGTGAATTACGGACAGACAGTCCACGGCCAGGAAGAGATCAACGCCGTCGTCGAGGTTCTGAAAACATCCACCCAAATGGGACCCAAAGTCCGGGAGATGCAGCAGAAAGTCGCTGCACTGTTTTCGAAGGCACATGGGATCATGGTCAATTCCGGGTCCTCGGCGAACTATCTGGCCGTCGAAATCCTGGATCTTCCCAAGGGATCCGAGGTGATCACCCCGGCTTTGACGTTTGCCACCACGGTCGCTCCGCTGGTGCGGCAAGGGCTTGTGCCTGCATTCGTTGATGCGGCCGAGGGAACCTACAACATAGATGTCGAACAGATCGAGCGGATGATTTCGCCCAAGACCTCGGCGATGATGATCCCCTCGTTGATAGGCAACCTCCCGGACTGGCGTCGGATCCGGGAACTGGCCGATGCTCATGGCCTGAAGGTGATCGAAGACAGTGCCGACACATTGGGTGCCACGATCGACGGCACCAGCACGGGCGTCTGGTCGGATGTTTCGACCACCAGCTTCTACGGCAGCCATGTCATCAACGGCGCAGGAAATGGCGGAATGCTGTGCGTCAATGATGACGAGTTGGCACGCAAGGCATTGCTGATGCGGTCGTGGGGGCGCAGCTCGTCGCTGTTCGTCGAATCCGAGGCCATCGAGAACCGCTTCAACGTTCAGCTGGATGGGATCGAATACGATGCCAAGTTCCTGTTTGAGGCGCTCGGCTACAATCTTGAACCCTCCGAGATCAGCGCCGCTTTCGGCCTGGTGCAACTGGGCAAGCTTGAGAACAACATTCGGGTCCGCGAGGAAGCCTTTGCTGCCCATCGCGCGTTTTTCGCGCAGTATGAGGAATGGTTCATTCTGCCTGAACAGCTGCCGGGCGCACGCACCGGTTGGCTGGCGTTCCCGCTGACTCTGCGAGAAGGCGCTCCGTTTACCCGTCGCGAGATGCAGATTTTCCTGGAGAAGGCCGACATCCAGACCCGGCCGGTCTTTACCGGCAACATTTTGCGCCAGCCGGCCATGAAAGATGTTGAGTATCGCGCGGAAACCGCAGGTTATCCTGTGTCTGATGCCGTGATGCGCGGCGGTATTCTGTTGGCATGCCATCACGGGCTGACTCAGGCTCATATCGACTATATGCATGAAAAGACGCAGGAATTCCTCAAGCCACATATGACCGGGATGCCGCGCAAAGCATCTTGATCCGAGGTCTTCCAGCGGTCGCTTTCCGTCTGCGGTTGGTGGGTGCGGAATGATCGGTGTTGGCGAAACTATCCCAAGGGGTCCAAATTCCATAGTATCGAAGGGACCGGCCAGGGCGCAGGAATGAAACTGATGGCAACTGATCATGATACAGGTAACCCGCAAAGCGCGGGTTTCACCAATCTGGCCCAGAACATGGCCGGCGGCGGGTTGTCATGACGAGGCGCGTTCTGATCACCGGGGCCGGAGGGTTCATCGGACAGCATCTGCTCCGAGCCTGTATGGACAGGGGGGATCAGGTCGTGGCCTTGGTCCGACCCGGATTCCTCTCTGATGGAATACCAGATGTCGAATTGCAGCGTGTCGACCTGGGCGACAAGGATGCTTTGCGCCGCGTGTTTGACGCGTCCCAGCCAGAGGTTGTATTTCATGCGGCGGCAAACACCCGGGCTGTAACGCGGCCTGACCTCAAAGATGCCGAAGCCAGCGTGGGCGACAATCTTGTGCCGTTGATGACCGTGTTGGGTGCCGCTGCGACCTGCGACGCACCTCCGGATGCGTTCATCCGCCTTGGAACCATTGCCGAATACGGTGAGGTTCCTTCACCTTACACTGAAACCCAATGCGAAATGCCGCGCGACAGCTATGGGGCATCTATGCTGGCAGGGACCAAGTACTTGACCATGCTGCGGCCGCGCCTGCCATTCACGGCAATGACGGCCCGGCTTTCACTGACTTATGGTCCGGGTCAGACCGGGCCTCAGTTGGTCCCGTATCTGATCCGCACTTTGCTGAACGGGGAGGCCGCACGCATCGGACGCCCCGATGATAGCCGGGATTTTCTGCATGTCGGCGATGCCGTGCGCGCCCTTTTGATGTTGGCGGATGCAGCGCGGGATGACGTTCCGGTGGTGAATGTCAGTACCGGAGTGGCTACTCGAGTCCGTGATGCGGCCGCGATTCTGGCTGAGCTGACCGGTTCCGGACCCGGGAAGCTCGACTATGCCGACCCGTCAGGTAAGCCGATGCACCTGGTCAACAATCCCGGACTTATCCATTCCCTTTATCCCTGGACCGCGCGGGTCGGGGTGGAGGACGGCCTGCGGGATACAGTCGATTGGGCCACCTCTTCGGATGCGCAGAAGAACATGGCAGGACAAAACGCATGACGGTCATTTCCATTCTGATCCCCGCCTACAACGAGGAAGACAACGTCCGTACGGCCTATGAGCGCGTGCTGGCGGTGTTCGACAAACTGGATGGGTACGAGCCTGAAATCATCTTCACCGACAATCATTCCGAGGATCGGACGTTTGAAATCCTGTCTGAAATCGCGGGGAAGGACCCTCGGGTCCGAGTGATCCGCTTTGCGCGGAACATGGGGTACCAGGCTTCGGTTCTGACAGCATACAGGTCAGCGACCGGTGCCTGCGCGGTGCAACTCGATTGCGATATGCAGGACCCGCCCGAGTTGATCCCTCAGATGTTGGACCTGTGGCGGCAGGGGAATCATGTCGTCTATGGTATTCGCCGCAGCCTGCCCGATGGCCCTGTTGTTGCCGCTGCACGGCGGGGGTTCTATGCACTGATCGACATGATCAGCAACGATAATCTTCCGCGCAACGCGGGTGAGTTTCGTCTGACTGACAGACGGATATTGGACGAATTGCGCCGGGTCGATGACCGCTCGCCCTATGTTCGTGGATTGATCAGCGGCATGGGGTTTTCGCAGGTCGGGTTCGAGTATGATCGCGCGGCCCGGACAGCGGGGGAATCCAAGTTTCCGGTCCGGGCGATGGTGGCGCTGGCTGTGGACGGGTTGATCAACCATTCTCTGCTCCCGCTGCGCCTGGCTTCGCTGATCAGCCTGACAGTAGGGCTGTCGATGTTCCTGTTGATGATCGGCTACCTCATCGGCAAGCTGTTCTTTGGCCAGGATTGGCCCGCAGGTTTTGCAACCACGACCATCCTGCTGCTCTTGTCGATGACCCTGAATGCGATGTTCCTTGGCATCCTTGGGGAATACGTCGGCCGGATCTTTCTGCAGGCCAAAAACCTCAACCAGCCCGTGGTTGAAGCCGAGCTGAATGGCCCGGTGGAACAACTGAACACGTCTGGGAAACAGAACCGCGCCGACAGCGCGCAAATGGTGGAGCGGGCGCAGTGAAGATACTGATCGTTCAGGGTGGGTTCGGAGCTGGCGGTGCCGAAAAGATCGTCTCGGTTCTTGCAGCCCATCGGATCGGGCTTGGCGATCAGGTCTCGGTTGCGGGCATGACCATGCCCGAGGACGGGTCGTATTTTTCTTTCCCTGACGGCGTCAGCCTGCTGGTGGCCGAAGGCGGAAACGACGGGTTCAGGAGGCTGAAACAGCTGGCCCGCCTGCGCCGGATTCGTCGCTTCATCCAGGACGAGAACCCCGACGTGGTGGTATCCTTTCTGACTAAAATCAATGTCCTGACGCTCGCTGCAGCTCTGAGGCGGGATGTTCCGGTGATCGTTTCAGAACGGAACAACCCGATTGTGCAAAACGCCAACCCTGTCTGGCGCCACGCTCAAAACATCCTTGGACATCGAGCCAGCACCGTGGTCATGCAGACTGAGCGGGTACGCCAGGACCTGCCGCCGTCATTGCGGAGCAAGGCGCAGGTCATTCCAAACCCCTGTGCGCCAATCGAAGGTGCAGCCCAGCTCCTTGGTTCGTGTGGCAATCGGCTGGTCGCGGTGGGGCGGCTGGATCCGCAAAAGGGGTTCGATCTGTTGATCGATGCAATGTCGGAAATCATCCAGAAAAACCCGGACGCGCGCCTGACGATTTTCGGGGAAGGCCCGGAACGTGCCGCGCTCGAGGCTCAGCGGGACCGGCTGGGTCTGCAGGGCGTCATCTCCTTGCCCGGCGCGAGCGACACACCCGGAGCGTGGATGAAGGGCGCGGACATACTGGTGTTTTCCTCCCGCTTCGAGGGGTTTCCCAATGTGGTGGCAGAGGCGACCGTCGCAGGCTTGCCGGTTGTGTCTTTTGATTGCCCCTACGGACCGAAAGAGTTGATCCGACACGGTGAGAATGGATTGCTTGTTGCGCCCGAAGACACGGCGGAACTGGCCCGCGCAGTGCTGCAGCTGAGCGACGATCCTGAATTGCTGGACAAGATGCGTCAGGGATACCAACACAACAGGGACTGGCTGGCCCCAGACAGTATTCTTGAGAAATGGGACCGGATCATTGCCGATGCTGCTCATCGCAGGGTTGGAGCGGGGGTCGAACATGGCCATAGCACCTGCCGCCCGGAGAGTTGAACCAAACCAGGCGGGCCGCAGCGCCTGCTCTGCCATCAGGAGTTGGCATTGTTGCAAAAGTTGAAACCGCAGGTCTCCCTCCCCGCACGGGCGCGACCACGGATCGTGGTTGTCGCCAATCTGACTGCGTCTTTGCTGAATTTTCGCTATGACCTGCTGAAGGAGCTGTCAGAGCGGGCTGAGGTCGTCGCCTGCGGTCCCGAGCGCCACGAGGCGACGGAAACTGCGCTTGCAAAAATCCGTGTGAAGTTCGTGCAGTTTCCGCTATCACGTGCTGGGATGAACCCGGTTGAGGACATGCGCACGCTGCGTGCTCTTGTGCGCGTTTTCAAGGAATTCAAACCCGACAGTGTCTTTGCCTACACCATGAAGCCAATCATCTATGGTTGCCTGGCCGCAAAATGGGCGGGAGTGGACCGGATCTATGCCATGAACACCGGGTTGGGCTATGTCTACAGCACCCATGGCCTGACTTTTCGGAGGCGGGCGGTTCGTGCCGTGTCATCGGTTCTTTATCGTATTGCGCTGAGAGGCGTGGACGAAGTGCTCGTCTACAACCACGCAGATGCCGAAGAGTTCCGAGAAAGGCGCCTTGTTGCACCAGATGCAAAGCTCAGCATCGTGCCCGGGTCTGGCGTAAATCTGGATCGCTACGGATATACCGATCCGCCAGCTGGGCCGCCCGTTTTTCTGATGATCTCGCGCCTGCTGCGCGAGAAGGGCGTGTTTGATTTCGTTCAGGCTGCCCGTTTACTGAAAGAAACGCACCCCCAAGCAAGATGCCAATTGCTTGGTCCGATGGACGCCAACCCGGATTCCATCGGCCAACGCGAGATCGACGAATGGACGCGCGAGGGCGTGATCGAATACTTGGGAGAAACTTCGGACGTCCGGCCCTATCTAGCAGTGTGTTCGGTCTTTGTGCTGCCGTCGGCCTACCGCGAAGGGATACCGCGCACGATCCTCGAGGCGATGTCGTCGGGGCGGGCTGTCATCACGTCGGATGCGCCGGGTTGCGCAGATCCGGTTATCAACGGCGAGACTGGCTACGTCGTGCCGGTCCGGAACCCTGAGGCGCTGAGCCGCGCCATGGCCTCGTTCGTCGAGAGTCCTGATCTGGTGGCCCGAATGGGTCTGGCATCGCGGAAGCGTGCCGAGGATGCGTTCGACGTCCGTCGGATCAATGCGATCCTTCTCGGCAAAATGGGATTTTCGACCAATACCCGAGAGGATGAGGCAATTTGAGGGGTGGCGGCTCTTCCAAACACTTGTTATTTAATGATAAATGGGAATATTTGAAAGAATTCGCGGAAACTACGGGAAACCCCTAATTCCCTGGCCGCCTGAGACTGGCTAACCTTATATCAACAACGAAATTCGACCGGTGGGGCCGTTGGCCCGACCACTCACTCGACAAATGGCCAGCATATGGGGTGCTGGTCATTTTGTTTTTTGGGGGGACAGAAAAGCACAGTTCAGTCTGTGGTTGTGGTCGAAGGCAGCTGATACCCGAACTGACCTAGATCGAGGCCAGTCAAGGATTGGAGTTCGGCGTTTGACTCAGCAAAGGCACCGTCAAATCGGGACTGAATTCTGCCGACCAGCCGGTCTTTGAGCATCTGATCCAACTTGCCGGGAAAGATGCGTCCGATCGGCCGGCTCAATTTTCCGAATCTGCGCGTTGCGTTCGGAAACGGCAACAATGCGCCTTTGCTCAGCTGGTTGTCGCTGAGCGTGAAATTAACAAATCGCTGCAGAATCTGAAAACACTCCGATCTCTTCTCGTTCGTGACTTCAAATTCGCGCTTCTTGTGCTCGACGCCGACGAAATTGCACAGGGTTTCCACAAAGGAATCCGGCTCGGAAATGAACTGTTCGTAGGCCAATCCAAGCACACGATCCTTGCCAAACTTGTCCTGGTAAAATTTGAACAAGCGGTGGTACCGGTAGAACTCCTCCGAGAACATCGGCGCGCGCCGCAGATTCGGTTCAGGTTCGGACAGATATGTCTTCAGCGATCCGTGGCCGCCATCGGTAATGTACTGGCTGTACATCGACAGGATCGACGACAGCTGCTCGCGGAATACGACCAGGATGTAGGCGTCGGGAAAAGTGCGTTGCAGACGGTCGGCAATGATGGTGCTGTCGAACCCGCCGCTGGCCGGGTAACCCGAGAATCTCTCGTGAGAGAATACCGGAACCTGCCCGTTATCCTGCGATTTTCTAAGGAAACTCTCGTACATCTTGCGAGTTTCTCCGGGATCATAGGTCATCGGCTGCGGCAGCACGATCCGGTTCGAAAGAATGTATTTGCGATCGCCATGCGGAGTGGCGAACGGTGCGTCCGGCGCCGAGAACAGCTGCTGTTGCAGGGACGACGTAGCGGTTTTGTGATAGCCGATATGGACAAGAACGGGTGCACGGGTCATGACGGGATATTCAGCCTTCGGACCGGGTATTTTCAGTCTGGCTTCGGGCGCGGTCGGCATCCGAGCCGCACCGGTTGGCACCCCGACAGGTGCTCCGAACAAGAATTGGTTTCTGTCGCAACTTCAAAAGCCCTTTCAACAATCAGTACTGGATTCAATCGGCAAACTGCGCTTTCGTAAAACGATATAATCCAAGACAACTAAATGATAGGAACGGAAACAACCGGAAACATGACCTAACCCGCCACAAATTTTGGAAACGTATTGAATTGTACCGAGTGCATGGGTGAATTGATGACCCGCTTCCTGAACACCGCGTGGATAGCGCCGCGTGGTTTCGCGTGAACCGATGAGTGAGCCAAGCTCGAAGCCGCTGCTGAAGCGGCTGGCCAAGAACATGTCATGGATGTTCTTGTCGCAGATCTTGGTTGGTCTGTTCGGTTTGGCCAGCCTCATCTTTACGGCTCGCGCAATCGGGCCGGCTGCGGTTGGGATTCTGGCGCTGGTGGACGCGTACATTCAGGTGATGGACAGGTTGTTCCGGCTCGAGCCATGGCAGGCAACCATCAAGTACGGCAGCGAGGCTCTGATCGAAGAGGATCAGAACAGATTCCGACAATTGATCAAGATGTCTGTGGTGACCGATTGCCTTGGCGGGCTGCTGGCTGGTTCGGTGGCGATAATGCTGGCGCCAAAGCTTGCTCCGTTCATCGGGCTGTCTGAACCTGAAGGCGCGTCCTATATCACGCTTGTTGCCTTTGGGTTGTTTCTATCGCTCCGACCAACCGGCATTGGAGTTCTTCGAATTTTCGACCGGTTCGACGTGCTGGCGATCTCGGACATGGTAATCGCCGGCCTTCGGCTTGTCGGAGTCATCATCGCCTTTCTGCTGGATCTGGGGATCTGGGCATTTGTGGCTCTGTTGCTGATGCATCAGATCCTGACCGGGCTGGTTGCGTTCTTTCTGGCACTGGCCGAATTGAAAAAACGCAACTTGCACAGGTTTTTGTCCCAGCCGCTGCGGCGGGCTTTTGCCCATAACCCCGGGTATCTGCGGTTCCTTTGGAATTCGAATTTCAACGTAATCCTGCGACAATCGACTCAGCGGCTGGACATACTTGTCGTCGGCGCCCTGCTGGACGTGACATCGGTGGGCTTCTATCAGGTGGGCAAGCGCATCATGGCCAATGTTGTTCGGATTGGCGGCCCCGTCAGGCAAGTCCTGTACCCCGAGATGACCCGCCTATGGGCCGTCGGCGATTTCGGCCGGTTCTGGCGTCTTGTACGGCTGGTTTCGCTCTCGGTTTGCGGGGTGTCGATCCTGGTCTCCATTCCGTTGGCGCTGAAGATGCCAGAGTTGGCCGTTCTGCTGTTCGGGCCAGAGTTCCGTGGCGCAGCGCCCGTCATGACGATCTTGATGTATGCCGCGATCGTGTATCTGGGGGGCTTGGTGTTGAACCCCGCCTTGCTGAGCATGGGGTTGGACAGCGCGCTTGTGCGCACGACGATTGTTGCGACGGTGATCTTTACGGCCTCATTTCTGCCGTTGCTGTATTGGATGGGGATCGAGGGGATTGCCCTGGCCCATTTGTTGTTCAATCTGGTCTGGACGGTGGGCTGCATATTCGCCATCCGGTCTTATCTGGCCAGAAAACACGAAACATGATGGGTTGGTGATCTTCCGGCCCTGTCCCTAAATTCCTTGAGTCACGAGTATTTTGAGACCATCCATGCCAAGACGTATTCTATTTCCCTTCGAAGGTGACACCGTTATTGGCGGCAGTCACGTGTCAGCCTTGAAACTTGCGGCGGCGTTGGACCGGTCGAAGTATGTGCCCCATATCCTGGTCCACTACGAGGCCGGCCCGGCGGCGGGGTATGCCCGATCGCTGGGATTGGACGTCGAAATCCTGCACGATCCCAGCCTGATGTCTCCGGGCGGGCTCAGCTATCCGCGCGATTGTGGCCCGGGGCGATACCTGACTTCCAGCGCATGGAGGCTGGCAAGTGTCCTAAAGCGCATCGATGCCGACATCGTTCACACAAACGAAGGTCGGATGCATGCCAACTGGGTGCTGCCGGCCCGTCTGGCGGGCAGGAAACACATCTGGCACCACCGGCAGGATCCGACCGCGTTCGGGATCAACAAACTGGCGCCGCTATTTTCCGACCACATCATCAGCGTTTCGCATTTTTCGAAGCCCAGCAACCCGGTGCGGTCAGTCGACAAGAAGTTTACCGTGATCCGCAGTCCATTTGATTTCAACCCTGACCCACCGGATAGGTCCGAAGCCCGAGCAGCCGTAATCGCCGAGATGGGATTGCCCGATGACGCGCTGCTTCTCGGGTATTTCGGAAACTTCGTCACGCGCAAGCGTCCCGACCATTTTGTAAGGGTCATCGCGGCTGTGCAAAACGCGATGCCCGACACTCCGGTGCATGGTCTTCTGTTCGGCAGCGCGGCCGAGCGGGACGAACCGTTGCGCCAGACCTGCCTTCGCATCGCAGAAGAGGCGGGGATCAGCGAGCATATCCATATGATGGGGTTCCGTCAGCCGATCGAAGGGTACATGGCCGCAATGGATGCCAATCTGGTGACCGCTCTGGACGAACCGTTTGGCCGTACGTTGATCGAAGCGATGTATTTGGGAACTCCAGTCATCGCGACCCGTCACGGCGGCAACATCGAAGCGATCACGGACTGGGAAACCGGTGTGCTGGTCGACCCCGACGACCCTCAGGCATTCGTGGAACCCGTGCGCAAGTTGCATCAGGACAGAGCGTTGTTCGAGAAGATTTCACAAGCGTCAAAGAACTATGCCCGTACAAATTTCGGCTTGGATATTCATGTGAACGGGGTTTGCGAGATCTATGATCGGTTGCTCGCTTGATAGCTTGTTCGGTCAACGACGCGGGTTGTCGAATGCGTAATAAGTATTGCCCGCGACGAATCCATCCAACCCGACCTGGCGGGCATAATGTGCCAGATCCCGGGTTGTATTAATGAAGCCGGAGTTCTTGAAATTGAGCGAGGTGTTGCAGAGCACGCCCACCCCCGACACCGCCTTGAACGCGGCCAGAAGGTCGTAAAAATAGGGGTTCTGATTGCGGTTGACCGTCTGTACCCGCGCCGATCCGTCGACATGGGTTACCGCGGCCAGGTCCGGATTGGTAACGCGGTGAAAGTCCATCATGTATGGTGAGGGTGCGCTGATGTCGAAGTGCAGTGCTGCATCCTCTTCCAGGCAAGACGGCGCCACTGGACTTTTGTTGGCCCGTCCCTTGATCCGATTCAGTCGCGTACGTGTCTCCGGGGAAAACGGCGCGGCCAGGATTGACCGGTTTCCCAAAGCGCGCGGCCCAATCTCGCAATTGCCGCGGGTCCAGCCAATGATCTTTCCGTCCAGTAGGTCTTTGGCGATCGTGTTGAGGTTCAGTTCGGTTGCGGTCATGCCCAGCGTGTCGATGCGGTCGTCGCAGAAGGACTGGCCGGAATAGACCGACCATTCCAGTTTGGCTTGGCCGGTATAGTGGCGCATCGCGTCCACGGCGGTTCCGATAGCACATCCCGAGTCGCCGGTCGTCGGCGGAACGAAGACCTCGCGGAACAGCCCGCTTTGCTTCCACGCGGTGTTCCAGTGTCCATTCAGGCCACACCCGCCGGCGATCAGCAGCGGATGCTTTTCAGGCAGGTTCTGTTCCGCATAATCGCGAAACTTCTGGAATATCGCTTTGGACAGCTTGGTGGCCATGTTCTTCAACTTTTGGCTATCCGTTCCAATGTTGAAGAAAGGTGAGGTTACAAAATCGCTTTTGCGAAGTGCGTCGCCGCCCTGGTCCGAGGAAAGCAACCGGTTGATCAGTTCCGTCTCGTCCGCATCTGGTGGACCGTCTTCGCCAAATGCGCAGGCTGCCATCAGGCGGCCGGGATCCTGTGGCCGGGGTGATTTGCCCGTGACCGGAAAGTCGGGGTCGGCGAGGGAATTGAGAAACGCAAAGCGCGAGCCCGGTGCCGTCATCACCTGCCCTCGGTGATAAATTGTCAGGTCGCTGTCGATCTCGTAGAAATCTCCCAATGCGCCTTCCCACAGAAGCACAGAACAGGGTTCGCCCTGACGAAAGGGGGACATGGCATAGCTGCACCAGATATGCGCCCGTTCGTGAGTTGATGAGTAATAATCGACCGACTTTCCAAAAAAGGTTCGTTTGCCAACTGTTTCGGACCCCGCGCCGATGCCGAAGTATCCGGCCCCCGAAGTTGTAACGTGGTCGGCCCCGTTGCTTGACCACCCGCTGAGGGCCAGGACGTCCGGCAAATCCTTGAACCATAGACCCGCGTCAATGAACGTGTCGGGCGTAACGGGCGTATACCTTGGGAAACTGTTCTTTTCCGCCTCGTAGGAAAACAGCAGACGCCCGTCGGTGCTGTCGACACCCGCAACTGTGCCGTCATGTCCGGATTTGAAAGACAGGATTTTCATGAATAGCCCTTCCCTCGACAAGTCACGGTCTGAAGACCACGTGCCTCGCAAACAGATGTGACAGTCCGACGGGTCAAAAATGCCGGGGCGTTGACGGATCGAATTGACCGCAAATCCATTCCACGAATACCAAAACAAATGCCACGATTAAGCCTAGCAGAAGCTCGGTGTTTCGGGGAACCCAAGTTCGCAACCGGCTGCCGTCGGGCTAAACGCAGTGGCTATTCGTGAACGAAAGAGCACTTTTGGCGCGATTGTTCACTGGGTGGGCATTGCGTATCCCACGCAGTGCCCGGCACTAGACCGGTGCAACAGGCTGACAAGTCCGGTGAATCACACTTGCATGGCTTCCGGTTGGCCGGGAAAGGCTGAAATTTGATCGAGCGGCACCTTCATCCGGGTTGCACCTACCAGCCTCTGAGCGTTAACGTAGCCGCGTTATCAGGCAAGTTTTTTTGGCCAAGGGTGTTTTAGGTTATGTCAGTAATTTTGGGTTTGGCTACAATGAGCAACAGCGCTGCCGCGCTGTTCAAGGACGGCAAGCTGGTTGCCGCAATCGAAGAAGAGCGGCTGACGCGGGTCAAGAATGACGGGGCATTTCCCCATCAGGCGATTGCCGAAGTTCTGCGCATCGCCGGGCTGAAGTTCTCGGACATCGACGAGGTTGCGGTCTATTGGCAGCCCTGGCGTATGGTCGGCCGCGGAATGGGCACGATGCGCAAGATTTTGCAGCGACCCTCGGCCGCCAAAAGCGTAACGGCGCGGATCGGGGCACTGTTCGTGTCAGATGCCTCGTCGGAAGAGTCACAGGACAGCGGCTGGATGGACCTGTTCCGCATCCGCAAGATCCTGACGGCCGAGCATGGTCCGGCCGATTTCAAGTTGCACTACATCAACCACCATCTGACCCATCAATTGTACGCCGAAGCGATGCGTGACTGGGGCAGCTTCGTTTCGCTGTCCTATGACGGTGGCGGCGAGGAAAGCTCGACCATCGTGTCAGTTGTGCGGAACGGCAAGCGGGAAGGTCTGGCGGATCATCGCTGGCCCAACTCGCTGGGTCATTTCTACTCGACCTTCACCGGTTTTCTTGGCTTTAAGATGCTGGAAGGTGAATACAAGATGATGGGTTTGGCGCCGTACGGCAAACCCATCTACCGCGACGCCATCTTGCGCGAAATTCTGATCTTGGACGATGACGGCGGTTACCGCGTGAACACCGCGCTGTGCGACTATCACTCAGCCCTGCGCGGCGAGTTCCATCCACGTATGGAAGAACTGTTCGGCACCCGGCGCGAGCCCGGCACCGCGCCGAACGAACGCCACGTGGACCTGGCGGCATCCGTGCAAGCCGCGTTCGAGGCAGCCCTGCACCATATTCTGGAGCCGGTCCGCAAAGCCAATCCGGACCTGCGCAAATTGGTAATTTCCGGCGGCTGCGCGTTGAATGTCACGGCGAATGGAACGCTGATCGCGGACGGCACGTTTGACGAGGTCATCATTCCACCGGCCCCACATGATGCTGGCTGTGCAGTTGGCGCAGCGCTGGCCTGCATTCCGAGCGAGCAGGTCGATCTGTCCTCGGTCCGCAGCCCTTATCAGGGTGCCGATTGGGCGGATGCCGACATCACCGCTGCCTTGGATCAGTTTTGTGCGGAACCGCAGCAGGCCCTGCCTGTCGATCAGTTCCTGGACCGTGTGTCCGACTTGCTGGCCGAGGGCAAGATCATCGCCTGGTTCCAGGGGCGGGCAGAGTTTGGCCCGCGTGCCCTGGGTGCCCGATCCTTCCTTGCAGACCCACGCAAGGACAGCATTCGCGACGATCTGAACGTCAAGATCAAGAAACGCGAGCATTTCCGGCCCTTTGCGCCCAGCGTTGCGGAGGAGGCGGCCTCGACCTTTTTCGAGATCGATCAGACCAGCCCCTACATGAACATCGTTGCACGTGTGCGTGGCGATCGGGCGGCAGACATCCCGGCAATCACCCATACTGACCAGACGGCACGCGTACATACGGTGTCGCAGTCGGCGAACCCGCTGTACCACGCCCTGTTGACCCGGTTCGGCGAAAAGACCGGAGTGCCCGTGTTGTTGAACACCTCGTTCAATATCCAGGAGCCCATCGTCTATTCGCCTTTGGATGCTTGCGCGACATTTGCGGCATCCGGAGTAGATGCGCTGGTGATCGGTGACTACGTCGTGCTGCGCGAAGCGCTGAAGGATGACAGCGCCCGGGCCCAAGCTGTCGCGTGACCCGGCTGTTTCTCAGCGTCGATTTTGAAGACTTTGCGCATGATCTGAAACGCCTTCTGGGGGTCTGGGAAACCGGACCCCTCAGAGTTGAAGAGCTGTGGCAAAGCTTTGAAACCATTGATGACTTCCTTCGCTCACATGGCGGATCGACGGGTTGCGCCGCAACGTTCTTCTGCACGGGGGTCGTGGCACGCGACGCGCCTGATCTGGTGGCCGAAATCGCAAAGCGGGGCCACGAGGTTGCCTGCCACTACTATTTTCATGACAGCATGGACCTGCAGTCTGCGGAGACCATAGACCGTATGCTGGGTCAGGCGCGGCAAGCTTTGGAAGAGGCCGGGAACACCCCTGTTCGAGGGTTTCGCGCCCCGCGCTTTCGATTGAACCGCGCAACGCCTGAACAGTACCGACTGATTGAACGCCATTTCGACTACGACTGTTCGTCATTCTTCGCTTCGGCGCAGGAATGTGATCGGTTTTCCCGGGAAATGGGGCTGACCACGCTCCGGATCTTGCCGTTGTTCATGACGCCATTGGCGGGCAAGGGGCCGATGGTGCGTCTGGGAGGCAGCTATCTGAAGTTCATGACTTCGGATCTGGCGGGGAAACTGATCGAACGGTCTGAACAGGCGGGTATCGCGCCGCAAGTCTATCTGCATCCCTACGAGATCTTGGAACCTCAGTCATTCATGGTTTCAAGGGACGAGCTCGCGGCCTTGGGATCTGCCAAAGCCGCTTACTGGGCGTTGCGGCAGTCTCAGTGGCTGAACTTTGGTGGCGCGCGACTGCTGCGAAAGGTGGAGGGTTTGATACCCGCAGGCGGCCTTGCGGGTCGGCTGGATCAGTTGATCGGAGAATAAAAAAGGGGCCGGTCAGTCGACCAGCCCCAGTCATTCGCGGAACCGAGGGATCAGTTCGACGCGGCCATCAGTTTGTCGTTGTGCTCGCGCAGCGAGTCCGAAACGATCGCGTACCATTCGCCGGATTCACGCATTTCGTTCAGGCCCTTGTTCAGCATGGCCAGGTACTGCTTGCCGAACGGGTTCGAACGGTGCGCAATGAAACGCAGCGACGACAGCGAGGTCACGAAGGGGTTCTCGATCAGGTCGTTCTGGTTCAGACCCATTTCAACCATGGTGTCCGAGAACAGCTGAACCTCGAAGGTTGCAACATCTGCAGTGCCGGTCAACACGGCATCCAGACACTCCCGCGCGGTGATCGGCTGCATCAAGGTGATAGTGTCGCCATTGATCAGACCTTGCTGTTCCAGATCGTGGATGAACCAGCCGTCCATGCGGCAGATGGTCGACCCTTTTAGCTCGTCAAAAGTGGTCGCATTGGCAAACTGGCTTTCGGGCAGGGTGTAGAAACCGACCACGATGTCATAGACCGGGACCGACGAGTCGAACTGCGTGCAGCGCACCTCGGTTTCCCAGGACCATTCGTAGCTGCGGTTGGTGCAGTCCGGCATGTTCCATGCCATCGACACGTCGAACGCGCCCAGCGGCAGCAGGGTTTCCAGGTGCGAGTTCCAGTCGTCAACAAAGCTGACTGAATAGTCGCGGGCGTTGCCGCCCCGCTGCAACGAGGTGGTTGCCAGACGCGGGATGATACCACCGCCATTCAGCGATTCATCTGCGAAGGGCGCCCAGCCGTTACCGGTGACCAGTTTGATCGGCGGCTCATAGACGCTCGAGCGTTTCACGCTTGCAGCGCGTTGCTCTTCCGCGGCGATGATTTCCTGCGCGCTGCGGCCGTTCGGCAGGCTGCCGTCTTCACAGGGCAGGGCCAGAACGATGCCCGGCTCAAGCGAGTTCGGGTTGGTGATGACGTTGCGGTTTGCGTTGAAGATCGGCTGGTAGTTCGATGTGCCGTAGGCCGCGATGGCGATGGTTGCCATCGTGTCACCGTCCTGAACCGTATAGTTGGTACAGGCCTCCTGAGCGGCGGCGGCGCCGGCGCTGAGGGCGGTTACTGCGGTGGCTGCCGCCACCAGTTTCTTCAGATTGATTTCAAACATGTCCACTTCCTCCAGACTTTTGTTTTGTCAGACCTTTCCGGCCCTTATCCGTTTTCCATTTGGTACCGCAGGGCGGTCGAGACGATGTCGCGCCATTCGCCCGATTGCTGCATGATCGCCAGACCCTGATTGAGCGTCTCGAGGATCGCTTCCCCATCCGGATTGTCCTTGTGGGTCATGACGTTGAGCGACTTGATCGCCGCCAGGTTGGGGTTTTCGATGATCTTGTGTTCATAGCCCAGCCGACCGATGGCCTCGACGGCCAGATGCGCTTCGATGGCGACCAGGTCAGCCCGCCCGTCCATGACTGCGTGGAAACACTCGTCCGGATCGACGGGGCGCAAGATGGTGATCGCAGGCTCGTAAAGACCCACAGCGTCCATGTGCGAGGTTGACCAACCCTCGGGGCGGCAGATCGTGGTGCCGACGAATTCCGCGTAGCTGAGCGAGGTTTCGTAGCCTGAGCCATCCTTCGCGAAGAACGTATCGACCACTTCATAGAACGGGTTCGAGAAGTTGTAGGTCTCGCACCGGTTCCGGTCACTCTCCGAAAGTGTCTCGGCTTCTTCGCAGTTGGGGCGCGACCAAGGGAACGTGGCATCGAAGGCCAGGGTGGGCATCAGCAGGTCCAGATGCGACGACCAGTCGTTAACGAACTGGATCTTGTAGGCCTGTTCCGGCGCCGCCCGCAGCATCGCGGTTTCGACAAGGTTCGTGTACAGACCGCGATTGGGCAGGGCTTCGTCGGTAAACGGCGCGTAGTTGCCCCCGGTGATCAACAGCAACTGGCGGTCGCGGATCTCGGGGCGGGTGCCGTCACCGGCGTTGCGGATCAACGCGGCACCTTCCGCGCGGGCGGCCTCGATTTCCTTCTTCGCGGCTGCCTTGGCTTCGATGACAGCCTCGTCGCTGGCCTGCTGGGCCTCCGCAACGCGGGCTTCGGCGTCGGCGATGGCCTTGGCGGCACGCTCTTCCGCGGCCTTGACCAGTTCGGCTGCCATCTCGGCGGCCATGCGCTCGGCCTCGGTTTCCGGTTCAGGTGCGGCGCGGCCGACATCCTCGAGGCAGGGGAAGGTCAGAACGTCGCCGACGCGGATGATGTTGGGGTTGGACCCGATCGTGTCGCGGTTGGCGTCGTAGATGATCCGGTAGTCTTCGGTCGCATAGACCTTGATGGCCAGTTCACGCAGGCTGTCGCCGCGCTGGATCTCGTAGGTCGAGCATGCCTCTTGCGCCGAGGCTGCCCCCGTTGCTGCCGCCAGGGCAATGCTGGATATGATCAGGTGTGTTCTCATGGGTCCTGTTGCTTTGCTTTTGTTATTGTCGGGCCGTTTTGATGACGGCGATTGAAATGTTGTCCTGATCCGGATCACCCTTGGCGATCAGCGCCTTGAGGAGGCTGTCGGCGATGTCCTGGGAGAGGGCCGAAGCGTTGTCCTGAAGGATGGACTGGATGTCGTGGTTGCCCAGATATTGCAGCCCGTCACTGCCGAGGATGAGGATGTCATCGGTCGTCAGTTCCAGCGCGTCTTCGGGGCAGTCGACCTTGGGGATCGCCGCGCCCATGATGACCGAGGTCAGTTGGTTGCGGTCGGGATGAACTTGCGCTTCGGCTTCGGACAGCTCCCCTCGGGATACCTGTGCGTCGATGACCGGTGCCATCGAGTGATCTTCGTTGATCTGGGACAGAACGCCGTTGCGGAACAGGTACAAAGGGCTGTCGCCGATCGAGATCCAGAACACTTTGTTGCCCAGCAGCAGAACTCCCAGCAGGGTCGAGCCCATGTTGAAGCCTTGTTGCTGGTCGTCGCCATACCCCGCCACGGCCGCGTTGGCCTGCATTGCGGCCATGGGCAGCGCATCCAGCAGCGTATTCTCGGTCAATTCCGGAGTCTCCAGAACTGCGTCGAGCACTTCGCACCAGGACTTGACCACCAGATCCGAGGCCACTTCGCCCGCGGCGTGACCGCCCATGCCGTCGGCCACCACGACATAACCGGCGTTGGCGGCGTCAAAGACCCGCGAGGCAACCGCGTCTTCCTGCGTGTCGCGCTGACCCTGATCCAGGATCAGTGCAATGTCATATGCCGGAGTAGCCAGCATCCGTTACGCGTCCCGCCAGTCGAAGTTTTCGTCACAGAAGGCCACGAACCGCAGCGACGTTTCGCTGATGCGGATCAGGTCGCCGCTGGACAGCGGCACGGTGCTGAGGACGGGTTTGCCGTTCAGGCGCACAAGGTTGGCCTTGCCGCCATGACCCAGATAGCATTTGCGATCTTCGGGGTCATAGGCAATGACGGCGTGGTTCGACCGTGAAATCCCCGTGTCGCCAAAATCCAATTGGATCGCCTGGTCATCGTTGCGGCCAATCTGCATCAGCCCTTCGGTCAGTGTTATGCTGGACCCCCGGCCGGGGCCACTGGTCACTGCCAGCCAACCGACCGGGAATGTCGCGCCTGCGGTCTCGGTTTTGGCCACCGGCTCGGTGGTTTCGATCAGTTCCTGCACATGTGTGTCCGGGCGCTCGAACCCGAGGAAGGTGGTCTTGACGCGCGACCGACGATCCGAGGCCGGCGCTTCGGTTGCATCCGGAGAGGCTTCGGCTTCTTCGGGCTCGCTGGCCACAGGTTCGGCATCTGCCGCTGCTTTGTCCGGGGCGGTTTCGACTGCAATCGGTTCCGGCAGCTCGAACGGGGTCGGTGCCGAGGCCTCTTCCTCTTGGACTTCCTCCAGATCGGGTTCGGCAGTTTCGGCCATGACCGACTGAATGGTCTCTTCTTCTTCTTCGGTTGCCGCGACGTGCAGCGTCACGACCTGTTCGGCTTCTTCCGGCGCTTCAGGCGCGGCTTCGGCTGTTTCTTCGCTCTCTGTTGTCTCTTCCACCGCCGGGTCGGTCTCGGCGAAATCGGGCATCTTCTCTTCCGGAATCAGCTCGTCGGTTTCCTCGTAGCTGTCCGTGCTCAGGTTTCCACCAGCCAGAGCCTGGCGCAGTGCATTGAAGTCCGCAATCGGCTCGGCCTTGTCGGTCGTTTCGACTTCGGGTTCCGACCCTTCGGCTTCTTTGGTTTTGCCGGCACCCTCGAGAAGCCGGCTGAGTGGGCTTTTGTATTTGAACATGGTGTCGACACCTTTTGACTACTTGCACGGGCTTAGGTGACCCGTGGGGCTGCTACGAACCTCTGCGCATGGCGCAGCGGCACTTATGAAGTTGGAAACCTGAAACACTCTTATCTTCCGCGGCGGGCCGGTCCTCACCAGGAGGGCCAAAACGCGGCATCCTCCTCAGCAAACACAAACTGGCGGATCACATACGTACCGGCCTGATCACTCCCGCGCCAAAGGCATCACGGCGGTTGTTTCCGCCCCGTTTCGAAGCACAACCAACCGTGCTTCGGGCTTGTTTTCGGAAACCAACGCGTTCAGCGCGGTATCCAGACTGTCGGCAGCAATCACCTCAGTTCCCGAGACAGTCTCGCGGACAAGAATGTCGCCGGTCTGCAGGCCACCTGCCGTTGCGGCCGGTGCTCCGGCAACAACCGTCTGCCATTCGGGCAAATCGGCGCCGCGGGCTTCGAACGAGTAACCGTTGGCCAGCCCGAACTCGCGGATTGCGGGCAGGGCCAGCAGGCCGTTCTGCGCGCGGGTCTGTCCGATGGGGCGATACCGCGCCGCGACACGGATATAGCCGTCCGGGTCAACCTGAAGGTTGTCCAGAACCTGTGCGGCAAGCGTCGTTCCGGCGCGCACAGGGCTGCCGTTCAGGGTATAGATCGCTGCGCCTCGCTGAACCCATTCACCGATCGTGGACATGTCCTGGTCGGCATCCACACCGGTGATGGCGATGATGTTTCCGGTCGAGGCGCGCCGCTGCGAAGTCGAGAACGGGATTTTGACATCCCAATGGGCATAGCTGACTTGGGTCTCGGCCAGATTGACCGGAGCGCTCGGTGCAACCGCCGCCACTTCGACGGGTTCTTCGGGCTGAGCCGCTTCTTCCTGTGTTTCCACCGCCGGCGGTGAGACAGCCGCAGCGGTCTGCTCGACAGGCTGGTCTTCTGCCACCTGCTGTTCTGTTTCGGTTGCTGCTGCGGTTTCTTCTGCTTTGGTTGCTTCGGGCGCGATCACTGAATCGGCTGTCTGCGTTTCGGCAGGTTCGGCCGTCTCGGTTGGCGTTGCGGTCTGGATCGGTGTTGGGTTCGTCTCGGTCGAGCCGCCGGACATCAGGAAGAAGCCACCAGCGGCCAGAATCGCGATTGCGGCGACACCCGCGATCAACTTGCCGTTGCCGCCCGATCCTTTTTGGACGACCGTATCCACCGCCGCTGCGGGCTCGTCCTTCTGGGCAAAACTTGCCGGTCCGTCGTCGTTTTTTTCGCCATGCCCAAGAGCCAGATCGGAATTGCCGGCCAGCAGGGCTGTTACCACCGCTTCGGCGTTTTCGCTTTCGGCCTTGATGCGGGCCTTTTCGGCCTCTTCGTCCTTGCGGTCCAAGGCCACGATTACCGAAACGGGACGATAGGCAAAGCTGTCGAATTCGACACCGGGGCCGCGGAACATCCGCAACCAGTCCAGTGCGGATTGAAGGCGGTCGGTCGCGTGGACCTCCATGGCCTTGTCGATCGCCTCAAGGAAGCCATCCGGGTAACCCTGGAAGCGACTGGTCAGCGGCTGATAGGGGTCTTTCTGGCCGTTGTTGAAGGCATTCAGGCGCGATTGGCCGTCGATCGGGCGCTCGCCGCTGATCGCGTGGTAGAGCGTTGCCGCCAACACATACAAGTCGCTGCTGGGACCCTGCTCCGAGCCGCGCACGTAGAACTCGTGCGGCGAGTACCCGTCTTTGATCACCCGAAGCGTCAACAGGGCCGCCGATTGGTTGGCAGCCTGTTCGCGCGCGGCGCCGAAATCGATCAGGATCGGTTCGCCGTTTTCGTCGATCAGGATGTTGTCGGGCGAAATGTCCCGATGCAGCATCCCGCTTTGGTGGATGAATGAAACCGCGGACAGCATCTTTTCGGTGACTTGGACGATAAAGTCCGGGCCGGTTTCGGTCTTGGGGTCCTCGATGTAATCCAGCAGATCGCATCCACGGATCAGGTCCATTGCGATATACGCAGTATCGTTGTCTTCGAAGACCTGGTGCACGTCGACGATATTGGGGTGGACCAGGCGGGCATGGTTGCGGGCTTCCTGAATGAACAGGTCGATGATCGCGCGCAGGTCGTCCTTGAAGGCCGGGTCATTGGGTTCGACCAGGTCACCGTTGCGGCGGCACAAGGCACCCGGATAGCATTCCTTGATGACCACATCGCGTTCCAGGCTGTCACGCGCCAAATACGTGATGCCGAACCCGCCATTGCTGAGGAAGCGAAGAATTTCGTACTGGCCGCGCAGCAGTTTCGCGCCCGGTTGCAGACCTTGAATTTGAGGTTCGTCGTGCGATGCACCGACAGCCTGGTTGTGGTTCATTTCTTCCCGCCCATCATTCCAAAAACTTGCGGCCAAAATAACCGGGCAATCAGCCCGCGAACACACAACCAACACAACCGCAGGACACTTGAGAACGGTTAGACGTTTCAAATTTGACTTTAATGGGGCCGCCTCGTGGCTTCACTGAGAACGACTTCGGACACAGATCAATATATTGATGTAAGAGCTGATAAAGCGAATATATGTAGTGTCGACCGGCGAACAAATAGGATTCAGTCCGGGCGCCAGATGACCCATGGTCCACGGATTCGAAACAATGGAATCATGATTCCAGTGTTAACGATTCGCCGCGCCGCGGCTCAATCTTTGCGGGAATGACTCAGGTTCCGGTCTTCGGAGGGGCCGAAGCGACCGTGCTGCCGGCCCACGCCAGGTTGTCGCTGAGCTGCGCCAGTATGCTGATCGCATCCTTGAGTGGCCCTTCGCCGCTCTCGAATTGAAGCAGCAGAAGCAGGTCGGTGGCCTTTTCGAACTCGCCCGGAATCCAGTCGGCTTCGGGATCGATCTCGGACCCGTTTTCCAGCCGTTCAGCAAAATCCTCGACAATTTCCTGACAGCTTTGCAGGAAGGCGGCCGGTTCGATGTCCGAACTGTCGCGCAGGTCTTCGTAAATGCTGGCGATCGCCGCCAGCCAGTCTTCGAGGATCGGGTTGTCCAGCGGCGGCAGCGCAGATTCCAGACTGGGCTGTACCGTTCTGGTGTCCGAGGCTGCGGCTTCGCCCGCGCCGGTCAAGGTCTCCAAGAACGGCAGGAAGTCCGCGGCAAGGTCCTGCCGCGCGGCCTCCAGATCCGTCCGGCGGCGATGCGACGCAATTTCAAGCACCTTCTCCGCAAGGTTCTGACCGCCGCAGGTTTCCCACAAGGCGAAGTCCGGTTCCGGCTCTTGCGCCATGGCGCGAACGGCAACCGGTGTCCCGATCGGCACGATCGCGCGGAACATGCCCGACTTCTCCTTCTCCAACCGCGACAGAACGCGATCGAGGGCGTCGCGGACAGGCGGCAGATCGGTGTGAGTGACGGCCAGCAAGCTGTTGTCGCGCAGGTTTTGTGGGACTTGTGCCCACAAATGGCGCTCGGTTTCACGCCAAGCGTTGGTTCCGTTCGTGCACCAGATGGCGCAATCGACGAATTTCAACAGATCGAGCGTTTGCTTGTAAGTGTCATCCAGCGCACCCGAGCCGGGCAGGTCGAACAACGAGATTTCGCGCAGGGCAGGGGTGTTCAGCCCCACCGAGATAAAATCAGGATTGTCGGCCGCGGCCTTTTGCAGCGCGATGCCGGAATAAACCTTTGGCTCGCGGTCCCACCACCCAACGGTCGTTTCAGGCGTGTCCGCATAGGTGACAATCACCAAAGGCAATTTCAGATGCTGCGGACCCGTGGGCAGGATGTCAGCTCCGGCGAGCATGTTGGCAAGACTGGACTTCCCGGCGCCGAATTCTCCGGCAAAACCGATTGAGACTGCGTTTGACAACCGCTCGGCGTGGGACTGTGCCCGCGCGCGCATGTCGTCCAACTCGGGCGTGGACGAAAGGCGTTCGGTTGCGGTCAGAAAGCGATCAAGCTGACGCACTTCCGTCTCGGTTCCGGGAAATTCAATCACTCGGCGGCCTCCGCTTGTCGTTCGTCGCTGTGTTCAGCGCCAAAGGTCGATTGCAATTCGTCCGCGATCCGGCGTGCGCGGTCGAAATCGACCTGCGCCTGGGTGCGCTCGCATGTCTCGCCCGTCGCGGTACGGTTCTCAAGATGCCCGGCGAGCAGGGCCAGGAAATGGTCCAGAGCGGTGTTCAAGCGCTCCAGCAGGTTCTCACGTGCGGTATCGATCAGATCATCTCCGATCATCTCAAATTCCTGCACGATCATACGTTCGGCGCGAGAGACGACGGATTTCCGCGAAATCAGACGCGACAACCAGTTCACACGCAACTCGACCGTAATCCCCCGGGTCAGAGCGGTGGTGTCCGGACGGAACCAACGCACGGCACTGGTGTTCATACGGCTGTCGGTCGGCTCCTGCCAGCCCGGCAAGGACTGCAGGGACGCGTTGGCCTGCATATCGATGGCATAGAGTTCGCTGAGCATCCGCTGGCGAATGACCTGAGTCGCACCCTGGACCAGTTCGCGCATGCGTTCGCGCAACGGCGTAAAGTTCAGTTCGGTTGCACCACCTTTGGCAAGCAACGGGGATTGCCCGTCGGGTCCGCGCACAACCGATACGACGGCTTCGGCCACGGTGTCGTCCATCACACCGCGCAGGTTTGCCAGAACATCATCCATGTCCCGGGTGATTTCTGCGGTTTTGTCCGATACCAGCTTGCGCAACTCGGCGAGGGTCTTGTCATTCTCGCCAGCCGTATCGTCCGAAGGTTGGCCATCTTCTTCCAGCGCGCGGAGGCGGGCCTTGTTGCGCTCCAGCTCGCCCTGGGCAAAGCCGTTCAGATGTTGCCATGCCATACGCAGTTGTTCGTTGCGCGGGCCGTCAGTCAGCGCGGTGGTGACATGCCGGCGCAGGTCAGGCAAGCCCGAGGCGATCATCGCAGCATACCGCAGAACCGCCTCGCGGCTGATCGGGCCAGGACCGCGTTTGATCTCTTCGACGCCCGCAAGGTACTGCTTCATCTGTTCGGGATGCGCCCGTAGCCAGGCGAGGATGTGATCGTGATTGACGCCGGTTTCGTCCCCGGTCAGCGCGTAATGCGCCCACTGAGCACTGCCCATCAGAACGTCGATGCTGGACTTCCCCAGCGCCTTTTCCAACCCGTCCAAAACGTCGGCGCGTACTTTCGCCGCGTCTTCCGCACCGCCGCCCAATTCGTCGACCCGGTTGATGAAAACCACGATCTGACCCAGCTCAAGCGCCTGCATCAGCCGGAACAGTTTCAAATCGGCGCGCGACAGGGCCTGGTGCGCGGACAGAACCACGACGAAAAAGTCGGATTCCTTGAGGTACTGGCGCGAGATCTCTTCGCGGATCAACAGCGGATCATTGACGCCGGGCGTGTCGGTCACGGTCAGCGGGAACGGGAAGTGTCCAAGATCAAAATACACCTCGGCCTTGCGGGTGATGTCGCTGTACAAACCCCGGTCCGATCCCGGATCATGTTCGGCTTCGTCGGTCGGATCATCCCCGGCACAGACATAGCGGGCAAGGTCATCAGACGTCAGTTCTTCGAGGTCGTGATGCTGGCCCATCAGCTGTTCGAAACTGTCACCCAGGCGCAGACGAGCGCGGTTTTTCATCGCCTCGACCTGCTCCTCGATCATCTCGCGCTTATAGCTGTCCTCATCGTCGGGGAACATGTTGCGCAGTTCTTCGCCTTCGGCGATCAGCGCCTGCCATTGGCGGTTGTCGAAGAAATGGAATTCGGCCCCCGATGTGCGCCCGGAGGGATGACCGAAATGCATGTCGGTGATCACGGTCGTCCACGGGTTCACGTCCGACGGCAGAAATTCTGCCTGTCCCGTAAAGCCGTTGATCAGACGGGACTTCCCGGCCTTGATCTGCCCGACGAATGCAATCGACGGTTTTAGGCCGCTGAGATCGTCAACGATGCGAGAGATGAACTGACAGGTCTCGTCATTGCTCACCTCTTTCATTTCGCTGGCGATCCGGATCAATTCCCGGCGGTTGGTTTCACTCATAACACTACCCTAAAAACTGGTACCCAAGATTTGCTTCCAACTTAACTTCAACTGTTGCGAAATCGGTGCCATCAGACCGACTCCCGCAGAGATTTCCACAGGTTGACGACGGCACCCAGCTTGCGCGCGTCATGTACGGCGGCGGCTGTATTGCGACCATCCCGGACCAGAGCGACACCCGCGCCCTTGCCACCTGACGGCCGCATGACGATCAGTTGCGGCTGTTCGAGCAGCCCGGCATTGTCGGCATCCCATCCCGCCAGATCCTGTGCGAACCGGGTCAGCAGATCGTCCGAAGGGTGAAGAGGCTGTCCATCGGCGCACAGGCCATCGAACTGTTGGGTCGCACCCTCCGCACTTGTCAGCAGGCGTCCCATGGCGAACCGCTCGGCGCCGTCGAAGAAAACCGCGGCTACACTGAGTTCTGTGCCTTCAGCGCTGTCCTGCTCTTTCGTATCCTCGACGGGATCCGGGACAACCGAAACCCGTGGCTCGGACGGTAGAACGATCTCGGCACAGGCTTTCTGCATTTCGCTGAACGTGATGCCGACGTCATCCGCCTCCAGCGGCCCGTCCGGTTTCAAAGACACCACTTCGATCGGAGGTGCGGTCGCGGCCAAGTCGGACACGAGCCGCGCCAGCTTTTCGATCAGCGCTTCGCGCGGTTCGGTTTCGAAATCCGGAAGGGCGCCGGTGCTTGCCGAATAAACATCCGTGATCCGTGAGCTGTTCACCTCGATCGCCAGGATCGTTCCGTTCTGGGCGTTGAACTCCAAGCGTCTTGGAAGAACCGTTCCCCGGATCAGGTTCAGTATGCTGGCCCGACGGGCCTCGGCCGTGTCCCCGGTCAACCGAACGGCCGGCGACAAACGGGGCGTCGCAGACCGCCCGATGTTTTCGAGCATGTCGATTATGTCTGTCGCCATCATGCCGTGACCCCCTCTGGTCCCGTCTAAACTGCGGCCGCTACCGGCCCCAGGCTGAGATGTGATTTCGTAAGCGTCAGCCCGATATTCGCGCTGTCGCGGCAGATGTAGCAGACCACGTGTTCCGGATAGGCCCGGGTCCGCATGAAGATGTGCAGCCGGTCGTTCGAAAACACCGAGATTTCCCCAAATCCCGGGTTCTCCGGATCCTGTAGTCCGGCCGAGGCCAACAGCGCTTCGAATGCTTGAACGCCTCGGCCCTGAAACAGGTTTGCCACTGCAACGGCGAGGGTTTCCAAGGCTGTGCCATCCTCGGTCTCGGTTGCCGACATGCCCAGAAGCATGCCCGTTTCCATGTCGACATATCCCGCTGCGATGCAGTCGGGAATGGTCTCCATGGCGGTGGTCAATGCGGCGTCAATCGTCATCTAAAGCTCTATTATCCCTTATTAAGCCCAAAGGCGCAGCGGTTCGAAACCGTCGCGCCGCTGAGTAGCATTGCCGTTCGGGACGGGAAACGGTCTATCGTTTCCCAAGTGTCCCTTGAGGCCCGGTTACAACACATGCCACTCCGCCCTGTCTTTCGGATTTGGCACGGGTTGAATCGTATCCTGTTCGTCGCGCCCGGTGTGCTCGTGAGCGATCTTGTCGAACTCCTCAAGAAAGGCCTGGAACACGGCGTGCAGCCCGTCCACGTCTTGGGGAATATCTTCACTGGCCGCGATTTCCCGCCACATCGCCGCCGCGCTGAGCGGAGCTCCTGCCGGCACGCTCAAAAGGTGTTCCAGCGAGGTTTCGCCTTCACCGACCTGCTCACAGGGCGCTTCGGCTTCCTGGTCTTCAGGGGTTTGTGCCGCGACCAGGCCGTTCGATTCCGGCTCAGGTTCATAGGTCGTGGCATCGTCACCCTGTTGCTGGGACAACAGCGAAGCGATGGACGAGACCGAGTCCTCGACACTGGGTCCCGGGGTCTCGTCCTGTTCGTCCGTTACCGGCGCGGGGGTCTCGCCAACCAAACGTTCGGACAGCGTGGCCAGCAGGTCTTTGTCCTGCGCGCCTTGATCGGTGGTCTGGTCATCGCTGTCTGCGATCAGCATTTCGTCGTCCTCGACATCGAGCGTATCGTCATCGATCTCGTCAAAGTCTTCGTCGTCCAGCTGAGACACCGCTGTCGAAGTTGCCGCGACGCTGAGCCGATCCTCAATTTCGTCTCGGAACAAGGCCCGCAAATCGTCATCGGGCACCGGCGACATTTCGGCGCGCAAACGGTCGGCGTCATCCGGGTTGATCCGCTCACGTTCGGTCGACTCGCCGCGGCGCTCCACCCGGGCCGGTCGAACCGGGAAGGTTGCGATCACATCGTCCGAGTTCCGGACTGCTTCGAATCCATCATCCTGATCCAGCGGGTTGGTCAGCTTGAAAGGTGCGGGTTCCTCGGTCGCGGTCTGGCGATCGGACCGCTCGGGCCGCACCGGTTGGACCGGGGGCGTGCCGGCGAGGCTCTTGTCGATCTGGTAGCGGGCGAGCTTTTCCGCACGGCTGTCCATGATCTGCTCGGTGATCTCGAGAAAGCTGTCAATCATCTTGCCGCCGCCGCTGCGCGACCACAGCTCGGCGTCGCCCGTTTTGTCACGCGCGATGATCGCGTCACGGGCGGAAAACAGGATTGTCCGATTGAACAGGTGCCCCGCTTCGCGGTTGATGCGGCGCAGCACTTTCTGGCGGTCTTTCAGATCCAATGCGTCCGCGCGCGTGACCAACAGAAGCGAGTTGTGCTGAAGCCGTTCCGGCAACGAAACCCACGTGGCGCGTTCGGTCTCGCGCCAGGCTTGGGTCGAGTGGGTACACCACAGCACCCCGTTGGCCTGACCCACCGCACGGCGCCAGACATCGGCCTGGATTTTGGGGTCTGAAATGCCGGGCGTGTCGATCAGGTCGACAGCCTCGAGAATGTCCGCTTCAAGATAGATGCGGATGAACTGCGCGTCGTTGACGCCCACCTTGTCCAATTCGTCCAAACCAATCGGAGAAGTGGTCCCGTCATGGCGCTGGACGTAAGCGGGTTTGTTGCCCCAACTGAACCAGACCGGCGGCAGCTGGGTGGCCGTCACCTGCGTCGGTAGGGCCTGCTTGCGCAGCAGGAAGTTCATGAGCGTGGACTTGCCTGCGCTGAACTCTCCCATCAGCGCAAAAACTGGTTTGCGGCGGGACCACTGCTCGATGCGTTCCCATGCCCGAGGAGAGACGAAGCGGATTTGTGAATCTTTTGCCATGGCTTTCTTACGCTGCTTCGTTGCTGAGGTCTTTGAGGATGTCGCCGAGGATTTCGTCACGAGATTTCTTCGGCTCGAGCCCGGCCATCAGGTCCGGGGAGGTGCCCGGTGCCTTCTCGGCCGATTGCGAGATGCTCAGAAGGGTTTCCTGCTGCTCGCGCATGAAATCCGACAGGACGGCCCGAACATTTTCCAGAACGGCTGCGATCTGCGTTTCTTCAAGGTCCTTGGTGATCGAATTGGCTTCTGATGCGATAAGGCGGGTGTAGTCCGCCGCATAGGCTTCAAACCCTTTGCGGCGTTGCCACCAGCGTCGCCACCATGTGCTTTGAAGGTCCAGGGCGATCGTTCGGCCAATGCCCAATGGAGGCGGTACGCGCGGCACAATGGGTGCCTCGATGCTGAATTCGCCCAAGTGGTTGCCCAGAAGCTTCTGATACAGGGCCTCGACATCCGCGGCGGCTGCGGAATACAGCGCGCCGGCGTCCTTGCGCATTGCGCGGGCAAAGCTGAAATAGGCGGCCTTCTGCAGGGTACGAAGCCCGGCCGGATCGTATTGCCAGGTGCCCTGTTCGCCGTTCTGCTCGAGATGCGCGATCAACGAGTCGGTAGCACGTTTGACGAAGTTTGCCTCGGCCGATGCCAGACGTTCCAACACCTTGTCGCGCAGGGATGTCGTCAGGGCAGCAGCTTTCTTGTCATATTCGGCCGCGACAGTGGCGATCGCATCTTCGGGTGACACGCCGTCCAGATCGCGAACAACACCGCCTCCGCCAGACAGGCTCTTGGCGACCGAGGTGGCGCGAATCTGACTTGCGATGTTGCGGGCGCGGTGACGGACCCGATCCAGAAGACGCGTGCCTGCGCCTTGGGCGATCCGTTCGTTCATGGCCAACAGCAGGTCAGGCAGACCAGAAAGGGCCCAGATCTTGTCCAGCGATGCGGCCTGATCACCAAAACCGGCGGCCAGATAGAACGTGTTGAGGGCCTGGCGGGAATCGTCGGTGAGAATATCGGGGTTGCCGGTCAGCGCGGCCTCGGCCCACAACGCACTTCCGAAAACGACACTGGTGCTTGTGTCGATGCCATTTTGCTTGAGCGTGTCCTGAATGCGGTCGCGAATTTCGGGGACTTGCTTGACCGGGTCGGTCAGTTCGTCGATCCGGTTGACGAACAGGACGATCTGCCGGTTCTCGAACTGCGCGATAATCCGCATCAGCGCCATGTCCATCGTGGTCAGCGCCTGACTTGCCGCCAAGACCACGACGCAGACTTCCGATCCGCGCAGGCTGCGCAGAGTGATCTGTTCGCGCACCATGAACGTGTCGTTGACGCCCGGCGTGTCGCACAGTTTCAGCGCAATCGGGTACTGCGGAATGTCCATATACAATTCCGCGGCTTTGGTCACGTCGGCGAACCGGCCCGTTTTCGGATTGATGTCCGGATCGTCTTCGTCACCCAGGCAGACATAGCGCTGGATCAGCTCTTCGTCGAAATAGTCATACTGGTGGCTTTGGCCCAGGATCAGGTCGAAGTGCTTGCCAAGGCGTTCTTCGGACTTGGCCTTCATCTGCGCGATCTGACGACGGATGTCTTCCATTTCGTCGTCGGCGCCTGCGCGATTGGCCAGTTCGCCCAAACGGCCACCGCCGACCATCAGGTTGTCCCATTCTTCCTGCTCGAAGAAGGTGAACTTGGATCTGTATTCACCGGGCAGGCGGGTGTTGATGTTCAGCGTGGTCACAACGGAGGTCCACGGGTTCACATCCGACGGCAGCAAACCAGGCCGACCGGCCAGAATGTTGACGATCGAAGATTTGCCCGCCTTCACCTGCCCGACGAAAGTGACGCTGGCGGTGAAGTTTTCCATACGGGTCTTGAGCGTGGCCAGCCGCGCAGTCGAGCGCGCATCCGCCACCTCTGTCAGTTGGTCGATCTGTGTCGTCAGTGCGGACATGGCTTCCGACATCGGCGCCAATGCCTCGTTTCCTACGGACAAAAGGTGGTCGTTGCGGGCCATGTTCAGCCTCCGGTTCCGGTTGCAGCGATTTGGGTATGCCCGGATTCCGTCAAACTGGCAGGCGCAATGCCTGAAAAGCTGTCGATCCGGGCGATCAGTTCGAGAGCGTTGCCCAGCATCTCGGCCTCGGTTCCGGGCGAGATGGTATCGAAGGCACGCGAATCGGCCAGCACTTCGATCGAGCTGAAGCGGGTTCCATTGTCCAGGCGCGCGACCCGACGTCCGGTCGGGAACCCATTGGATTTGGCCGATGGAAGGGGCATTCGCGCATTAGCCAACAGGTATTCGTTGCCCTCATGTGTCTTCAGGGCGATGCCGAAACCCGTGTTCGGGAATTGCTGGTTGAGGTTTTTGAGCTCGCCGACAAAGCTTTCTCTTGCAAGAAAGACGACGTCTTGCTCGGTGGCAGCGGAGTTGATCTGTTCGGTCACGACTGAGACCCTTGTACTGGAGTTGAGCAAAAAAACTCGTACGGTGCCGAGAAGGCGAAAAAGACTCATTAACTCCTTGGTAGACAGAATTACCTTCATCACGGTGTTATTTTGACGTGATTGAGATATTTTGGCGTTTGAAATGTGGCGCAATTATGGTGACCGTTGCATGACAATGCCGCAACTTCAGGATGTATTAGTCAAAATAGGCAGGACCGCCGGGTTTGAAACCGGGGTGTGTTTCGGCGTGCGATTGGGTTAGTCGTGATGAATTCGACTGATGGTTATTGTTCTGTAAAATAGGTGAAAAATGGAAAACCAGATCAGAGGTTGAGTGCACGCCACGGCAGAAGGCGGAGGGACCGCATTGCTATGGGTTCAGTGTGGGGTTGATGAGGGTGGTCGAGACGTCCCCATGCGATCCACAACGTCAGCGAGAATTTTGTAATTTTCGAAAATTTGGGAATGTGTCCAAAAACAGAACAATTATGGCGTTTTGTTTCGTTCCAAAAACGACGGGTCTCAGCGTTATGAATTCCATTTGGCGATAAAAATAAACCGGGAAGCCGGATGCCACACATTCTTGCGCCGTTGCGCGGGTCGATCTTCCCCTCGCCTTGGTAATTTCCATTGTTTCCCAATGGGGGTCAATATTCCGCCGCAGACGGCAAGATTCCCTCTCGCGCTTGTCCAAAAGGTTTGTTATCAGCCCTTCCATTCGGCGCGTCGGCGCCGTGTTGCGGGTGTGGCGAAATTGGTAGACGCACCAGATTTAGGTTCTGGCGCCGCAAGGCGTGGGGGTTCAAGTCCCTCCACCCGCACCATTATCTTTTTTCCCGATCATGCTGCGTGGGCGGATGCTGAGGCGCTACAGTGACGCCGCCGCGCGGCTGGATTGATCATAATGGCCGGATAGGGCGCGCAGGTCGCGGGCCAGGTCCCTCAGATCCGGGCCCGACAGGTCGGTGGCTGACAGCCCTTCCAGCAGGCACTGCTGGCGAACTTTCCGGTAGGCGTCGCATAGCTCCACGCCCTCGGGCGAAGTGCGGTAGAACACCTCTTTCCCGCGCTTTTCCGAAGTAAGCAGCCCGGCCTTGAGTAGTTTCCGCAGGGCGTAGTTCACGGTGTGGCTGTCCTCGATGTTCAGAAGAAAGCAGATGTCCGTCAGGCGCTTGTCGCGGCCGCGGTGATTGACATTGTGCAGGATCAGGATGTCGAGCGGTCCCAGATCGGCCTGCCCGGCCGCGGCCATGCAGCGGGTCATCCAGCGGGAGAACGCGTTGTAGACAATGATCAGGCCGAATTCGAGTTCGGACAGTTCCCAGCCTTCGCCCTCGGCGAGGTGGCGAGAGGAAACGATGCGGCGCGTGTCGGGGGGAGAATCGGTCATGTTGCGGCCTTTTGATCTGCAAAACGCTGAGAAATTATCAGTGTTTTGGCATGGAGTGCGTGTGTTTTCAACGTGCTGACCTTTGGACCCTGCAGCGTTTAGGTCAAAACGATAACAAAACGTTGACAAATCGCAAACGTTGAGTCAGCTTCTGCGCCAGTACTCAAGCAGGGAGAGCCAAAATGAAACTGATGAAGATTGCCGGTGGCGCGGTTGCCGCGCTGGCCGGGTTGGCCATGCAGGTGCAGGCCGAGACCTGGGACATGCCGACGCCCTATCCGGATGCCACCTTCCATACCGTGAACATCCACGACTTCGCCAAGGACGTAGCCGCGGCCACCGACGGCGCCCTGGAAATCAAGGTCCACTCCGCAGGGTCGCTGTTCAAGCACCCAGAGATCAGCAAGGCAGTCCGCAGCGGCCAGGTGCCTGTCGGAGAGTTCTTCCTGTCGCTTCTGGCCAATGACAACCCGGCCTTCGGCGCGGATTCGCTGCCATTCCTGGCCACCAACTATGACGACGCCGAAAAGCTTTGGGCGGCACAGAAAGACGTGATAAACGGTCTGCTGGACGAGCAGGGCATGATGGTGCTGTACGCCGTGCCGTGGCCACCGCAGGGCTTGTACACGACCAAGGAAATCAACAGCGTGGATGACTTGGCGGGCCTGAAGTTCCGAACCTACAACGCTACGCTGGAAGAATTCGCCAACCTTGCGGGGGCCGCACCCACGCAGGTCGAGGTTCCGGACATTCCGCAGGCCTTCAGCACCGGCCGGGTCGAAGCGATGATCACCTCGCCCTCGACCGGGGTGAACTCGAAGGCGTGGGACTTCCTGACCCATTACACCGACATCCAGGCCTGGATTCCCAAGAACGTGGTCGTGGTGAACAAGCGCGCCTTCCGCCGTCTGGATGACGCGACTCAGGCCGCCGTGTTGGAGGCCGCCGCCGCCGCCGAAGCCCGCGGCTGGGAGATGAGCCAGGCCGAGACCGCCAAGCAGACCGCGGTTCTGCAGGAAAACGGCATCACCGTGGTGCAGCCGTCCGAAGAACTGATGGCTGGCCTGCGCGCGATCGGTGCGCAGATGCTCGAGAACTGGACCGCCGAGGCCGGCGACTCGGGCGCTGCGTTGCTGCAGGCCTATCAGCAGTAAACGATCCGACCCGGCCGGGCGCGACACGTCCGGCCGGGGTTCGACAACAAGGGGAGGGGATGGCGATGCTGCGGCGCAGTCTTGATTTCATCTATCGTGCGGCCGGCGGATTGGCGGCGCTGTTCATTCTGGCCATCGTCGTGCTGGTCTTTGCGCAGGTCGGGCTGAACCTGGCCGACAAGATCTGGGCCGCGTTGACCGGGCAGGGCGTGGGCCTGACCATCCCGTCCTATGCCGATTTCACCGGGTTCTTTCTGGCCGCATCCAGCTTTCTGGCGCTGGCCTATGCGCTGCGCGCCGGCGGGCATATCCGGGTGACGCTGCTGATCGGGCGGATGCCCAATGGGCCGCGCCGCCTGACCGAGATTTGCGTGGTGACGATTGCCCTCGCCATGAGCGCGTATGCCACCTGGTATCTGGGTCTGCTGGTGCTTGAGTCGCTGGAATATAGCGACCGCAGCCCCGGCATGGTGTCGGTGCCGTTGTGGATCGTGCAGATGCCGGTCCTGCTGGGGCTGGCCATCCTGACACTTGCCCTGATCGACGAACTTGTCGGTCTGCTGGCGGGCCGCGCGCCCAGCTGGGACGGCAAGGGCGAAAACCTTCTGAGCGAATAGGGCCAGCAGATGTCGATTGCCACGCTTTCCATCATTCTTCTTGTTCTGCTGTTCGCCTTTCTGGGGTCGGGCCTGTGGGTGGCGTTTTCGCTGCTGGGGGTCGGGATCGCGGCGATGGCGCTGTTCTCCGATGCGCCGCTGGGGCTGGTCATGGCGACCACCTTGTGGGGGCACAGCAATTCCTGGGCGTTGGCTGCGCTGCCGTTGTTCATCTGGATGGGTGAGATCCTGTTCCGCTCGCGCCTGTCCGAAGACATGTTTACAGGCCTGTCGCCCTGGATGAACCGGCTGCCGGGACAGTTACTGCATGTGAACGTCTTTGCCTGCGGGATCTTCGCGGCTGTGTCGGGGTCTTCGGCGGCCACCGCAGCCACCATCGGCAAACTGTCGATCCCGGAACTCTCGCGCCGCGGTTATCCCGAGAAAATGATCATTGGTACGCTGGCTGGCTCGGCCACGCTGGGCCTACTGATCCCGCCGTCGATCATCCTGATCGTCTATGGCGTGGCGACCGAGCAATCCATCGCCCGCCTGTTCGTGGCCGGAGTTCTGCCGGGACTGCTGCTGGTGGGGCTGTTCGTGGGCTATGTCGCAATCTGGGCGCTGATCAACCGCGCCAACTTGCCCACCGAGGACATCCGCGCGAGTTTTGCGGAAAAGCTGCGCCGCTCGCGCCGACTGGTGCCGGTGATCCTGCTGATCGTCGGTGTGATCGGCTCGATCTATGCCGGGATTGCCTCGCCCACCGATGCGGCCGCCGTGGGCGTGGTGCTGGCGCTGCTGCTGTCCTGGCGCGAGGGCACATTGACCCGCGCAAGCTTCGTCGACGGGCTGATGGGGGCCACCGTGACCTCGTGCATGATCGCCTTCATTCTTGCAGGGGCCTCGTTCCTGACCGTGGCGATGGGCTTTACCGGCATCCCGCGCGTGCTGGCGGAATGGATCGGGTCGCTGGGCCTGTCCACCTTCACGCTGCTGGCGGCGCTGACCGTGTTCTTCGTGATCATGGGATGCTTCCTTGACGGCATCTCGGTTGTGGTGCTGACGGCGTCGGTCATCATGCCGATGGTGATGCAGGCGGGGATCGACCCGCTGTGGTTCGGCATCTTCCTGGTGATCGTGGTCGAGATGTCGCAGATCACCCCGCCCGTGGGCTTCAACCTGTTCGTGCTGCAATCACTGACCGGGCGCGACATCCTGCGGGTGGCCCATGCGGCGCTGCCGTTCTTCTTCCTGATGATCGTGGCTCTGGTGATCATCGTGGTTTTCCCCGGCATCGTGACCTATCTGCCGAACCAGATGTGACGGGGGCGATGCAGGATTTTCCGATCATACGAACCGCCGGGGTGGACGGGCTGCTGATCAGCTTTGCCGCCGCACTCAGCGAACCGGCCAACCGGGCTGCGCTGGCCTTTCGCGCCGCGCTCGAGGCGGAAAGCTGGGCAGGGGTCGAGGAAACCTCGTCCTCGCTGGTCTCGGCCTTCGTCCGGTTCGATCCGCTGCACATGTCGCATGCCGCGTTGCACCAGCAGGTGCAGGCGCTGCTGGACCAGCGCGACTGGTACGCGGCCGACTTGCCCGGCGGGCGCAGGTTCTGGCGGGTGCCCACCGTCTTCGGTACGGATCTGGCGCCGCAGCTGGGGCAGGCGGCGCAGGCGGCGGGCTTGTCCAAGGCCGAGGCGATCCGGTCGCTGTCCGAAGCGCGGGTGCGGGTGCAGACCATCGGCTTTGCCCCCGGCCAGCCATATCTGGGTGAATTGCCGCCCGCCTGGGACATCCCCAGGCAAAAGGAATTGACCCCGCGCGTGCCCGAAGGCGCGCTGGTGGTGGCGCTGCGGCAGCTTGTGCTGTTCTCGGTCACCACGCCGACCGGCTGGCAGCATGTGGGCCAGACCGCCATCCGTCTGTTCCAGCCCCATGCGCCCGAGCCCTTCCTATTGCGCCCGGGTGACGAGGTGCAGTTCACGCCCACCGATCCGGAAACGCTGGCGCGGATGCGCAGCGATCCGCGCGGCGGCGCAACTTGCGAGGCGCTGACATGAGTGGGCGCCTGACCATTCTGCGCGCCGGTCCGGGCCTGACGGTGCAGGACATGGGGCGGCTCGGATATCTGGACATGGGCCTGTCGCGCGGTGGCGCAGTAGACCGCCTTGCCCTGGCCGAAGGCGCGGCGTTGCTGGGGCAGCCCGACAGTCTTGCCGCCGTGGAAATGGCCGGCATGGGCGGCGAGTTCCAGGCTGATCAGGACCTGCGCATCGCTCTGACAGGCGCCCGGATGCGGGCGCAGATCGATGGCGCGACCGCGGTCTGGAACGCCTCGCACCTGCTGCCTGCGGGTGCCCGGCTCAGCATCGGGCCGGCAGTTGCGGGCAGCTATGGTTATCTCAGCATCGGCGGCGGGGTGCTGGGCGATCCGGTTCTTGCCGCCTGTTCGGCGCATCTGACGGCGGGGATCGGAGCCGTGCTGAAGGCGGGGGACCGGCTGGCGATCGGCCCGGACGCGGGCGGTGCAACCGGCATGACCTTCGACCCTGACGACCGGTTCTCGGGCGGAGAAATCCGCATCGTGGCCAGTTTCCAGACCGACCTGTTCGCCCCAGACGTTCTGGAGCGGCTGCAAGCCACCGCGTTCCGTCGGGACGCGCGCGCCAACCGCATGGGCGTGCGGCTGGAAAGCGACGGACCGGGCTTTCATGTCTCGGGCGGGCGCAGCGTGCTGTCGGAAACCATCGTGCCGGGTGACATCCAGGTCACCGGGGACGGCACGCCCTTCGTGCTGTTGGCCGAGTGCCAGACCACCGGCGGCTATCCCCGCATCGGCACCGTTCTGCCCTGCGACCTGCCCAAGGTGGCGCAGGCCCCGGCCGGGGCCGACCTGCGGTTCCGCTTCGTGTCGCTGGACGAAGCGGTGGCGGCCGAGCGCGCCGCCGCCGAGGCTCGCGCCGCGCTGCCCCGGGCGCCGCGCCCACTGATCCGCGATCCGCGCAGCATGTCCGACCTGCTATCCTATCAACTGATCAGCGGCGCCATCGCCCGCGAAGAGGACGTTTTGTAGAAAAAGGAGCCTGTGCCATGGCACATCATGTCGATCTGAATGCCGATATGGGCGAAAGCTTTGGCCCCTGGAAAATGGGCGATGACGCGGCGCTGCTGAAGATCGTTACGTCGGCCAACGTGGCCTGCGGGTTTCATGCGGGCGACTGGGACGTGATGGCCACGACGATGGCGCAGGCGGTCGAAAACGGCGTGGGCATCGGTGCGCATCCCGGCTTTGCCGATCTGCACGGCTTTGGGCGTCAGCGGATGCACTATCCTCTGCCGTCGCTGCAGAACCTGATCCGCTATCAGGTCGGCGCGGCGCAGGCGATGGCACGGGCGGCCGGCGGACAGGTGCGTCATCTGAAATTGCACGGTGCGCTGGCCAACATGGCGTCCGAAGATCAGGCGATGGCGCGGGCCTGCTACGAGGCTGCGCTGTCGGTGGCTCCGAATCTGATCATCATGGTTCTGGCCGGAACCGCCCAGCAACGCGCTGCGCGCGACCTGGGCTGTCCGGTGGCCTGCGAGATCTTTGCCGATCGCGCCTACAACGATGACGCCACGCTGGTCGACCGCAGCCTGCCCGGCGCGGTGATCCACGACCCTGACCGGGCCGCCGCGCGCATGGTCGAGATGGTCAAGGCCGGGGCGATCATCACCGAAAGCGGCAAGCATATCCCGACCCGCATCGACACGATCTGCCTGCACGGAGACACGCCGACGGCGGTCTCGATTGCGGCCGGTGTCCGCCGTGCCCTGCAGGAGAGCGGAGTGGAGCTCAAGCAGTTCGCCGGTGGCCCTGCCTAGGCTTCTCGATTGACGCGGCTGTTCAATGTGTCTCGCGTTCGATGACGCTGGGGTCCAAAAAGATACTCTCTTCGGGACGGCCGGGATCGACCAGCCTACGCTCCAGCAAAGCAATGATCGCGTCAACGGCTGCGTCGATGGGGTTCCGGACTGTCGTCAGGCGGAATGTCGGCCATTTCGCCATGGCGATGTCGTCGAAACCAACAATCGCCAAATCGCCGGGAACGTTCAGAGACAGATCGCGCGCAGCCGATAGCGCCCCGATCGCCGTGGCGTCATTGGCGCAGACAAGCGCATCCAGAGAGGCGCGGGACAGCAGGCTGCGCGCGGCGCCGTATCCGCTGTCGACCGAGTAATCAGTCGGGTGTTCGGCCACGAGGTCAAGCCCCGCCCGATCCAGCGCCTGGAGGACCCCGGCGCGCCGCCGCGAAGACGAGTAGAACTCCTCGGGCCCGCTGAGAAACCCGAACCGGCGCCGTCCCCGGCTGATCAGCAAGTCGGTGATCATGGTCATGCCATCGGCATTGCGGCAGCAGACATTGTCGACACGGGGCCCTTGAACAGGACGGCCTGACGAGATCATCGGGATGCCGAAGCGCGCACATCTGTCCACGATTTCTTCGGACATGCTGCCGCCGCGCAGAATCAATGCGTCCAACGGATAGCGCAGCAGCTCTCGCAGCGCCTGATCCGTGTTGGCGCCGGTTCGGTCGATCAGAATGGGCCATTTCTTCAACCCGCTCAGGGCTTGGGCCAGTTCACCGACAAAGGCCGAGTCGTAGGGGCTGCGCATGTTGCCGACGAAGACGGCGACCAAATTTGATTGCCCGGCCTTGAGGCCAGCCGCCAGTGCATTCGGTTGATACCCTGTATCGGCCGCGATCTTCAGGATACGTCGACGCTTCTCGGAATCGACGTAGGCTCCGGGCGTGAAAGCGCGCGAAACAGCTGAACGCGAGACGCCCGCAAGGTCCGCAACGGTCTGGGCCGTTGCGCGCCGGGGGCGTTTTGCGTCCTTGTTTCTATCGCTACACATGCGGTTGGCGTTTCGCCTTTTCAGAGGGTTTCAACATTCTTGCAATGAATCGAATCTTTCATCAAACTGTCACGGTTGGAAGCTAGTGAACACGTGTGCACATTTTGCGAAAGGTGTCAGCCTTTTTCTGGATGTGAAATATGTCATCGGGGAAAATACCCCATAGTTTCCAGGGCTTTGGCCCGCCCGTAGGGGCGCAACATGAATCGGAGGAACTACATGATAAACGTCAAAACATGTGCTGCTGCTGCCGCGTTCGCGATGATGGCGAATACGGTCTCGGCCGAAGTCGAGATTACGTGGTGGCACGCCATGGGAGGAGCCCTGGGTGACACCGTCAACCAGATTGCCGAGGATTTCAACGCGTCCCAGGACGACTACAAGATCACGCCGGTTTTCAAGGGTACGTATGAAGAGACTCTGACTGCCGGCATCGCCGCATTCCGTGCGGGTGAACAGCCCAACGTCCTGCAGGTATTCGACGCCGGCGCCGCCACCGTGATTGGCGCCAAGGGCGCGACTGTTCCGGTTCAGGACCTGCTGGAACAGAACGGCGTTGCGTTCGACATCGAGGACTATATCTCGGGCGTTCGCTACTTCTATGCCGACAGCGACGGCAAGATGATCGGGATGCCGTTCAACTCGTCCTCGCCCATCATGTATTACAACGTCGATGCGCTGGAAAAAGCGGGTGTGACGCCGCCGAAAACCTGGGAAGAGTTCCAGACCGTGACGGCCCCGGCGCTGAAAGAGGCCGGCTATATCGGCCTGTCGCAGTCGCATCTGCCCTGGATCTTCACCGAGAACTTCCATTCGCGCCACGACCTGCCGTTTGCCACCAACGACAACGGCTATGAAGGCGCTGACGGCACCAAGATTCTTGTCAACAACGACGCGATCAAGGCACATTTCAGCGCCGTCAAAGACTGGAAAGACAACGGGTTCTTCGAATGGTACGGCACCGGCTGGAGCGACAACCAGACCCCGTTCGAAGAAGGCAAGGTTGCCATCTGGCTGGGTTCGTCCGGTTCGTTCGGCGGCCTGTCCAAGAAGGACCTGCCGTTTGAGTTTTCGGCCACCTTCCTGCCCTATTGGGAAGCTGTGACCAAAGAACCCAAGCAGACCTTCATCGGTGGCGCGGCCCTGTTCGCGATGGCCGGCAAGAGCGACGAGGAAAACAAAGCGACCGCGGCGTTCTTCGAGTTCCTGACCAAGCCCGAAACCCAGTACATGTGGCACCGCGAGACCGGCTATGTTCCGATCACCACCGCCGCCTATGAAATGGCGAAGGGCGATGGTCACTATGACCGTGCTCCGGCGGCCGAGGTCGGCATCAAGCAGCTGTCGCTGCCTGCGGGTGAGAACACCAAGGGTTATCGCATGGGCTTTTACGTCCAGATCCGCGACGTGATGAACCGCGAATATGGCCGGATCCTGACCGGTGAAACCTCGGTCGAGGACGCCTTCAAGGCAATCGAGGACGAAGCCAACGGTCTGCTCGAGCGTTTCGCAAAAACCCAGAGCTGATCCCACTCGCCAAGAAACGGGCGGTCGCAGAAGTGCGACCGTCCTCCCTTTTTCGGAGTTTTCATGAAACGCGCTGGTTTTTCCACTCGCTGGCTGCCGGTTCTTCTGCTGTTGCCGCAGCTGTTGATCATCGCGGTCTTTTTCTACTGGCCTGCCGCTCACGCGGTGCAGTCTTCGTTCTTCCTTCAGGATCCGTTCGGGTTTGGGTCGACCTTCGTCGGGCTGGACAACTACAGCGACCTTGCCGGGAATTCCGAGTATCTCAGCATTGCCTGGTTCACGGTGATCTTCACCGTTTTGGTCACGTTCTTTTCGCTGTCGATCGCGTTGTTGCTGGCCGTGAAGGCCGACAATGTGCTGCGCGGCGCCAAGACCTATCGCACGCTGCTGATGTGGGTTTACGCCGTGGCGCCGCCGGTGGCGGGTTTCATCGGCCTGATCCTGTTCAACCAGAGCTGGGGGCCATTGACCGAACTGGCGCGTTCGATCGGGTGGGATTTCAAACTGGGCGTGAATTTCAATGACACCGCCACCGCGATGGTTATCGTTTCGGTCTGGAAACAGGTTCCGGTGAACTTCATCTTCTTTCTGTCTGGCCTGCAATCGATCCCGCGATCGGTGCGTGAGGCGGCTTTGATCGACAACCGCTCATCCACGGGTCGGTTCTGGGACGTGACTTTCCCCCTGCTGGCGCCGACCGGGTTTTTCCTGCTGATCATCAATATCACCTACGCATTGTTTGATACTTTCGGTGTGATCGACACGATGGTGAAGGGTGAGCCGGGCAACAACCCGATGACGTTGGTCTACAAGGTCTATGTGGACGGCTTCCGCGGCAACGACCTGGGTGGCAGCTCGGCGCAGTCGGTCGTTCTGATGGTTCTGGTTCTGGCCCTGACGGTGTTCCAGTTCCGGCTGGTCGAGCGCCGCATCCACTACACGTAAGGAGGGCAGACAATGACCGAAGCACATACCCCTGCGATGGCGTCCGCCACTTCACCCACCCAAACACGAAAGCGCGGCATCCGGCTGTCCACGATCCTTGATCACACGATCCTGATCGTCGGATCGTTGTTCATGATGCTGCCGCTGCTGATGATCTTCCAGATGACGACCGTTCCGGATGTCGAGGTCATCAAGACCGGACCCAGCCTGACGATCGGGGACGAACTTGGCCCCAACTTCCAGAAGGCAATGTTCGAGGCCTCGGGCTTTTCCGGCCAGAACACGGGCATGAACATGCTCAAAAACTCGTTCATCCTGGGCATCGGTTTTGCCCTCGGCAAGATCATCATCGGCATGATGGCGGCCTATGCGATCGTCTATTTCCGGCTGCGCTTCGCCACGCTGGCTTTCTGGGTGATCTTCACCACGTTGTTGCTGCCGCTGGAGGTGCGCATTCTGCCCTCGTACGAAGTGGTGCAGAAACTGGGGATGCTGAACACCTATCAGGGCCTCATCATCCCGCTGATCGCCTCGGCCACGGCCACGTTCTTCTTCCGGCAATTCTTCCGCTCGGTCCCCGAAGAACTGGTCGAGGCCGCGCGTATCGATGGCGCCGGCCCGGTGAAATTCTTCATCGACATCCTGGTGCCGCTGTCGCGTACGATGATTGCGGCGATGTTCATCATCATGTTCGTGTTCGGGTGGAACCAGTATCTGTGGCCCACCATGATCACCACCGAAGAGGACATGTTCACCCTGGTGCGCGGGATCAAGCAGATCACGCAGGTGCTGGAGGGCAACCGCATTCCCGAATACGGCCGGGCCAACTTGCTGGCGATCATCGCCATCATCCCCCCGGTCATGGTCGTCATCTTTTTCCAAAGCTGGTTCGTCAAGGGCCTGACGGAATCCGACAAGTAAGGCAGAATCAATGGCTCAGGTATCCCTGAAGAACATCCGAAAAATCTATCCCAACGGCGCCGAGGCGCTGACCCCGTCCAGTTTCGACATCGGTGACGGCGAATTCGTGGTTCTTGTCGGCCCGTCGGGCTGCGGCAAGTCCACACTGCTGCGCATGGTGGCCGGGTTGGAAGAAATCACCGAAGGCGAATTGACGATCAATGGCCGCGTCATGAATGACGTTGACCCGGCCGATCGCGACATCGCCATGGTGTTCCAGAACTATGCGCTGTACCCGCATATGACCGTGCGCAAGAACATCGCCTATGGTCTGAAAAATCGAAAGACGCCCAAGGACGAAATCGACCGCAAGGTGGCCGAAGCCGCTTCGATGCTGAACCTGAACGAGTTTCTGGATCGGAAGCCCTCGCAGCTGTCGGGCGGTCAGCGCCAGCGGGTCGCCATGGGGCGGGCCATCGTGCGCGATCCGGCGCTGTTCCTGTTCGACGAGCCGCTTTCGAACCTCGATGCCAAGCTGCGCAACCAGATGCGCATCGAGATCAAGGCGTTGCAGAGGCGTCTGGGCGTGACCTCGATCTACGTCACCCATGACCAGGTCGAGGCGATGACCATGGCTGACCGCATCATCGTGATGAACGCGGGCCGGATCGAACAGATCGGCACCCCGGCCGAGATCTATCACCGCCCGGCCTCGACCTTCGTGGCCAGCTTCATGGGCGCTCCGCCGATGAACCTGATCGGCGCACGTCTGGAGGGCGGCCGCGTGATGATCAACGGCGATACGGTGCTTGCCACGGCCGAAGGGTCTGGCGCGGTGACTGTAGGTGTGCGGCCCGAAGATGTTCTGATCGGGGCGGAGGGCTCGATCGCCTTTCACGTCGAAATCATCGAAGAGCTTGGCGCGCACCGCCTGCTGCACGGGCGTCTGGCCGATCAGGAGTTCACGATCCACGTGGGCAAGGATGTCGAAGCTGCGCCCGGAGAAACGCGGATCTCACTCAAGCCTGACGCGATAAGCCTGTTCCATCCGGAAACCGGAAAAGCCCTGTGATCACGGAGATCGTGTCGTCTTTGCCGCCGGTCTCGGATGATGTCCGAAACCGCATATTGGCGGCGCCGCGAACGGCAAAGGCGCACCGCGCCCTGATGGCGCAGACACCGGCGATGAACGCGGTGCAACTGGGCGGAAACGCAACCCGGGACGTTTTGGGCGCGCGTTTCTCGGCTGCAGCTTGGAATGTGGAACGCTGCCTGTTCCCCGAAGAAAGTGCAGCCCACTTGGCGGCTGTGACCCCGGACATCGTTCTGCTGTCCGAGGTGGACCATGGTATGTCCCGTACCGGTCAACGTCACACGACGGCAGAAATGGCCGACAAGCTGGGTATGGCCTACGCTTTTGGGGTCGAGTTCCACGAACTGGATCTGGGCGGTCCGACCGAGCGCGCCTTTTGCAAGGATGATTTCAACACCCTCGGGTGGCATGGGAACGCGATTCTGTCCTCGGTTCCGTTCAAACGCGTGGCCATGATCCGTCTTGACGACCATGGCCACTGGTTTGCGGCCGAGTCCGGGGCGTCGGATCCGCAACAACCGCGGCTGGGTGGCCGAATGGCGATTGCAGCAGAAGTCGCGACCGAGAACGGGCCTGTATGCGTGGTCTCCACCCATCTGGAAAGCAACGCCGCGGCCGCGCATCGCCATGCGCAGTTTCAGCTTCTGCTGGATGCGCTCGATGAGTTTGCGCCCGGGGTGCCGGTGCTGATCGGTGGCGATCTGAATACCGGCAACCACCTGCCACCGGATTTCGACTGGCGCCGGGAAACCCTGTTTGCTTTGGCGGAGCAGCGCGGCTTTTCCTGGGAGTTCACGACCGAAGGCCACACCACCCGGCCCAGCCTGATCACGCCGCACCCGGACCGGGTGATGAAGCTGGACTGGTTCGCCGGCAAGGGGCTGATCTGCCGCGACCGGGGTCTGCTTTCGTCGCTGACCGCTGACGCCAAGCCGCTCTCGGATCATGACTGTGTCTGGTGCGCGGTTGAAGTGCCTGACGCCGGGTGACTCCGGCCTGTCCGCGATATTTGGTCACGTGGCCAACGTCCCGATGAATTTCGGGGCGTTTTTTCGCGGTTCGACTGTGGAAAACGGTTTGGAAACCCCATAAGAACGAGGCCACCTATTCAACAGGCGGAAAACCAGTCCAGTGTTTGACCTCCCCGCGCAGCGCGCGCATCTTTCCGAGAAATTCGACCTGACCCCGTCGCCCGAGCTGGCCGCCAGCATGAGCGATATCTACGACCGCATGTCGCGTGTCGTCACGCCAGCGGATTGGGCGATCTACGCGCCCTATGTCAAGGCGATCAACGATCTGAAAGCCGAACGCAACGCGGTGATCCTGGGCCACAACTACATGACGCCCGAGATCTATCACGGCATTTCCGATTTCGTCGGCGACAGCCTGCAGCTGGCCATCAAGGCGACCGAGGTCGAGGCCGAGGTGATCGTGCAATGCGGCGTGCATTTCATGGCCGAGACCTCAAAGATCCTCAGCCCCAAAAAGACGGTTCTGATGCCTGACATGGAGGCTGGCTGTTCGCTGGCCGAGTCGATCACCGCCGAGGGCATCGCCGAGATGCGCCGCCGCTATCCCGGCGCGCCGGTCGTGTCCTATGTGAACACCACGGCCGAGGTGAAGGCGGCATCCGACATCTGCTGCACCTCGTCCAACGCGGCGCAGATCGTGGCGGCGATGGACAGCGACACGGTCATCATGACCCCCGACCAGTACCTGGCGCAGAACGTGGCCCGCGACGTGCCGCAGAAGAACGTGGTCTGGTGGGAAGGCTCGTGCATCGTGCACGAACAATACACGGCGCAGGACCTGCGTGAGTTCCGCGAATGGAACCCGGGCACCCGCCTGATTGCGCATCCCGAATGCCCGCCCGATGTTGTGGCCGAGGCCGATTTCTCGGGTTCGACCAGCGGCATCATCAAATATGTCACCGACGAACAGCCCGAAAAGGCGATGCTGATCACCGAGTGTTCGATGGCGTCGAACATCGCAGATGCGCTGCCGCAGGTCGATTTCGTCGGCCCCTGCAACATGTGCCCCTACATGAAAAAGATCACGCTGGAAAAGGTGTTGTACGCGCTGGACACCATGACCGGGCAGGTCGAGGTTGACCCCGACGTGGCGGAAAAAGCGCGCCTTTCCGTGCAGCGGATGATCGACCTGTCGCGCAAGAAGGGAATTTGATCGGGGCGATGCAGACGGTCTCGACCCCTCGGGTGGTCATCATCGGCGGTGGGCTGGCGGCGGTCTATACCGCGCTCAAGCTCGACCCGCACCCGATGGTGATGATCTCGCCCGAGCCGCTGGGCTCGGGTGCCAGTTCGGCCTGGGCGCAGGGAGGGGTGGCGGCGGCGATGGACCCGTCCGACAGCCCCGAAGCCCATGCCCGCGACACGATGCGCGCCGGTGCAGGGTCCGTCCTGCAGGAGGTGGCCGAGTTCGTCACCCGCGCGGCGCGGGATCACATTCTGGACCTGTCTGATCTGGGCACCGGGTTCGACCGGGACGCCGATGGCGGGTTCATCCAATCGCAGGAAGCGGCCCATTCGGTGGCCCGTGTGGTGCGCGTCAAGGGCGACCAAGCCGGTGCCGAGATCATGCGCGCCCTGATAGCCGAGCTAAGGCGGCGTGCTTCGGTCCAGGTGATCGAAGGGGCGCTGGCGGTGGGGCTGGAAAGCGACGGGGCCAAGGTCTCGGGCGTGTACCTGGCGCCGACCGATGCGCCAGGGGCCGAACCGGTGCTACTGCGTGGGGCGGCGCATGTACTGGCCACGGGCGGGTCGGCAGGGCTCTATGCTCGCACCACCAACCCGGCACGGATCCGCGGGCAGGGGATCGGCATGGCCGCACGGGCTGGGGCCCGGATCGCCGATGCCGAGTTCATCCAGTTTCACCCCACCGCGATCGACGTGGGCGAGGACCCGATGCCTCTGGCTACCGAGGCTTTGCGTGGCGAGGGCGCAATACTGATCAACCGCCATGGCGAACGGTTCATGCAAGGCATCCACCCCGATGCCGAGCTGGCCCCGCGCGATGTCGTGGCGCGCGCCGTCTATCTGGAAACCAAGGCCGGCAACCGGCCCGCGCTGGATACCCGCGCGGCGATCGGCGCGGCGATCCGCAGTCAGTTTCCGGCGGTGACCGAGGCCTGCCTGCGCAACGGTGTCGACCCCGTGACCCAACCGATCCCGGTGACCGCGGCGGCGCATTACCACATGGGCGGCGTGGCCACCGACCTGAACGGCCGCAGCTCTCTGACCGAGCTCTGGGCCTGTGGCGAGGCGGCCTCGACCGGGTTGCACGGGGCGAACCGGCTGGCCTCGAACGGTCTGCTCGAGGCGCTGGTCTTTGCCCGCGCCTGCGCCCGTGACATTGCCGGTACTCTGACGGTGGTCGACGCGCCCGAGGTGCGGCTGGGCCTGCCATCGGGCGGCACCGAGCCCGACCCCCTAGCCGTGGCCGAACTGCGTCAGGTCATGACCGATGGTGTGGGCGTGGTGCGCGACGCGGACGGGCTGCGCCGCGCCTTGGGTCGGATTGCCGTGTTGGAGTCGCTGCACGGCCAGTCGCACCTATTCCGTAACATGACCGCAACCGCCACGCTGATCGCGGCGGCTGCGCTGATGCGCACCGAAAGCCGCGGTGCGCACTACCGATCCGATTGTCCTGATACGGCCACGGGGCCGGGGCGGCGGTCTGATCTGACACTGGACGAGGCCGTGGCGCTGCGGTCGAAAATCTTAAAGGAAACGGCAACATGCATCATGCCACTGTCCCCGACCTGATCCTCGAGCCGATGGTCCGCGCCGCGCTGACCGAGGATCTGGGCACCTGCGGCGACATCACCACCCGCACCGTAATCCCGGCGGGCGTGACCTATGCCGCGCGGCTGAACGCGCGTGAGGATGCGGTGGTGTCGGGCATGCAGGTGGCGGCCTTGGCGTTCCGGCTGGTGGACCCGACGTTGAAGATCAAGCCGCTTGTGGCCGACGGGGACCGTTGCACCAAGGGCCAGACCCTGATGGAGATCACCGGCAGCGCGGCTTCGATCCTGTCGGGGGAACGCGTGGCGCTTAACTTTGCCGGTCGTCTGACCGGGGTGGCGACCCTGACCGCCAAACTGGTGGCGCAGACCGCCGGGACCACGGCGCGCATCACCTGCACCCGCAAGACCACCCCGGGCCTGCGCATCGTCGAGAAACTGGCCGTACTGCATGGCGGCGGGTTCAATCACCGCCATTCGCTGTCGGATGCGATCCTGATCAAGGACAACCACATCGCCGCCGCCGGCGGAGTGCGCGCGGCGCTGAGGGCGGTCAAGGCGCGTGCGTCGCACATGACCAAGGTTGAGATCGAAGTGGACCGGCTGGACCAGCTGGCCGAGGTTCTGGAAACCGGCGGCGCCGATGTCGTGTTGCTGGACAACATGACGCCCGACATGCTGGCCGAGGCCGTGGCGATGGTGGACGGACGTCTTGTGACCGAGGCGTCAGGCAATGTCACCGTGGGGACGGTCGCAGCGATCGCGGCCACCGGGGTCGATTATATCTCGTCCGGGGCTCTGACCCATTCCTATCGCACAGTCGATCTGGGTCTGGATTTCTGATCACGAATCACGATGGTTTCGGCCATTTGATTGGATCCAGCCGGAAGTATTTGGACAGCTGCCCGTAGAATTCGGGCGCGGTATCCCTGAGGGCCTCGGGGCGTTCGAAGAACAGCTCGACCGTGACGGCAAAGAACTCTTCGTGTCCGGTGGCGCCATAGGGGTCGATCACCGTGCGCCGGCCTGTCTCGACCGCGTGCAGATGCGCGTCATACGCGGCCAGAAAAACACGTTCCCACTCGGCATAGCTTTGATCTCTGGCCAGAACTGGCACGCCGTTGGTGCCGCCGGACAGATCATCCAGCTGATGCGCGAATTCATGAAACACGACGTTGTGCCCGTCATGATCGTTTGCCGCGCCCTGTTGGCTGTGCGCCCAAGACAGGATCACCGGCCCCCGATCCCAGCTTTCGCCGGTACGGATGATCTCCTGTTCGGTCACGACATAGCCGCTGTGCCGCTGTTGGCGGGACTTGAAGGCATTGGGATAGATCAGTACCGTCGTCAGATTGTCGTACCATTGGTCCGAGTTGACGACCAAAAGGCAAGCTTGTGCGGCGATCGACAGACGCATCTCGTCCGTGACCTCCAGCCCGTCGCAGCCGATGAAACCGACCTGATTCAGGAACAGGTTGATCTTGCCTTCCAAAGTGGCGCGCAACTTGGCAGGCAACCGCTCGAGGATCGGCACCATCGCATGGATGGTTCGCCGCTCCTCATCGCTCAGCGGTGTTAGCAGCAGCGCGGCCTTGGCCCTGGACTTCGACCAGAAATACCAGACCACCAGACCGGCGATTGCCGCAAAAAGGCTCAGAAACAGCACCATGTGGCGACGGTATCTCTATTGCCCCACCTCGGAAAGTCGATTCATTCGGTCGAGGGTCGCGTGAAGTTCGCCAGCCAAGGCCGTTCGACATCCATGCCCTGATACAGCGCATGCAGCAGCAGATGTGCCGTCACCGGGTCCGGAGCAAGGGGGCGTCGGTCTAGTCGCCCCTCCTTGACCGCCGTATCGGCGTCGAAGATCACCGCATCCTCTTTGATGGTGGTCAGCACCCGCAGCTGGGCCAGCGTTTCGGGGTCGACCGCGGTCGGGTCATCCGAGAGGATCACGAAATCGGCCAGCTTGCCCACCTCGATCGAGCCCTTCTGATCTTCCTCGAAATGCTGCCATGCCGGCCAGATCGTCATGGCCTTGAGCGCCGTCATCACGTCGACCCGCTGGTGCGGGCCAAGGATGTCGCCCGACCGGGTGCGCCGGGTGACCGTTGCGGCCAGAACCCGCATGCTGTCGGGAAACGCCACGGGCGCGTCGTGGTGGGTGCCGAACATCATGCCGCGTTCGGTCACCCAGCCGGTTGGCGAGATGTTGTCGGCATTGACCGGCCCGACCGTGTGGTCGCGGTGCCAATCGCCCCAGTAGAAGGTGTGCATCGGAAACAGCGACGGGAACACGCCCAATCGTTTGAGGCTGGCCACCTGATCCTCGCGCAGGAACTGACCGTGCACCAGAACCGGCCGGTTGCCCGGATCGCCATAGGTCAAACGCGCCTCGTCGATGGCGGCGATCAACATATCCGTGGCCCCCTCGCCATTGGAATGGGTCAGGATCTGGAGATCGTTCTCGAAACACCAGTTCACCGCATCCTGCAACTGTTCGCGCGTGATGGCGGCGTATCCGGCATAGCCGGGCGGGTAATCCCCGACCGGATCGTAGTAGGGCCGATCCCGCAGCGCAGTAAATCCTTGCGGCGAACCGTCGATTGTCAGCTTGCACCCGCCGACTCGCACCCGGTCGGCATAGGTGCGCGAGGCGTCCGACGCGATGAAATCGCGCGATTCCAGAACGTCGGGAAAGGCCACGACGTCGATCGGAAGGTCGCCGTCTGCGGCCACCCGGCGCAGGGCCTGAACCACCGCGCCCGAGGAGCGCCCCTCTTGCGCGGTGGTGTAGCCAAAGCGCGCCCACATCCGGCTGCCGGCGCGCGCGAAAGTCTGCAGCCCGTCTTCGCCGACATTGCCAAGCAGAGGCACCAAGGCGCCGAAGAATGCGTATTCCTCCAGCACGCCGTTCGGCTCGCCAGCTTCGTCTCTTCGGATCACGCCTCCGGGCGGGTTCTCGGTTTCTGCGGTGATCCCGGCCAGTTCAAGCGCCTTGGAATTGCCCACCCCCAGATGGCCCGATTGGTGGATGATCATGATCGGAACGTCGCGCGATACCGCGTCCAGTTCGGAACGGGTGGGGTGGCGCAGCTCGGCCAGTTGCGCGTTGTCATAGCCAAAGCCGATCATCATCCCCATCGTTTCGACCGTGTCGCTATTGGCCTCGGCCCACGCGGACAACGCCGCCTGCAGGCTGGCAATGTCGGTGACCTTGCCATCCGGTGGGGCCAGCAGGTTCGCCGACAGGGCTTGCAAACCGCCCATGACCACGTGGCCGTGGCTGTCGACAAAGCCGGGCAGCATTGCGCGCCCGTCCAGGTCAAAGATCGTCGTATCGTCGCCCTGATGACTGCGCATCTCGGCCAGTTCACCTATTGCGATGATCCGCCCATCCCTGACCGCGACCGCCTGTACCGTGGGCCGGGCGTCATCGATCGTCAGAATCGGACCACCGGTATAGATCGTGTCCGCGACCTGTTGGGCAAAAGCCATGTTGCCGAAGGTCAGACCGGCAGCAACGCTCACGGCAGACAGGGATGAAAGACGCATTCCGAACCTCCAGCAGCATATGGCAATGCGATGGAGTCTAGCACGAAGTCCGCGTCTGGCCCGTGCAATATTCAGTTGTCGAACCGGCGCGCCGGCGTTTACTTGAGCGCGCGCGCGAGGAATTGCCGTGTGGCGTCCTGCTGCGGGTGGTCGAACAGCTGCTCGGGCGGGCCTTCCTCGACGATGCGGCCGTTCTGCAGGAAACACACCTTGTCTGCGGCCTGCCGGGCAAAGCCCATTTCGTGCGTGGCCATCACCATCGTCATGCCCTGCTGCTTGAGCATCAGCAGAACGTCCAGAACCTCGCCCACCAGTTGCGGGTCCAGGGCCGAGGTGATCTCGTCGAACAGCATCACCTCGGGCTGCATGGCCAATGCCCGCGCGATGGCGACGCGCTGCTGCTGTCCGCCTGACAGCTGGTCGGGATAGTTGTGCATCCGGTCGGCCAGCCCGAAGCGTTCGAACATCTCTTCGATCTGGGGCAGCAGTTCAGCGCGCGTGCGGCCGCGCACGCGGCGCGGCGCCAGCATCACGTTGTCCAGCGCGGTCATGTGCGGGAACAGGTTGAAGCTCTGGAACACGATGCCGATGCGCGCGCGCACCGATTGCGGATCCAGACCCGGCACCGAGATGTCGACCCCGTCCAGCAGGATCTCACCATCCTCGATCGGCTCGAGCAGGTTGATGCAGCGCAGAACGGTGGATTTTCCCGCCCCCGAAGCGCCGATCAGGCAGACCATCTGCCCCTCGTCCACGGTCAGGTCGATGCCGTCGCAGACGGTGCGGTCGCCAAAGCGTTTGATGACGTTGCGCAGGTTCAGTTTCGCCATCAGCGCCGCTCTCGCATTTGTCGGGCCATCAGGTGGTCGGCATAGCGCGTCGCCGGGATGGTCACGATCAGGAAGATGATCGCCGCGCCCACATAGGGCGTGAAATTGGCCAGCAGCGATTTGAACACGCCGGCCTGGCGGAAGATCTCGACCGGGCCGATGAAACTGAGAAGCGACACGTCCTTTTGCAGCGCGATCAGCATGTTCATCTGCGAGGGCACGACGTTGCGGACGGCCTGCGGCAGCACCACGTCGCGCATCACCTGGCCTTCGGTCAGGCCCAGCGACAGGGCGGCGGCGCGCTGGCTGTGATGGACGCTGTCGATGCCCGAGCGGAAAATCTCGGCCACATAGGCCGAATAGGTCAGGATCAGCGCCAGCGATCCCCAGATATAGGGCGAGTTCCATGGCCGGGTCAGGCCCAGCCCGGGAATGCCGAAACCGATCAGATAGACGGTCAGGATCACAGGCACGCCACGGAAGATGTCGGTGAAGGCCGCGCCGAAGATGCGCAACGGGAACAGCGCGGGTGATTTTGTGTCGCGGGCCAGCGCGATCAGCAGCCCCAGCACCGCGATCGCGGGCGCCGACCAGGCAAAGATCATCACGTTGATCTTGAAGGCTTCAAGCAGCTTCGGGAAGGTCTTGACCAGAACCTCGCCGTTGAAAAAGCTCTGCTGGACCTTGGCCCAGCCCGGCGCCAGCGGCACCAGCACGATCAGCGCCACGACGACCAGAACGGTGCTGGTCGCGGCGATCCGGATCGACCGCCACCGCTGCTGCGCCTCAAAAAGTTCGCGGCGGGTCGGGCCCGCCGTTCTGTTCTGTGTCATGTCACTTGATCAGCGGAACGCCCGTCGTGTCCTGCAGCCATTTAGCTTCGATCTCGGCCAGCTTGCCGCTTTCGGTCAGCGCGGCGATGGCGGCATCCACGCAGGATTTCAGCGGGTTGCCTTCCTCCATCAGCATGCCGAACTGATCGGGGTTGTCGCCTTGATCGGCAGGGAACTGGCCGATCACCTTGGACCCTTCGATCATCACCGCGCTCAGGAACAGGGCGGTGGGCAGGTCGAACAGCGCGGCGTCGATCTGGTTGGCGGTCATTGCGGCATTTACGTCGGCATTGTCGCCATAGAGCAGCGGATCGGCATCCGGCTGGATCACGCTGGCCAGTTTCGGCACGGCGGTGGTCGACCCGACCGCGCCCCATTGCAGGCCCTTCAGCGCCTCGAGCGTGGGCGGGGTGTCAACGGCGTTTGCGCTGACCAGAACGGCCATCGGCGCGGTGTAGTAGGGGGCCGAAAAATCGACGACCTGATCGCGCTCGGGCGTGATCGAGTATTGCTGGATGTTCACGTCGAAATTCTTGGCGCCGGGCTGGATCGCCTCGTCAAAGGATGATCGGGCCCAGACCACGTCATCCGCGGCAAAGCCCATCTCTTCGGCCACGGCATAGGCGACGGCGGCTTCGAAGCCCTGGCCGGATTCGGGCGCGTCGTCCATCACCCACGGGTAATAGGCCGGGTTTCCGGTGGCCACGGTGAACTTGCCCTCTGTCAGGGTCTTGCCCGCGGCGCAATGCCCGTCCGCAAGGGCCGAAGTTGCGGTGAACGCAAGGGTTGCGGCCGCGATCGAAAGCATCTTGGACATGAGTCTGGGTCTCCTGTTGGGAATGTCGGGCCCACGGTAGTGTTGCCCGCCGACCCTGTCCAGTTGGTCGCGGTCTATGCCAGACACCGCAAGAAGTTCAAGTCGTCACGCGGGTGGAATGTTGTGGTTCACTCGGAACAGGTTGCCGGGATCGTACCGGCCTTTGATCCGGGACAATTGGGCCGCGTTCGCACCATAGGCCGATGACAGGGCGGTGGCCTCGTCCGCTGGCATGAAATTGACATAAGCGCTGCCGGTTGCATGCGGCGACATGCGGTCATAGAGCGCACGCGCCCAGGCGATGCAGGTGTCATCCTTGGCCGGATCTTCCCAACGGGTGTGCACGTTCATGATGAAATGGGCCGAGCGTTGGGGATAGGCCGTAGCCGCAGCCTCGACCCGGGCCATCGCACCGCCGACATGGGCAATGAACACTTCGCAGGACGGGTCCGGAAGGGTCGAGATACTGTCCAGAAGCCCTGCGATTGCATCCGTGGGCAGGGCATCAAAATCGTGACTTTTCCAATAGTTCCGCGCGCCGGGGGTCAGCAGCGGGTCAAAAGCGGCCTGCCAGTCGACGAACGCGTGCGGCGAGATCACGTCCACGATCGGGTCTCCGAGGGCGCGCAGCGGCTCCATCGCGGCTTCGCCGTTTTCGATGGGACCTGCATAGCAGGCGGCAAAGATCAGCACCTCGCGCCCGTGCCATTTCTCGGGAAGGAAGGGCAGGGGAGGGGCCTTGCGCATCACCGTCCAGACCGTCAGCTCGTCAGGCGCAGTGTCAGCGATCCGTGCGTATTCGGGCAGCAGGGCGGGGCCCTGCTCGATCGGATGCACCACAAGGCCGGACAGCACCTGCGGCCCCAGCGGATGCAGGCGGAACTCGAACGAGGTAACCACGCCGAAATTGCCGCCACCGCCGCGAATGGCCCAGAACAGGTCCGGGTGGCTGTTTTCCGATGCGGTCACGATTGAACCATCGGCCAGCACCACCTCGGCCGAGATCAGGTTGTCGATGGTCATACCGAACTTGCGCGTCGTCCAGCCAAAGCCGCCACCCAGTGTCAGCCCGGCGATCCCGGTGGTCGAGTTGATGCCCGTCGGAACCACCAACCCGTGCGCCTGCGTTTCGCGGTCCACGTCACCCAGTACCGCGCCCGGCGCGACACGCGCGGTGCGGGCCTTCGGGTCGACATGCACCGATTTCATCTGCGACAGGTCCAGCATCACCGCATCATCGGCCACCGCATGCCCTGCAATCTGGTGCCCGCCTGAGCGGACGGACATGATCAGCCCCGCCTCGCGCACGAAATTGACGGCCTTCTGCACATCGCTGGCCCCTAACGCCCGTATCACAAAGCCGGGTTTGCGGTCGACGATGCTGTTCCAGGTCGTCCGGGCTTCATCGTATTCCGGGCTGCCGGGAAGAAAGACGGATCCACGCAGCGACGCGTCCAAAGCGTCCAGCCCGTCTTGGTCCACGGTTTTGGTGCTGCCGTTCAGTGTTATCAGGTCAAACATGATCAGTCCTCCAGATCAGGTGGACAGGTTTCCTGCGGTGCTGCCTCGGGCAATGGGTCGCGCGCCCCATTCGAGCGAAGGGCGCTCAATGCAAATTGGGTCGTTTCAGGCGAAGATGCCGGGATCGATCCGATCAACTGGTGTGATGACGTCAGCCGGAATGTTCAGACGCTTGGCCGCCTTGCGCAGGCTTTCCGCGTCCGGCGCCTCGTACAGGCAATAGGTTTTTCGCTTGTCCGCGCTCAGGAACGAGAAAATCCACTCGATCCCTTCTTCGTCGTTGATTTCCTTGATCTTTACCTTGTCATCGTCGCCAAGCTCAAGCTGTTCGGCGAAGTTCCGTTCGATGATGTACCTTGGCATTATGCACCCCCCTGCGCATGTGCTCGGAGTCTAAGACGCGGATCCTTCAAGTTTTGACCTAAGGGAAACCATACCCAATTCCCGGGCAGTTGCCAACGCTTCGGCCTCAAGCGACAGGGCCGAGCGCAGATCCTGAGCGCGACCGCGACGGCGAAGAGCCCAGGCGCGCGCGGCTTGGCTGTGGGCGATCCACGGCGGAGCGGCCATCGCTGTGTCCACTTGGATCGCGGTTTCGAACAGCTCGTCGGCGGTGTCCCAATCACCCAACACGGCGGACAGAGCTCCCAGCCGCCGGGCCGCGGATCCGGTGCAGACGGTTGTCGCGCCGGCCGTGATCGTCAGGTCCCTATAGGGCAGCAGCTTGTCGATCAGCGTTTGGGCATGGTGCGTGTTCTCGACTGCCACGCAGATATCCGCCAGATAGGACAGGGTGGTCGAGTACATCGCGTCCTGAGGCAGGTCAAAACCGGTGTCCGCGATCTCATTGAGAATTCGCTCGGCGGGCTCGCGAAACCCCAGTTCGGCGGCTATCAGGCCGAATCCGGGTTTCCAGCTGGTTTCGCCGGGGCTGTCGGACATGAGCCGTTTGATCACAGGGGCCACCTCATGCAGCCGGGCCTGCTCGCGCCGGATGGTGAACATCTGAACGCCGTAGACACCCTCGACATGGGCGCCGTGTGTCTGACGCCCAATTTTGACCGCTTCGTCTGCATAGGTCTCGGCGCGTTCGAAATCACCATTCAGGATGGCCACCATTGCACGGGCGTGGATCTGGACCCAATACAGCTGTCGGTGGTTGTCCTTGTCCGAAATCTCGGTCAGCAGTTTCAACGAGGTGTCGACCAACTGGCGGTCCGCCATTTCGGCACCGACAAACAGGCTCAGGGTACGGTCGCGACCCTGATCGATGTTTCCAAGCTTTTCCGCAACTTCGTGCATGGATTCGAGGTTCTTGCGCCAGTTCCGCCGATCTTCGCCCTGTCGCGCCACGAAGGGAGCGCCGAAGCGGGTCATCATGACGGCGAACTGGGATTTGTGATCCCCCAGCCGGGCGGCCAGTTCCATGCATAGCTGGCCATATTTGGCGCCCTCGGAAAAGTCGCCGATGAACATGTAGGCGCGGGCGATCTGGGCCATCAGACGACACCGCCGAACTTCATCTGTTGGCGGCAGGTTGTCTAATGCCTCAAGGCAAAGGCTGATCGCCTGGCCGTGCCGTTGACCGGCCATCATGCATGAATCGGCGAAGTGATGTGCCGCGTCGGCAGCAAGGTCCGTCCGGCCTGAGTGCCGGGCCGCGTCCGAAGCTTCCTTCAGTTTGGCGATTCCTTCCGGCAACCTGCCTGCGCTGTCATAGCTGCGCCCAAGCAGCAGGTTTCCAACGATCGTCTGAGGGCTTTTTTCGTCGCCGAGTTTTTGCGCGGCTTTCAGGGTTTCCGTCGCATTGGCCAGGGCCTCCTGGCTGGCCGACCGTGACAGGGCCATTTCCGTCGCAGCGCGCCATCGGTCATAGGCGGCAGCCCAGTCTTCGGCCTCGGTCAGGTGCCGGGCGGCCAACTCGGGGCGCCGTTCAATCTCGGCCGACCGCAACTGCATCAGCGCGCGGGCGACATTGGCGTGTTGGGCCTTGCGCGTGCTACTGAGCATGGACTGATAGGCGGTGTCCCTTATCAACGCATGGCGGAATACATAGTGCCCTTTGTGGTGTCCGCTTTCAAAGACCAGACCAGCACGACATAGCTCAGCCAGACAAGTGTCGAGCTCTGCCGGGGCTTCCGGCATCGACGCGGCAAGCAGAGCCGGTTCGAACTCGCGACCGATAACGGACGCGGCAAGAGCCGTTTGCTTGGCGTCGGGCGATACGGCGTCCAACCGGGCCATCAATGCTCCGCTGAGGGACGAGGGCACGTTCACACCTACCCCGCCGGTTTCGTGTATCGCGCGGGTCAGTTCCTCGACAAAAAGGGGCACGCCGTCGGTTTTGTCGACAATCAGGTCGACCAATTCCGGATCCGGATCGCGGCCCGAGACACGTTGCACCAGATGGGCGACCTGCTCGGCATCAAGCCGCCCCAGATGCAGGGTTTGGACATGGCTGTCCCCTTCGGTCTTCTGCATTTCCCAGCCGGGGCGATGCGTGATCACGATCAGAAGGGGAAGGTCGACGCACAACGCTTTGAAACGGTCCAGCAGCGCGTGGGTCGAGGCGTCGATCCAATGGGCGTCCTCGACAAACAGGATGACCGGACGTTGGACGGCCCGGGCCTTTACCGTGGTGATCAGCGCTTGGATCGTCAGGTCTCGCTGTTCCTGGGGCGACAGTTGCAGGACCTGCTGGGCCAAGGTGCTTCGCGGGGCGACCAAGGCGGCGAAGGCAGGAAGAACTAGGTCCAGATCCAGTCCCTGCCGTTGGGCCAGCATGTCGTGAACACTCTCCTGCACCCTGTCGTCGTCAAAATCCGGGTCGACGCCCGCATCCTGCGAGATCCGTTCGGCAACCGGGTGAAACGGACTGCTGGTCAGGTAGGGTGAGCAGTTCAGTCTGATGATGTCGGCCTGATGGACCACGCTTTCGTCCTGCAGAAACTCCTCGATCAGGCGCGACTTGCCGATTCCCGCTTCACCTGACAGCAGGACCACCTCGCCTTTGCCGTCCTGCGCGTGTTTCCAGGATTGCAGAAGGATGCCCTTTTCAAAACTACGGCCGATCAGGAATCCGTGGGCACCATCCCCGCGAACCGCGTGGAACCGGCTTTCGGCGTTGCGTTCAGCCATGACCTGAACCAGGTCGTGCGCGGCATCGAAGCCTTTCAGAGGCACGCGGCCCAAGGATGAAACCTCGAACACGCCATCCAACGACCCTGTCAGGTCTGCATGGGGCATGACGACGGCGTTTGCCGGGGCTTTTTCCTGCAACCTGGCGGCCAAGTTCAACACCGGCCCGGTCATGGCGCCTTCTTCGAACGAGTTTTCACCGATCGCGTCACCGACAACCACGTCACCGCTGGCGATGCCGATGCGGACGGCGAGCGGGGTTCCGTCGGGCGTCGTCATCTGCCGGACCCTTCGCACGGCTTCGAGACCGGCTTTGACGGCCCGAATGGCGTGATCCTCATAGGCGCGGGGCCACCCGAAAAAGACCAGCAGCCCGTCGCCAAGGTATTTTGCGACATATCCTCCATACCGGCTGACAGCACCTGCGACGGAATCCTGGTATCTCTGCAACAGGATCCGCATGTCTTCGGGGTCGATCCGGTTGGTCAATTCGGTCGAGCCGACGAGGTCGGCAAAAAAGACCGTCAGATGGCGCCGCTCGGCCGGAGCGCGCGACGGTTGCCCATCCGTGTCGGGCCGTATTTCGGCTGCGGCCGCTGCGATGTCAGATGTGGGTTGCTCGGGCGCGTGTTCATCAGACAGGACGCGGGCGGCAGCCAGAATGACCTTGCGATGCCCGAGGCTGACTCCAAGCTCTCGGAGATCGTCATTGGTCAGCAGAGGCAATACGCGTGCATCAACGTCATTCTCCGCAAAGGTCTCTGCGTATTGGCCCAGACCAAGATCGTTCAGCCATGTTTTGACCGTGAACCCCATTGACGGATCATGCGTGGTTGCAATTCGTCAATCAAGCGTGAGGAGTAAAATTTACATAATCATGATTACGCGGCTCAGGGATCAGAACTCATTCCGCGGCCCACGTGATCCGGTCAGGCGCGGTCAGTCTTTGCCAAGCGTCATATTGCGACAGGAACACCTGCCCGTTCAGTTCGTCGAGGAAATGCGACTGCTTCAGACGGTCCATGACCGGGCCTTTGACCTCGCTCAGGTGCAGCCCGACACCCATGTCGCGCAGGCGGTGGTTGATCGCCTCAAGGCTTTCGAGCGCCGAGAAGTCGACCTCGTTCACCGCCGAGAACATCAGCACCACGTTGCGGATCTCGCAGCCCTCGGTCACGCGCGACTGGATCAGGTCCTCGAGGAAGCGGGCATTCACGAAGTACAGGCTTTCATCCACCCGCAGCGTGACCAGCGTGGGGTCGGTCTGGACCTTGTGGCGCAGGATGTTGCGGAAGTGTTGAGTGCCCGGCACCAGCCCCAGTTCGGCCACATGTGGACGTGAAGTCTTGTAAAGATGCAGAAGGATCGAGATTGCCACGCCGCTGGCAACACCCGCTTCGACGCCGGCCATCAGGGTCAGGACGATTGTAGCGGCGACGGCGGTGAAATCGGCCCGTGAATAGCCCCAGGTCTTTTTGAGGATTGAAAAATCCACCAGGCTAAGCACCGCCACGATGATCGTCGCGGCCAGCGTCGCCTTGGGCAAGAAATAGACAAGCGGGGTCAGGAAGAGTGCGGCAACCGCCAGCCCAACGGCGGTGAAGGCACCGGCCGCCGGGGTCTCGGCGCCCGCGTCGAAGTTCACCACCGAGCGCGAGAATCCGCCGGTGACCGGAAAGCCCCCGGTGAAGGCGGCGCCCAGATTGGCCGCGCCCAGGCCGATCAGTTCCTGGTCGGGATCGACGCGCTGACGTTTCTTGGCCGCCAGCGTCTGCGCGACCGAGATGCTTTCGACGAAGCCGATGATCGAGATCAGGATGGCGGGCACCAGCAGCGCGCCGATCAGGTCCGAGGACAGCCCCGGCAGGGTCAGCGGAGGCAGGCTTTGGGGCACCTCGCCCACGATCTTGACGCCGCGCGCGTCCAGCCCGAAGGCCCAGACCGCCATCGTGGTTGCCACTACCGCCACCACAGGCCCGGCCTTGGTCAGCAAATCGGCCAAAAGCGGCGGTACGCCCATGCGCCGCAGCGCGGGTTTGAGGTTCTTGCGCACCCAGAACAGGAAGGCCGTGGCCAGTGCGCCGATCACCACCGTAATCCCGCTGGTCTGGTCCAGATGCGCCAAGATAGAGCCCAGCATCTCGGGCAGGGTATGGCCATGCGCGCTGACCCCCAGGATGTGTTTCAACTGGCTGGTGGCGATCAGAATGCCCGAGGCGGTGATGAAACCCGCGATCACCGGATGAGACAGGAAGTTGGCCAGAAAGCCCAGCCGGAACACACCCAGCAACACCAGGAACCCGCCCGACAGAAAGGCCAGTGTCAGCGCCGCCACCGCATATCCGGCGGTGCCCTGTTCAGCCACCTGCCCCACCGCGCTTGCCGTCAGCAGCGACACCACCGCCACCGGACCCACCGCCAGCGCCCGGCTGGTGCCGAAGATCGCATAGAGGATGATCGGCACGATCGAGGCATAGATCCCCGCCTCGGGCGGCAGCCCCGCCAGCAGCGCATAAGCCAGCGATTGCGGGATCAGCATGATCGTCACGATCACCGCCGCGATCAGGTCGTTCGACAGCGCCTCCCGGTCGTACCGGCGGCCCCAATCCAGAATTGGCAAGTATCGCAACAGGTTGTGCATCGGTTCCACGTTCAAGAGGGCGCAGGGCGGGTGTTGGATGGCGCAGGGCAAGAAGCCCTAGCGACCTATTCGGCCGCCACCTTCAGCGGCTCGGGCTTGGCCATCCATTCCTTGCCCTTCAGCATCGCTGACCAATAGACCGGCGGTAGCAGCTTTTCCTTCAGGAACCAGGCCGCGCGGCTGGGTTTGGTCCCGTCGATCAGGAGTTTCGGGAAGCTGGGCTTCAGGACGCCGCCATAGCCGAACTCGGCCAGCACGATCTTGCCGCGCTCTACCGTCAACGGGCACGAGCCATAGCCGTCATAGGCCGCCACCGGGGCGCGGCCTTGGATATCGGCCACGATGTTGTCGGCCACCACTGGCGCCTGCTTACGCGCCGCCGCCGCGGTTTTCGCGTTCGGCGCGTTCATCACGTCGCCCAGCGACCAGATGTTGTCGAAGCTCTTGTGGCGCAGCGTCGTCTGATCCACATCGACCCAACCTGCCGCATCCGCCAGCGGCGACACCCGGATGAAGTCTGGCGCCACCTGCGGCGGGCAGACATGCATCATGTCGAACTCGACCGTCACCTGCTCGGGCTGCTCGTCGGGCTTGGCCACCTTGAACGTGGCGGTCTTCGCCGTTCCGTCCACCGCCACCAGATTGTGGAAGAAATTCAGCGCGGCGTCGTATTTCTTGACGTAGTCCATCAGCGCCGGGACATAGTCCTTGACCCCGAACAGCACCCCGCCCGCGTTCATGAACTGGATGTCGATGTCCTGGAGAACTCCGCGCCGGACCCACGCATCGCCCGACAGGTACATCGCCTTTTGCGGCGCGCCGGCACATTTGATCGGCATCGGCGGCTGGGTGAACAGCGCCCGGCCCGCTTTCAGACCCTCGACCAGCTGCCAAGTATAAGGCGCCAGATCATAGCGATAGTTCGAGGTCACCCCGTTGCGGCCCAGAGTTTCCTCGAGCCCTTCGACCGCGCCCCAGTCCAGCTTGAGCCCAGGGGTCACCACCAGACGGTCGTATTTGACCACCCGGCAACCATCCAGAATGACAGCGTTGTTCTGTGGCTCGAACGCGGCCACGGCGGCCTTGATCCATTTGACCCCGCGCGGGATCAGCGCGCCCATGGTCTTGGCCGTCTGTTCCGGGGTGAACACGCCGCCGCCCACTAGGGTCCAGCCGGGTTGATAATAGTGCACGTCCGACGGGTCGATGATGGCGATCGACAGGTCGGATTTGCGCGCATGCAGGCTGGCAGCGGTGGCGATGCCCCCTGCCCCGCCGCCCACAATCACCACGTCAAAGGACGCGTCGCCGGTGTCGGTGGGCGTTTTGCCGCCATTGGCGATGCGGCGGGCCACGCCGCTCATGTCATATCCGGCAGCCTTGGTTGAGGTCAGGATGTCAGGCAAGGCTCGGCCCTGCGCGGCCTCGTGCAGCGACCAAAGCGTGGCCGAGCGCGTGCCCGTCCGGCAATAGGCCAGGATCGGACCTGGCAGTTCGGTCAGGGCTTGACCGAAGGCCTGCGCGTCCTCATCCCGAACCAGGCCAGTCTGGACGGGAACGTACCGGGCTTCGATGCCAAGCTTTTCTGCAGCGGCCTCGATTTCCCCGAATGTCGGTTGGTCGGACCCTTCACCGTCGGGGCGATTGCAGATGATGGCGCGGAAGCCCGCGGCCTTGATCGCCGGGATATCGGCAAGCGTTACCTGTGGCGACACCGAGAGTGCGCCCGAAATCTTTCGGATTTCCATTGTTGTCTCCTGCGGTCAGATCTTGTTGACCGGAACCTTGAGCATCTGGTTGCCGTCCTTGTCGGTCGGGATGTCACCCGCCCGGATATTGACCTGGATCGACGGGATGATCAGGGTCGGCATCGCCAGCGTCGCGTCACGCTCGGTGCGCATCTTGATGAACTCGTCCCGCGACTTGCCGCCGCCCACGTGAATGTTGTGCGCCTTTTCCTCGGCCACCGTGGTTTCCCAGCGAATGTCGCGGCCGTTGGGGCCGTAATCGTGGCACATGAACAGGCGGGTTTCGTCCGGCAGGCTCAGCACCTTCTGGATCGAGTCATAAAGCGTTCCCGCATCTCCGCCCGGAAAGTCGGCTCGGGCCGAACCACCATCGGGCATGAACAGCGTGTCACCCACAAACGCCGCATCGCCCATCACATGCACCATGCAGGCCGGTGTATGGCCCGGTGTGTGCATGGTGAAGGCGGTCATGTTGCCGATCTTGTAGGTCATGCCATCGGTGAACAGTGCATCGAACTGGCTGCCGTCACGCTGGAACTCGGTGCCTTCGTTGAAGATCTTGCCGAAGACCTCCTGCACGATCTTGATGTTCTCGCCAATGCCGATCTTGCCGCCCAGCTTCTGCTGGATGTAGGGCGCCGCCGACAGGTGATCGGCATGGGCGTGGGTCTCGATGATCCACTCCAGTTTCAGGCCCTGCTTTTCGATCTCGGCGATCAGCAGGTCGGCATGTTCGAATGTGATCCGGCCAGCGGCATAGTCGATGTCCATCACGCTGTCGATGATCGCGCAAGCGTTGGATGTCGGGTCCGAAACGATATAGCTGATCGTCGCCGTGGCCTCGTCGTAGAAGCCCTGAACCTTGGGTTTGACGCTCAGATCCACCGGATACGCGGAAATCGGTGTCGCGATTGCGTCAGCCATTTTCTGGTTGTGGGTGTCGATTGCCTTTTGGTCGGTCATGATCGTGCCTCCTCTCTGACGCTCAGGCCTTGGCCGAACGTGTAATCAATGGTTGCCCTTGCAGAATGCGCGCCAACGCCAGCCCGGCGGCGACCGCGCCCAGAAACAGCAGAACCTCCCACCGTCCGGTGCCCAGGGCCGGAATTGCCGCGCCCGGGCAGAATCCTGCGATGCCCCAGCCCACGCCAAACAAGGCTGAGCCGCCGACAAGCTTCATGTCGATGTGCTTTGCGCCCGGAATCTGGAACCGGTCCGCATAAAGCGGCGCGGCGCGTCGCCATACCAGGCGATAGCCGATGAATGTCACCACCAGCGCACCGCCCATAACGAAGGCGAGGCTGGGGTCCCAGGTTCCGGCCAGATCGAAGAAGTTCAACACCTTGGCCGGGTTCATCATGCCCGAGATCGCGATGCCTGTGCCGAAGACAAGGCCGGTCAGGAACGTATGGAACAGTTTCATTGCCTCACCCTCCGAATACGTGGCGGATCACGAAAACCGTGATGGCGGCAGTTACCATGAAGGTCGGAACGGCAACCAGGGACCGGGTCGACAACCGCGACAGGCCGCATACGCCGTGACCCGAGGTGCACCCCGAGCCGAGGCTGGCGCCCAGGCCGACGATGACTCCGCCGACCACGATCATCAGCGGGCTGATCGGTACCTCGATGGCCGGCGTGGAGCCGGTCAGCACGTAGATCAGACCCGGCGCAACGATCATTCCGGCAACAAGCGCCAGACGCCAGGAAAACTCGGACCCGCTGTCAGGAAAGACCAGACCGGACATGATCCCGGTGGCACCCATGATGCGGCCGAGGCCCAACATCAACAACACTGCGCCCAAGCCTATCAGCAGGCCGCCGCCAAAGGATGCAAAAGGCGTGAATACGGTTTCCATATTATCTGGTCCTGCAGGTTTTGATGCCCAAAAGCGTGTACACTGGGCAGAATTTCATGGTCGCGGTCAACAGCATGATGATGCCGACGATCACAGCGCCATATTTGAAAAGGGGTGCGGCGAACAGGGCCGGCCCGCTGAAGAGTGCCAGGTACAGCAGGACCAACCCAAGAGCTGCGCGCAGCGTGCGGTCGATCGTTCCGACGTTGTTGGTCATATCGCCCTCCATATTCAGGTTTCTGAATGGCATATATGACGCCAGGAGCGTCTCTTCAGTGACAATGTCACGAAAGCCGAGAAGATTCCCGAAAAATCAGGTGCTGTGGGCCAAAGCCTGCAAAGCCGTTGTGTCGGTGAGCGTTATCTTGCCCCGGGATTGCGAAACCAACTCGCGTTTCTGGAAGTCGTGGAGCACCCGCGAGACAACTTCACGCGCGGTTCCCAGTTCGCTGGCCAGTTGTTGATGTGTGGCCTGCACCTCGTTCGCGGCATCGGCCAATGCAAGCAGACGTTCCGCCAGCCGGACATCGATCCGGCCGAAGGCGACGTCATCGACCACACGCAGAAGGTCGATCAATCGGCGGGAATAGGCCTGGAACACGAAATCGCGAAACGCGTCCTCTTCCGCGGCAAGGCGGTCGAAGGCGGGCTTGGGCAGGACGATCGCGGTGACATCTGTTTCAGCAATGCCTTCGGCGTTATAGGCCTCTTCGGCCAGCATACATGCCGTGGTCAGCACGCAGCTTTCGCCGGCTTCGACCCGATACAAGACGATTTCGCGCCCCGTATCCGAGCTTTGTGAAACGCGGATCCGGCCTTCGTACAGAAACATGAGGCTGTCCGGCACATTGTCGGGCCCGAACACCTGGGCCCCGTTCGGGAACTTCACGATCCGCGCGGCCGCGCGCAACCGGGCGCGTACCGCATCGGGCAGGTGGCTGGTTCCGTGGAACCGCTGGGTCCAGTCAGTGATTGTCATGTGGCTGCTTGCATGGGTGGCCCAAAGCCCTCGTAGATCATTACGGTTCTGCCGTCTTTCGCCCGGCCTAGACGATACGTTCGTAACAACGCGTCCTGTGCACCTGCCGCATGGCCTAGGACAGAACCGTGGTCGCGATCAAGGGAAAGCGCCCGAAGGTGCCTCGGGTCTATCCTGTCAGTCGCGACCCAGATCCTTGAGGATCGGACAATCCGGGCGGTCATCTCCGGCGCATTCCTGGATCAGGTGCGACAGTGTTTCGCGCATGGCTTTCAAACCTTCGATCTTGGCATCGATCTCTTCGAGGTTCTGTTTGGCGATCCGCTTGACGTCCGCGCTGGCGCGGTGCTTGTCCTCGTACAGCGCCAGAAGCGAGCGGCAGTCTTCGATGGTGAACCCCAGCGACCGCGCGCGACCGATGAACGCCAGCTTGTGCAGTTCTTTCTCGTCGAAATGGCGGTATCCATTGGTCGAGCGTCTGGGTTTGATGAAACCGATATCCTCATAATACCGGATGGTCTTGGCCGGCAAACCCGAGCGTTCGGCGACGTCCCCGATGTTCATGGCGGCTCCTTTCCTATTCGGCGGGTGTGGGTGCGTGTGCAATGGTCTGCGGTTTGCGGTCGGATCCGCTCGGCGGCTGGGCCGCCTTGACCCAACGCAGCCGCAATGCGTTTGACAAGACAAACACGCTGGACAGCGCCATGGCGCCAGCCGCCAAAACCGGGGACAGCAAGGGTCCGCCAAAGGGATAGAGAACTCCCGCGGCCACCGGGATCAGCAGCGTGTTGTAGCCAAAGGCCCAGAACAGGTTCTGCCGGATATTGCGCATGGTGCGCTGGCTGATGTCGAAGGCGTTGACCACGCCGATCAGATCGCCCGACATCAGCACCACGTCTGCGGCCTCGATCGCGACGTCGGTCCCGGTGCCGATGGCAATTCCGACATCCGCGGCCGCCAGCGCCGGAGCATCGTTGATCCCATCACCGACAAAGGCCAATTTGCCGCCGTTCACCCGCAGGTTATCCAGTGCAGCGACTTTGCCTTCGGGCAGGACTTCGGCGACCACGGTGTCGATCCCAAGCTGTGCCGCGATGGCATCGGCCGTCGCCCTGTTGTCGCCCGTGATCATCGCCACTTTGAGCCCCAGCGCGTGCAAGGCTTCGATGGCCTCCGGTGTGCTGGGCTTGATCGGGTCGGCCACCGCGATTGCGGCGGCAGCGGTTCCGTCGATTGCGGCGTAGAGCGGTGTTCTGCCTTTGGCGGCCAACGACGCGCCGTGATCTGAAAGCGCGCTGATGTCGATGCCTTCGCGCTCCATCAGACGATCGGCACCGATGAGAATGCTGTGCCCTTCGACAGCCGCTTGAACCCCATAGCCGGTAATCGACTTGAAATCCTCGGGTTTCGGTAGATCCAGGCCGCGTGTCTCGGCCGCGCGTACGATGGCGGTGGCGATTGGATGTTCCGAAGTGGCTTCGACGGCTGCGACCAGACGCAGGACGGTGTCCTCATCCAGCCCTTGGGCGACCACAAGATCAGTCAGTTCCGGGCGGCCTTCGGTCAGGGTGCCGGTCTTGTCCACCGCTACAACAGTGGTTTCCTGCAACATCTGCAGCGCGTCGCCCTTGCGGAACAGAACGCCCATCTCCGCAGCGCGCCCCGTGCCCACCATGATCGATGTCGGCGTAGCCAGACCCATTGCGCATGGGCAGGCAATGATCAGCACCGCGACCCCGGCAACCAGAGCCATGCTGAGCGCCGGGTCCGGTCCGAACAGCAACCAAACAAGGACCGTCACGATCGCAACCGCAATCACCGCGGGCACAAACCAAAGGGTGATGCGGTCAACCATGCCCTGAATGGGCAGTTTCGCGCCCTGAGCCTGTTCGACCATCTGAATGATCTGCGCCAGCATCGTATCCGCTCCGATCTTTTCGGCGCGGACGGTCAACGCTCCGGTACCGTTCACGGTGCCGCCTACGACGGTTGCGTCAGAGGATTTTTCGACCGGAACGGGCTCACCCGTGATCATGCTTTCGTCGACATACGAACTGCCGCTCAGCACTGAACCATCGACCGGGATCTTTTCACCGGGACGCACATGAACCAGATCGCCCACTGCGATCTGATCGATGGGCAGTTCGACGATGCGGTTCTCCCGTTCGACCCGCGCGGTTTTGGCCTGCAGGCCGACCAGCTTGCGGATCGCCTCGCCGGTTCGGCCTTTGGCGCGTGCTTCAAGAAAGCGGCCCAGCAGGATCAGAACCACGATGACCGCGGCCGCCTCGTAATAGACATTGGCCGTGCCGGTCGGAAGGATTTCGGGCGCAAAGGTCGAGATCAGCGAGAACCCATAGGCCGCCGACGTGCCCAAAGCGACCAGCGAATTCATGTCTGGCGCACCCTTGGCAAGTGCTGGAAAGCCCTTGGTGTAGAATTGAAGACCGGGCCCGAACAGGACCAGTGTCGTCAAGACGAACTGAATGTAGTGGCTGGCTTGCAGGCCGATGGTGCTTGCAATCAGGTGATGCATGCCGGGAATGACGTGCGCGCCCATTTCAAGGATGAAAACCGGCAAAGCCAGGATTGCCGCAAACCCCGTTCGCAGTGCCAGTTTGCGGATTTCGTCAGCTTTGCGATCCTGCGCCGCTGCCTGAGCCGAGTTGCGCGGCGTCGCCGGGTACCCGGCCGCGTTGGCCAATGCAGCAATCGCTTCGGGTGTCGTGGCGCCCGCTGCAAACTGGACGGTCGCGCTTTCCGAGGCGAGGTTGACCGACGTCGCCAGCACCCCCTGCCCGGCAAGCAAAGCCTTCTCGACCCGGCCGACGCATGAAGCACAGCTCATGCCCTGGATGTTGAGCGTGACGGTCTCGGTTACGGCTGGATAGCCCGCCGCCTCCATCGCCTGTGCGATGGATTTGACATCAGCCGGAGCATGGAAATCCACCTGGACGCTCTCATTCGCCAGGTTTACTGCAGCCAAGTCGACGCCCGGAACCGCGCTGAGCGCACGCTCAACCCGGGCCACGCAAGACGCGCAACTCATCCCCTGAACCTGAAATTTGGCATTTGAAATATTGGCCATGTCGTCACCACGATTATCCGGTCGACCCTGTACATAAGGGTTCCAGCAAGTGGAAGGTCAAGGCCCTCTGCGGAATATCCCTGCACACCAAGCAAACCATCCCGTCAGGGCAAGAGCAGTTGCGGCTGTGCTCCGTCGGCAACAGGGCAACGATGGATGGCGACGGATCCTTGGTGAATTGAAGCGGAATCGCTTGGATGCGAGGGTATCACGCAAAGAGAATCACTTGGGAATCGGAAAGGTGCGGCATGACAACGAGGAAAGCATTGATTGGGCTATGCGCGCTGTCCCTGATTGCCGCCTGCACCGAGACCACGTCGATGTCCGGCGACAAAGCCCCCGGTGATCTTGCCAAAGTGCCCGAGGGCGTGGTCGAAATCGCTGCTCCGGGGCAGGACCTGACCGCCGTTCGGATCATGCCCGAAGACGGTTGTTACTGGTACCGTTACGTGGGTCCGGTCGAAACGACATACCTACCGCTGAGAACCGCCGATGGCCGCCCGATCTGTGCCCGGGCGTGACGGATCAGCTGCTGGCAGTCGCAAATCTTTCGGGTGGGTATAGATGAGCCGTCGCACCCGGCTGCACCCGGTCATACAGGCCTATGATATGGGCCATGACCATGCGCACACACCCTGAGCTTGCCCGCCCGCCGATAGACCGGGAATAGGGTGTTCCGTGGATGCGCAGATATGTGTCGCGATTGCCCTGAAACAGGTAGAAAGCGCGTGCGCCCAAGGGGTTGTTGGGTCCGCCGGGCATTCCGTCGGCAAACTGCGCATAGTCTTGCGGATCACGTTTGATCATGTCCGCGGTTGGGGTCCAACGCGGCCATTTGGCCTTGCGCCGGATGGTATAGGTCCCGGGTTCGTAGAGATTGCCACGGGCGATCGCCACGCCGTATCGCATCGCGGTTCCGCCCTCTTCGATGAAATACAGGTAGCGCGCGACCGCATCCACGTGAATGTCACCGGGCACCAGCGACCGATTGGTTTCGACCCGTTGCGGCAGAAACCGGGGATTCAACCCCCAAGGGTTCGAGGTGGCCGGGTCATAGTTGGCCGGCGTCACCTGCCTGTCCCAAGCCGCCCATTGAGATGCGGTCGACGCTTCGGCCGATGTCGCGCCGAGAATCGGTTGCGAGAAAACAGCAAGCGAAGTCGCAACAAAATGTCTTCTGGTCAGCATGTCTGCACCTCCAGTCGCCTTGCCGTGGCAGCAAGAAAAAAGATCGGACTAAACGATTCCCTGAAACAGACCCCGAGTCCATTCACTTGTTCGTTTGATGCAAAACCTTGTCGCAACTGGTGTTTTGAGGTCGTGCACAAACGGCTGCCGAAAGCCACGCATCTGGATAAGACGAATTTCTGAGCCGCCTCGGGTGGGTTGTCATAAAACTGTTACGGAAGCGTTACATAAGCTTCGCACGCCCGGACTACTGCACTCATCAAGGCCGCAGGGGGCGGCCAAAGCTGATTCTCAGGAGTGACCATGACCACCATCAAACTGACCGCTTCGGTTCTGGCAATCACCGCGATCGCCGCGTCCGCTGCCTCGGCGCGCGACGCCATCCGTATCGTCGGATCGTCGACCGTATTCCCGTACACCCAAGCCGTGGCCGAGCAGTTCGCCAACAACACGGGCGCAGCTTCGCCCATCGTCGAATCGACCGGTACCGGCGGCGGCATGAAAATCTTCTGCGAAGGCATCGGTGAAAACACCGCCGACATCACCGGCGCATCGCGTGCCATGAAGGCTTCGGAATACGAGCTGTGCCAAAAGAACGGCGTCACAGACATCTCGGAAGCCCTGATCGGTTTCGACGGCCTGTCGATCGCCATCTCGCGCAGCAATGAACAGGATTGGGACCTGTCGCTGGCCGACATCTACATGGCTCTCGGCGCCCAGGTGCCGGTTGATGGCGAGTGGAAGGACAACCCGTACAAGACCTGGAACGAAATCAACCCCGACCTGCCGGCCGTGGAAATCCTGGCCTATGGCCCGCCGCCGACCTCGGGCACCCGCGACGCGTTCGTCGAGCTGGCCATGCATGAAGGCTGCAAAGAGCTGGACTTCGTCAAGAGCGGTGACTTCGACAAGAAATGGGTCAAGGAAAACTGCTCGCGCATGCGTACCGACGGACCCTTCGTCGAAGCGGGCGAGAATGACAACCTGATCGTTCAGCGCCTTGAGGCGGACCCGAACGCCGTGGGCATCTTCGGCTACTCGTTCCTGTACGAGAACCTGGACAAGCTGAAGCCGGTCACGATCGAAGGCGTCGAGCCGAATGCCGACACCATCGCCGACAAATCCTATCCGGTGTCCCGCCCGCTGTACTTCTATGTAAAGAATGCGCATCGCGGCGTGATCCCGAACCTGGACGAGTTCCTGGCAGAATACATGTCGGATGATGCTTTGGCATCCGACGGCTACCTGGCCGAACGTGGTCTGGTTGGCCTGTCCGACGAGCGCCGTGAAGAGCTGCAGGACGCAATTCTGGACGGCCAGAACATGGAACCCAAGTCGTAAGATTTGCAATTCACAGGGCTGTCCGGCCGCGAAACCGGGCAGCCCATTTTTGTGCCTGGGGGGCAGATGACTACTTTCGTGTTTGCGGCGCTGTTGGGCGTCAGTATCCTTGGATATTTGCTGAACAGACGGGCTGCGGCCGGTCTGCGCGCAGATGGGACGTCCCTGCACTCCCTGCCCGGCTATCACGGGCTGTTTTCTTTTCTGTCCACGCTGGTTCCAGTCTTTGTGCTGATCGTACTTTGGCTGATCTTGCAGGGGCCGGTGATCGACCATGTGGTCATGTCGGGCCTGCCTGCCGGCAGCCTTGACGGATTGGAAACTGGCGGGCGCCAGCTGGTGCTGGCCGAGATCAAGTCGATCTCGCGCGGTCAGATTTTCGGCGAGCCGGAACAGTGGAAGACGGACGCAGCCCAGCGGTATCTTGAACTGCATCAGATGTCGGGATGGGTTCTGCTGTCGATCGTTGTCATTCTGTCACTGGCCATCGTGGCATTTGCCCGGTCGCGTGTCGGCGTCGAATTCCGCGCCCGCCACAGTGTGGAACGCATCGTTTCCGGCCTAATGATTTTCTGCTCGACCGTCGCCATCTTTACGACCGTCGGCATCATTGCCGCGCTGCTGTTCGAATCCATCCGCTTTTTCGAGATGGTGCCAATCACCGAGTTCTTCTTCGGGCTGAACTGGGAACCGCAGATTCCTCTGCGCGAGGACCAGATTGCGGCCGAAGGTGCCTTTGGCTGGCTTCCGGTCATCCTCGGCACGATCGTCATTACCGTGGTCGCGTTGTTCCTGGCGGTGCCGGTGGGCCTGCTGTCGGCCATCTACCTGAACGAATTCGCGCCCGACCGCTTGCGGGCGGTGGCCAAGCCAGTGCTGGAGATTCTGGCCGGCGTGCCGACCGTGGTCTATGGCTTTTTCGCGATCCTGGTCGTGGCCCCGGCCATGCGCAGTTTCGGAGCCTCACTGGGCATTCCGGTTTCGCCCAACACGGCGCTGGCCGCAGGCAGCGTGATGGGCATCATGCTGATCCCGTTTATCTCGTCCTTTACCGACGACGCCCTGTCAGCCGTGCCGAAATCTCTGCGTGACGGAGCACTGGCGCTGGGTGCGACACGGGCCGAGACGGTTCTGAACGTGCTGTTCCCCGCCGCCATTCCCGGCATCGTCGGTGGCATCCTGTTGGCCGTCAGCCGCGCGATCGGGGAAACCATGATCGTTGTGATGGCGGCGGGCCTGATCGCCTCGCTGACCATCAACCCGCTGGACAGCGTGACCACGGTGACCGTGCAGATCGTCACGCTTCTGATCGGCGACACCTCGTTCGACAACCCCAAGACGCTGGCAGCCTTTGCCTTGGGCATGATGCTGTTCGTCGTCACCCTGATCATCAACGTCTTCGCGCTGCGCATCGTGCGCAAGTACCGCGAAGCCTATGACTGAGGCCAAGAATCATGGCTGACCTGACTGCAGGACAAAACAACTCGCCCAAAGGCGGAGACACCGCCGACGCCGTGCGCGCCGGCCTAGCCCGCCGCAACCGCAAGCAGAAGATACTGCAGGGCCTTGGCCTGGGCGCGATTGGGTTTGCATTTCTGATGCTGTTCATCCTGGTGGCCTCGCTGGTGTCATCCGGATACCAGGCGTTCACCCAGACCAAGATCACGCTCGAGGTCTATGTCGACCCCGAGGAGATCGAGCCCGAAAAGCTGCCGCGGGGCGGTTTCAAGGACGTGTTGCAAGCCTCGCTGTCCGAGTTGCTGCCCGAGGTGGACACCAGCGATCGGGCTACCCGAAAGGCCCTGTCAGGCATTCTGTCCAACGGAGCGCAGTTTGATCTGCGCGACCGGGTGGTGGCCGACCCTGCGCTGATTGGTCAGACCATCACGATGACCGTGCCGGTATCTGACCCGTATGACCAGCTGAACAAGGGCACCATCGACCGCGACACGCCCGAACAGAACCGCCGCTTGAACGATGCCGAGATTGCGTGGTTCGATCAGCTCAAGGCCGAAGGCGTGATCAGCAAGCCGCTGAACACCGGCCTGGTCACCAATGCCGACAGCCGGTTCCCCGAATTGGCGGGCCTGAAGGGTGCGCTGATCGGGTCGTTCTGGGCGCTGTTCGTGTGTTTCGTGATTTCCTTCCCGCTGGGCATCGGCGCGGCGATCTACCTTGAGGAATTCGCGCCCAAGAACAAGGTCAGTGACTTCATCGAGGTCAACATCAACAACCTGGCCGCGGTGCCGTCGGTCGTTTTCGGCCTGTTGGCGCTGGCGGTGTTCATCGGCTGGTTCGGGCTACCGCGCTCGGCCCCGTTCGTGGGTGGCATGACGCTGGCGCTGATGACCATGCCGACGATCATCATCGCCACCCGCGCGGCGCTGAAGGCCGTGCCGCCCTCGATCCGCGAGGCGGCCCTGGGCATCGGTGCGTCCAAGCACCAGGTGGTGTTCGGTCATGTGCTGCCGCTGGCGATGCCCGGCATCCTGACCGGTACGATCATCGGGCTGGCGCAGGCCTTGGGGGAAACTGCTCCGTTGCTGCTGATCGGGATGAACGCGTTCATCACCTCGGCCCCGGCTGGCCCGTTCGACAGTGCCACCGCCCTACCCACGCAGATCTTCATCTGGGCTGACAGCCCCGAGCGCGGCTTCGTCAGCCGGACCTCGGCCGCGATCCTGGTGCTGCTGGGGTTCCTGGTCACGATGAATGCAATCGCGATCTATCTTCGCAACAAATTCGAGCGCAGCTGGTAAGCGCAAAGGGGTCATCATGATGAACGACATGAGCAAGATCGAGCCGAGTACCGCCGTCGACGCCATCAAAATTCAGGCGAAGGGCGTCCAGGTCTTTTATGGCGACAACCAGGCAATCAAGGACGTATCGGTCGACATTCTCGACAAAACGGTAACCGCTTTCATCGGCCCGTCCGGATGCGGCAAGTCCACGTTCCTGCGCTGCCTGAACCGGATGAACGACACGATTGACGTCTGCCGGGTCGAAGGCGACATCCGGATCGACAACGAAGACATCTACGACAAACGGATCGACCCGGTGCAGCTGCGTGCCAAGGTGGGTATGGTGTTCCAAAAGCCGAACCCGTTCCCCAAGTCGATCTACGACAACGTAGCCTATGGTCCCCGGATCCACGGACTGGCCAGAACAAAAGCCGATCTGGATGAGATCGTTGAGAAATCCCTGCGCCGTGGCGCCATCTGGGATGAGGTGAAGGATCGCCTGCACGAGCCCGGCACCGGCTTGTCCGGTGGTCAGCAGCAGCGCCTTTGCATCGCGCGCGCGGTGGCCACTGAGCCCGAGGTCCTGTTGATGGACGAGCCGTGCTCGGCTTTGGATCCGATCGCGACCGCCCAGGTCGAGGAACTGATTGACGAGTTGAAGCTGAATTTCTCGGTGGTGATCGTCACGCACTCGATGCAGCAGGCGGCTCGAGTCAGCCAGAAAACCGCGTTCTTCCACCTCGGCAGCTTGGTGGAATACGGGGACACGGGGCACATCTTCACCAATCCCGAAGACCCGCGCACGGAATCCTACATCACCGGGAGAATCGGATGACCCAGGACGCCATGAAGGACAAGCACATCGTCCGATCTTTTGATCAGGAACTCGAATCCGTTCAGGCGCATCTGATGCGCATGGGTGGTTTGGTCGAGAGCTGCCTGTCGGACGCGATCCGGGCACTGTGCGACAAGGATGTCGAACTCGCCGCGCGCACCGTCAAGGCCGATCGCGCCATCGACGAGTTGGAAGAGATGGTCAAGAACGACAGCGCCAACATCATCGCACGGCGCGCTCCTACGGCCATCGACCTGCGCGTGGTCCTGGCGACCTTCACCATCGCCAACCAGCTCGAGCGCAGTGGGGACCATGCCAAAAACATCGCCAAGCGGGCCGTGACCCTGGCGGACTCCGCGAGTTTGGACGAAGTCAAATCGGCCATCGCGCGTCAGGCCCAGCTGGTGCAGAGCATGATTGCGGATGCCCTGGATTGCTTCATCCAGCGGGACGCGGACAGGGCCCAGGCCATCCGTGAACGTGACGCCGATGTGGATGCGATGTACAATAACGTGTTTCGCGCTCTGCTGACCCATATGATGGAGAACCCAGGCAATATCACCCCGGGCATGCATCTGCATTTCGTGGCCAAGAACCTCGAGCGGATCGGTGATCATGCCACCGGGATCGCCGAGCAGACCATCTATCTTGTCAGTGGGCAGTTGCCTGATGATGACCGCCCGCGCCTCGACAAGACACCGACGGAAACCACCGAGGTCCTGTGATGCCAACGCCATCGATCCTTGTCGTCGAAGATGAACCCGCACAGCGCGAGATCATCTGCTACAACCTCGAGGCCGAAGGCTTTGACGTGCGCCAGGCCGAAACCGGTGACGAGGCGCTGTTGCAGATCAAGGAAGTTCCGCCCGATCTGATCCTGCTGGACTGGATGCTGCCCGGCGTTTCCGGGATCGAGATTTGCCGCCAGCTGAAGATGACAGCCGCGACCCGTGCCATTCCGGTGATCATGCTCTCGGCAAAATCCGAAGAGGTCGACAAGGTGCGCGGGCTGGAAACCGGTGCCGACGACTATGTCACCAAGCCCTATTCGGTGATCGAGCTGATGGCCCGAGTCAAATCCCAGTTCCGGCGGACCCGCCCCGCAGCCGTAGGCGAGCGGTTGGAATACGATGACATCGTCCTGGATGCCGAGACGCACCGCGTGACCCGCGCGGACGAGGACATCAAGCTGGGCCCGACAGAGTTCCGGCTGCTGTCGACCTTCATGGAAAAGCCGGGCCGGGTCTGGAGTCGCGAACAATTGCTCGACCGGGTCTGGGGGCGCGACATCTACGTGGACACCCGGACCGTCGATGTGCATATCGGGCGTTTGCGAAAAGCTCTGACCGTGCGTGGAGGGGTTGACCCGATCCGCACCGTGCGCGGGGCCGGTTACGCGCTCGGCTGAGCCCTGGCCTCTGCCATTTCGCGCAGGTGACATCCCAGCATCAGCTGCGCGGGCCAGAGCAGATAGGCCTCGATCTCGATGTTTTCGCCGAAGGTCAGCAGCAGCAGGGTCATCAGCAGGCCCAGCGGCAGTCGGCCGCGCGCCGAGCGGACCGCGTCGGTGATCACCACGCCGAAATGCACGGCGAAGGGGACAAGAAACGCCACGAAGCCGGTGATGCCCTTGACGAACAGAAGGCCGTACCAGGTATGGTGGCTTCCGATGGGCATATACTCGACCAAATGCGCACCGGGCTGAACCGTTCCGTGACCAAAAAGCATCGCGTCGGACTGCCAGCGTTCATAGGCAATGCGTTGCAGGGTTTCGCGCACACGGGTGCTGTCGGCGCGGGCCGATTTGAAATTCTGCAGCGCCTGGTTGACCAGGTCGATCGCGGCGGCTCCCCACGCCGCGGACGCCGTTGCCACGGCCGACACCAGAAACCATCCGATGCTGCGCGCCACCAACGGCAAAAGGCGCGGCCCCAGCGTGCAGGCCACCAACCCGACCAGCCCCATGCGGGATTTCGACGCCAGGATCATCACAATGCCTGCGCTCAGACCGACGGCCATCCATCCCCGGTGCCGCTCTTCGAGCGCGAACAGGACCATGCATACCCCCAGCAGGGCGGCAAATGGCGACCAGGGCGCGAAGAACTGCCACCGGGGCGTCCAACTGGCCGGATCGATCGTGTAGAGATAGACTGAGAAATACTCGGGCCCCGGCCCACCTACCGCCTTGAGCGGTGAGGTGAAGATCTGGCTGGGCAGGCCCAGATAAGGTGCCGCCAACAGCGGGGGCGCAAGGCACAGGGTCCACAGCCCCAGTCTGCACTGGCCCCGCACCAGAACCTCGCGCCGGATCGGCAGCACGGCCCCGGCCAGAATGAACAATGGAATAAGCGCCCAGCCCTTGGCCCAGCCGATCGAAGACTTGATGGTTTTACCCAGCCCCAGCCCCCAATCCAGATGGCCGGCCCACAGTGCAAACAGCATCAACAGCATGCCGGCCATCCATAGCCAAACCAGCGCCGGAACCGGCCCGGTGGCCCGCAGGTCCGGACGGATCGTCGGCCCCAGATACAAGGCCAGCGCCGCCAACCCCGCCAGGGACCATCCCAGTACCGGCCCGACGACATAGAGCGCGCCGATGGCATAGAACGGCCATGTCCAGACCAGCGCGCGCCAGACAAGCCGCTCGGCCGGGTTCTGCGGCTCGGCCTGGGTCATGCCTTGTTCTCGCCTGTGTCTTTCAGCAGCCGCGAGATCAGCGGGTTGCGGACCCATGCCAGCGTCAGCCCGATCAAAAGCATCAATGTGGCGGCAATCCCGGCCGCGATCGATAGCTTCTTGTTGGGTGAAGACGGCCGTTCCGGCAGCGACGGATTTTCCAGCACCTGGATCAGCGGGTACGAGGCATAGACATCGGTCTTTTTCGATTCCGACCGGGCGATGGCCGAAGCAAAGACGGCTTCGGCCACGGCAAAATCCCTTTGACGGTCTTCGAGTTCGGCGGCCACCGGCGCCAGCGCGGACAGGCGCGCAGTTTCGGCCGCGACCTGTGCGGCAAGGGTTTTTACATGCTTCTCCTGCCCCGCGCGCAGGGCGTTTTCGCGGACAAGCTCGCTGAGCAACTGCGCGCGCTCTCCCTCGGGGGCGCGGTCCAGACCCGAGAGCTGATCGACCGACAGGCCGGTCACCTCGGCCGCGCGTTGGACGGCAACCTGTCGTGCGCCTTCATATTCATCCCGCGCTGTGCGGTAGACCGGATGGCGCGGCCCGAAATTAGCATCGGCCTGCGCCAGCTTGGCCGCGCCGGCCGAGACATCCTTGAGCAGCGACATGTATTGCGCGTCGGCGTACAGCTTTAGCGTCACCGCGGCGGCATCCGGCGGCAGATCCAGCGCGACCTCAAGAGCCGCGACCCGCTCGGCCTGGCGGGCCAGCGTGCTTTCTTCGGCCCGCAGCGTCTGGCGCGCGCGGTCATTGGCGGCCACCTGCTCACGGTATTGGGCGGCCGAGAGCAGCCCACTCTGCCGCTGCAATTGCTCGATCGCAGCGCGGGTTTCACGAACCGAGCGCTGATACTCGTCGATTGCGCCGCTGTTGCTGGCTTCGCGCGTGGCGATCTCGTCCGCGCGCAGGGCGTCGATCTCGGCAAAGAATGCAGCGACAAGGGCATCGCCGTGGCGTTGCGCATCCCCCGGGCTGGTGGCCTCCATTTCGATATGGATAAGGCTGGTCTGGTCCACCAGGCGGATGCGCGGCTTGCCGAACGCATCGCGCTCGGCCTCGACGGCGCGTGCGGCCGCATCCAGAATGCGATCGGCCGACAACAGCCGTTTGTAGGTTTCGGTGGGGCTGATCGACCCGTTGGCAAAGGCCGAATTGGCGTAGGACGAGGCCTGCCCGATATTGGCCAGATTGACCGTGGCCGACGCGCCCGATCCCGGCAGGATCAACGAGGCGTGGGATGCGTATTTGACCGGCGCGGTTGCCAGATACCCGCTGATCGGAGCCCAAATGCAGCTGGACCCCAAAAGAAACAACGCAACGTATCGCGGCAGCCGTCCCGCATCGGTCAGCCGCCCGCCCTTGAGAACGCGCCGCCAGCCCAGCGACCGGATGTCAGTGCGGCTGATGCGCGCCCAGTCCCAGGGGCGGTTTGGCGCAAGCGTTTGTTGGTTGTCGGAAATCTGGTTCGGCATATCAAATCCTCTCTTACAGGAATGATATACCGGGGCGGCTTGGGCTGTCCGCTGCGCAAGGGGTTAGGCCGGGGCGGGTTGGGACAGGCCCCCTATCCGAAAGGATGGGCGCTGGTCAGAACAGGCCCGCCTCGCGCGCGGCCATCGCGGCCTGGGTACGGTTGCTGACACCCACTTTGCGGTACAGCGTTTTCACATGCAGCTTGATCGTGGGCTCGGACAGGTCCAGATCGCGGGCGATCTCCTTGTTCGACTTGCCCTCGGTCAGACCCTTGAGGACCTGGCGCTCGCGCTCGGTCAGTTTTTTGGCCATCGGGTGGGTGTCGTTCGGCTGCTCGGCGCTCATGAATCCGACGGGCAGATATTGCTCGCCCATGGCCATGAAACGGATGGCGTTCACCAGAGACTTGGCCGGCAGGGTCTTGGGCACGAACCCGGCTGCCCCCAGCTCGAGCGCACGTTCAGCCAGATCGCGCGAGGCATCGCCGGTGAACAGCGCCACATGCCGCGCGCGATCCATGCCAATGCAGGTTTCCAACCCGCTCAGCCCGTTCATGCCTGGCATGTTGAGGTCCAGCAGAACCAGATCAAACGGACCGTCGGATTCGATCTTGGCCCTTGCGGTTGCAAAATCCGGCGCGGTGGTGGGTTCGATCCCGCCTGCGGCCTCGATGAAGGCGACGAGCGTGTCCAGAACCAGTTCGTGATCGTCGGCGATAAGAACTTTCATCAATGAACTCCATGTGCCTCCACCCAGACCTGAAAAGGTTAGTAAACCATTGATGATCGGCGGTGAAGACTACCGAACGGACAGGCAGATACCCGATCGGATAGGAGCAACTGGCCGGATTTCCTTGCGGTGCCGCATCCAGGCCGCGTCAGTCAGCCTATTTCTCCGCGCGCTCTCCCGATGCTCGTCTGTTGCGGCGCCGGCACAGCGGGCAGGTTCAGGGCAAGAGTTCAGTTCATGTTCGGAGAGTTCCATGCACTTTCAAGCCGCACACGCCCTATTCGACGGCGCACACACCACGCCCGGCACCGCGCTGCCAATCACCGAAATCCTCGGGCAGCCGGTGGTGAATGCAGAATCCGGTCCGGTCATCACCACGCTTTTGGATGGTCACCGCCGGACCGTCTTTTTCCTGAACGCACATTGCGCAAATGTCCGGGCAAAGAATGACCAATATCGAGCAGCCCTGACGCAAGCCGACTTCGTCCTGCCCGACGGGATCGGGGTCGAGCTTGCCGCCGCGATGCAGGGCGAACACCTGACCGAGAACCTGAACGGAACCGACTTTGTCCCGCGCCTGGTCCGGCGCGCGGCCAAGCTGGGCCAGTCGGTCTATCTGCTGGGCGGAACGCCCGGCACCGCACAGGCCGCAGCAGCGCGCCTGCAAGACATGGCACCCGGCCTGAGGATTGCCGGTTCACGCGACGGGTTTGGTGGCATCGAACGCACGGACGAAGCCCTGGACGAGATCAACCAATCCGGCGCAGATATCCTGCTGGTGGCCATGGGCGTTCCGCTGCAAGAACTGTGGATTACGCGGCACCGTGCCCGGCTGAACCCGAATCTGGTTCTGGGTGTCGGCGCGTTGTTCGACTTTCTGGCGGGCAACGTCCGGCGGGCACCCGGGATCGTGCGGCGGGTCCGGATGGAATGGGCGTGGCGGTTGGCGATGGAGCCGCGCCGCATGGCCCGCCGCTATCTGATCGGAAATTTCGAATTTCTGGGACGGTGCGTCGCCCAGGCTCTTGGCGGGCTGACGCCCAGCCGTAGTCTTGACCTGACCTTCGCGCTGGCGGCCATGACGGTTCTGGCCCTGCCGATGCTGGCCATTGCCGCCCTTGTCCGGCTGGACAGCCGCGGCCCGGCCCTGTTCCGGCAGACACGGGTGGGCAGGAACGGGGTGCCTTTCACCGTCTACAAGTTCCGCTCGATGACCACCGACGCCGAAGCGCAAAGGGCCAGCCTGCTGGCGCAGTCCGACCGCGCAGGCGTGTGCTTCAAGGCACGCCACGATCCGCGTGTCACGCGGGTGGGCAAGGTTCTGCGCCGCTTTTCGCTGGATGAGCTGCCGCAGATCCTCAACGTGTTGAAGGGCGATATGTCGATCGTCGGACCGCGCCCTGCCCTGCCCGAGGAGGTCGCCAAATACCCGCCCCGCGCGCTTGAACGCATGGCCGTCCGCCCCGGGATCACCGGCCTGTGGCAGGTGTCGGGCCGGGCCGCCATCGACTTTGACCGGATGATCGACCTGGACACGGCATATGTGCGGTCCCGTTCGGCCCTTCTGGATCTGATGCTGATTGCCATGACCGTGCGGGCCGTCGTGTCCGGCCGCGGCGCCTACTGAGAAAACCCAAGGAGAATTGTTATGACCAAGATTCGCAAAGCCGTCTTTCCCGTCGCCGGACTGGGCACAAGGTTTCTGCCCGCAACCAAGACCGTGGCCAAGGAAATGCTGCCCCTGATCGACCGCCCTCTGATCCAATATGCCGTCGACGAGGCGCGCGCGGCCGGGATCGAAGAATTCATCTTCATCACGTCACCCGAGAAAACCGCGCTTGAGGCCTATTTCGGGCGGAATACGGCGCTTGAACGCAAGTTGAAGGATGGTGGCAAGACCGAGCTCTTGAACAACCTGCGCTGCGCCGATCTGGAGGATGGCAAATACTGCTTTGTCCGGCAGGATGCGCCCCGTGGATTGGGCCATGCCGTGTCGCTGGCGCGCGAGTGCGTGGGCAATGAGCCGTTTGCGGTGATCCTGCCCGATGACGTCATCAGCGCCCGACGCCCGGCTCTGTCACAGATGGTCCAAAGCTATTGTGACCAAAGCGGCCACATGGTTGCGACCCAATCCGTGCCGTCCGACAGGATCGAGTCCTACGGGGTGGTCGATATCGCCCTGCAGGCCGGGCGTGTGCAAAAGCTGCGCGGCCTGGTCGAAAAGCCCAGCCCCGAGCAGGCGCCATCGAACTACGGCATCGTCGGGCGGTATATCCTGCAGCCATCGATCTTTGATCGTCTGGCCGGCCAGGCACCGGGTGCGGGAAATGAAATCCAGCTGACCGACGCCATCGCTGCGGATATCGAAACCGCTGGCTGCTCGGGCTACGCCTTCGCGGGTGAACGCTTCGACTGCGGCTCAGTCGCCGGGTACCTTGAGGCCACCGCGGTTTTTGCCCTGCAGCGGTCAGAGCTGCGCGAAGGGTTTGAGCGGATCATGGCACAGCGCATGGGCCACCTGCGCCCGGCCGCGTAACGGCGGGCACCTATCCGTTCGGATAGGTGCTTATCCTGATGCCCGTCTGTTGCCCGGTCACGCTTTCTGATCTTGTGCAATTGGACACGAGGAGAATGACATGCGGATTTTACTTGCAGCCTTGGCAATGGTTCTGACCTTGGGCCAGGCACAGGCCCAGGATCTGGCCGAACCCACCGGAGAGGTGGTTCTGACGATCACCGGCAACCTGACCCAGCCCGGAGCCGAAGGTGGAGCGCGGTTCGACATGGACATGTTGAAAGCCTTGCCCGCACGGACATTTGCGACCTCGACGATCTGGACCGAAGGTGAAAACACCTTTGTCGGCGTGCCCTTGTCGGTGGTGCTGGAGGCAGTCGGTGCAGATGGCAGCATTATCCGCGCCACGGCGATCAACGACTATGCGGTTGAAATCCCGATGGACTCGGTCACCGAAAGCGACCCGATCGTGGCCTATGAAATGAACGGTGCCGAGATGTCACGCCGGCAGAAGGGCCCGCTGTGGATCGTCTACCCCTATGACAGCGACCCGAAATACCAGACCGAGGTGACCTATTCGCGCAGCATCTGGCAACTCGATCGTCTCGAGGTCGTTAAATAGCTTGCAACCGGAATGAGTGAAGTAATGAGTAAAGCGCAGTGAACAATCGATGAGGCTCGGATTGAGCGATACCGATACGCAGGTTTTGCGCCGCCGATGGGTCTTCGGACTCATCGGCTTCGGCGTTTTGTTGGGTCTGGTCACGGTGGCGTGGCTGTCGGCGCAGGTGTTTACCGATTTCAACGACCGGCGAGCGGCACCTTCGGACAATGTCCAATGGACGCTGTCGCAGGTTGAGGTCGACTATCTGTCCTACCTGAATGCTCTGGAAACCGCGTCGGCGGCACAGGACGCGGAAAATGGCACGTTGGATCTGGTGCGCCGGCGGTTCGATCTGTTTTACAGCCGTGTCGATACGCTGGCCCAATCCCGCGTGTTCCAGCCTTTGCGCCAGGATGACCGGTTCCGCCTGCCGTTGGAGCGGGTGACCCGGCACCTGAACGCCGCGATCCCCTTGATCGACGCGCCGGATGGGGAGCTGTCCGAAGAACTGGACGATCTGAAACGCGCCGCCCTTGAGATCGGCCCGCATGTCCGCACGTTGGCTGTTTCGGGCATCTCGTATTTTGCCACCGAGTCGGACCAGCAGCGCATCCAGACGGCGGCAAACTTGCTGCGATTGGCGATTCTGTCGGGGGCCTTGCTTCTGACCCTGGGCGCCGTCAGCGCCTATCTTCTGGTTGTCAACCGGCGCGCCACGCGCCGCGGCCGGGCGCTGCGGCAGGCGAATGAACGGATGAACACGATCCTCTCAACCTCGTTGGACGGAGTGATCGTGGTCGATGCCAAGGGCGACGTGATCGAGTTCAACCCAGCTGCCGAGGCAATATTCGGCTATACGGCGGATCAGGCCCGGGGTCGCGCGATCGGTGACCTGATCGTGCCGCCGCATCTGCGTGAGGCACATAGCGCCGGCATGGTGCGCATGCAGTCTGGCGGAGAACGTCATGTCGTCGGCAAAGGCCGTGTCCAGTTGGAGGCGATGCGCGCGGATGGCGAGCAGTTCCCGGTCGAACTTGCGCTGCAATCGGCCCGGGCAGGCGATCAGGAAATCGTCATCGGCTTTGTCCGTGACATCTCGCAGCGGGTTGCCGCCCAGCAGGAATTGATCAGCACTCGTGACCGCGCCTTGGCCGGCGAGAAGGCCAAGGCCGATTTCCTGACCGTGATGAGCCACGAAATCCGCACGCCGCTGAACGGGTTGCTGGGCAACCTCACGCTGCTGAAAAACACCCGCACCACCCGCGAACAGGCGCGGTTCGTCGAGAACATGGAAATCTCGGGCCAGATCCTCCTGAGCCACGTCGACACCGTTCTGGACATCGCCCGGTTTGAGGCCGGGAAACTGTCGGTGCCGTTGCAGCCCTCGAACCTGAACGACATCCTGCAAGAGATTGTGGACGGTCAAAGCGGCAACGCTGCCTCGCGTGGGAACTCCATCTCGTGGCAATGGGTGGGCGAGGCGCGCCCCTGTGTTGCCGCCGATGCCCAAAGGTTGCGGCAGATTCTTCTGAACCTTGTGGGCAATGCCATCAAGTTCACCGAAAACGGCCGGATCTCGATCGAGGTCGAAGTAACCGAGCCTGGCCCAACGGCCGGCGTCAACATCTTTGAATTCCGCATCATCGACACGGGTATCGGTATCGGCCCTGATGAGGTCGACGTCATCTTTGACGATTTTCACACCAGCGATCCAAGCATCGGTCGGGCCGCCGGCGGCACCGGTCTGGGCCTGGGCATCGCACGTCGGTTTGCTCGGGCCATGGGCGGCGAGATCGGCGTTGAAAGCACACCCGGCGAGGGCAGTGTATTCTGGGTTCGTCTGCCGCTGCAGGACGCCGAATTGGACGCCAACGTTGACAGCGACCAGCCAGAGGTTCAGCACGCACAGCCGTTGGACGTGCTGGTGGTCGAAGACAACGAGATCAACCGCGAGGTGATCTGCAACATGCTGAAACTGGACGGTCACCGGGTGACGGTTGCCGAGAACGGCCAACTGGGCGTGGACGCGGCGGCTGCGCATCGGTTCGACGTGATCCTGATGGATATCAGCATGCCGGTCATGGACGGTCCGACGGCCACGCGCCACATCCGCAGCGGGGGCGGGCCTTCGGCAGAGATACCGATCATTGCCGTTTCGGCCAACGTGCTGCCTGATGCGGTCGACGCGTTCCGCGCCGCCGGTATGACCGCCTTTGTCGGCAAGCCGATTGCCCTGGATGCCTTGCGCAAGGCCTTGTCGGTGGTCACCAACCTCGGAGCTTCGACCCGGTCCGAGGACGAAACGGATCATATCGGAGATCTGCGCGTCAGCCTCGGCGCCGACGTCTTTGACCGGTTGCTTGGCAAGTACCTGTCCGAAGGGGATGCCGTCGTCGCTCAGCTTGCCCAGTTGGAGGCCGGTGAAGCCGATCTGGACCAGGTCGCGCAGGAGTGTCACAGGCTGGCGGGAAGTGCGGCGACCTTTGGTGCGATGGGGTTCCGCGATGCGCTGATTGCGATCGAGATGGCCGCAAAATCAGCAGAACGTCAGCAGGTCGCCCTTCTGTTGAACGGTCTGCCCGAGGTTTGGGAGCGGGCAAAGGCTGTGTTGCCCGCCCCCGGTGCGATCAAGGGATGAGCAGCGCGGCGGCCCCGACGATGCCCAGCGACCGGGCGATTTCGGTCACTCCGGTGACCTTGCTGTCGTAACAGGCCACGGCATCACCCGGCAGAACATAGGGGTCGAAGTCGTCACGGTCTCCGCGCCGCAGCAGCTTTTCGATATTGCGCTCGATCACGACCGAGGACCCGGTCACTGGGTTGCGCGTGAACAACACTGCGCTGCGGTTGGCGTTTGTCGTCTTCGACCCGCCGACGCAGTTGCTGTCGACCACGGCCTGCAGGAAACGGGTGCCATAAGGCACTTCACGCACGTCGCGCCCGATGGCGGATTCTGCATTGCCCGCGGCCGGTTGGGTCAGGTTCGACATGTATAGCGTCACGCCGGGCGGGCTGATCGGGCTGGGGCGCATCAGCGCGTCCTGGAAGCAGCCGCGGCTGTTGACCACGATCTGGTCGCCGGTCAGCAGCATGATGTCGGTCGGGTCCGATCCTTCGAACACGCCGCGCAGATCCATGCGATAGATGCGCCCCTGGCGGTGCAGCTCGACCGCTGACAGATCGGCATCCGGCCGCACCCCGCCCGCGGCCCGCAGCGCCACCGACAGGTTGCGCCCCTCGGTCGAGGCCCCCAGCGCGCCTTGGCGCCGACGGTCGAGGGAATCGCCCGGAACACCGCCGATCTCGACCGAGTGCGGCTCGAACACCGCGCCGCGCACACCCACTGTTACCGAGGCGAAATCGCTGACCCGCACGGTCACGCGGGGTTCGGCGTCATAGAACTGGGCTGCAACCAGAACGCGGGCCACCTCTTGTTCGACCTGCTCGGTGGTGCGGCCCTGGGCGCGCACGGGCGGCAGGTAGGGCAGCTTCAGGTCTCCGTCACGCGAAACGACATAAGCGTCGCTCAGCAGATCGTCCCCTTCGATGGTGATCTGGACCATGTCGTTGCGCGACAGTTTCTCGCCCAACAAGGGGCTGAGTGCGGGTTGAGACCATTTCGCATAGGCATTCGCGCCCTGATCGCCGGCCTGCGGCATGCAGGTCTGGCCGTTCATCGCCGCAGCCTGCAGCAATGGCGTGTTGCCCCGCCGACGTCCGGGTTCGCGGTATTGCGCCTGATAACTTTCGCCGCGCGATACGGCTTCGATGTTGCGCGGGGTCTGCATGCTGCTGCACCCCAGCAGGGTCGAGGCGCTGACGGCCGTAATAAGGAAGGTCTTGAAATTCATGGTCATTTTCATCTCCTGATCTTTCACAGAAGATAAACCGCGCCGCGCGGCCTGCGTCAGCCCGGCATCGGGATGGAGGCTTGTCCCATTCGGATAGGTCCCTCTCCGAACGGTCCCCTGCCCCGTCCGACCGCGTCCGGGACACAGGCCATGGCCACCCGTACAACGGAACCAACAACTGTTTTTCGGGATCACGGCTTCATGACGCACAGCTTTGCACAATCCGGTTTCCTGCGGCACCTGTTGGCCTATACCGCCTCCGAAGTGGCGGCCAAGGCGTCGCGCCTGGTCGTCGTGGTCGCCGTTGCCCGCACCCTCAGCCCCGAAGCGATCGGTCTGGCCGCAGCGGCTCTGGCGGCGGGCGACATCCTCAAGGCGCTGACCGAGAACGGAGTGAACCAGCGTATCATTCAGGCCCCGTCCGAGGACCTGGCGCAGCGGTGCAACACGGCGCACCGCATCTTCTGGGGCTGGTGCTCGGGGCTGTGCCTGCTGCAACTGGCGGTCGCGGCGGCGCTGTTCGTCATGGGGCACGCAATGCTGGCGATGCTGCTGGCGGTGCTGGCCGGGGAATACCTGTTCATGCCGGCGGGCCTGGTTCAGGCCGCACTGGCAATGCGCGAGGGCAAGCTGCAGCAGACCGCCGCGATCGCCGGCGGGCAAGTCGTAGGGGCCAATGCTCTGACGGCGCTGCTGGCGGTGGCCTGGGCCTCGCCTCTGGCGCTGGTCCTTCCGCGGCTGCTGACTGCACCTGTTTGGCTGGTGCTGATGCGCCGCCTGCGTCGGTGGTCGCCTGATCGTCGGGCCGGGTTTGCAGCCTTGAAACCTTTCGTGGTCTACGGCTGGGCCGTTCTGGGCGTCGAGCTGGTCAAGGTTCTGCGCCTGCAGGCCGACAAGCTGGTGGTGGGGGCCATGATGGGCGCCGAGGCGCTTGGCATTTATTTCATGGCCTTCAATGCGGGCCTTGGGCTGGCCACTTCGTTCACGCAAGCCTTCTCGGTCGTTCTGTTCCCGCATCTGTGCGCGGCCGAGGACAAGCATGGGGCGCTGCGCCACGGGCTGGGCCTGTCGCTGCTGATCCTGACGCCGCTGGTTCTGCTGCAGGCGGCTTTGGCCCCGGTCTATGTGCCGCTGCTGCTGGGACAGGGCTGGGCCGAGATCGCCCCGGTGGTATCGGTTCTGTGCCTTGCGGCCCTGCCGACGGTGATCTGGTCGGCGGTCGCCGGGTGGCTGCGGTCGGAAAACCGCCCCGTCACGGAATTGCGGGTCAGCACGGTTCTGGCCGCGAGCCTGATCGCGAATACCGCCCTGATGGCGCCGCTGGGCCTGATGCCCGTCGCCGTCGGGTATGTCTGCACCTGCAGCGCCATCATGCTGGCCGCATCCTGGGCGCTGCTGCCGCGGGGTTCTGCAATCACTCAGGAGGCGCGCGCCCAATGACCCGGTTTTCCATCATCGTTCCCTTCCACAATGACGCGGCAACCATTGCCGCCACCCTGAATAGCCTGCTGGGGCAGAGCTTTGCGGATTTCGAACTCATCTGCGTGGGCGACAAGCCCTCGCGCCAGACGACCGAAGTTGTCCGGCAATTTTGCGCGCGCGACGCCCGGGTGCGGGTTGAGGCCAACCCCAATCGCGGCCCCAGCTCTGCGCGCAACCATGGTGCAACTGTGGCCACCGGCGACATACTCGCGTTCTGCGACGCGGATGACCTGTGGGTCACGGACAAGCTGGCCCAACTGGACCGGTTGTTTGCAGATACCAGCATTGATGCGGCCTTTGGTCAGATCGGGTTCTTTTCCGAAACCCCCGGTGATTGTCCGACGCGCTCAACGGTTCCCACCGATCCCCTGACCATTCCAGACCTGCTGGCGGAAAACGCGGTGTGCACGATGTCGAACCTTGCAGTGCGCCGCCAGGTGTTCGCTGCTGTCGGCGGGCTGAACCCGGCTGCGGTCCACAACGAAGATCTTGAGCTGTTGATCCGCTTGGCGGGCGAAGGCCACGTGATCATCGGGGTTGACCGCCTGCAGGTCTGGTACCGGACCAGCGGCAGCGGCCTGTCTTCGGACCTCGAGGCGATGCGGGCCGGGCGCGCTCGGGCGGTTGCAACGGCGGCCCGCTACGGCGTTGCACCGTCGCGCGCATCCGAGGCGATCTACATGCGGTATCTGGCCCGGCGCGCACTTCGTCTGGGCGCGGAACCGTCGATGGCCCGCGCTTATGCCCGCGCCGGTCTGGCGCTGAGCGCGCGCAGCTTTCTCAACCCAATCCGCCGCGGTGTGCCCACTGCACTTGGCGCGGCACTGGCCCCTGCCCTGCCCCGCCCGATCCGTCAGGCGCTGTTTGCCCGCTGATTCCAACCAGGAGACCAAAAATGCCCGAGGCATCCATCATCGTTCCCGCCTACAACACCGCCGCGACCATGACCGAGACTCTGGCCTCGCTTCTGTCGCAGACCCATGATGATTTCGAAATCATCATCGTGGATGACGGCTCGCAGGACGAAACCCCCGCCATTGCCCGCGCCCATGCGACCGACCCCAAAGTGCGGGTGATCCGGCAGGAAAACCGCGGCCTCGCCGGGGCGCGCAATACTGGCATCGCGGCCGCGCGGGGAGAGTTCGTCGGCTTCTGCGACGCCGACGACTTGTGGCTGCCGGAAAAGCTGGCCACCCATGTGCGTCACCTGCAGGCCGAACCCGACCTTGCGATCAGCTATTCCGGCAGTGCCATGATCGACGAGGGTGGTCGGCTGATGCGCGTCCGCCAGTCGCCGCGCCTGCGGGACGTGACGGCGGCACATGTCCTGAAACGCAACCCGATCGGCAATGGGTCGGCAGCGGTAGCGCGCAAATCGGCCTTGCTGGATCTGGCCTACCGCCCAGCGTTCGAGACCAAGCGCGACTGGGTCTTTGACGAAACCTTTCGCCAGTCCGAGGACATCGAATGCTGGCTGCGGCTGATGCTGACGACGGATTGGCAGATCGCAGGCGTGCCGGGGCTGCTGACCCGCTACCGGATCCATGCGACCGGCCTGTCGGCGGCCTTGGACCGTCAGTTGCAGGCGTGGGAGCGGATGGTCGACAAGCTGCGTCCACTGAACCCTGAATTCTTTGCCCGGCACGAGGCGGCGGCGCGCGCCTATCAGCTGCGCTATCTTGCGCGCCGCGCGGTCAGCAATCTGGATGCGCACAAGGCTTGGGAGCTTGCGCAGCGGTCGATTTCAACCAGCGCCCGGCCCCTGATCGAAGAACCCGCAAAAACGTTGACCACCATCATCGCAGCCGCAGCCCTGCGCGCGGTCGGGCCGGCGCCTGTTGTTCAAGCCGGTCGCCTCATGCGCCGCCAGACTTCCATCTGAACCGAGGTTTCCAAATGTCCAAGATCACCGTTCTTCACCTTGTTGATGACACCACGACCGGTGGGGTCATGCGTATGCTCGACCATCTTGCGCAGCTGCCCGAACTGGCCGACGAAGTCCACCAAGAGGTTCGCCCGGTCAAGCGGACCGCCTTCAGCTGGGGCAGTTTCCAAGCCGATGTCATCGTGTGCCACATTGCCCCCGGCTGGCGCTGCCTGCCGGCCTTCTCGGCCTTGCGGGCGATGCATCCCACCACGCGGTTGGTTCATGTCGAACACAGCTATACCCGGTCTTTCACCGCCTTGAACGTGCCGCACAAGCGGCGGTTCTTTGCGATGCTGCGCGTGACCTATTCGTTGTTCGATCAGGTCATCGCCGTCAGCAAGGCGCAGGCCGGCTGGATGGCCGACCGGCGGTTGACCCCCGCATCCAAGCTGAGCGTGATCTCGCCCCAGGTCGACCTGAGCGCGGTTGCCCGCGCAGCCGGGCCGGTCGAGGCGGCCCGGGTCATCGGTGCGATCGGACGGCTCGAGCCGCAGAAAGGTTTCGATCTGCTGATCGAAGGGTTTCGCATGTGCCCCAACCCCGATGCACGGCTTGTGATCTTTGGCGAAGGCAGCCAGCGCGACCGCCTTGCAGCCTTGGCCGCAGGCGACCGGCGGATCGAGTTTCGGGGCCACGCCGACGACCCGGCCGAGGCCTACCGGGCCGTGGACGTGGTGGCGATGCCCTCGCGGTGGGAGGCCTACGGGCTGGTGGCGGATGAGGCGCGCGCGGCGCGGCGTCCGGTCATCGTCAGCATGGTCGACGGTCTGCGTGACCGGATCGGGGCAAGCGGCGTGATCCCGTGCGGGTCCGATCCCAAGGCGTGGCGCAAATCGATCGAGGCAGTTCTGGCGGGCACGCCTCCGGTGGTTCCCGCCCTGGCACCCAAGGCTGATAGATCCCGCTATGCACAGCGGTGGCAGCAGGTGTTCGATCCGGCCAAACGGTTGTGAGGGCGGCGTGGTGACGGCTACGGCAAGGCGCGCCGCAAGAACCAGCGGCAATGTCCGGGCGGGTTTTGCGTGGGCGTGTTGGCCAGGCGACCAAAGGGCTCGAATCCCAAAGCCTCATAGAACCGCGCGGCGGACGGGTTGGATGTGTCCAGCCACGCAGAATGACACCCGCGCCGGCGCGCCTCGGCAAAGGCGTGGTCCAGCAACTGCCGGCCCAAACCGCAGCGTCGATGGGCCGGGTCGATCCATAAGGTCTTGATCAGCAGCCACCCATAGGAGGTTGCGCCATGCAGGCCGCCCACCCGGTTGGCGCCGTCCTGCGCAATCAGCGTGATGCTGTCATTGACCCCTTGCGGCGCGGTGGCCCGCAGTTCCGCAAGAAGGGCTTGCTCGACCCAGTCCTCCTGCCCGGGGGCGGAAACAATGGACGGGCCCGTCATCGGTCAGGCCCATGCCCGTTGAGTGGGGATCGGTGCGGCACCGCTCATGCCGGGGAAGTTTCCGCGTTCAGGATCTCGATCACCATCGCTGCCGTCCAGGTGAAGCTGCTGCCGCCGCAGGGTTCGGCGGTGACCGGGTCGTAATATTCGGCAAAGCCGCTTTGCTCGATCAGGCGCAGGCTGTCGTCGACGATCCGCTGCACGATCCGGGTTTGCCCGGCGCGTTGCAGACCATCTGCGATCATGTAGTTCACGATCAGCCAGACCGGCCCGCGCCAGTACCTTAGCCCGTCGAATTCGGGGGCCGCCGGGTCGTGGCTGGGCACCAGATACGGGACCGTGGCACCGATGGCTTCCAACCGCTGGGCAATGGCTTGCGCGCGGTGCTCGGGGATGGGACAGAACGCCGCCAGCAACCCGCCGATCGAGGGGCTGTCGATCAACTCCCCGGTGACCCGATCAAAGCACAGATATTGCCCACGGGTCTCGCTCCACAGGGCGTCCATCGCCGCGATGCCCGCTTGCGCAAAGGCGCGCGAGGCGCTTGCGATCTCGGCCTCGCCCAGGTCGTCGGCCAGCGCGGCAAGGTCGAGGCACGAGCGGATCAGGATCGCGTTGAATCCGGGGTCTACGACCCGGAACGGCGAGGCGTCATGCAGCCTGGAATTATCCCAGCCAAGGCCGCGGAAATGTTGCACCAGCCAGATATAGCGGCGGTATTCTTCATCGGTCGGCCTGTGCGCCGGGTTGGCGTGGGCCACGTCGCGACGCTGGAACGGGGCCACGCCCTCGGTCGGGACCCGGGCCAGCGCCGCGTCCCAATCTACCGAGTTGTCACGCCCCGATTCCCACGGGTGGATGATGGCGACCAGTCCGGTGCCCTGCGGGTCACGGTTCGTATAGAACCATTGGTGCCAAGCATGGATCTTGGGCAGCAGGGCACGGGCCTGCGCATCGGCCAGCGCCCGGTTCTTCGCCCGCGCATGGGTTCGCCGTACGGCAAACCCGGCCACCGCAGGCTGCGTGATGCCCGAGGTTGGAACCGCGCGGCCAGTGGCCCAGACATCCGGCCCCGGGAAATAGCCGTCATTCATCTCGTGAAAGATGATATGCGGCACCATCCCGTCATCCCACTGATGCCGGAACAAGGTCTCGATCTCGCGCCAGGCGCGGGCCTCGTCGAAATGCGAGAACCCAAGGGCGCTGAGCGCGCTGTCCCAGTTCCACTGGAACGGATAGAGGCCGTGGGTGGGCACCGTATAGTCGCCCCGGTCGTTTCGGACCAGAACGGCGCGGGCCTGTTCGATAAGATCCTGTTTCATTGCGCGCTCCTCAGGCTACGGCCAGGGTTGTTTCGGGGTCGAACCAGCGCACCCGGTCGGGCTGCGGGGCCAGGGTCAGGGTGTCGCCGCGGCGGACGGTCAGATCACTGTCCAGAACCGCGCGGAACAGGGCGCCGTTCACGCTGCAGGTGACAAGCAGATGCGCGCCCAGGGGCTCGACCACCTTGACTGTGGCGGCAAGGCCCGTATCGGCCGGGCGCAGATCCTCGGGGCGGATCGCGAAATGCAACGGCGTGGTTCGGGACGGCCCGTCGAGGATCTGGCCCGCGACGGTCCATTTGCCGTCTCCGGACGGGGTGGCGGGCAGGAAGTTCATCGGAGGATTGCCGATGAATCCGGCCACAAACTCGGCCGACGGGTTGCGGTAGACCTCGATTGGCGAGGCCGCCTGAACGATCTTGCCCTGATGCATCACGCTGATCCGGTCGGCCATGCTCATGGCTTCGACCTGGTCGTGGGTGACATAGATGGCGGTGGTGTTGCTTTCGGCCAGAACGCCTTTGAGCTCGGCCCGCATCTCCATCCGCAGCAGCGCGTCCAGGTTCGACAGGGGCTCGTCCATCAGGATCACGTCGGGCTCCATCGCCAGGGCGCGGGCTACGGCGACGCGCTGGCGCTGACCGCCGGACAGCTCGCCCGAATAGCGCCCCAGCAGCTGGTCGATATGCATCAGACCCGCCGTGCGCTCGACCCGGCGCTTGACCTCGTCATTGGGCAGTTTCTGCATCCGCAGGCCGAACCCGATGTTTTCGAACACGGTCAGATGCGGGAACACGGCATAGTTCTGGAACACCATGGCGATACCCCGATCCTTGGGCGGCAGGTGATCCACCCGGCGTCCGCCGATCCAGACCTCGCCCTCGGTTGCGGTCTCCAGCCCGGCGATGATCCGCAGCAGCGTGGTCTTGCCGCAGCCCGAGGCCCCCAGCAGAACCATGAATTCCTGGTCCTGGATGGTCAGGTTGATGTCGTGCAGCGCCTGATAGCTGCCAAAGCGTTTCGCGACATTCTTGATTTGAATTTCTGCCATTATTCCAACTCCTTGGGGCTGTCAGCGGTTGGCGATGCCCCACATGGCGAACAGGTATTTGCGCACGGCGAAGATGAAGATCAGCGCCGGCACGACCAGGATGAAACCGCCTGCGAATTTCAGATGCAGCGGCGACGTGTCGAGGTTCTGCAGCAAAAAGGCCGTCAGGGTCCGGTTCTCGATCGTCAGAACGGCGGCGGCGAACACCTCGTTCCACGAGATCACGAAGGCGAAGATGGCCGAGGCCGTGATCCCCGGCAGGATCAACGGCAGCACCACCTTGGTGAAGGCGGTCAGCCGGGTGCAGCCCAGCGTCCAGGCGGCCTCTTCCAGTTCCAGCGGGATGCCGGAAAACAGCGAAAAGGTGATCAACACCGCAAATGGCAGCGCCAGCGTGGTATGCACCAGCGACAGGCCGAATACCGTGTCATCCAGCCCGGTCTGGATGAACATCACCGCCAAGGGCAGCGCCAGCAGCGGCAGCGGAAAGGCACGGGTCAGCAGGATCAGCAGGCGGAACAACTCTTTCCCGCGAAAGTCGAACCGGGACAGGGCATAGCCCGCCGGTGCACCGATCAGGATCGACATGATCATCGTCAGCCCCGCCACCAGGATCGAGTTCTTGAGTGCGGTCAGGATGCCCGCAAAGCCCGCAAAGAACCCCAGGCTGCCCAGGTCGAATTCGGGGATGAACGGCTTGGGAAAGCTGTTCACCGTTTCCGGCGAGGACAGCGTGTTGATCAGCAGGAAATACAGCGGCACCAGCACCCAGGCGCACAGCAGCACCACCGCGGCGATGTAGACATAGCGGCCGGCCCGGCGCGTATCGGGCGCGGCGACATCGGTCGTGACGGTCGTCATATCGTGGCTCCTTTCGGGACACGCAGGGCGCGCAGGATGATCAGGGTGAACCCGATCGAGACGGCGAGGATGATCAGCGCCATCGCTGCCGCTGCGCCGCTGTCAAGCAGGTCGAATTGATAGGCGTAGGTTTCGCTCATGAGGACGGGGAACAGGGTTCCCCCCAGGGCCAGCACCACGGCGAAGACCTCGAAGGCCAGGATCACGCGCAGCACCAGTGCCGTCTGCAGCGACGGGCGCAGCAGCGGCAGCGTGATGCGGGTGAATCGTTTCCAGGGTGACGCGCCAAAGACCTCGGCCGCCTCGTAGTATTCCTTGGGGATCAGGCCGATCCCGGCCACCAGGATCACCAGCATGATCGCCGTGGCGCGCCAGATCTCGGCCAGGGCGATGGCTAGGAACACCACGCCGGGGTGCTGATAGCTGAGGAAATTTACCGGCCGGTCCATCACGCCCAGCCCAGAAAGCATGGAGTTCAGGAAGCCCGACTGTTCGAAGATCGCCAGCCAGATGATGCCCGCGGCCAGATCCGAGATCCCCAGCGGGATGGTCCAGACATACAGCACCAGGTCGCGCCCGCGCTGCATCCTGTTGACCATCGTGGCCATCAGCAGCGCCAGCGCCAACTGCACCGGAACTACCGCCGCCGCCAGCAGCAGCGTGTTCTGCAGCGAGATCGGGAATTTCCAATACCCGACCACCTGCCGGAAATTGTCCAGCGTAAATCCGTCGCCGGTGTTGAAAGCCTGCTTGGCGACAAGGACAAAAGGATACAGAAAGAACAGGCACAAAAACGCCGTCACGGGCAGGATCAGCACATAGGGCAACACACGAGCGTTCATCAGATCGCTCCTTTCCTTGCGGAAGTTCCGGTGGTTTCGGGCAGAGAGGTCGGGGGACACCGGGCCTGCGTCAAGCCCGGTGTCGGGATCAGGTCAGACCCTTATTCGACGGGGCATGGACCGTCCGAAGGCGCATCCGGAGCCCAGCAGGGCGCGCCGGTCTCCTGCATGATCGCCTCCAATGCGCCTTTCTGATCGTCCAGCACGGTGCGGATGTCCTGACCGCCCAGCACGATCCGCTCGAACGCGTCGGTATAAACACGGTTGAAGTCACCGCCCTTGTCGCCCAGTCCCGCGGGTAGCAGACCAGGGTTGGCATCAGCCGAGCCACTCATCTTGGCGACCGCGTCGCCCGCGGCCTTGACGGCCGGCGGCAGGTCGGCGGGCAGGTCAACCGCGACGACCGGGAAGAAGTTCGTCGCGCGCAGTGTGGCGATCTGGGTTTCCGGCTTCATCATATAGGCGACCAGAGCCTTCGAGGCTTCCATGTCGGGGGCCGTCCGGGGGATCGCAACCCCAGCCAGTACCGGCATGAAGCCGCGCCCGGTCGGGCCCGCCGGGGCCGGGAAGGCCACGAAGTCATCAGGCCGCTCGTTGAAGGCCTGCGCCAGACGCGAGGTGTGGTCGAACACGATCCAGGCATCGCCCGACAACAGCTGTTCCTGCATGAACGAGAAGTTGGTCGAGGCCGGGTTGGTATGCGTCCACAGCTCGCGGAATTTTTCCCACGCGGTCACGGCATCGTCGCTCGCAAAGGTCCGCACCACGCCGTTCGTATAGGACGGGTACAGATAGCCCTGGAAGAAGCGGTGCTTCAGGCCCTTGGGCCCGGCCGGGAAGCCGAATTTCGGCTCGCCGGCAGCCTCATGCGCGTTGGCGGCCCATTCGATCAGCTGGTCATAGGTCAGCGCATTGATGTCTGCGCCTTCGGGCAGGTACTGCAGCGCCTCTTTGTTGGCCGCCATGATATAGCTGGCTTGCATCCAGGGGATGTATTGCAGGCTGCCTGCTCCCAGGGTCGCCAGTTCGTTGAACGTGTCCGAGGCCGAGGCGATGCCCAGATCATTCAGGTCGACCAGATCATCGGGGTTCATGGCCGAGAAGTCGCCATGCAGCGCGCCCAGAACGCCGATCGTGCCCGAACCGGCCTGCAATTCGGCCTGCAGACGCGTCAGCCAGGGGCCGCCGTCATTGGGCTGGTAGTCCACGCCACCCTCGAAGGCTGAAAGAACCTGCTCGCGCATGGCCTGCGCCTCTTCGACCGGCTTGGCCTGCGTCGACCAGAACAGAACCTCCGCCTGCGCCACGTTTGTGACCAGGGCCAGAACAAGGCCGGATGCGGCACCGACCAGCTTGGATTGAATTGACATGGACTCCTCCCAGAGTTTCGATTGGGCCTTTTGCCCGTTCTGCCCGGCGGGGTCGGTTTGCTGTGCGTGTCGTGCGGCGACTCACCCCAGGCGATGCCGTTAGCATGATATAACGATATATCTTGCGTCAACGAATTTTTTCCAATCGGTTGGCCCAAAGTTTTGAAGTTCGTAGGAATTGCTCGTTGCAATACCCATGTGGGTTGGGCATTTTGATGATGCAACGATATATCAGAAGTCCGAGAAATGCCCGCCAAACCCACCCTCGCCAGTGTCGCCAAAGCCGCCGGAGTCTCGATCCCGACGGTCAGTCAGGTGATGCGCGGCACCGGGCGGATTTCCGAGCAGACCCGCAAGAAAGTGCTGCAGGCGGCCGAGGACCTGCACTATGTCACTGACTCGCGCGCGGCGTCGATGCGATCGGGCGAGAACAGGGAAATCGGGTTCGTTCTGAACCAGTTCGCAAACCCGTTCAACGCCGAAGTCGTCAGCGGAGCGGTCGAACTGTTGGAGGCCGAGGGGTATCTGGTTTCGATCCTGGACACGCGCGACGACGCGGACCGGCAGGGCAAGCAATTGCGGGATTTCATCCGCAATGGGCGCGGCGGCCTGCTGTGGGTGCCTGCGCTGGAGACCACGGCAGAAACCCTTCAACTTTTGCGCACGCATGGTTTGCCGACGGTGACCTTTCTGCGCCATGTCAGCCCCGATTTTGATCATGTGGGCATCAGAAATGCCGAGGCGACCGCGACCGCGACAAATCACTTGGCAGATCTTGGGCATCGACACATAGCATTTTTCGGCGGTATTGGCATGAACCCCGTTCGAAAGCAGCGCATATCCGGGTACCAGCGTACGCTGCAGGACTTGTCTTTGGGTCCGCCGATCATCTGGCCCTCACCTGACACCAAGCGTGCGGGTATGCAGGAGATGCTGAAATTGCATGACGCCCATCCAGAGGTCACGGCGGTGGTCTGCAATGGGGACATGGTCGCTTTGGGGGCGTGTTTCGGTTTGATGCGGGCTGGGTTGCAGCCGGGGCGGGATGTTTCGATTGTTGGATTTGACGATACCGAGGATGCCTCGGTCGCAATTCCCGCGCTCAGTACCATGGCGGTTTCGCCAAAGCGGTTGGGCCGCAAGCTCGCGCGCACTCTGCTGGACAGGATAAAAGACCCTGATATGCCGGTAATCGTGTCCGAAGTTTCAGCCCGGTTCATCGCACGGGAAACCACGGGGCCGCTGCAGAAGGACCGCTGACGGATCAGGCGCGCGTATCCGGCAAGGTCTCGCTCCACTTCCGCAGCTCGTCCAGAAAACCCAGCGCGGTGCGTCCACGTTCGGTCACGGAGTACTGCACTGAAACCGGTGAGGTTTCGAGCACTTGGCGGAGTACCAGGCCCTGTTGCTCCAATTGGCGCAGGCGTTCGGCAATCATTTTTTTGCTGGCGCCGCCGATCATCCGCGACAGGTCATTGAAGCGCACTGGCTCGTCTTTGAGGTGCCATAGGATCGACCCGGTCCACTTGCCACCGATGATCCGCATGCCGCGCTCGATGGGGCATGGTTCGCGGCACGCGTCCACCGCTTGCCGCTTGCCTTGGTCGTCCTGTTCGATACGGGCACGCATCGCCTACTCCAGTCCAGTTTCAGGTTACAAAAAGTAAACTGGTTGCATTTCATCACTACCGTTCTCAAGTTCGGTTTCACCCCAACCGAAGTCAAGGGGCAAGCAGTTTCAAAACCAAGGATATGGACATGAACAAGATCCTGATCGTGAACGGTACGCAGCCTTATGAATTCGCACCTGGCCGCCTGAATGCGTCGCTGGTGCAACGGGCGCAGGACGCACTGGCCGGTATGGGCCACGAGGTGCGCGTGACCACGGTTGCCGAAGGGTACGACATCAATGCCGAGATCGACGCCCATGTCTGGGCGGATGTGGTCATCATGCAGTTTCCGGTGAACTGGATGGGTGTACCGTGGGTGTTCAATAAATACATCGACGAGGTCTATACCGCGGGCATGGACGGCCGGTTGCTGGCCGGCGACGGCCGGACCGCCGAGGCGCCCAAGGCCAACTACGGCACCGGTGGCCTGCTGCACGGAACGAAATACATGCTGTCGGTGACCTTCAACGCCCCGAGCGAGGCGTTCGACAACACCGCCGAGCCGTTCTTTGCAGGGGCCAGCGTCGATGACCTGCTGTGGCCCATGCACCTGAACGCCAAGTTTCTGGCGATGCAGCCCCTGCCCACCTTCGCGGCTTTCGACGTGATGAAGAACCCCCGGATCGAGCAGGATTTCCAGCGGTTCGACGCGCATCTGAAGCAGCATTTCGAGGAAATCGCGCATGTCGCGGCCTGACATTCACCTCTACACCGCGGCCACAATGAATGGCTACAAGCCGGTGATCTTTCTGGAAGAGGCAGGCGTGGCCTACGACCTGACCCCCATCGACTTTTCCAAGCAGGAACAAAAGACGCCGGCGTTCTTGTCGCTGAACCCCAACGGCAAGATCCCGGTGATCGAGGACCGGGCCGAAGGTCGTGCGATTTTCGAAAGCGGCGCGATCCTGTGGCACCTCGCGCAGAAATACGGTCAGTTTCTGCCCTCAGACCCCGTGCAACAGTCCGAGGTGATGCAGTGGATGCTGTTCCAGGTTGGGCATGTGGGTCCGATGATGGGCCAGGCCATGTATTTCCAGCATATTGCTGCACCCAATGGCCATACCGAGCCGTTCTCGATCCGCCGCTACGTGAACGAAAGCCGCCGCCTGATGGAGGTGATGAATGATCGCCTGAATGGGCGCGACTGGATCGCGGCGGGCGAATACACGATCGCGGACATGATGCTGTACCCGTGGGCGCGGGCCTATGTCTGGGCGCGGGTTCAGGTCGATGACCTTCCGCATCTGAACGCATGGTTCGACCGCATTGATGCCCGGCCCGCAGTGCAGAAGGCGCTGACCATTCCCAAGGCCAATCCCCAGTTCTGGGATGCTTCGGCTGATGCCAGCGCCTTTGCGCGGGAAAACGCCGCGCGGTTTGCCGGTGACGTGAAAAAGGACTGAGGCCGCGGCCCGGGCTCCCCAGCCCGGGCCCGCACAACAGCACCTTGGGCGCCGCACGGCCCAAGCGCGGGTCGATGGCCGGGTGGACGCTTTACTCGGGTGTCAAAAGCGGTCAGTCTGAACCATCGGTGCGCCGGGTGATCCCCTCGGATCGCGCTGTCACATCATTGTCGTCATAAACGTTCAGATGATGCGTCGACCAATTTATTTCGAGAGGTGCCTCATGACCCTATCCAGCAAATTCGCGATGTCGCGGCGTCAATTCCTGGCCACCACCACGGCCGGCGTCGCCATGGTTTCCCTGCACCCGTTCTCCGCCGCCGCCGCAAGCAATCAGGCGCATCTGCGGATCATGGAAACGACCGACATTCACGTTCACGTCTTTCCCTACGACTACTACGCCGACAAGCCGCGCGATACGGTGGGGCTGTCGCGCGCGGCCTCGATCATCAACCAGATCCGGGCCGAGGCCACCAACTCGATGCTGGTCGACAATGGCGACTTTCTTCAGGGCAACCCGATGGGCGACTACATCGCTTACGAGCGTGGCATGAACGATGGCGACACCCACCCGATCATCAATGCGTTCAACACGTTGGGCTATGATGCCGCGACGCTGGGTAACCACGAGTTCAACTATGGCCTGAGCTTTCTGGAAAAATCGCTGGCCGGGGCGCAGTTCCCGATCGTGCTGGCCAATATCGCCAAGGAACAGGGCGCCAACCCGCGCGCGGACAAGACGCTGGTGCAGCCCTATGTCATTCTCGACCGCGAGATCGAGTTGGGCGATGGCAGCAAGCAGCCGATCCGCATCGGCGTCATCGGCTTCACCCCGCCGCAGATCATGAACTGGGACCGCCGCCACCTGGAAGGCAACGTGCAGGCCCGCGACATCGTCGAGACCGCCAAGGCCTATGTGCCCGAGATGAAAGAGCAAGGCTGCGATCTGATCCTGGCCCTGTCGCACTCGGGCATCGGCGCGGCCGATCACGCGGACGGGATGGAGAACGCCTCGGTTCCGCTGGGCGGGGTCGATGGCATCGACGCGCTGGTGACCGGGCACAACCACCTGGTCTTCCCCTCGCCCACCTTCGCCGACCGTGCGGGCGTTGACGTGGACAAAGGCACGCTGATGGGCAAGCCGGCCGTCATGGGCGGGTTCTGGGGGTCGCATCTGGGCGTGCTCGACCTGCTGCTGGAACGCGACGGCAACGAATGGCGCGTGGTCACTACCACCTCCGAGGCGCGGCCGATTTCGAAGCGCAACGAAGACCGCTCGATCACCGCGCTGGTCGAGGACGACCCCAAAGTGCTGGCCTCGGTCGCGCAGGATCACGAAGAAACACTGGCCTATGTGCGCCGCGCGGTGGGCAAGACCTCGGCCCCGCTGCACAGCTATTTCGCGCTGGTGGCCGATGATCCGTCGGTCCAGATCGTGTCGATCGCGCAGAAATGGTATGTCCAAGAGATGCTGAAAGGCACCGAGCATGAAGGCCTGCCGATCCTGTCGGCGGCCGCGCCGTTCAAGGCCGGTGGCCGGGGTGGCCCGGAATACTATACCGACGTGCCGGTGGGCGATGTGGCGATCAAGAACGTGGCCGATCTGTATCTCTATCCCAACACCGTGCGCGCGGTTCGCGTGAACGGCGCGCAATTGCGCGGCTGGCTGGAGCGTTCGGCCGGGATGTTCAACCAGATCGAGCCGGGCGCCAAGGATGCGCTGCTGCTGAACCCCGAATTCCCCTCCTACAATTTCGACGTGATCGACGGTGTGACCTATCAGATCGACCTGTCTCAGCCCTCGCGCTTTGGCCCGAAAGGCGAAGAGGTCAACCCAGACGCGGCGCGCATCGTGAACCTGCAGTTCAACGGTGCCCCGGTGACCGACGACATGGAGTTCATCATCGCCACCAACAACTACCGCGCTTCGGGCGGCGGATCGTTCCCGGGCGCGATGGGCGACACCATCGTTTTCGAGGCCCCCGACACCAACCGCGACGTGATCGTGCGCTATATCGTCGAACAGGGCACGATCGACCCCAAGGCCGACGGCAACTGGTCCTTCGCACCGCTGGGCGACACCACCGTTCTATTCGAAACCGGCCCCAAGGCGCGTGATTACATCAGCGACGTCAAAGGGTTGGCGCTGGAAGATGCAGGCGACGGGGCCGACGGCTTCGCGGCCTTCCGCATCACGCTCTGACCGGCGACAGACATCGGATCGGGCGGCCAAACTGGCCGCCCTTTTCTTTTGGTTTGGAGCCGAGAGCCGGATCATCACACGCATTGGTGTGATGCCTATTTTTCGGGCGATGGGGGTAATAATGCCCATAAAGCGGGCGGACAAGTATTCTGACTCAATTGCCTCTGCCGGGCTGCGCTGACTCGAGGAAAAGGCTGTGGTGCTTTCGCATCCGACAGTCCTCTCGCCCGGAGCTTCCAATAACCTCTTTGTCCGCAATAACTCCCGCGCAAGCGATCGCCGCGCCCCCCCGAGCCGTCGGGCGGGGTGTTGTGTCCGTGATTGGCCGCGCGGGCCGGACCGAGTTGCAGGACCTGCGCCAGCAGGGGTCGCTGAAGCTGCTGTTTCCTCGGCGCGATGGCGCTGACATGCAGGCCGTTCTGGTCAATACCGCCGGCGGCGTCACCGGCGGAGACAATTTTGACCTTTCCGCCACCGCTCAAGGAAATGCACATCTGACCCTGACCACGCAGGCCGCCGAGCGCGCCTACCGCGCGTCCGGAGCAACTCCGGGCCGGATTCGGACAGATCTGACCGTTGCGGCAGGCGGCCAGTTGAACTGGCTACCGCAGGAAACGATCCTGTTCGATGGTTGCGCGATCGACCGCCGCCTGCGTGTCGATCTGGCCCCCGATGCCGGCGTGCTGCTGGTGGAATCGCTGATCTTCGGACGCGCCGCGATGGGCGAGCGGATTACTGCGGCCCACTTCCAAGACCGCATCGAAATCTGGCGCGCGGGCCGGTTGGCCCATCTGGACGCGCTGCGTCTGACCGGTGATCTGGCGGCGGAAGTGGCCCGGCCGGGCGTTGGCGACGGCGCAGGCGCGCTCAGCAGCCTGATACTGATCCGCCCGGATGCCGCCGCGCATCTGGACCCGATCCGCGCGGCCTTGCCTGACACCGGCGGCGTCAGCCTTGTGGGTGACGACATGCTGTTGATGCGCCTGCTGGCGCCCGACGGTTTCACGCTGCGCCAGACCCTTGTGCCGTTACTGAACCGGCTGACCCGCAATTCCCTGCCAAGACCCTGGATGATCTGACATGCAACTCTCGCCGCGTGAAAAAGACAAACTGCTGATTGCCATGGCCGCAGAGGTGGCGCGCAAGCGCCTGGCCCGAGGCGTGCGCCTGAACTACCCCGAGGCCATCGCGCTGATCACCGATGCCGTGGTCGAGGGTGCCCGCGACGGCCGCTCGGTCGCCGACATGATGGAGGCCGGCGCGCAGGTCATCACCCGCGATCAGTGCATGGACGGCATCCCCGAGATGATCCACGAGGTGCAGGTTGAGGCGACGTTCCCCGACGGCACCAAGCTGGTCACCGTTCACAACCCCATCCGCTGAAGGAGATGACGATGAGAAACCTGGCTTCCCTGCCCTTCGCCCTGATGGCCGCGCCCGCGCTGGCGCATGACGGGCCGCACCTGCACCCGCATGACTCAGGCACCTGGCTGGTGCTGGTCCTGCTGCTGGCGATCGGCGGCGTCGCATTCTGGCTGAAGGCACGCAAATGATCCCCGGAGAGGTCATCACCGCCCCCGGCGAGATCGAGCTGAACGCGGGCGCGACGGCGATCACCCTGATGGTGGCCAATACCGGCGACCGGCCCGTGCAGGTGGGCTCGCACTATCATTTCGCCGAAACCAATCCGGCGCTGGATTTCGACCGGGCCGCCGTCCACGGCATGCGGCTGGACATCGCCGCCGGAACCGCCGTGCGGTTTGAACCCGGGCAAAGGCGCGAGGTGCAGCTGATCCCGATCAGCGGCGCGCGGCGCGTCTTCGGGTTCAACGGCGCAGTCATGGGAGACCTCTGATGCCAGCCCGGATTGAACGTTCCGACTATGCCGCCATGTACGGCCCTACCACGGGCGACAAGGTGCGGCTGGCGGATACCGACCTGATCGTCGAGGTCGAGCGCGACCTGACCACCTATGGCGAAGAGGTCAAGTTCGGCGGCGGCAAGGTGATCCGCGACGGCATGGGTCAGTCTCAGGCTACCCGCGCCGAAGGGGCGGTGGACACCGTCATCACCAATGCGCTGATCGTTGACTGGACGGGCATCTACAAGGCGGATGTGGGCCTCAAGGATGGGCGCATCGCCCGGATCGGCAAGGCGGGCAACCCCGACACGCAGCCCGGCGTGGATATCATCGTCGGTCCCGGCACCGAGGCCATCGCCGGCGAGGGCCGCATCCTGACCGCCGGCGGGTTCGACAGTCACATCCATTTCATTTGCCCGCAACAGATCGAGGATGCGCTGCATTCCGGCCTGACCACCATGCTGGGTGGCGGCACCGGCCCGGCGCATGGCACGCTGGCCACTACCTGCACGCCCGGCCCTTGGCATATCGGGCGCATGCTGCAGGCGGCCGATGCCTTTCCGATGAACTTGGCCTTTGCGGGCAAGGGCAACGCCTCGCAGCCGGCCGCTCTGCGCGAACAGGTCCTGGCCGGGGCCTGCGCCCTGAAACTGCACGAGGACTGGGGCACCACCCCGGCGGCCATCGATTGCTGCCTGTCGGTGGCCGACGAGATGGACGTGCAGGTGATGATCCACACCGATACGCTGAACGAAAGCGGGTTCGTCGAAAACACCGTGGCCGCCATGAAAGGCCGCACGATCCACGCTTTCCACACCGAAGGCGCGGGCGGCGGCCACGCTCCCGACATCATCAAGATCTGCGGCGAAGGGCATGTGCTGCCATCGTCGACCAACCCGACCCGGCCCTTTACCGTGAACACGGTCGAAGAGCATCTGGACATGCTGATGGTCTGCCATCACCTCGACAAATCCATCCCCGAGGACGTGGCCTTTGCTGAAAGCCGCATCCGGCGCGAGACCATTGCGGCCGAGGACATTCTGCACGACATGGGCGCGTTCAGCATCATCGCGTCCGACAGCCAGGCGATGGGCCGCGTGGGCGAGGTGCTGATCCGCACCTGGCAGACCGCCGACAAGATGAAGAAACAACGTGGGCGCCTGCTTGAGGAGACGGGCGAAAACGACAACTTCCGCGTGCGCCGTTATATAGCGAAATACACGATCAATCCGGCCATCGCGCACGGGCTTGGCACCCATATCGGCAGCATCGAGGAGGGCAAACGCGCTGATCTGGTGCTGTGGAATCCCGCCTTTTTCGGCGTGAAGCCCGAGATGGTGCTGCTGGGCGGCACCATCGCCTGTGCGCAGATGGGCGACCCGAACGCTTCGATCCCCACGCCTCAGCCGGTCTATTCGCGGCCGATGTGGGGGGCCTATGGCCGCTCGGTCGAACGGGGCGCGGTCACCTTCGTGTCGGAAGCCGCCCAAGAGGACGGCATCGCTGCGCGTCTGGGCCTTGCCAAGCAGACCGTCGCCGTGCGCAACACCCGCGCGATCGGCAAACGCGACCTGCGGCTGAACGATGCGCTGCCCGAGATCGAGGTGAACCCCGAAACCTACGAGGTGCGCGCCGACGGCGAATTGCTCACCTGCCAACCCGCCGAAACCCTGCCCATGGCGCAACGCTATTTCCTGTTCTGAAAAGGGATGCCTCCGATGCTTGCCACATCACAGAAAATCCGCCGCAACGGTCAGTGGGACGAAACCCATGGCACCGTGATGTTGAACTACGAAGACCGCTTTCTGCGCCGCCGAATGCTGCGCACCGCCCAGAACGAAGAATTCTTGGTGGATCTGTCGCAGACGACCTCGCTGGACGGGGGGGACGCGTTCGAGCTGGCCGATGGTCGCCTGATCGAGGTGGTCGCCGCAGAAGAGGACCTGTTCGCCGTCACCGGCCCCGATCTGACCCGGCTGGCCTGGCATATTGGCAACCGTCACACCCCCTGCCAGATCGAGCCCGACCGGCTGGTGATCCGCCGCGACCACGTGATCCGCGACATGCTGTTGAAGCTTGGCGCGACGGTCCTGGACATCCGCGCGCCCTTCAGCCCCGAAGGCGGTGCCTATGGGCACGGACGGACGCATGGCCACAGCCACTGACCTTGATCTTCTGACGCTGACGCAATGGCTGTCACCCGCCTACCCGGTCGGGGCTTTTGCCTATTCGCACGGGCTGGAACGCTTGGTTCGATCGGGCGCGGTGCACGATGCGGCCAGCCTGCGGGATTGGCTGCACGACGTGCTGGAACACGGTGCGGGATGGTCGGATGCCCTGTTTCTGACCGCCGCTTGGCGCGCGAAATCCGAGCTCGCCGTGGCCGAACTTGACGATATGGCCCGCGCCTTCTCCGGCCCCTTCGAGCGCAGGTTCGAGACCGCGCAACAGGGCGCTGCCTTCTGCGGTGTGACGGCAGCGGTCTGGGACATCAAGCTGGCGGATCTGACTTATCCCGTCGCCGTCGGCTGCGCCGCGCGCCACGCCGGTTTGCCGGTGGAACCGACCGCGCGGCTGTATTTGCATGCGTTCATCAGCAATCTTGTTTCGGCCGCGCAGCGGCTGATGCCCCTGGGCCAGACCGCTGCGCAAGGGGTGGTCCGAGACATGGCGCCCTTGTGCGCACATCAGGCGCACGCGGCGGTGGAGGCCGATCTGTCCGCCCTGTCCGGCACCGCCTTTCTGGCCGAGATCGCGGCCATGCAACATGAAACTCAACAACCAAGGATATTCCGCACATGAGCAGCATGAACGGCCCTCTGCGGGTGGGCATCGGCGGCCCGGTCGGTGCGGGCAAGACCAGCCTGACCGCCGCCCTCGCCCGCGCGCTGCGCGACACCCACTCGATCGGGGTGATCACCAATGACATCTACACGCAGGAAGACGCCGAGGCGCTGATGCGCATGCAGATCCTGCCGCAGGACCGGGTGATCGGCGTGGAAACCGGAGGTTGCCCGCATACGGCGATCCGCGAGGATGCCTCGATCAATCTGGCCGCGGTGGCCGAGATGGTGCGCCGTCACCCCGAGGTCGAGATCGTTCTGATCGAATCTGGCGGTGACAACCTGTCGGCCACCTTCAGCCCGGAACTGGCGGATGTGACGATCTATGTGATCGACGTGGCCGCGGGCGAAGAGATCCCCCGCAAGGGTGGCCCCGCGATCACCCGTTCAGAAATCCTGATCATCAACAAGATCGACCTTGCTCCGCATGTCGGAGCGGACCTGTCGGTGATGCAGCGCGATGCGGCCCGGATGCGCGGCGATCGACCATTCGTATTCACCAACCTGCGGAGCGGCAGCGGAACGAGTGAAATCATCGACCTGTTGGACAAGATCGCCGGCATCGGCGCCGGACGACGTGTAACGGCGTAAGACCCTCAACACGACTATGGGCGTTTCCGGTTCCAGAATTTGGAACCTTGCGCCTGCAAGGCAATTCGATGTAACCGGATTCGACCACCGAAGCTGTCCTAGCGATAGCCCGGTGCGAGAAAGTTGCAGCCGGGCCGATCCTTCTAGGGGCCGCCCCATCACCTGAGGACCGCCGGTGAGCTCATTCGTCGTCGCGATCATTCTGTCGGCTGCCATCCTGCACGCCGTCTGGAACGCCATCGTCAAAACCGCGGGCGACCGGACGACGACGCTGGGGCTTGTGGCCTTCGGGCATGTGATCCCAGCCAGCGTCATGATCCTTGTGCTGCCCTTTCCGGGCAGCGACAGCTTTGTCTACATCCTTTTGTCCACCGTCGTGCATTTCGGTTATTACTTCATGCTGGGCAAAGCCTATCAGCATGGCGACCTCAGCGTCGTCTACCCGATCGCCCGGGGCATCGTTCCGGCGCTAGTGGCGCTTTGGGCCTATCTTTTGCTGGATGAGGTTCTGCCCCTGCAAGCCTGGATCGGCATCGGTCTGATTGCGGTCGGCATCCAGCTCAGCAGTTGGAGCTCGCTCCGGCAAGGCGTCGGCGGCGCAGCGCTGGGGTTTGCGGTGGGTACCGGACTTTGCATCTCGGTCTATTCGGTTGTGGACGGCATCGGAGTGCGGCTGTCTGGAAACACGCTCAGCTACTGGGCTTGGGGGGCGTTTCTGCACCTGTTCATCGCCGGCTTTGTGGGTCTTCGACGGCGGCAGGTTCTGACACAACTCCCGGCCCGCACCTGGGCGATCGGCATCCTGGGCGGCTTCGTGTCGATGCTGGCTTATGGGCTGGTGCTGTATGCCAAGAATTTCGCGCCGCTGGGGGCGGTCTCGGCGTTGCGGGAAACCTCAGTGATTTTTGCGGCCCTGATCGGGTTCGTCTTCCTGCACGAAGGCTATTGGGTGCGCAGGCTGGGGGCCGCCATCCTGATGGCGGGGGGCGTGGCGCTGGTTGGACTGTCGGGCTGAGCCGATCCGTCAGGTGCCGTAGCGCGCCATGAACATGTCAACGGCGTTGGTGGCCACTTCCTCGATTTCCTCGTCCGAGAACCGGGTTTGGATCCCCAAAGCCGCGAGTGTCCACAGGCGCACCTTGCACAATTCCGAGAACTGCTCGGCGGCAAAATGCACGTCGTCAATCGCCAGTTCACCTTTGGCCACGGCTTTTTCCAGATACTCGGCCATCTGGCGCTGACCGTTGGCGGGGCCGGCCTCGTAGAACGCCTTGCCCAGTTCCGGGAACCTGTCACGCTCGGCTACGCAGATGCGGAACACCTGCTGCGCAAAATCCGATACCAGAAACCGAGTCAAATGCGTGGCGGTGATCATCAACGCCTCGCGTACCGGTTTGGTTTCGTCGATCATGGCCAGCACGTTTTCAGCCATGCGGCAACACTCGGTCTGCGCCACCTCGGAAAACAGAAGTCGTTTGTCCGGGAAATAGCTGTAGAGCGTCGCCTTCGACACACCCGCCGCGCGCGCGATATCATCGACGCTTGCGCCTTCGAACCCATCCGCCATGAAAACCTCTCGGGCGCCGTTCAGAACCTGGTCGAATTTCCGTCCAGTACGCACGATGGTGGCGGCTTGGGTCATGGTGTCTCCTTGGCTGGGTGCTGCGACAAATCTATAAACCAGTCAGTTCAGTTTCAACGGTTTTCAATTCGGCTTGAAAGTTCCGTTACGCAGCGTAGATTAGAATAATTCTAAAACGAGGGTGGCAATGCGGTTTTTCACTCAGCGCAAACACTTCAGAGATCTGACCGAGCAGGAAGTTATTGCGCTAGCGATTTCGTCCGAGGAAGACGACGCGCGGATCTATAGGTCATATGCCGAAATGCTGCGCCCCGACTATCCGGCGACAGCCAAAATCTTCGATGGCATGGCTGCCGAGGAAGACGAGCACCGCCGTCGCCTGATCGGTCTGCACGAGGATCGGTTCGGCCCGGTGATCCCTCTGATCCGGCGCGAGCATGTCGCCGGTTACTACGCCCGCCGTCCGATCTGGCTGGTCGAGAATCTCGGAATCGAGCGAATCCGCGAAGAAGCCGAGATGATGGAGCGCGACGCGGAACGCTTCTATCTGGCGGCTGCTGGTCGTACGACCGATGCAGCAACACGCAAACTTCTGGGCGACCTGGCTGCGGCCGAAGCGGGACATCAAGCCGCGGCCGCCGAATTGGAAGAAGCTCACCTGGATCACGATGAAAAAGAAGCTGAAAAGGTGATTTCGCACCGGCAATTCATCTTGACCTGGGTCCAGCCGGGATTGGCCGGGCTGATGGACGGGTCAGTGTCGACCTTGGCGCCGATCTTCGCGACGGCCTTTGCCACGCACGACCCTTGGACGACCTTTCTTGTGGGCCTTGCAGCGTCAGTGGGCGCGGGCATTTCCATGGGCTTCACCGAAGCGGCATCGGACGATGGCGAGCTGTCGGGCCGTGGATCACCGGTCAAGCGGGGTTTGGCGTCCGGGGTGATGACCACGGTCGGCGGATTGGGCCACGCCCTACCCTATCTGATCCCGGAATTCTGGACGGCCACGATCATTGCCTTCATCGTGGTGTTTTTCGAATTGTGGGCGATCGCGTGGATTCAGAACCGCTATATGGAAACTCCGTTCTTCCGTGCGGCTTTTCAGGTCGTTCTGGGCGGATCGCTGGTGCTGGCAGCCGGGATTTTGATCGGCAGCGGGTGATGACCCTGCTTGCGATGTGGTAATTCTATGTTACCAATCTGCGCATGGTCGATATCTTTCTGCGCACCCTGCCCTTCTTTGCGATCATCGGCCTGGGATACTGGGCCGGGCGCAGCCGGTTCTTCACCGAAGACGCCACGGCCTATCTGACCAAGTTCGTGTTCTATTTCGCGTTGTCGGCGATGCTGTTCCGCTTTGCCGCCACGCTGCCCTTTGCCGAGATCTTCAACGCGCGGCTGATGCTGGGCTATCTGATCGGCACCGCCGGCGTATACGCGCTGGCCACGTTGGTCGCCTATCTGCGCGGGCTCGACATCCCCACCGCGGCGGTCGAGGCGCAATGCGCCGCTATCGGAAATGTGGGCTTTCTGGGTCTGCCGATGTTGGCCCTGCTGTTTTCCGAATCCGCCATCGGGCCGGTCATGCTGGTTCTGACGGTCGATCTGGTGGTGTTTTCCTCTCTGATCGTGATCCTGATCAACGGCGGGCGGGATGGTCGGCTGAGTGCCGGAACTTTGCGCCTGATCGGCCTTGGTTTGCTGAAGAACCCGATGATCGTCTCGATATCGGCTGGGTTGATCTGGTCGGCCCTGCAGATGCCGGTGCCTGACCCGTTGAACGATTTTCTGACCATTCTGGGCGGCGCCGCCACGCCGGGGGCGCTGTTCGCCATCGGCGCCTCGCTGGCCAGCAAATCGGCCGAGCGGGTTCAGATCGCGCTCTGGCTCAGCTTTTGCAAACTTGCCGTGCATCCGGCCTGTGTGGCTGTGGTGCTGCTGTGGCTGCTGCAGACTGATCCTTTTGCCGCGGCGGTGGCTATCTCCGCCGCCGCCCTGCCTGTGGCCGGCAATGTCTACATGCTGGCGGCCCACTATGGCGTGGCGCCGCACCGGGCATCTGCCGCCATTCTACTGTCGACCATTGTCAGCATTCTGACCGTGCCGGTGGTCATCGCGTGGGTTGCCGCATTCTGACGCGGCGACTTCAAAATGCGTGCGAACATTGGTGCCCGGACTTTACGCCGGGGCCTTCGCCCGTTAGCCATGGCACGAACCCAACGTAAGGATGATGCCAGATGGAAACCCTTTCCGAAAACGCCTGTTTCGGTGGCGTGCAGGGCGTGTACCGCCACGCCTCGGCGGCGTGCCAGTGCGACATGACCTTTGGCCTGTTCCTGCCGGCCGAGGCCAAGGACGGCCCGGTTCCGGTCCTGTGGTATCTGTCGGGCCTGACCTGCACCCATGAAAACGCGATGGTCAAGGCGGGCGCGCAGGGCTGGGCCGCCGAACAGGGCATCGCGCTGGTGTTTCCTGACACCTCGCCGCGTGGCGAAGGGGTCGCCGATCATGAGGATTACGACCTGGGCCAGGGCGCCGGGTTCTACGTCAACGCCACGCAATCACCGTGGGCGCCGCATTTCAACATGTGGGACTATGTGGCTGACGAACTACCCGCGCTGCTGGTCGAAAACTTCGCCATCGACGGCGACCGGCAGGCCATCACCGGCCATTCGATGGGCGGCCACGGCGCGCTGACGCTGGCGATGAACCTGCCGGGCAGGTTCCGTTCGGTCTCGGCCTTTGCGCCGATCTCGAACCCCACGGCCAGCGACTGGGGCCGCAAGCAACTGGGCGCCTACCTGGGCGACGACCCGGCCGCCTGGGCCAAACATGATGCGACGCTGATGATGAAGGAAAAGGGCTTTGACGGCCCGATCCTGATCGACACCGGCACCAACGACCAGTTCATCGACCTGCTGCGCCCCGAGGCTCTGGCCCAGGCCATCGCCGAACGCCGCCAGCAGGCCACGAACCGGTTGCAGCCCGGCTATGACCATTCCTACTTCTTCGTGTCCACCTTCATGGAGGACCACGTCACCTTCCACGCCGAAGCCCTGTACGGAGACTGAGGGATGAGCAAATACGACTATGACCTGATCATCATCGGCTCGGGCCCATCGGGCCGCGCGGCGGCGATTCAGGCGGGCAAGCTGAAACGCAAGGTTCTGGTGGTTGACCGCCGTGACCGGTTGGGCGGCGTATCGGTGCACACGGGCACGATCCCGTCGAAGACACTCCGCGAAACGGTGCTGAACCTGTCGGGCTGGCGCGAGCGCAGCTTTTACGGCCGTTCGTACCGGGTCAAGGATCAGATCCGCGCCGAGGACCTCAAGGCCCGGCTGCACATGACGCTGGATTACGAGGTTGACGTTCTGGAACACCAGTTCAACCGTAACCACGTTGAAACCATGGACGGCGTAGCCCGCTTTGTCGGCCCGCACGAGATCGAGGTCACAGCCGATGCGGGCGACACCACCCGCCTGACGGCCGCGAAATTCCTGATCTCGACCGGGACCAAAACCTATCGCCCCGATTACGTGCCCTTCAACGGCAAGACCATCGTCGACGGGGACGAGTTCCTGGAAATGGCCGAGATCCCGCGCTCGCTCTGCGTGATCGGCGCGGGTGTGATCGGGGTCGAGTATGCCACGATGTTCTCGGCGCTGGATGTGCGGGTGACGCTGATTGAGCCGCGCGAGACCTTTCTGGATTTCATCGACAAGACCCTGATCCAGGAATTCACCCACCAGATCCGCGAAAACGGAGTGGACCTGCGCCTGGGCTCGGCCGTGGAAAAGATCGAGGATGCCGGCAAGCATGTCGAGATCACCATGTCAAACGGCCGCCATGTCCGGGCCGAGATGCTGCTGTTCGCGGCGGGCCGCATGGGCAACACCTCGGCGCTGAATCTGGGTGCGGTTGGGATCGAAACCGACCACCGCAACCGCATTTCGGTGGACCGCAAGACCTATCAGACCTCGGTGCCGCATATCTATGCCACCGGGGACGTGATCGGGCATCCGTCGCTGGCCTCGACCTCGATGCAGCAGGGACGCGTTGCGGCCTGCCACGCGCTTGAGACCCCTACCCTGCCAGAAAGCCCTTGGTTTCCCTATGGCATCTATTCGGTGCCCGAGATCTCGACCTGCGGCATGTCCGAGGAAGAGCTGCAGGAACGCGGCATTCCCTATGAGGTGGGCGTGGCCCGGTTCCGCGAGACCTCGCGCGGGCATATCATGGGGCTCGAGCACGGGATGCTGAAGATGCTGTTCTCGCTGAAAACCCGCCGGGTGCTGGGCGTGCAGATCGTCGGCGAAGGCGCGACCGAGTTGATCCACATCGCCCAGGCGGTGCTGAACCTGAAGGGCACGGTGGACTATTTCGTGCAGAACACCTTCAACTATCCGACCCTGGCCGAGGCCTACAAGATTGCCGGGCTCGACGCCTTCAACCGGATGCCGATCCCGGACGAGTTCAAGGTGCGCAAATCCGATGCCCCCGAGCCAGCAAAGTTGGCGCCCAAGAAGGCCAAGCAGGCGTGACGACCCTGTATGTCGATGGCGACGCCTGCCCGGTGAAGGCCGAGGCCGAACGCGTCGCCACGCGGCACAAGGTGCCGATGGTGGTGGTGGCGAATGGCGGGCTGCGCCCGTCGGCCAACCCGCTGGTTCAGATCGTGACCGTGGCGCAAGGCGCTGACGAAGCCGACAAGTGGATCGCCGAGCGGTGCGACGCGGGCGACATCGTCATCACCTCGGACATCCCGTTAGCCGCCAAATGCGTCCAGGCCGGCGCGCGGGTGCTGCGCCCCAATGGCGAGGCCTTCACCGCTGCCAATATCGGTCAGCAACTGGCGATGCGCGATCTGATGGCGGATCTGCGCGCCGCCAATCCGCTGGGCGCCGGGGGCGGTGGCAAACCGTTTTCCAAGGCCGACCGATCGCGGTTTCTGGACGCGCTCGAGCGTGAGATGCGCGCCGCCCTGCGCGGCTGAGTTTGGCCTTGCATCCCGCTCGGCGGGTTGGTTCAGTCAGCCCCAAACGCAACACAAGCGAACAGGAACCCCCATGCCCGTAGAAGCGGTTGTTTTTGACATCGGCAACGTTCTGATCGAATGGCAGCCCGAGCGGTATTATGACCGTGTGATCGGCGAGGACAGGCGCCGCGCCATGTTCTCGGCCGTCGATCTGCACGGCATGAACGACCTGGTCGATCAGGGGCATCACTTCACCGACACGATCTATGCCTGGGCCGAGAAATACCCCGATTGGCGCAATGAGATCCGCATGTGGCACGACAACTGGATCGAACTGGCCGCGCCCGAGATCCCGCATTCGGTCCGGCTGCAGCGCGCGCTGCGGGCCAAGGGCGTGCCAGTCTTTGCGCTGACCAATTTCGGGGTGCAGAATTTCGACTATGCCACCACCGTCTATCCGTTCCTGAAAGAGTTCGACCGGCACTATGTCTCGGGGCGGATGAAGATGGTGAAACCGCATGCCCCGATCTACCAGATGGTCGAACAGGATTGCGGCCTGCCGCCCGAGACGCTGCTGTTCACCGACGACCGGATCGACAATATCGAAACCGCCCGTGGCCGTGGATGGCAGACCCACCATTTCGACGGCCCGAAGGGCTGGGCCGAAAGGCTGGTGGCCGAAGGTCTGCTCTCCTTGGACGAGGCCGCCTGATCCTAGGCGGCAGCGGGCTGCGCCGGGCGGTTTTCGCGGATCGGCAGGTGCACGATCGCGCTGAAGGCGCCGATGGCCACGCCGATCCACCAGACCACGGTATAGTCGCCATAAAGGTCATACATGCGGCCGCCCAGCCAGATGCCCAGGAAACTGCCGACCTGATGGCTGAAGAATATGATGCCATACAGCGTGCCCATGTAGCGCAAGCCGTAAAGATGCGCGACGAGGCCCGAGGTCAACGGGATCGTCGCCAGCCATAGTGACCCCATGACCAGCGAGAACAGGATCACGGTCAGAGGCGTGATAGGAAACAGGATGAACGCTGCGGCCGCGATCGTGCGCCCGGTATAAACCGCCGCCAGAAGGTATTTCTTGGGGAAGTGATTGCCCGCCCACCCGGCCAGCAGGGTGCCTCCGATATTGGCGAGCCCGATCAGCGAGATCGCCAGCGCACCCAAAGCAGACGTTGTTGTGATGCCCATCGCATGCAGGACACCGCCGGGTTGTATCGGCCCGCACATCTCGGTCACGAAGGCCGGGAAGTGCGCGGTGATGAAACCGAGTTGATAGCCGCAGCTGAAAAAACCCAGGAATATCAGCGCATAGGACGGGTCGCGGAAGGCGCGGCCCAGGATCTGGCCCATGCTTTCTTCCAATTCGGCCTTGCTGACCTGCGCGGGTGCGCGCATGAAAGGCAGCGTCAGCACAAGGGCCAAAATGGCAATGGCGAAGATGATGAACACCTGCTGCCAAGGCAGGAATGTCAGCAGCCATTCGGCCGTGGGCGCGCCGATCACCTGCCCGAAGCTGCCCGCTGCCGTCACGATCGCCAGTGACATCGAGCGGTTCTGATCCGTCGCGGCCCGCCCGACCACCGCTAGCACCACGCCGAAGCCCGTGCCCGCGATACCGAAGCCGACCAACCAGGCATAGAGTTGGTGCCCGAAGGGCGTGACGGACCAGGCCGACAGAACCATCCCTGCCGCATAGGTCAACGCGCCCAGAATGATCGCCCGCCGATCGCCCATCTTTTCGGCGATGGCGGCAAAGATCGGCTGGCCGATGCCCCAGGCCAGGTTCTGGATCGCGATGGCCAGCGAGAAATCGGTGCGCAGCCAGCCGAACTCCTCGGCGATCGGAATCTGAAACACGCCGAACGAGGCGCGCACGGCGAAGCTGACCGTAATGATCACGCATCCGACGATCAGCACCGGGTTGAGCAGACGGGCGGTTGGGGTCATGGGGCCTCCGGTTTCAGCCCGCCGACAGTATCCACTTGGGCTCGCTCGTCAATTCAGGAGTTTTGCGGTCACGATTAACCAAAATTGATGCATGTCGGGGGATGCCTTCTTTTCAATGGCGCGGGTGGGCGCTATGGCTCGGGCCATGACCGACATGATCTCGTTGTACGAGGCCCGCGTTGCCGATGGCACCCTGAACCGCGACGACGCGCAAGAGGCCGTTCTGCCCCAGTTCGAGCGTATCCGGGCGGCTCTGGCCGCGCCGGTGAAACGCGGGCTGTTCCGCAAGGCACTGCCGCCGCCCAAAGGCTTGTACCTGTGGGGCGGCGTGGGGCGCGGCAAGTCCATGTTGATGGACATGTTCGTCGAAACACTGGGGCATATTCCGGCCCGGCGCGTCCATTTCCATGCCTTCATGCAGGAAATCCACGCGGGCATGCATGAGGCGCGCGAAACCGGCGTGCAGGATGCACTGGCGCCGGTGGCGGCCTCGGTCGTGAATTCCGTGCGCCTGCTGGCCTTTGACGAGATGCAGATCACCGACATCACTGACGCGATGATCGTCGGGCGGCTGTTCGACCTGCTGCACGCGGGAGGCGTCGTCGTTGTGACCACCTCGAACCGGCATCCCGACGATCTGTACAAGGATGGCCTGAACCGGCAGCTGTTCCTGCCCTTCATCCACCACATCAAGCAGCAGCTCGAAGTGTGGGAACTGACGTCGCCCACGGATTACCGGCAGAACCGGCTCGAGGGCTCGCCGGTCTATTTCACACCCATCGGACCCGAGGCGCGAGAGAAGATCCGGGCCGTTTGGGCCGACCTGTCCGGTGGGCCGGCCGAACCATTGACCCTCCATGTCAAGGGGCGCGAGGTGGTTTTGCCCGCGTTTCGCAATGGAGTGGCACGGGCCTCGTTCTACGATCTGTGCGGCCGGATGCTGGGGCCGGGGGACTATCTTGCCATTGCTGATGCGGTAAAAGTATTGGTGCTCGAGGACATACCGCGCCTGTCGCGCAACAACTTCAACGAGGCGAAGCGGTTCGTCACGTTGATCGATGCGCTGTATGAGGCGAAGGTGAGGTTGATCTGTTCAGCGGCCGCCGAGCCCGAGATGCTGTATGTCGAGGGGGAAGGTGTTTTTGAGTTCGAGCGCACAGCCTCGCGCCTGCGGGAGATGCAGGCACAGGACTGGGGACAATAGCGAGCGTTGCCTCTGCCGTAGCTGTGGCTCAATGAATGGTCAGCCGTTTTCGCGTAGGATGTTGCCCGCGAGGTAGAGCGAGCCGCAGATCAGCACGCGCACCTGAGGGTCGGCTTTGATGATGGTGTCGAGGGCTTGGGACACGCTGCTGGCGGTCGTCGCGGGCAGGTTCACCGATTTGGCGGCGGCGGCGGTTTCGTCGGCGCTCAGCGTGTTGGTCTCGCCCGGGATGGAAACGGCGGTCAGGCTGGCGGCTTGCTGGGCCAGCGGGGAGAGGTAGCCGGTCACGTCCTTGGTGTTGAGCATGCCGCAGATCAGGTGTGTGGGTCGCGGGGGCAGCTTGGCCAAGACGTCCGCCAGCGCGACGCCGGCGGCGGCGTTGTGGCCGCCGTCGAGCCAGAGTTCGGCCTGAGGCGCCTGTTCGACCAGCGGGCCGGTCTTCAGTCGCTGCATCCGGGCGGGCCATTCGGCGCGTGTGACCGCTGCCTCGTAGGCCTCATCGCCCAGATCGAGGTGGCGCAGCACCGCCAGCGCGGCGCCGGCGTTCTGGATCTGGTGGGCGCCCAACAGGTTTGGCAGCGGCAGGTCGCGCAGGCCGGTTTCGTCCTGATAGATCAGGCGGCCATGTTCCTCGTAGACGTGCCAGTGCTGTCCGTAAGCCAGCAGCGGTGCGCCGAGGCGGGCGGCGGTGGCCTCGATGACCTCCATCGCTTCGTCCGGCTGCGGGCCGACGATGCAGGGCACGCCGCGCTTGATGATGCCGGCCTTTTCGGCGGCGATCTTGGCCAGCGTGTTGCCGAGGAACTGTTCATGGTCGATCGAGATCGGGGTGATGACCGTGACCGCGGGCTTTGCGATCACGTTGGTAGCGTCGAGCCGCCCGCCAAGCCCCACTTCGAGCAGCGTGTAGTCGGCGGGCACGCGGGAAAAGGCCAGCAGGGCCGCGCAGGTGGTAATCTCGAAATAGGTGATGTTCGCGTCGCCATTGGCGGTGTAACACTCATCCAGAACGGCGGTCAGGTCGGGTTCCGAGATCAGCTCGCCCGCCAGGCGGATGCGCTCGTGGAAGCGTGCCAGATGCGGCGAGGTGTAGGCATGGGCCGTCAGCCTTGCCCCTTCCAGCCCGGCGCGGATCATCGCCTGGGTCGAGCCCTTGCCGTTGGTGCCAGCGATATGGATCACCGGGGGCAGCTTGTCCTGCGGGTTGCCCAAAGCTTCGAGCAGACGCCAGACACGGTCCAAGGTCAGGTCGATGATCTTGGGGTGCAGCGCCATCATCCGGTCGAGGATGACGTCGGATGTGGGCGCGGTCATTTCTTGGGCTGGTCTTCGGCAGGCTTGCTCTGAGCGTCAGGCTGTTCGGCTTCGCCCCCTTTCGGGGCGGGCAGATCGCCTTTGACCGCCGGGGGCAGACCCATCAGCATCCGGGTGATGGTGATCAGCTCGTCCCGCAACTCGGTCCGTTTGGTGACGCGGTCCAGCATGCCGTGATCCAGCAGGTATTCGGCGCGCTGGAAGCCGTCGGGCAGTTTCTCACGGATCGTCTGCTCGATCACGCGGGGGCCAGCGAAACAGATCAACGCGTTCGGCTCGGCAATATGCACGTCGCCGAGCATCGCGTAGGACGCCGTCACACCGCCGGTAGTGGGATGGGTCAGAACGACGATATAGGGCAGGCCCGCCTCTTTCAGCATCTCCACCGCGACCGTAGTGCGCGGCATCTGCATCAGGCTGAGGATGCCCTCCTGCATCCGGGCACCGCCGGCGGCGGAAAACAGGATCAGCGGGCGCTTGAGCTTTACCGCCTCTTGTGCGGCGGCGATGATGGCGTTGCCCACATACATACCCATCGAACCGCCCATGAACGAGAAATCCTGCGCCGCGGCCACGATCGGCGTGCGGCCGATCTCGCCGGTGGCAACCAGCATCGCTTCTTTCTCGCCGGTCTTTTTCTGCGCTGCCTTCATGCGGTCGGGGTATTTCTTCTGATCGCGGAACTGCAGCGGGTCTTCCTTGGGCGCGGGCACTGCGACTTCGGTGAAAATACCACCGTCGAACAGGTGCTTGAACCGTTCGCGCGGGGTGATCAGCATGTGGTGTCCGCACTGGGTACAGACATTCTGGTTGTCCGCCAGTTCACGGTGGAACAGCATCGTTCCGCACTCGTCGCATTTGTGCCAGAGATTCTCGGGCACCTCACGGCGGGAGAAGATCGAGTTGATCCGGGGGCGGACGTAGTTTGTGATCCAGTTCATGTCGGAACCTTGCTGATGCGGGTTGCAGTCAAATAAGACGCTACGGAAGGAAATGCAATCAGCGCCTGAGTGCAAGTCGCGCAACAAGCCAGCTGACGATCATCACCGCGAAATCCACGACAAGCCACTGGCGCAGGATACCGGTGTCCGATGTTTCGAACGGAAGATGATAGAGGGCCAACCCACCCAGACCGTCAGGCAACGATACAATCAGCAGAGCTGTTACATTGTTGGCAAAATGCATGGCGATTGCGGGTCCCAGCGTCCCTGCTCTGGCGGTGATGTCGGCACTAAGCAGGCCAAAGACAAAGGCCCAACCTGCGATCAGGATCGCATTGTCACCGGCGGCAAGAGGTGCGTAGTGCCCGGCGGCAAAAATAAGGGAGGGTACGCCCATCCAAATCCACGGGGCCCTGAACCGGGCGGCCAGCGATTGTTGCAGGAACCCGCGGAACAGAATCTCTTCGGCGCTGACCTGAATAAGGACAGCCACCAGCGCCAGCGGCAACAGCAGCAGCCACCTGAAAACCGGCAGGTTTGGCTCCAACGGCGGTCCCATATCGTATGGGGGCAGAACAAAAAGCAGAGCGCCCAGCACGACCAGCGCCCGCAGAACCCGCCAGAATTGTCGAGCAGTCAGAATCGGTGGCCCGACCACCGAGATCAGTTTCCGGTGCTGCAACTGTCGCACGGCCAATCCGACGCCCAGCGTGGCGAAGGCGAAACTGGAAAGGATGACCAGCAGCGCCATGGCCGAGGACCCGTCTTCGAAACCGGACACCAGTTCGGCCGAACCAAACGAGGTTATAGCGGCAAGGAGAACCAAGTTGAGTGCCAGAACGACGACCGTGATGATGGCGAACCCGAGCAGCATCCGCCAGAGTTCGGGATAAGCCCTGGCCGGCGCCACCAGGATTTCGTGCGGGGCATAGGCCGGGTGTGGCTGCGGGTCGCGCATCCTAACCGCCCGCCCCGGTCTCGGCTTCGGGTGTCAACGGGGTATTAGACAGCAACAGTCGTTCCGAGACGGTTGTCAGATACCCGGCCACCGTTTCGAGAAGGCGCATCGAAACAGCCGCGTCACCCTCTACCACGGCGCGCAGCTCTTCCGCGCCGATCCGCAGGAACGAACAGTCGGTCATTGCGACGAGGTCAAGTTGCCGAGGCGCTCCGGTGATTATCGACAGGTCGCCGATCAGGCGGCCTGGCTCGACGACGGAGATGTTGCGCTTTTCACCGTCCGGCATCGTCCATTCCAGGCTCGCCTGCCCGGAGATGCACAGATAGGCCGCGTCGGGCGTTTGGCCGCGCGAGAATATGGTCTGCCCCGCCGCCGCGTCGTACCATTGTGCCGAAAAGGCCAGCAGACGCTGATGTTTTCCGTCAAGCCTCGAAAACAGTTCCGTCGCCGAAATGATCTTGAGTTTTCGGCTGAAGTCTTCGGGTTGTTCGTCATCCGCCTCGGCCTTGGAACGCGATACACCGTCGATTCGGCCGTCCTTGATTTCCACGTACATGTCATAGGCTTCGGGATGGCCAAAATGATCTTCCATGAAGATCATGACCGAGTCGGGAAGCAACTCACGCAGCTTGAGGCGCGTGCGCAGACGGCTTTCCGAATCGTGGCTGGCAAGAACCTTGTCCAAGATCAGGATGTCGGGCCGCTTGATCGCTGCCCGTGAAAACGCGGCACGTTCCTGGAAAACCGTGGGCAGGTTGGCCCCGCCAAGACCGGTCGGCAGATCGTAGATGATGGCCGCCAGGCGACGGGTGAGGCCGGCCTCGATCAGGACTTCGGCTACGGCATCCTCGATCTCTTCGGCATGTGCCCCGGCCATCAGCGACACGCGGCCATACAGGGCATTTTCCATGACGGTCAGGCGCGGAACATAGGTTTCGGGGGCCACAGGAATGAACAGCCCGTCGAAAGATGCGTGCAGGTTTTGGGCCTGCGTGCGCCGGATCGACAGGATCTTTTCCTTGTATTCCTCGGGGAAACTGGGGCCGATCTGTTCGGCGGTCAGCATGAACGGCACCGTCAGCAACAGCGCCATTTCACGTTCGGACAGGGTTGCCTCACCTTTCGACATGCGGCGTTCGTCGATGTCGAGCAGTCGGTGGTACATGTCCTTGGACATGCCCAAGCGCAGGAACAGCGGGTGATCCGTCCCTTCGCGGCCGAATGTTTTGCGCAGCGTGCTGAGAACCGCCGTCGCGATGCTCAGGGCGTCCTTGTCCAGATCATGGGCCCTCAGCATGGCAAGAAATCGAGCGTCCCCGGCGAGGATGTCCGGTGAAATGTTGCGCGACGGTGAGGCAAACAAAAGGTTGCCCCCCAAAGGTACGGCCGGGTTGAACCGGTCCGGATCGAACCGGTAAACGTATTTGTCCAAGCCCTTTTCCTTGAGACGCGCTGCAACCTTGTCGCGCGCATCCACGATCGCCTTGGCCAGATGGGGGTGCAGTTCGGGATCGAATTGCGAACGCAACGTCCGCCGGAACATGAATTCGTCGATGCCCATCGCCTCGACCAGTTCGAACCACCAATCCCGGATCTCGTCGATGTTCTGCAGCCCTGCAAGGCGAGGGTCGACCCATTCGTCCTCCAGCAGGTCCGGGGAGTTGCCGGCGCGCACGGCTTCGACCTGATAACGTGATGGGGCCTTCAGAGCTTCGGCCTCGTGCTGGGGATGGGGACGCAAAGGCATCAGCAGGTTGTCCCCAAGCGTGCCGTTGAACAAGTAGGGTCGCGAGTGGGCATAGCCGACACGGGCGGCGATCACCGCCTGATGGAGTTCGCGAAGGTTGTGCCCAGACAGAAGGACCTCGCCCTGAACCGGCAGGATCTCGCGGATCAGCAACTGGGCCAGCGCCTGTCTTTCCGAGTCGTGCGAGGCCTTGATGGCGACCCGAGCGCCCTTTGGGATCGTCAGGTCGATGTCTTCAAGTATCAACTTGCCGTCTTCGTCGCGCACCGTGACATTGCGCAATTCGATGTCGCCCTGCAGGTGCGGGATGCTCTCCGGTTCGCCATAGAACAGTTCTTCGGGGATCATGTTCTCGGGTGCAAACCGTTCGGTGACGACCTGCCAGCGCAACGACATGTCCTGAACCTGATTGTAATAAGTCAGCAGATCGCGCCAAGGGCCGCTGAGGTCCTTGTACGCCCCCAGCGCCGCAACCAGCGCACCGACTGTCACTTCGCCCGTGATCGCGAGATAGCCGCCGACCGAATAGAACAGAAACGGCGTCATCTGCGTGATCAGGTTGTTGAGGAACTTCATGAAGAATTTCTTGTTGTAGATCCGGACCCGGATATCGAACAAGGTTCCCAGACGATGACTGAACTGCGCCAGCCGATAGCGCCAACCACCGTTCGCGCGCAGGTCGCTGATACCGGCGGCGGTTTCACCGATCTCGGTGCTCAGGTGGCGGATCTCCTGAATACGGTCCTTGTTCAAAAGGTTGATCTGGCGCTGCAGGCGCGGGATCAGCCAGGCTTGCAGCGGGATCAGCGCGATCGAGGCCAGCCCGAACCAGACGCTCTGCATGAACAGGAATGTGACAATCGTCATCATCTGACCGAACTGGAAAACCGGCTGGGCGATCGCGTCGCCCATCAGTCCGCCCATCGGTTCCGCTTCAGACGATATCATCGACACCAGCTCGCCCTGGCTTGTGGTCGAGAAATACGGCTTGGGGAAGCGCAGCATCCGGCTGATCAGGGTGAACCTGAGCCGACGCAACATGCGTTCGGCCAGGATCCCCTTCATGGTGTTGATGCGCATCTTCATGAGGCCGCCAGCCAGGACGGTTCCCAAGAACGCAAAACACAGGATCAACAAGTATTGGACCTGGGTCACCTTCGTACCGAACAGCGTTACCGTGTTTCCGGTCGCGCCGATGGCGTCGTTGATGATCTGCTTGGGCAGTTCAAGCGAGGCATAGAGAAACGGAAACGAAAGTACGGTCAACAGCAGCAGAATGAACTGCTGTTTCTTGGAATGTTTCCAGATGAACGCGAATAGGGTGGGTTCCATGCCCCGGCCTCGTCTTGTTTTTTGGACTGCGGCCCGTTGCGGAGGATCCACGGCGACCGGGTGACTGACGGTAAGCTCTGCCCCGTGCTATTTCAAGAACGTGCCCCTGCGTGATCTTGCAAAAAAGACCGGCCGGCAGGACTGACGTTCTTCACAATTCGGGAATTTTGCAGTGCTATCTGTCGAAGGCGGGTTTATTCCGCCCGCGGATTCCGACTAAAGAGGTGCAGTTTCAGGCACTGGGCACATGAGCAGACTTCTGGATCGGTATTTCAGCCGCAAGGCAGTTGGGCACTGGAAACGGACGGCGCAGAACGCGCCGCACGAGGACCTGCCTCTGCTTCGCCAGCAGCGTGAGCAGGCGCGTGTTCTTCGCGCCCAACTTGATCGTCTGATCCAGATTGCGGACGGGCGCCTGACCCGCCCGCATATCGGCACCCAGAATTTTCCGAGGCCGCTTGGCACGGATTGGGCCTGGCGCCCGGATTTGTGGGGCAGCCCCCTGCCCGTTACGGGCCTGGTATCATTGTCTCGCAAGGCGCAGCTTGATGACAGCGTGGCGCTTTTCCATGACTGTCCGCTGGCCGAGATTGCAGTCCGGCAAATCCGCAACAGCGGGGAAAAGGACCTGGCGCCTTTCAGCCTGGCGATCGACGTATTCAGCTTTCAAGGCTCGTTCCTCTCCGTGTCTGTCGAACTTCCGGGCAGCGCCGCCGAGGGTCTGACGCGGCAACACCTCGTCCGGGCTCATGTGACGGTCGACAGTGAGCGCCCGGCCGAGGTCTTTGCGAGGCTTAACATCCAGAATGGACCGAATACCGAGCAGGTGCTGCGAAAGCTGGAACCGCAACATGCGACATCCGACATCGATTTTGATCTTGCGCATCTGTCCTTGAACGAACGTCGCATCAAGAAGATGTGGCTGGACCTTATCATCCAGGATCCTGGTATGAACCGTGTGGTGCTGCGGGATCTGACCCTGTGCCGCCATCATCGCGCTGACTTGTGAAGGGAAAGGCCATGGCGGAAACAAAACTCGTCCCGATCCGGTTCGAAGACGGCTTATGGGAAGGCCACTATTCAGGAAGTATCGCACCCCAACTTGAAGCCCGGTACCGGGATCAGATCCTGCAAGATATCGAGGTTTCTGAGGCCGAAGGTGGCTGGCATGTTCGGGTTCCCGTACCAACGGTCCTGTTGTCCGATGGTGTGCATAGTGTGATTATTCTCGACAGCGCTTCACAGGAAAAAGTGGGTGACATCACCGTAATCGCGGGTGCACCGGCCGTGGGCGATATCCGCGCCGAGATGGACCTGCTGCGCGCCGAACTTGACCTTCTGAAGCGCGTGGTGCGTCGGTTGAGCGCTGATCAGGGTTGATCGGCCAAAAGCCTGCAGGTTCTACGTAGCCGAAGCCTGCTTGGACGCATTCCTATCTTTTTCGCTGAATTCATGCATGATTGAGCCACCAAGGAAACTCTGGGGGCCGGATGGAACGTGACAGCATTATCAAGGTCATAGCGCTGATGGTAACGGCGTTTGGCATCGGCATAGACTTTACCGGTGCGCTGATGCTGGTTCCCGCGATCGAAAACTCGTTTGATGCCAATATCACCAGTACTCAGTGGGTATTGAACATCTATGCGCTGTTCTTCGCCATGACGATGGTTGCAGGTGGCCGGCTGGGCGACATGTACGGTCATCGCAAGATCATGATCATCGGATTGTCGCTGTTTCTATTCGCCTCGGTCATGTGTTTCGTATCTCCCAGTCTTGATTTCCTGATCGGCGCACGCGCGCTTCAGGGTATCGGCGCGGGATGCGTGTGGCCGTGCACGCTGGCTTTCGGGGCCACAAGGGTATCCCGTGAGGAACACCGTGCCATGGTGATGGGTTTGATCCTTGCCGGTGTCACGACCGGCAATGTATTTGGTCCGATGATCAGCGGGTTTGTCGTCAACCTTGGGGATTGGCGCCTGTTCTTTCTGGCAAATGTCGTCTTCTCGTGCATCTCGATGGCCACGGCATTCGTGCTGATGCAGCCGGACAAGAGCCACAAGACAGGTGAGCACATTGACTTTACCGGAATGGGTGTCCTTTCTTTTGCTGTCCTGCTGCTGCTGTACGCGCTTGATGTCGGGTCGGACTGGGGCTGGCTGTCGGTTCCGCTGATGTTTCTGTTTTTCCTCAGCGCGTCGCTGTTTCTGTTGTTCCCACGCGTGGAAAAACGGGTGAAAGAACCGCTATTGCTGCCGCAGATGATGCAAAATCCGCAATTTCGCATCACCTTGGGGCTGAACATGTTCAACGTCTCGGCGGCCTTTGTGGGATTGCTGTATTTTCCGCAATATATGCAAAAGGTTCTTGGTTGGTCAGTGTTTGAATCCGCTCTGGGCCTTGCGCCGCTGACCGTTCTTTTGGCGGTCGGGTCGATCGTCTCTGGCACCTTGTACAATGATTTCGGACCCAAGCGCCTGCTGTTCTGGGGGTATCTCTGCGCTACGATAGGCGCGGCCAGTGTCGTCGTGATGCCGGCCGGGCTGGGGTATTTCCATATTCTTCCGGGGATGGCTCTGATCGGGTTGGGAGCGACACTGACGGTTGGCCCGTCGGGCACCGCCGCCGTTTGCGCCGTCAAGCCCGAACGCGCCGGCCTGGTTGGCGGTCTGAGCTTCATGGTGCACTTGGTCTATGGCGCCATTTCGGTCGCCTGCGCGACGGCCATCATGTACATGGTCAGCCTGTCCAGCTTCCGCGAGCACCTTGCCAAAGCTGGCATCGACATGTCCCTAGCCGATCAAAAAGCCATCAATGGCGGTACTTTGACGACCAAGACCGCGCAGGCTGTCATGCAGAAATTCAGCGCGCCCGAGGCCGAAAAGATCAAATCCGCGTTGTCGATGGCCTTTGACAGCGGGATGGACATGGCTTTTGTCTTTTCAACGCTGTCGGTGTCGATCGGCCTGGTTTTGGCGCTGATGCTGGACGAAAAGAAACTGCACAAAATCGAGAGCTGAGCCAAAAGAAAAGGCCGCGGAAAACCGCGGCCCTTCGGTCATTGCTTGCGCAGCTTACTGCGATGCCCGCTCTGTCGGATTGAAGGCGGACAGGCCTTTGAGAATGTCGATCGCATAGGCCAACTGGTAGTCTTCGTTGCGCAGTTCGGCGGTTTCTTCCGCTTTGGTGCGGTCTTCCTCGATCTGGCGGATTTCATCCTCGGTCAAGCTGTCATTGTTCAGGCTGCCCCGCAGGTCGGCCTCGGACCGGGTGCGGGCGTTGCTTTCTTCCTCTTCCTCAGCCTCGGGACGGACGCGGGGCTGTTCCACGATGATGTCGGGGCTGACACCCAAAGCCTGGATCGACCGACCCGACGGGGTGTAGTAGCGCGAGGTGGTCAGACGCATCGCCCCGTCGCCACGCAGCGGCATCACGGTTTGAACCGATCCTTTGCCGAAGCTTTTGGTGCCGACGACGATCGCGCGGTGGTGATCCTTCAATGCACCTGCAACAATCTCGGATGCCGAAGCCGATCCGCCGTTGATCAGCACTACGATCGGCTTGCCCTGGGCAAGATCACCCGGGGTTGCGTTGAAGCGTTCACCATCTTCGGGATTGCGCCCACGGGTCGAGACGATCTCGCCCTCGTTCAGGAATGCGTCCGATACCTTGATGGCTTGGGTCAACAGCCCGCCGGGGTTGTTGCGCAGGTCCAGAACAAAGCCGTTCACCTTGTCGATGCCGCCAGCTTCGGCGATCTGCTTTTCCAAGCCCTCTTTCAGGTTCGGGAAGGTCTGATCGTTGAAGGTGGTCACACGAAGCACCACGCTGGCGCCTTCGGTGCGGGCGCGAACGGCGGTCAGTTTGATCGTGTCGCGGATGATGGTCACATCGAATGGGTCGGGTTCGCCTTCCCGCACGACGGTGATCACGATTTCCGAACCGACCGGGCCACGCATCAGGTCGACTGCTTTGTCCAGCGTCAGGCCCAGGATGCTCTCGCCGTCCACATGAGTAATGAAATCGCCGGCCTCGATGCCCGCTTCGTCCGCAGGCGTTCCGTCAATTGGCGATACGACTTTGACGAAGCCATCCTCTTGGGTGACCTCGATGCCCAGCCCACCGAATTCACCGCGCGTCTGCACGCGCATCTGCTCGGCGTCATCCGGGGAAAGATAGCTTGAATGCGGATCCAGCGACGTTAACATGCCGTCGATCGCAGCCTCGATCAGTTCTTCGGGGGCGACTTCCTCAACATACTGGGCGCGGATCCGTTCGAAGATATCTCCGAACAGGTCAAGTTGTTCATAGACCCCGGCCTTGTTTTCGGCCTCTTGCGCCAGCAGTGGCCCGGCGATCTGGGTAGTCGCAATAATCCCTGCCACGGTGCCGGCCAGACCGGCCATCACAAATCTCTTCATACTCGTCTATCCATCCTTGTCTGTCCGGAACCATGATTCCGGATCCACGGGGCTATTGTTCTCTCTTACCTCTATATAGAGCGTGTCTGGACGATCAGTTCCAGTGCCATCACCGCTTGTTGACAAAATCGCGCCGATTTCTGGTGTTTGACCGGGCATCAGGCCCACTGGCGTTCCTTCGGGGATCACCTGACCGGGGTCCCCATACACCTCTTGAAGGCCGGAGAAGACAAAAAGCAAACCCGGCTGCGGTTCCAGGATCACAAGGTTTCCAAGGTCCAGAAGCGGCCCTCTGTATCGGATCGTGGCCGCTGTCGGCGACAGCACCAATGCACGTGGTCTGGTTCCCAGTACAAGCCCCGGACGCGTGACCCCGGCGGCGTCCGTTTCGCCGGAACGATGGAGTATGACGCCTTGGGTCGGCAGCGGAATCTGTCCTTTCAGTTGGGACACATCCGCGTTCGAGGTTATGATTTCTCCATCCGATATTTCAGACAGACCGCTGGCGAACCCATCCAGAGTCTCCGTCGATGAGATCAGGATGGCTGTCCGTACTGGGTCTTCGATGAAGCGGCGCGGCAGGTCGGTACGGTTCGCTATGGCCTCGCTCAGCTTCGTCCTGGCATTCTGCACGCCTTCCAACCCTTCGGTCAGAGTGTCCGCAGCGCTTTGTTGCAATCGGCGCAGGGTCTGCACCTCGTCCAGATCCCGAGCCAGCGCCTGGGCCCTGGTGTTCAGGCCAGGCGTGACTTCGGACAGCATCATCCCGGTGCGCGCCGCCCCCAGTGGCCCGGCCGGGTGCAGCATCAGAACCGGTGGCGCCGTGGTTTCGATGGTTTGCAGCACGCCCAGCAACTGGCGGATTTCGCGTTCGCGCGCGTTCAACTCGGCGGTCAGCTGGCTTTCGCGCAAAGCCGCCCGGCGCAGCCCGTCGCGCATGGCGGCCAGCCCGGCCTCGTAGGCCTGGATCGTCTCGGTCAGGGCGAGCACGCGGTCGCGGGCGGTTTCGGCCTCGGTCAGGGCGATCGAGGCCTGTTCCAGCATCTGCGCCGCCTCCAGTGCCGCCTGCGCGGGGTCCGGCGCGGCCCGGGCCGCCTGCCCCGCCATCAGGGCCGCCAGAAGAAGCGCGCGCAGCCTCATGACAGCAGGCTCTGACCCGTCATTTCCGGAGGCTTGGGCAGGCCCATCAGGTTCAGCACCGTAGGCGCCAGATCGGACAGGCGACCTTCGCGCAGGGTTGCGCCCTCGGGTCCGCCTACCAGCGCCACGGGTACCGGGTTCAGGGTGTGAGCGGTATGCGGCCCGCCTGTTTCGGGGTCGATCATGGTTTCGCAGTTGCCGTGATCGGCCGTCACGATCATGGCACCGCCTGCCTTTTCAAGCGCGGCGACCACGCGGGACAGGCCTTGGTCAACGGCCTCGCAGGCCTTGATCGCGGCCTGCAGGTCACCGGTATGGCCCACCATGTCGGGGTTGGCATAGTTGGTGACGATCAGGTCATAGCCGCCCTCGATCGCCTCGACGAAATTGTCCGTCACCTCTCCGGCCGACATCTCGGGCTGCAGATCATAGGTCGCCACCTTGGGCGACGGGGCCATATAGCGATCCTCGCCGGGCTCGGGGGTTTCCTTGCCGCCGTTCAGGAAGAACGTGACATGGGGGTATTTCTCGGTTTCGGCCAGACGGAACTGGCGCAGGCCCTGCTTGGCGACCCATTCGCCCAGCGTGTTGACGATCTCGCGCTTGGGGAACACCGTGGTCATGTAGGCGTTGTGACCGTCGGAATATTCCACCATGCCCAGCAGCGCCGACAGCTGCGGGCGTGGTCCGGTGTCGAATTCGTCAAATCCGGGTTCGGCAATGGCGCGCAGGATTTCGCGGGCGCGGTCGGCGCGGAAGTTGAGACAGAAGAAGCCGTCGCCGTCGCGGACGCCGTCGTAGCCGGGTAGTACCGTGGGCGCGATGAACTCGTCCGTCTCGCCCCGGTCGTAGGCGGCCTGAATCGCGGCGCTTGCGGTATCAGCCGGCGCGCCTTCACCTTTGATGATGGCATCATAGGCGCGGCCGACCCGTTCCCACCGGTTGTCGCGGTCCATGGCATAGTACCGCCCCGAGACGGTGACGACGCGCGCGTTCGCAGGCAGGCGGCGCTCCAGCTCGGCCAGGAAGTCCAGCGCCGATTTCGGGGCCACGTCTCGCCCGTCGGTGATGGCGTGCAGAGCCACCGGAACGCCTGCATCGGTGATTGCCTTTGCGGCGGCGACGATATGGTTCAGGTGCCCATGCACCCCGCCATCCGAGACCAGCCCCATCAGATGCGCGGTCCCACCCGCCGCCTTCACCTTGGCGACAAAGTCCTGCAGCGCAGCGTTTTCGAAGAACGAGCCGTCTTCGATTGCAAGATCGATCTGGCCCAGATCCATGGCCACGACCCGCCCGGCCCCGATATTGGTATGGCCGACCTCGGAATTACCCATCTGGCCGCTGGGCAGGCCCACATCAGGGCCATGGGTGATCAGCCGCGCGTGCGGACCCTTGGTCATGATCGCGTCGAATGTGGGCGTGTGGGCCAGATAGGGCGCATTGGCCTGCGTGTCGTCGGACAGGCCCCAGCCATCGAGGATGCACAGGACGACGGGTTTGGGTGCGCTCATGTCGGGTCTCCGATAACTGCTCTTGTCCGTTCTTCTATCCCCTGCCCGCCGCATCGTGAACCGCCTTTTGCGGCGATACGACCCGCGTCGGGCTATTTCCTGATCTGATGCCAGGGCCGGGCCTTGCGGCCGCGATACTTGACCGTCAGTTCGGGCGGGGCGTCGCGTTCGTCATAAGCGCCCAGGATCACGCCCTTGCCGCGACTTTTGGTGCGCATCTCGACCAGCTCGGCCGCCGAGCGGGTGGTGCGCTGCGACGGACGCCGGGCCCAGTCGAACAGGTGGTCGTACATTTGCGCGATCACATCCGCATAGGCCGCACTGTCGCCCAGATCGGTCAGTTCGTCGGGGTCGTTTTCCAGATCGAACAGGATCGGGCGGAACCCGCCTTCGCAATGGATCAGCTTCCATTTTTTCGTGGCCACCATGAACATCGCCGCATCACGCACCGACACGCCCAGCGTTTCCGCGATGGGCGAGGCCGAATAGTCGTATTCGCAGATCACGAATTTGCGCGGGGTCTCGTCCGCCTGCCCGTGCAGGATTGGCAGCAGCGAGTGGCCTTCTAGGATATGATCAGGCACCGCACCGCCCGCGACCTCGACGAAAGTGGGGGCCAGGTCGATCGACTCGACCAGCGCGTCGCAGGCGGTGCCGCGCGTGGCATCGGCCTGTTCGGACGGGTCGTAGATGATCAGCGGCACCTTGGTCGAAGCGTCGTGGAAGAACGTCTTTTCGCCCATCCAGTGATCGCCCAGAAAATCGCCATGGTCCGAGGTCAGCACGATCATCGTGTCGTCCATGCGGCCGGTCTGGTCCATCCAGTCCAGCAACCGCCCGATCTGGTCATCGGCCTGCTTGATCAGGCCCATATAGGAGGGGATCACGGCCTCGCGCACATCCTGCCGCCAGAAGGTCTGACCGATCTTGGTATGCATGAAGGCGCTCAGCACGGGATGCGCGTCGGCCCGTTCAGCCTCCGACCGGTTGGGGGGCAGAACATGCTCGGGCCCGTACATCGAGGCATAGGGCTCGGGGACGATATAGGGCCAGTGCGGTTTGATGTAGCTCAGGTGGCAGCACCACGGGCCGTCATGGGTTTCCATGAATTCGATGCCGCGCGTGGTCAGATAGGGGGTCTCGCTATCTTCTTCGGCGATGTTCGCGGCCTGCGGCGCGTTTTTCAGAAACCAGCCCGACAGCACGTTGCCGTCCTCGTCCAGCCCGGAATTGGCAAAGTCGTGCCAGGGGTTGTCGCCGTCATAGCCCTTGTCGGCCAGCCACGCGTTGTAGGCGCGGGCCCCGTCGGGGTCATAGAACCCGTCAGGGCCTTCGGGGCGCATCCCGTCGTCGCGCTCGAACACGTCGAAACCGCATTCGGCCACGCGCGCGCCGATCAGGCTGTCGGGTTCCAAGCCCAGCCGCGCCATGCCCTCGGCGTCGGCGCGCATATGGGTCTTGCCGACCAGCCAGCAGTCCATCCCCGCCTTGCGCAGATGGTCGCCTATGGTCTGTTCGCCCACCTTCAACGGAATGCCGTTCCACGAGGCGCCATGTGACTGCACATAGCGCCCGGTATAGGTGGACATGCGCGAACTGCCGCAGATCGGCGACTGGATATAGGCCCGCGTGAACCGCACGCCGCGCGCGGCCAGCCGGTCGATATTGGGCGTGTGCAGATGTGGATGGCCGTAACAGCTCAGGTAATCCCAGCGAAGCTGGTCGAACATGATGAACAGGATGTTGCGGGCCTTGGCCATTCAGTGCTGCGCGCCCTGGCTTTCCATCTGTTCCACCATCCGGCGGGCGCGCTTGCATTGCAGCTTGTCACGCAGAGGGCTGTTGGGGTCCACGTCTTTTTGGCACACCACGCATTTGTCGGCCCCCGAGATCGCGTTCAGCCCGCCGCAACTGCCCTTGATGGTCTTGCCCATCAGCATCACGCCCAGCGACATGCCGACCATGATGATCAGCAGCAGAACAAACGCGAGAATAAAGGTGCTCATCAGCCGGCCCGCCCTTCAGTTCGATCCCAGCGCATCCTTGAACGCGCTGCTTTGTACCGTGATATAGGCATCTTCGCCGCCTGTCACATCCCGCGAGATGAAAAACACCGCCAAACCCAGCTGATCGGCCAGTTTCAGCCCCCGCTCCTGCCCCAGCGCCAGCATCGCAGTGGCCCAGGCATCGGCCATCATCGCATTTTCGGCCAGAACCGTGACCGAGGTCGTCCGATGCGTGATCGGGCGTCCGGTGATCGGGTCGATGATGTGCGAATACCGCACCCCGTCCTGTTCGAAGAAGTTCTTGTAGTCGCCCGAGGTCGCCATGCCACGGTTGTCCAGCGGCACGATGAATTGCACGGTCTGCGACCCGGCTTCGGGCTTTTCGATGCCGATGCGCCAGGCCTCGCCCTTGTCGTTCTGACCGCGGGCCACCAGGTCGCCGCCGATCTCAACCATGTAGTTCTCGATGCCGGCCTCTCGCAGCGTCTCGGCCACGGCGTCGATCCCGTAGCCCTTGGCGATGGCCGAAAGGTTGATCCCCACGCCCGGTTGCGCCTTGGCCAGCGTCCCGGCCTGTTCATCCAGCGTCAGCAGGCGCGCCTGCCCCACTTGTTCCAGCGCTGCCGCGATCTCGGCATCCGACGGTACCGGGTCTTCGGGCTTGCGCGGGCCGAAGCCCCACAGCTCGATCAGCGGGCCAAGCGTCACGTCGAACACGCCGCCGCTTTGGTCGTGCACCTGGTTGGCCGCCGCGATCACATAGGCGAATTCCTGTGACACCGGCATCGGGTCGGTGCTGGCCGAGGCGGAAAAGACCGAGACTTCGGAATTCGGGTCCCAGTTGGACATCTTGGCATTCACCTGCGCCAGCGTTTCCTCCACGGAGGTGGACAGGGCCGCCTCGTCCAGATCCTCGCCGATTGCGGTGATGTGATAGGTCGTGCCCATGGTTTCGCCGGACAGACGGACGATCTCGGGCTCCTCGTCGAACAGACAGCCAGAAACAACAAGCGGCAGGGCCAGAGCAAGCAGTCGGCGCATGGGGCGATCTCCTGGAAAAGTGTTGCCCGGCATATGCCAGCGGCCCCACCCAGAGTCAAACCTGCGTCAGGGCACCAGCGGCAGGAAGCCCAGGACCAGCAGCCCGGCCGCAGCGGGCACACCAAACAGCCACGCGCGTTTCTGCCAACCAGGGGGCTGTTCTTTCCACAGTTTGCGAAAATTATGTCCGCAGATCACGACCAGAAGGAAGATCAGGGCGGCAACCGCAGGAGACAGATGGAGTTGGGTCACGGGGTCCGGTTTTTCCTTGCGACCCGGCGCGGTTGCGCCGGTTTTTGAATTTGCACCCTATACAGGTTTCTCTGCTGCGATAAGGTGGTGAGGACAGCCTGTAGCGTTGAAGGAGGAGACCGCCCATGGCCCCAAGCTCTTACCAGCCCCCGACACGTGGCGACAAGGCCGGGTCAAGCACTTACAGCCAATCCGCCGAGTCGAATTTGTCACATACTCAGACCACTGTCGCCAAATTGCTGGAAGGAAAAGGTGATGCGGTGTTTTCGGTTCGGCCGAATGACACCATCCATTCGGTGGTCGAAATTCTAAAGGAGAAACGCATCGGGGCGGTTGTCGTCACCGATCAGAACGGCGCACTGCAGGGGATCCTGTCCGAGCGGGATATCGTTCGCCGCATGGCGGATACTCCGGGTCAGACGCTGCCACAATCGGTCGAGGCGCTGATGACACGCGATGTCCGGACCTGCACGCCGGACGACCTGCTGATGGACGTGCTGAAGACAATGACCGAGGGGCGTTTCCGGCACATGCCGGTTCTTCGCGACGGCAAGCTCTGCGGCATGATCACCATCGGAGATGTCGTGCATTTCCGGCTGAAAGAGCTGGAATACGAAGCCCTGCGCATGAAGCAGATGATCGTCGGCTAGATAGTCACACGTTGTAGCAACGGGCATAGGCCGTATAGGCCTGCCCGCCTGCCTTGGTCTGTTTTCGGGCAGACCTCAGGTCCGACATGACCAGCCCCGTGACCTGCAAGTTCACGCTGGAAAACTCGCGCAGCGCCTGTTCCAACTGGGCACGGGACGTGATGGCCGGCGCAACCGACAGAAGGATCGCGTCACAGGCCTGCCCGATTACCCGGGCGTCAGGAACGGCCAGTACCGGTGGGCTGTCGATCAGAATATTTTCGTAGTCTGCCCGCAACCCCGTCATGAGGTCATGAAAGCGCGAAGACGAAAAAGTATCTGCAGCGCTATGTGTGCTGCGCTCGCCCATCAGAACATCGACCGAGCCCCGCCAGGCTTTGCGCGAAGGCAATCGACATCGTGGTCTTACCCTCATCCGGTGCCGACGAGGTGCACAGAATGACCTGCGGTGGAGCGTCCGAATTTGGCGACAGCAGAGACGTTCGCAGGTTTCTGGCCGCCTCCGAGAGCGGTGACGTCGGATTTGTGGACACGTACCCGGCCAACTGACTGCGCTGGCGGATCGTCGCCAATGGCAAATGGCCCAGAACCGGTACGCTGGTAGTCAGCTCCAGATCGGACCCCGTCGGAACCGCGGCTTGCCGGATTTGTCGGACAAGAACGATGCCCAGCCCCAATGCCGCCCCGGCGATCACCCCAAGAAACATGGTCAGACCAGAACGCGGTGCAACTTGTTTGCCCGGAGTGGCTGTCGAAATTATGCGGCAGTCCGGCGTTTGTGCGCCCTGTTGGACGGCGGCTTCCTTCAGCCTGGAAAGAAAGGTTTCGTGCAGCAACTGGGTTGCGCGGGCGTCGCGTTCGAACTGGCGTAATTCGGCCGTCACACCGGCATTCTTTTCATATTCCAACTCAAGTGTCGTGAGCAGTTGAGACAGGGTTCGGGACTGGTGATCGAGTTCGGCGCGTTCGCGGGCATTCTGGGCGATCAATTCTGAAACACGTTCGGCGAGAGCTATCCTAGCGGCTGCGCCTCCCGTGGCGACCTGCCTTGAAAGGCTGCTGAGAATGCGATCATGAATGATTTCAGGAACCTCGCCTCTGAAGTGTTCGGGGTCCAAGTCAACAAGTGTCTGGTCCAGTTGGTCAAGCTCTTGAAGACGGCTCTGCAGATTGGCCAACGTTGTTCGGGTTTCCGAAAGCTGCGCGGCCAGTGCATCGGGGTTGGCGGCCGCAGGATCTTGATGGCGTCCTCCTGCCGGGCGATTTCCTGCTCCAGCCCGGCCACCCGGTCCGACAACCATGAAACAGTTTCGGTCAGTCCTTCGGCTTTTCCGTTGATCTGATCCCGAACAAAAAAGCTGGGCCAAGGTATCCGCAATCTCAGCCGACTTCTGAGGGTCATTGGTTGTTGTGCTGCTCCGGATAACATCTGAATTCCGGACGTTCTTGATAGATATCGCCTGTGTGACGTTTTCCGCGACAATGCCCAGGTCTTCGCTGTCCGGCCGGTCCGCCGGTTTATGCCAAGGTACGGTCCAACGCGATGCGAGGATGGCTGGATTGAACTCGGGATCATTCTGGAGGGCCAACTCCAAATCTAGATTGTGCATCATACGAGCAGAGCCAAGGATTTCGACTTGAGTATTGATGCCGGAGATGTCTCCGCCTAGCCCCGTCATGGCCTGCGACGGCACGTCGGAATAGCCCGCAGGGCGTGTCAGAACCAGCGTCGTTTCGGACCGGAAGCGGGGTTTCATCGCAAAGGTCGAGATCCCAAATCCCTGCAAAAGGCCGCGACCCGCGCAGGCGGCGATTGTGTATCAGTGCGCCCAACACAGCCGGACAAAGGCCAGAAGGTTCAAACCGCCCACGGTTTCCTCGCGCCTGTTCGCGCCATGAGGTTTTTCGTCAGTTTTGTTAGGCCTTTGCAAGTGCTTGCGATCTGACAACGTCTCTCAGCGTCGATTGTCCTTGAATCCGGCAACCGCCTGCTGCGTCCGCCGAACAATCCAAAATTCGAAAGCAAGGCTCGGATTATTGATGTAGTAATGGTCTGCCCAAACTTTTTTCCGAATATCTTTTGGGTTTTATGCGTAACCGACTTCGGTCTGGGCATAGCCGCTGATTTCGGGGCGGACGCCAAGCCGGGCGCGGTAATCGGGCACATCTCGCAGATAAAACCGCGCGTGGTGGATGCAATCTGGGCGGGGACCGATCAAGCTCATGTTACCAAGCAGCACGTTGATGACTTGCGGAAGCTCATCAATCCGGGATCGGCGCAATGCGCGACCCAGGGGCGTGATACACGACGTTTCGACCGGGCCATAGGGTCCACTGATCTCACCGTGCCCGGGCTTAATTGAACGGAATTTGTAGGCGACGAACGCTCTTCCTCCTCTGCCCATACGGATCTGGCGGAAAAACAAGCGCCCTCGGTTTGGAATGGGGTTCATGACCAGCAACAGAACTGCACAAACCGCCACAAGTGGCAACAGGGCCAGAGAAACAGCAACATCCATGAAGCGTTTGGCGACACTGAATGTCAGACTTACGCGCGGCGCGGCAATACCGGAAAAAGTGGTCTGGGAACCAACAAAATCGATACTCATCCATCCCCTTTTGAGCGTCTGATGCCGCGTAGGCTCAGCGGGAGTTTCGCTGCGGAATGGTAAATGCCGAGTTAGCGTTAATGGAGTATTACGAGATCATCTTTTGACTATAGCCGTCATGCTCGACTGGCGGTGTCCGAGGCTTCATTCTCGGGGCTTGTTGATACGAAATTGACGGTGCCCGGGCTGATGTCTGCCGCCGTGAGCCGACCGGTTGCAAACGCGCCGGTGTCGATCGAAATCACCCGGCCACTGACCTTTGGATCTGGGACTATGGTATGCCCGTGCACGACCCATTGGCCATCCGTTCGAGCGGTGGACGGGAAATTGGGGTGCCCCCACAAACAGACATGGCGCGGTTGGACATCGATTGGCAAGGCGGGATCTAGGGCCGCGTGGACGATCGAGACATTCCCGCTTGACCAGGTCAGTGGCCGGTTTTCGAGCCAAGTCAGAACCGGGTCGCCGATCACAGACCGCATATGATGCGAGATTTGGACGGCATCTTCGCCCAATGTCGTTTCGGTTATTCCCGTCAGGCCGAACGACGCGAGTGTCTGAAGCCCACCGTTTCCCAGCCACAAGCGACTGGTCCGCTTGGGTTCCTCGATAAATCGAAGCAGCATCTCTTCATGATTGCCCAGCAGACAAATCACTTCACGCTCGCCGTTTTCCGAAAGATGCCGCAGGTGATGCAAAACCTGAGCACTGTAATCTCCACGGTCGACATAGTCCCCAACAAATACCAGAGGAATGTCCGGATCGAGACGGGTCAGCAGTTGCTGCAACAGGTCCAGCCGTCCGTGAATGTCACCAACGACATAGAACCGCCGATCGGGTGCCAGGGTCTCCCGCAGCGATTCCTGCTCAGGCTCGTTCGTGCCTCGCCTGAGTTTTTTGATCCACGATCCTATCATCAGACCTGTTCCCTATCGCGCTGTGGCCCAGGCAGCAATGGCGGACACGGCCGGCTGACGCGACTGCCGTAGTTGTGAACAACAGGTTATTGAGGCGGGCGCGCAACGCAAGGGTCCTCGGCACTAGAGTGGCCGCCGAAAAACAACAGGAGCTTTCGATGCATTCGATGACTTACAAACCGGCCGCGCAGTGGTCTGTCGAAAACCGCCACGATGCGGCCGCGGACCAAGATATTCTTCTCAGAAACGTGGGTGGTGCATCGATCCGGTTTGAAATCGCCACCGACGATGCCATCCCTGAATTGGAAGCGGCTTTGGGTCACACGGTTCAACCGGTGCGGTCTTTTGCGACGCAGATCAGAGCAGGCGAGCGCCTATGGCTGGTCGGTGACGATGCCCTATCGGCCACGCAGTCTGCCGCAGTCCTTCTATGAAACCGCAAGCACCGGACCGGCCCACTCTCGGTTGGCTGCGCTGCCGGATGGTCCTGCCGTTCCGGATTTCACCCCAGAGCCGCTTGAGTTGCGCGCGCCTCCGCGAGTGAAGGCTCCACCCTACCACCTGGGACCGGGTGATATGGTGGCGATCATACGCCCCGCACGGGTTGCCGAACTTGCTGGCGCGGGCGCTCAGCGGAATACCTTCACCGTCCGCGATGACGGCACGATCTCGATCCCCGACGCCGGTCGGGTGCAAGTCCCCGGCCGAACGATAAGTGAGGCGGAAACAACCGTGTCGCTGGAGGTGGTGGCGTACAACTCGAAACACGTCGCAGTAGGCGGGCTGGTTGCAACGCCGGTCGTGGTGCCGCTGACCGTCACTCCCTTGACACTCGGTCAGGCGATTGCCGCGGCCGGAGGCCTGACGACCCGGGATCGAGAGCTGGGCACGATCCGCATCTACCGTAGTGGGGATTTGTAAAAGATTCCGTTGCGAAACTACCTGGCCCGACCGGACTTCCGGCAACTGGTCCTTTTGAACGGGGACGCCGTGTTTGCCGATACCAGCTATGACCTGGACCGGCTCTTGCGATTTATCGCGATCAGATCGACGTCATCAGCCTGAACCGGCAGGCTCGGGGGGTCGCCTTGGCCGAACTTTAGCAGGAGGTCGATCTGCGCAGCGCCGAACTGACGGAGTTACGTGACAATTTCACGGTTCGCAGCCAACTGGGTTCCGAACAGCGCGAAAATGTCTATCTAGGGGGAGAGTTCCGCAAGAATGCTCGTGTTCCCCTGCCCTACGGCCAGCACCTGAGCCTGGCCGACGCTTTGTTCGGCGAAGGCGGTTACAGCACCAGAACGGCAGACGCGTCGCAAATCTATGTACTGCGTGCCTCTCCCAAACCTGAGGAAATCGGTGCGTTCACTGCCTGGCACCTCGATGCGCGCAATCCCGCGGCATTGTCGATCGCGGCCCGTATGGAACTGCGTCCCAACGATATTGTTTTCATCCAGGAACAGCCGATCACGACCTGGGGTCGGGCGCTGGATCAATTCCTGCCCTCGCTGGTCAATGCGGGTCTGGACGCGGCAAATGGTTGACGCGCCCTGCCCTGCATCGGATATGAGGTCCCACCGACCGATAATCCCCTTGACCTTGGCGGGTCGAAAGGGTCCCTGATGGTCGGGATTGTTGATTTGCGTTCGAGGGTTTTATGCAACGGGTATTGATTACGGGCACTGCGGGCTTCATCGGGTTCCACCTGGCCAAGCTGCTGTTGTCCGAAGGGTTTCAGGTCCATGGCTATGACGGGATGACGGATTACTACGACGTCACTCTCAAACAGCGCCGCCATCAGATGCTGTTGCAGACGCCCGGCTTCTCGGCAACCGAGGATCTGTTGGAAAACCACGAACGCCTCATGCAGGTTGCAGACGAATTCCAGCCCGAGGTTATCGTTCACCTCGCCGCTCAGGCGGGTGTGCGTTACAGCCTTGAACACCCGCGCAGCTATATCGATTCAAACGTTGTGGGTACGTTCAACGTGATGGAGGTGGCCCGTCAGCACAAGGTCGGGCACCTGCTCATGGCCTCTACCTCTTCGGTTTACGGGGCAAACGAAGACATGCCCTTTACCGAGGTGGAAAAGGCCGACACCCAATTGACGATCTATTCTGCCACCAAGAAGGCGAACGAAGCGATGGGCCATTCCTATGCCCATCTCTGGGATCTGCCCACGACCATGTTCCGGTTCTTCACCGTATACGGCACCTGGGGCCGTCCGGACCTGGCTCTGTACAAGTTTGTCGATGCAATTCTGGATGGGCGCCCGATCGACATTTACAATCACGGCGAAATGTATCGCGACTTCACCAATGTGAACGACCTGGTGCGCGGAATCCGGTTGTTGATCGATGCGGTCCCCGTCCGTCCGGACAGCCCCGAGGATATCGAGGAGGGTGACAGCCTATCGCCGGTCGCGCCTTATCGTGTGGTCAACATCGGGAATGGTGACAAGGTGCGTCTGATGGATTTCGTCGAAGCAATCGAGGAAGCCGTGGGCAAGAAGGCGATCCGGAATTACATGCCCATGCAGATGGGTGATGTTCCGGCGACTTGGGCCAATACCGACCTGCTCCAACGCCTGACCGGGTATCGTCCGCAGACCGATTTCAAGGATGGAATCGCTCAGTTCGTCGAATGGTTCCGCGAATACCACGGCAAATGATCTAGTGACCCGGACCTGACGTATGCTTGAAACGAACCCCAATTCCCGTCGGATCGCCGTGATCGGTCTGGGCTATGTCGGCCTGCCGCTGGCCGCTGCCTTTGGAAAGATTGGACCGGTTCTGGGCTTTGACATCAATCCCACGCGCATCGACGCGTTGCGCCAAGGCAAGGACGCCACGCATGAGGTCAGCGAAGACGAGCTGTCCGCCGCCGGGGGGTTAAGATTTACCACCGACCCCGCCGATCTGACGGGCTGTGACACGTATATCGTGACGGTGCCGACACCGATCACAGCACAAAAACAGCCAGACCTCGCACCATTGATGCGCGCCTCTGAAACGGTTGGACGGGTGTTGAAGCCTGGTGATCTGGTCATCTATGAATCAACCGTCTACCCCGGCGCGACCGAGGAAGACTGCGTCCCGATCCTCGAGCGGGAATCCGGCTTGCGTTTCAACGTGGATTTCTTTGCCGGGTACAGTCCTGAGAGGATCAATCCCGGCGACAAGGCGCATCGCATCGCCGATATCTGCAAGGTGACGTCCGGATCGACGCCTAAGGCCGCCGATCTGGTGGACGCGCTCTATGCGCGGATCATCAGGGCGGGAACGCACAAGGCCGAAAGCATCCGCGTGGCCGAGGCTGCGAAGGTGATCGAGAACACACAGCGCGATCTGAATATCGCCTTGGTGAACGAACTCGCCATGATCTTTGGCCGCCTCGGCATCGACACCGATGCCGTGCTGCGCGCGGCGGGCACCAAATGGAATTTCCTGCCCTTCCGCCCCGGCCTTGTCGGTGGGCATTGCATCGGGGTCGACCCCTACTACCTGACCCACAAGGCCGAGGCCGTTGGCCATCATCCCCAGGTCATTCTGGCAGGGCGGCGCCTGAATGATGGAATGGGCGCATATGTCGTGGCCCAGTTGGTCAAGCGGATGATCCGCGAGCGGATCGAGATGACGGACGCCCGGGTCCTGGTCATGGGGCTGACCTTCAAGGAAAACTGCCCTGATCTGCGAAACACCCGGGTCGTGGACATCGTTCACGAGTTGCAGAGCTACGGCGTGATCGTAGACGTGCACGATCCCCATGCCGACCCGCAAGCCGCACGTGACGAATATGGGATCGACCTGCTGGAGCACCCCAAGCCCGGCACCTATGACGGTATCGTCCTTGCGGTTGCCCATGACGCATATCTTGCGATGGATCCGGCCGAAATCCGAGCGTTCGGAAAGGCCCGGAATGTCCTGTTCGACGTCAAATCCTGCCTGCCGCGCAGCGCCAGTGATCTGAGGCTCTGACCCGCGCCAGCACACTGACATGAGAGACACTCTCTGACTGTGAAACCTCTGTCCGCAAGGTCCGAGGCCCTGTGGGTTGCCGCCGGCCATTTCAGCCTTCTGACCGGCGGGCTGGCGCTGGTCCGGGTGCAGACCGGCCTGTTGGAGCCGTCGGTTTATGCGCACTTGGCTTTGGCCTTGACGGTCTTCAGCTTTGGGCAGGTGGCCGGTTTCGGTGGTCTGAACCAAGCCATAACACGATTGTACGCACTGGCCGAGCAGCGGCGGGCGTTGGCGGCCTATCGAAGCTGCGTCTGCAAAAAGTACCTGCAGGCCGCCGGTGCGTGTTCCGCGGTGCTATGCGTCCTTGCTTTTGTGTCAGCGCTGACTGGCGCCGCCACCACTGCGCTGCTAGTTCTTTCCGTGTTGCCGTATTCGTTGTTGAACGGCGCGCTCAGCGCGCTGATTGCGATGGGGAATGCAGCACGTTGTCGTCCGGTGGGCTCAGGGCCTGGGCCTATTTCCTGTTGCGATACGTGATCTGGCTGGGATTTTTGGACAGCCGTCAAGGGCGGCGGTTTCACCGGCTGCAGGGTCTTTGGTATCGTCGTCGAGTCGACCGGACGTTGGCGTTGGTAGCACGCTACATGCGGGACAACCGCGTTGACCCACCGACGGCAATACGCAGCGCTCTGGGTCTTGATGTTACAAAATGAAACCGGCGCAAGATTGCGCCGGTTTTTTCTTAGCCACCAAAGTCGTCCAGCATGATGTCTTCGCGATCAACACCCAGATCCAGTAGCATGTTGATGACCGACTGGTTCATGATCGGCGGACCGCACATGTAGAATTCGCAGTCTTCGGGCGCCGGGTGGTTCTTGAGGTATTCCTCGAACAGCACGTTGTGGATGAACCCTGTGTAGCCATCCCAATCGTCGCCCGGTTGCGGGTCGGACAAAGCAACGTGCCACTCGAAGTTTTCGTTCTCGGCTGCCAGCTGGTCGAAATCTTCAACATAGAACATCTCGCGGCGTGACCGGGCACCGTACCAGAAAGTGATCTTGCGTTTGGTGTTCAGACGCTTGAGCTGGTCGAAGATGTGGCTGCGCATCGGGGCCATGCCCGCGCCGCCACCAACGAACACCATCTCTTTGTCGGTCTCGCGTGCGAAGAATTCCCCAAACGGACCCGAGATCGTGACTTTGTCACCCGGCTTCAGGTTGAAGATGTAGGACGACATCTGCCCGGGCGGAATGCCTTCGGACCCCGGCGGGGGCGAGGCGATCCGCACGTTGAGCATGATGATGCCTTTTTCGTTGGGGTAGTTGGCCATCGAATAGGCCCGCTCGATCGGTTCGGTAACCGTGGATTTGTACTGCCACAGATTGAACTTGTCCCAATCCTCACGGTATTCCTCGGCGACGTCGAAATCGCTGTAGTCGACCTTGTGCGCCGGGGCGGCGATCTGGATGTATCCGCCAGCGCGGAAATTCACATCCTCGCCCTCGGGAAGTTCCAGCACCAGTTCCTTGATGAAGGTCGCCACGTTGTCGTTCGACCGGACGGTGCATTCCCATTTCTTGACGCCAAAGACCTCTTCGGGAACTTCGATCTTCATGTCCTGCTTGACGGCCACCTGGCACGACAGGCGGTCTCCACAAGTGGCCTCGCGCTTGGTGATGTGGCTTTCTTCGGTCGGCAGGATCGACCCGCCGCCCTCCAGTACACGCACCCGGCATTGCGCGCAGGTACCGCCGCCGCCGCAGGCCGACGGAACGAACAGCTTTTCGGCTGCCAGCGTCTGCAGCAGCTTGCCGCCGGCAGGAACCGAGATGGTTTTCTCACCGTTGATGGTGATGTTGACGTTGCCCGATGAAACCAGCCGAGACCGGGCCGCCATGATCAGCGCGACCAAGGCCAGAACGATCAGGGTGAAAAGGACAACGCCGAGCGAGAAAGTTTCCATGCCCCTGCCCCTTTACAGTTTGACGCCCGAGAAGGACATGAAGGCCATCGCCATCAGACCTGCGGTGATGAAGGTGATGCCGAGGCCCTGCAGCCCGTCCGGAATGTCGGAATATTTCAGTTTTTCGCGCACGCCAGCCATGGCGGTGATCGCCAGCGCCCAACCAAAGCCCGAGGACAGGCCATAGGTTGCGGCCTCGGCAAAGTTGTAGTCGCGCTCGACCATGAACAGCGAGCCGCCCAGGATGGCGCAGTTCACCGTGATCAGCGGCAGGAAGATCCCCAGCGCGTTGTAGAGCGGCGGGAAATACTTGTCCAAGACCATCTCGAGGATCTGCACCATCGCCGCGATCACGCCGATATATGAAATCAGGCCGAGAAAGGTCAGGTCAACATCCGGGAACCCGGCCCACGCCAGCGCACCGGGCTTGAGCAGGTAGTTCAGCAACAGGTTGTTGGCCGGAACGGTGATGGCCTGCACGACCATGACCGAGATCCCAAGCCCCAGCGCCGTCGAGATTTTTTTCGACACGGCGATGAAGGTACACATGCCCAGGAAAAAACTGAGCGCGAGGTTTTCGACGAAGATGGCCTTCACGGCCAGTGAGATGAGACCTTCCATCAGTGCGCCTCTACCTGCTGGATCTTGTATTCACGTTCCTCGACCTGGTTCGGCTTCCACGTACGGAAGGCCCAGATGATCAGGCCGATGATGAAAAAGGCCGACGGCGGCAGCAGCAGCAAGCCGTTGGGGACGTACCAGCCACCGTTGTTCACGGTTTCCAGGATGGTCACCCCAAACAGAGAGCCCGAGCCGAACAGCTCGCGGATGACGCCGACCAGCATAAGGATCAGGCCATAACCCATGCCGTTGCCCAAGCCGTCGATGAAGGACGCCACGGGCGGGTTCTTCATGGCAAAGGCTTCGGCCCGGCCCATCACGATGCAGTTGGTGATGATCAGGCCCACGAAGACCGACAGCGTTTTCGATATCTCGAAGGCATAGGCCTTGAGGATCTGGTCGACCAGGATCACCAGCGACGCGATGATGACCATCTGCACGATGATCCGGATCGAGCCGGGGATCTGGTTGCGCAGGCATGAGATGAAGAAGGACGAAAACGCCGTCACGAACATCACGGCCAGCGACATCACGAAGGCCACTTGCAGCGACGAAGTTACCGCCAGCGCCGAGCAGATACCCAACACCTGCAGCGTGATCGGGTTGTTGTCGACAAGCGGGTCGACCAGCAGATCTTTCTTGGTCTGTGACATCAGATCTCTCCTGCTTGCAGCTTGGCCAGGAACGGAGCATAGCCCGCGTCCCCCATCCAGAATTTCACCAGGTTGTCGACGCCGACCGTAGTCAGGGTCGCGCCGGCCAGCGCATCGATATAGAAGTCAGGCCCTGCGGCGGGCATGGTTTTGGCGACCGTGATCTGCAGATCACCCGTATCGTCGCGCAGCTTCTTGCCGCTCCAGAGGGCTTTCCAACGCGGGTTGTCCACCTCGGCCCCCAGGCCCGGCGTTTCCCCGTGCTGATAGAATTGCAGCCCGAAGATGTCGTTGCCATTCGCTTCGAGCGCGATGAAGCCATAGAGCGTAGACCACAGCCCATAGCCGTGGACCGGTAGGATCACCTTGTCCAGCGCGCCGTTTTCGTCGCGCAGCAGGTAGATCACGCGGTATTTCGCCTTGCGGCCGATGCCGGCAGGGTCGTCGGCAAGCGGCTCGCTCAACTCGGGGTCACTGGCGGCGGCAATGTCGTCGAACGTGGCCGGGTCGAACTGGTCGTCGACGAACTCACCCGTCGCCAGTTCCAGCACATGCGGTTCGAAAGCGGCAAAAGCCTCGGCCACGTCGATGCCCGGCTCATAAACGCCCGCGACCTGCAGAACGTTGATCTGCTTGTCCTTGAGCTTGTTGGCCTCTTGCACCGGGCGCAGGCTGACGGCCGCTGCCGACACGATCATCGAAGCAACCAGGCACACGGCGACCGCGATGAAAATTGTCTTGCCAACCGAGTCCGGCGAGGCCGCCAGGAACCGGGCGATGGCGCCTTTGGGTTCAGGGGATTGCGTATCAGACATGGCGACGCGCCCTCCGTTTGATGTTTGCCTGAACGACGAAATGGTCGATCAGCGGCGCAAAGACGTTGCCGAACAGGATGGCCAGCATCATGCCTTCGGGGAAGGCCGGGTTCACCACCCGGATCATCACGACCATGACCCCGATCAGCGCGCCATAGATATAGCGGCCCATGTTGGTGTGGCTGGCCGAGACCGGCTCGGTCACCATGAAGGCCAGACCGAACGCATAACCGCCCAGCACGACGTGCCAGTACCACGGCATCGCGAACATCGGGTTGGTGTCCGATCCGATCAGGTTCAGCAGCAGGGTAAAGCCGATGGTCCCTGCCAGACAGCCCACGATCAGGCGGTAGTTGGCAATCTTGGTCATCAGCAGGAAGGCCAGCCCGACCATGCAGGCCAGGGTCGATGTCTCACCAAAGCTGCCCTGGATCGAGCCGAAGAAGGCGTTCCACCATGTGACGCCCTCGGCCGCCAGCGCCTGGTAGCCGTCGGCGGCTGAAACGGCCAGCGCGGTCGCGCCGGAAAAACCGTCGACCGGGGTCCAGACCGCGTCGCCCGACATGGATGCGGGATAGGCGAAATACAGGAAGGCGCGCCCCACCAGCGCGGGGTTGAGGAAGTTCTTACCGGTGCCCCCGAACACTTCCTTGCCGATGACCACACCAAAGATGATCCCCAGCGCCACCTGCCACAACGGCGCGGTGGCCGGCATGATCAGCGTGTACAGCATCGAGGTGACGAGAAAGCCCTCGTTCACTTCATGCCCGCGCACGGTGGCAAAGATAACCTCGAAGGTGCCGCCCGCGACCAGTGTCACGATATAGATCGGCAGGAAATACATTAGCCCGTGCATCACGTTGGCAAAGATGCTGGAGGGATCCAGAGAAATGCCCAGGGCCTGCAGGATGGCGATGCGCCACCCGGTCGCCGACTCCGGGCCCAGCGTCACGATGGCCGAGTTGGCCTGGAAGCCGGTATTGTACATGCCCCACAGGATGCAGGGGATGGTGGCGATCACGACATAGGTCATGATCCGTTTCATATCCACGTAGGACCGCGCGTGCGGCGCCACGGATGTTACGGTTTTCGGAGTGTAGATAAAGCTTTCCACCATCTCGTAGATGGGGAAAAACTTCTCGTACTTGCCGCCCTTGGTGAAGTTCGGCTCGATCCGGTCAAAGAAGCTGCGCAAACCCATGTGGATCAGCCCTCCTTTTCAATCTTGGTCAGGCAGTCGCGCAGCGCCAGCCCGTATTCATACTTGGCCGGACAGGCAAAGCCCACAAGGCCCAAATCTTCTTCGTCAAGCTCCAGCGCGCCCAGGGCCTGCGCCGTGTCGGTATCCATCACCAACAGCGCCCGCAACAGTTGCGTCGGCAGGAAATCCTGCGGCATGAGCTCTTCGAAGGTGCCGGTGGGCACCATGGCGCGGCGACCGCCGTTCAGGTTTGACGTGAAGGCGAACAGCTTTTTGGCAAAGGCCGAACCCAGAACCGGCTGCACCGCGTATTTCGACGGCATCGGACGGATCCAACCCATCGGGATCTGGTCGTGATCCTCGCGGATGATGCAGATCTGGCGCGCGAAGCGTCCCAGATAGGCGAACGGCCCGGTGGCGTGACGACCCGAAAGGACCGAACCCGAAATGACCCGTGCTTCGCCATCAACATTGATCTCGTCACGGGTCAGATCCTCGGTCGAGGCGCCCATGACGGTGCGGACCAGACGCGGTTGACGCGCGCCGGGACCGGTCAGAGCGACCACCACGTTCGGGTCCAGATGCCCCGACTGCAGCAGCCGCCCGATGGCGATCACGTCCTGATAGCCGATGGTCCAGACGGTTTTCTCGGCGGTCACGGGTTCGAGGAAGTGGATATGCGTCCCGGCCAGGCCCGCCGGATGGGGGCCGCTGAAAGCCGCGGCCTCGACGCCCGGCAGATCGACGCCGGGGATCGTGTCGCAATCCTTCTGGCACAGATAGGTCTTGCCTTCGGTCAGCTTGGCCACGGCGGCCAGACCGGCGGCAAAGGCCTCGCTCGCGTCATTGATGATCAGCGCGGCATCGGCGGCCAGCGGCTCGCTGTCCATGGCGGTGACGAAAATCGCGGCGGGCGCGGTGCCCGGCTGCGGCATCTTGGAATAGGGCCGCGTGCGGAACGCGGTCCACAGGCCGGCGGCGCACAGCTTGGCGGTGAGGCCCTGCGCGGTCTCGGCATCGCCCACGCCCGAGAAATCGACACCGGGGTCGTTGGGGTCCGAAACCTCGATCACGACGCTCTGTAGCACGCGCCGCGCGCCGCGGTTGATGGCCACGACCTTGCCGGTCAGCGGCGCCACCATCATCGCCTCGGGCGCGTCCTTGTGGCAGAACAGCGGCGTGCCGCGCTGGACAGTGTCCCCTTCCTGCACCAGCATCCGTGGTTTGAGCCCGATATAGTCTCCACCCAGCACGCCAACCGAAGAATATGCTGGCCCTGGCTGAATGACCTGTTCAGGCGATCCCTCGATCGGAAGGTCCAGTCCCTTTTTCAGTTTGAAAGTTTGCATGTCGCTACGTTCTTCCAAGCCTTTTTCTTGCGCCCGTCATACAGCGCCCTTTGTTTTGGGCACTGCATAGCGCGGAGTTTCGTAAAGCCCGTCGTAAAAACGACGAGGACCGGCCGAAATCCGCGGGCGTCTCTCTGATTACGGCCCCTTTACGCGGCGAAGCGGCCAAACGCAAACCTGTTACCGCCCAAATCGCGTGCCGTGTAGCTATTTTTAACCGAAACCTCGGGTGGAGTACCAAAAACTTGGTAGGAAATTTCGTGTCGCACGGATGGCCCTGCTGATATAAGCAGCCGGAATGGAGAATACCGATCTTGAGATTTTTCTGGTCGCGACACCCGGTCTGGAGGCTCCCCTCCTCGCCGAAGCGCAGGAGGCCGGATTCGTAGAGGCCCGGCTCGCCCCCGGAGGTGTCACGGTTCGTGGCAACCTGCGCGAGGTCTGGCGTGCCAATCTCCAGTTGCGCGGTGCCAACAAGGTATTGGTTCGGGTGGGTTCGTTCCCGGCTGTGCATCTGGCTCAGCTGGACAAGCGGGCACGAAAGTTTCCGTGGGGAGATTTTCTGAAACCCGACGTCCCGGTTCGGGTTGAGGCCACCAGCCGAAAATCCCGCATCTATCATGCCGGCGCAGCACGGCAACGGATTGAAGGCGCAATCTCTGACACGTTGGGGGCCCCGATCTCGTCCGAGGCGACGGTCCGTGTTCTGCTGCGAATCGAGAAAGACATCTGCACATTTTCCCTCGACAGTTCCGGAGAGGCGCTGCACAAGCGCGGGCACAAGGAAGCGGTGGCCAAGGCCCCCATGCGCGAAACGATGGCGGCGATGTTTCTGCGCAATTGCGGCTTTGACGGATCCGAGCCGGTGCTGGACCCGATGTGCGGCTCGGGCACTTTCGTGATCGAAGCCGCGCAGATCGCGATGGGCCTGCCGCCCGGCCGCGACAGAGCCTTTGCCTTTCAGGACTTTGCCGGATTCGACCCCAAGGCTTGGGCAGAACTCCGCACCGACTGGGTCGCGACGCAGACAGATACCGTGTTCCATGGCTCGGACCGTAATGACGGGGCGATTGCGGCCGCGCAGGCCAATGCCAGCCGCGCCGGGGTGGACGGCGGGACGCGATTCCAAAAACGCGCAGTCGCTGACCTGAAACCGCCCATGGGCGGGCCGGGCCTGGTAATCGTCAACCCACCGTATGGGGCACGCATCGGCGACGAAAAACGCCTGCGGTCGCTGTATGGCAGCTTTGGCAAAGTGATGTTGTCCAAGTTTTCAGGCTGGCGTGTCGGGGTCGTCACCAGCAACCAGTCCCTGGCGCGCGCCACCCGCCTGCCGTTGCTGCCTCCGGGTCCGATCGTCGATCATGGCGGCACGAAGATCCGCCTCTATCAAACCGAGGCCCTGCCCTGACCGGCCAATTCCTGCGGGTCCAAGCGGCAGAGTCAGTTCGGACAAAAAGCACACAGAATCCCTCTTGCGCATCAAATCCACTGGGTATAGATCACGCGCCACGGTCGGAGTGTAGCTCAGCCTGGTAGAGCACTGTCTTCGGGAGGCAGGGGTCGGAGGTTCGAATCCTCTCACTCCGACCAATAAAACAAGGCGCCCTGCGGCGCCTTTTTTGTTGGTTGGTCGTATCTCCAAATATGTCCGGGGCAGCAACGTGCTCAATTATTCGGCATCTGCGCACGATCTGCCATCTGGATAGGCGCTTTCCAGAGAATTGAGCGCAGCGCTCCGAGGGTGGCATTGCCTCGCTCTGCCGGCTTGGTCAGTTCGATGTTATGAACCAAACGTTGACCGTTGTTGTAGTCGAACAGAACCCGGACCGCGCCGATGCGATCCTCGAGGCCCTGAAAGCGGCGGGGAGCGTCGAGGCGCACGTGATCGATGGCGTGTCTGAATTGCCGCGCAAGATTGCTGTCCACAATCCCGATGTCGTTCTGATCGACATCGACAATCCATCTCGGGACATGCTTGAAGAACTGACAACCGCCTCCGGCCCGATGGAGCGGCCGGTTGCCATGTTCGTATCCGGGGCTGCAGGCGGCCTGTCCAAAGCTGCGGTCGAAGCAGGTGTCTCGGCCTATGTCGTCGACGGTCTGCATCCCGAAAGGGTCAAGCCCATCATCGACACCGCCATCGCCCGTTTCCAAGTACTGCGCCAGATGCGGACCGAGTTGGCGGAAACCCGACGCGCATTGGAAGAGCGCAAGGTGATCGACCGCGCGAAAGGGCTGTTGATGAAAGCAAAGGGCATTCAGGAAGATGAAGCATATGCCCTGCTGCGCAAAACCGCCATGAATCAGAATCGTCGGGTGGCCGATGTTGCCGAGGCTTTGGTGACCGCTTCGGGGCTGCTGTCATGAGGGCGGTCTCGCTCCGAGCGGCCTATATGCCGTTGGTCGATGCGGCCCCCCTGATCGTGGCGCACGAGATGGGATATGATCAGGCCGAGGGCATCTCCTTGGACCTGCGCCCCGCCCCGTCCTGGTCCTCGTTGCGGGACATGCTGGCCTTCGGACATGTTGATGCGGCACATCTGCTGTCCCCTGTCCCGGTGGCCATGGCGCTGGGGCTTGGGGGGATCGTCACGCCCCTTTCGGCCGTATCGGTCCTGTCGGTCAATGGAAACGTGATCGGCGTTGGCCGCCAACTGGAGGCGCGGCTGCGCGAAAATGGCTATGCCTTCGATTTCAGCAACGCCACTGCGGCCGGAGCGGCATTGGCAAAAGCGGCCGGTGGAACGCTGACCTTCGGGGTTCCGTTTCCGTTTTCCATGCATGTGGAACTGCTGCGATATTGGGTCAGCGGCACGGAACTCGCCTCGACCCAGGTTGAGATCCGCACCGTTCCCCCACCGCTGATGGCCCAGGCCCTGGCCGCCGGTGAGATCGATGCTTTCTGCGTGGGTGAGCCCTGGGGGTCGTTTTCCGTCGATGACCGGGTGGGTGCGCTCCTGCTGCCGGGAAACGCGATCTGGTCCTGTGCCCCGGAAAAGGTCCTGGCCGTGCGAACGGATTGGGCACAGACGGAACCACATCTGACAGGCGCATTGCTGCGGGCGATCTGGCGGGCGGGCCGGTGGCTTTCAAATCCCGATAGCCTGACTACGGCGTCGGAGATGCTGGCGCAGAGGCTATACCTGGATGTTCCGGCGGACCTGGTCGACCGGGCATTGACCGGTCAATTTGCGATTTCAGCGCGCGGTGATCAGCGTCAGGTCGACCGGTTTGTCACTTTTCATGAAGGAGCAACGGGCTTTCCTTGGCGCAGTCAAGCCAAATGGATCGCGCATCACATGGCGCGAAGATATGGTCTTGATCCGTCAAATGCCGAGCGTACGGCGGCCGATGTGTTCCAAAGTGACCTGTATCGGCGCGAGCTGCAGGGAATCGGTGTTGTCATGCCCATCGAATCTGAAAAGCCCGAGGGTGCCGGCGACGACCCGACGCTAATGGCCGGGCCGGGCGGAAAGCTGATGTTGCCGCGAAATGTCTTTTTCGACAGTCGGATTTTTGAGCCTTCCCAGTAAGTGCGCCTAATTTTTTTGCACTGCAGCGTCAAATAATGCTGCGTTGCAGAATTTTCGCCTGATGGCCGTCAATTTTGGATGACTCATCTGCTCACCGGTGCGTTTATCAGGACAACGGCAGGCAACGTCGCCCACCGTAGGAATTCGCCCGATGTCTTGGGCAAAACTTCTGAGCAAAGCCGCTCGACCAACCGCCTTCTCCTTCCGGCGGTGTGTGTCGGCGGCTTTTTTTTGGCCCGAACGTTGCTCGGGTCGCCACCCAGCCCGGTTTGGGCCGGACCGAAAGGAACAAAGATGAAAAAACTCATTCTGAGTCTTGTTGCGACGACAGCCCTTGTTGCGCCGGCCACCGCAGAAATGCTGGAGCTGGAAAAGGACGAACTGACCTTCGGCTTCATCAAGCTGACCGACATGGCGCCGCTGGCCGTGGCCTATGAGCAGGGGTATTTCCTGGACGAAGGCCTGTTCGTGACGCTCGAGGCGCAGGCCAACTGGAAGGTTCTGCTGGACGGCGTGATCGGCGGCCAGTTGGACGGTGCGCATATGCTGGCCGGTCAACCGCTGGCGGCGACCATTGGTTATGGAACCGAGGCGCATATCATCACGCCCTTCTCGATGGACCTGAACGGCAACGGCATCACGGTATCGAACGAGGTCTGGGCGGAGATGAAACCCAACATCCCGGTGATGGACGACGGCCGCCCGCAGCACCCGATCAGCGCCGAGGCGCTGGCTCCGGTGGTCGAGAAGTACAGGGCCGAGGGCAAGCCCTTCAACATGGGCATGGTGTTTCCGGTTTCGACCCACAATTACGAGCTGCGCTACTGGCTGGCCGCCGGGGGTCTGAACCCGGGCTATTACAGCCCCGAAAACGTGACCGGCCAGATCGGCGCGGACGTGTTCCTGTCGGTCACCCCGCCGCCGCAGATGCCGGCCACGCTCGAGGCTGGCACGATCCATGGCTATTGCGTGGGCGAGCCGTGGAACCAGCAGGCGGTGTTCAAGGGCATCGGCGTTCCGGTCATCACCGACTACGAGCTGTGGAAGAACAACCCTGAAAAGGTATTCGGCATCACCGCCGAATTCGCCGAGGAATACCCGAACACCACCTTGGCCGTAACCAAGGCGCTGATCCGCGCGGCGATGTGGCTGGACGAGAACGACAATGCCAACCGCCCCGAGGCGGTCGAGATCCTCAGCCGCCCGGAATATGTCGGGGCCGATTACGAGGTGATCGCCAACTCGATGACCGGCACGTTCGAATACGAAAAGGGCGACAAGCGCGAGGTGCCCGATTTCAACGTATTCTTCCGCTACAACGCGACCTATCCGTTCTATTCCGACGCGGTCTGGTACCTGACCCAGATGCGCCGCTGGGGGCAGATCCCCGAAGCCAAGGCAGACAACTGGTATGACGAGGTCGCCAAGTCGGTCTACAAGCCCGAGATCTATCTGCAGGCCGCGCGCCTTCTGGTCGAAGAAGGCCTGGCGGACGAGGCCGACTTTCCCTGGGACAGCGACGGCTACAAGGCACCCACTCCGGCCGAGGACATCATCGACGGCATTCCCTTCGATGGCCGCGCGCCGAACGCCTATCTCGAAAGCCTACCGATCGGCCTGAAGGGCGACCAGAAGGTCGTCGGGACCGAAGTCCAAGGCTGACCCCGAACCGCCCTGCCCGGCTGCGGTCGGGCAGGGCCCCTGAAACGCCCCGCCATCGCAAGGACGCATCAGATGACAACGGTCGATCCGGAATTCAACGCAGACGCCGCACGGGACGCGCGCCGCGCCCGTCTTTTCACCCGCATCAACGCCGCCGACAAATGGTTCCAGGTGTTGGGCCTCAGCTGGGCCACGCCGGTTCTGAAGGCCGCCGCCGGCGACAATCCCCGCGCCCAGATGGCCGAGATCTGGCGGCTGCTGATCGTGCCGATCCTGTCGATCTGCGCCTTTTTGCTGCTATGGGCTACGCTGGCGCCCAAGGTGCAGACCTCGCTTGGGGCGGTGCCTGGCCCGGCGCAGGTCTGGGAGGAATTGGTCAACCTGAATCAGGACGCTCAGGCCAAGGCCGCCAAACGCGCCAAGTTCGAGGCGATGGTCGAAAAGCGGAACCAGAAGCTGATCGAGGCCGGCCGCGCGGACGAGGTCAAGCAGGTCGCCTATACCGGCGCGCCGTCCTACTACCAGCAGATCTGGACCTCGATCAAAACCGTGTTCTTCGGATTCCTGATCGCCACGGTCGTGGCGGTGCCGCTGGGCATCGCGGCGGGTCTGTCGCCCACCGCAAACGCGGCGCTGAACCCGTTGATCCAGGTGTTCAAGCCGGTCTCGCCGCTGGCCTGGCTGCCGATCGTGACGATGATCGTCTCGGCAATCTATGTCACCAATGATGGCTGGTTCGCGAAATCCTTCCTGATTTCGGCCATCACTGTGACGCTGTGTTCGCTGTGGCCCACGCTGATCAACACCTCGTTGGGCGTGGCGTCGATCGACAAGGATCTGGTGAACGTGTCCAAGGTTCTGAAGATGAACACCTGGACCAAGATCACCAAGCTGGTGCTGCCCTCGGCGCTGCCGCTGATCTTCACCGGCCTGCGCCTGTCGCTGGGCGTGGGCTGGATGGTTCTGATCGCGGCCGAGATGCTGGCGCAGAACCCGGGCCTGGGCAAATTCGTCTGGGACGAGTTCCAGAACGGCTCGTCCAGCTCGCTGGCCCGGATCATGGTGGCGGTCTTTACCATCGGCATCATCGGTTTCCTGCTGGACCGAGTGATGTACGCGCTGCAGTCCCTGTTTACCTTTACCAACAACCGGTGAGCGTAATGAGCATTCTCAGCTTCGAAAACGTCTCGAAATCCTTCGGCGAAGGCACCGGGCACACCGATGTTCTGAACGGCATCGACCTGCAGGTGCAGGAGGGCGAGTTCCTGGTGATCCTGGGCTTTTCCGGCACCGGCAAGACCACGCTGATCAACCTGTTGGCCGGGCTAGACATGCCCAGCCGCGGTCAGGTCACCTTCAAGGGCGCGCCGATCAAGGGGCCGGGGCCGGAACGCGGCGTGATCTTTCAGAACTACTCGCTGATGCCGTGGCTGACGGTCAGCGGCAATGTCGGGCTGGCGGTCGATACGGTCTTTCCGGGCCTGCCCAAGGCCGAGAAGGCCGCGAAAGTGGCCCATTACGTCAAGATGGTCGGCCTCAGCCACGCGGCGTCGCGCCGTCCGGCCGAATTGTCGGGGGGGATGCGCCAGCGGGTCAACGTGGCCCGGGCGCTGGCCATGAACCCCGAGGTCTTGTTACTGGACGAGCCGTTGTCGGCGCTGGACGCGCTGACCCGCGCCAACCTGGCCGACGAGATCGAGCGCATCTGGGAAGCTGACCGCAAGACCTGCGTGCTGATCACCAATGACGTGGACGAGGCAATCATCCTGGCCGACCGGATCATCGCCCTGAACCCCGACGGCACGCTGGGGCAGGAGTTCCGCGTCTCGATCCCGCGCCCGCGCGACCGGGCGGCGATGAACACCGATGAAACCTTCAAGCGCCTGCGCGCCGAGGTCACCAAATACCTGATGGATGTGGGGATCGAGGCCAAGGTCGAAGGCACCCGCATCCTGCCCGAGGTCACGCCGATCCACGGTGTGCCCGCCGCCGTGACCGAGGCGCAGAAGGGCATGATCGACAGCCGGTTCCTGGATTTCTCGCAACTGCACAAGGTCTATCCCACGCCCAAGGGGCCGCTGACCGTGGTCGAGGATTTCGACCTGAAGATCGACAAGGGCGAGTTCATCTCGCTGATCGGTCATTCGGGCTGTGGCAAATCCACGGTGCTGACCATGGCGGCGGGGCTGAACGAGATTTCCAAAGGCGCGATCAAGCTGGATGGCCGCCACGTCGAAGGTGCCGACCCTGAACGCGCGGTGGTGTTCCAGTCGCCCAACCTGTTCCCGTGGCTGTCCGCGAAAGAGAACGTGGCGATCGGTGTCGACAAGGTCTATCCGAACGCCAGCCAGGCCGAACGGCAGGACGTGGTGGAGTATTACTTGGAACGCGTCGGTCTGGCCGATGCGATGGACAAGCAGGCCAGCGACCTGTCGAACGGCATGAGACAGCGCGTCGGCATCGCCCGGGCCTTTGCCCTGTCGCCCAAGCTGCTGTTGCTGGATGAGCCTTTCGGGATGCTCGACAGCCTGACCCGCTGGGAGCTGCAGGAGGTTCTGATGGAGGTCTGGTCGCGCACCAAGGTCACCGCGATCTGCGTCACCCATGACGTGGACGAGGCGATCCTGCTGGCCGACCGGGTGGTGATGATGACCAATGGCCCGCAGGCCACGATCGGCAAGATCACCCGCGTCGACCTGCCCCGCCCGCGCACCCGCAAGGCGTTGCTCGAACATCCCGACTATTACGCCTACCGGCAGGAAGTGCTGGATTTCCTCGAAGAATACGAACACGGCGCCAAGCCAAAATCGCCCGCCCCCAAGGCCATTGCAGCGGAGTGACCCCATGAAACAGAAACTTGTCGTGATCGGTGCCGGGATGGCGTCGGGCCGCGTGCTTGAACATCTGACCGGGACCGCGCCGGATGCGTTCGACATCACCCTGTTCAACGCCGAACCGCGCGGAAACTACAACCGCATTATGCTCAGCCCGGTTCTTTCGGGCGATAAGACCTATGAGGACATCGTCACCCATGACGGCGACTGGTACGCGCAGCGGGGCATCGCCTGCCGCTTTGGCGAGCATGTGGTGAAGATCGACCGCGAGATGAAGGTGGTCGAGGGCGAAAACGGTCATGTGCCCTATGACAAGCTGCTGATCGCCACCGGCTCGGCCCCGTTCATCATTCCGGTTCCGGGCAAGGACCTGCCCGGCGTCATCACCTATCGCGATCTGGACGACACCAACGCGATGATCGACGCGGCCGCCAAGGGTGGCAACGCGGTGGTGATCGGCGGCGGGCTTCTGGGGCTCGAGGCCGCGGCGGGGCTGGCCGAGCGCGGCATGACCGTCACCGTGGTGCACCTGATGGGCCATCTGATGGAACGGCAGCTGGATGAGGCCGCCGGATACCTGCTGCGCAAGGATCTGGAAAGGCGGGGGATCACCGTGCGAACCCAGGCCTCGACCAAGGCCATTCTGGGCGAGGGTCGCGCCGAGGCGGTGCTGCTGGAAAGCGGCGAGACGCTGCCCGCCGACCTGGTGGTGATGGCCGTCGGCATCCGCCCCGAAACCCGGCTGGCCACCGATGCCGGGCTGGACGTTGCCCGCGGGATCGAGGTGAACGCGCAGATGCAAAGCTCGGACCCGGATGTGATGGCCGTGGGCGAATGCGTCGAATTCGACGGCCACCTGTTCGGCCTGGTGGCGCCGCTTTTCGATCAGGCCAAGGTCGTGGCCAATACCCTGCTGGGCCAGCCGGATGCTTTCGTGGTCAAGGAACTGGCCACCAAGCTGAAGGTCACCGGCTGCGACCTGTTCAGCGCCGGAGACTTCGCCGAGGGCGAGGGACGCGATGACATCGTGTTCCGCGACCCGGCGCGCGGGGTCTACAAGCGGCTGGTGATCGAAGACGACCGCCTGATCGGCGCGGTCATGTATGGCGACACCGCCGATGGCAGCTGGTTCTTCGGCCTGATCAAGGACGGCACCGACATCGACGAGATGCGCGACACGCTGATCTTCGGCCCGGCCTATCAGGGAGGCGACACCGCGGACCCTCTCTCAGCCGTTGCAGCATTGCCGCCTGAGGCGGAGATCTGCGGCTGCAACGGCGTATGCAAGGGCACCATCGTCGAGGCGATCGCCGCCGGGGCCACCGATCTGGCCGCCGTGCGCGCCAGCACCAAGGCCAGCGCATCCTGCGGAACGTGCACGGGTCTGGTCGAACAGGTCCTGCAGGTCACGCTTGGCGATGAGTTCCAGATGCCGGCGGCGCAACCGATCTGCGGGTGCACCGATCTGACCCACGAGGACGTGCGCCGCCTGATCAAGGCGCAAGAGTTGAAAAGCCAGGCCGCCGTCTGGCAGGAGTTGGGCTGGAAAACGCCCAATGGCTGCCATGTCTGCCGGCCGGCGATCAACTATTATCTGCTGGCCGACTGGCCGCTGGAATACCGTGATGACCCGCAAAGCCGGTTCGTCAACGAACGCAAACACGCCAACATCCAGAAGGACGGCACCTTCAGCGTCGTGCCCCGCATGTGGGGCGGCATCACCAACCCGGCCGAGCTGCGCGCGATCGCCGACGCGGCCGAGAAATACGACGTGCCCACCGTCAAGGTCACCGGCGGTCAGCGCATCGACCTGCTGGGCGTCAAGGGCGAGGACCTGCCCGCCATCTGGGCCGATCTGAACCGGGCCGGCCTGGTCTCGGGGCACGCCTATTCCAAGGGTCTGCGCACGGTCAAAACCTGTGTCGGCACCGATCACTGCCGCTTCGGAACCCAGGACAGCACCGGCCTTGGCATCAAGCTGGAACAGATCCTGTGGGGCTCGTGGACACCGCACAAGCTCAAGCTCGCGGTCTCGGGCTGCCCCCGCAACTGTGCCGAGGCGACCTGCAAAGATATCGGCGTGGTCTGCGTGGACTCGGGCTATCAGATCGGCATCGGCGGGGCGGCCGGTATGGACGTCAAGGAAACCGAACTGCTGTGCCAGGTCCCGACCGAGGACGAGGCGATCGAGGTGGTGATGGCCGTCACCCAGGCCTATCGCGAGGGCGGCAAGTATCTGGACCGGCTGTACAAATGGCTGGCCAAGGTCGGCATGGACTGGGTCAGGGCCAATGTGGTCGACGACCTCGAAAACAGGCGGGCATTGGTCGCGCGGTTCGAACTGTCGCAAAGCATCTATCGCAAGGACCCCTGGGCCGAGCATGTGCGTGACAAGGCGCCGAGCTATGCCCCGATTGCAGATTTCACCCTGGAGGCCGCGGAATGAGCTGGATCGACATCGGACATATCGACGACGTGCCGCTGCGTGGCGCGCGTCTGGTGAAAACCCGTCTTGGCTGCATCGCCATCTTCCGCACGGCCGAGGCCGAACTGTTCGCGGCCAGCAATGCCTGCCCCCACAAGGGCGGCCCGCTGTCCGAAGGCATCGTGCATGGCCAGTCGGTGACCTGCCCGCTGCACAACTGGGTGTTTGACCTGAATACGGGCGAGGCCCAAGGCGCGGATGAAGGCCGGATCACCACCTATCCGGTTCGGCTGGAGGGCGGGCGCATCCTGCTGGACGCCCGCGCCGTCACCGAGCGGAGCGCCGCGTGATGGACGGCTCGAACCTGCCCGAGGTGCGATCCACCTGCGCCTATTGCGGCGTGGGCTGCGGCGTGCTGCTGCGCCCGGACGGGGCGGGAGGTCTGACCGTGCGGGGCGACCCGGACCACCCGGCGAATTTCGGACGGTTGTGTTCCAAGGGCACAGCTTTGGGAGAAACGGTCGGGCTGGAGCACCGCCTGCTGACCCCGTGCGCCTTTGGCCGGGACGTGGGCTGGGACGAGGCGCTGCAACTGATGGCCGACCGGTTCCGCGAAACGATCGCGGCGCATGGTCCCGACAGCGTGGCCTTCTATGTCTCGGGGCAGTTGCTGACCGAGGATTACTACGTGGCCAACAAGCTGATGAAGGGCTTCATCGGATCGGCCAATATCGACACCAATTCGCGGCTGTGCATGGCCTCGACCGTGGCCGGGCACAAGCGGGCCTTTGGCACCGACACCGTGCCGGGCACCTACGAGGATCTGGACCAGGCCGATCTGGTGGTGCTGGTAGGGTCGAACCTGGCGTGGTGCCACCCGGTTCTTTATCAGCGGGTTCTGGCGGCCCGGCAGGCGCGCGGGACCCGGATCGTGGTGATCGACCCACGGCGCACCGCCAGCTGCGATCAGGCCGATCTGCATCTGGCGCTGAATCCGGGCAGCGACGTGGCGCTGTTCAACGGGCTGCTGACCGAGATTCATCGGCGCGGGGCCGTGGACCCGGACTTCGTCAAGCAAACCTCGGGTCTGGAAGCCGCTCTGGAAACGGCCGGAAACGACCAGATCTCGGAAACCGGCCTGCCCGCCGAAAAACTCGCCGCCTTTTTCGATCTATGGATCAATACCCCGCGCGTCGTGACGATCTTCAGCCAGGGAGTGAACCAATCCTCCAGCGGGACCGACAAGGTAAACGCCATTCTGAACTGCCATCTGGCCACCGGTCGGATCGGGCGGCCGGGAATGGGCCCGTTCTCGGTCACCGGCCAACCCAACGCGATGGGTGGGCGCGAAGTGGGTGGTCTGGCCAACACGCTGGCTTGCCATCTGGACATCGAAAACGCCGATCATCGCGCCGCGGTTCAGGCGTTTTGGCAATCCCCTTCAATACCGCAGTCTCCGGGGCTGAAGGCCGTGGACATGTTCCGCGCGGTCGAAGATGGGCAGATCAAGGCCCTTTGGATCATCCACACCAACCCGGCGGCAACCATGCCCGAAGCTGACAGGGTCAGCCACGCAATCGCCGCCTGCCCGTTCACGGTCGTCAGTGATCTGACGTTGCACTCCGACACGGCGCGTCTGGCCGACGTCGTGCTGCCGGCCGCCGGGTGGGCCGAAAAGAACGGAACAGTCACGAATTCGGACCGAACCATCAGCCGGCAACGCGCCGTTTTGCAGCCACCGGGCCAAGCGCGCCCGGATTGGGACATCTTGGCCGAAGTTGGCCGCCGCATGGGATGGAAAACCGCGTTCGACTACGCTTCACCGGCCGAAATATTCCGGGAATACGCCGCCATGTCCCAAATCACCGCGCGGTTCGGGAAAGACTTCGACATTTCGGGCTTCTCCGACATTGACGAGGCGGGCTATGCCGAATTGGAGCCCACCCGCTGGCCATTGGATCGCAGGCGCGCAGGTGGAAGATTTTTCGGTGACGGACACTTCTTTCATTCCGACGGGAAGGCCCGGATCGTTCCCGTTGCCCATCGACCTCCGGCAGCCTTGCCCGGACAGCAATATCCCTTTGTGATGAACACCGGACGCACACGGGATCAATGGCACACCATGACCCGGACCGGTCTTTCAGCCCGCCTGTCCGCGCATCTGGCCGAGCCGTTTGTGGACATTCACCCCCAGGACGCCGCCCGCGAGGGGATATCCAGCGCAGACCTTGTCGAAGTCACCAGTCCCTCTGGGCGTGGTATTTTTCGCGCGCGCATCACCCAAGATGTTCGCATCGGTCACGTCTTTGCCCCCATCCATTGGACTGCGGAAACGGCCCCTTCGGGCCGGGTGGACATGCTGGTTCCCGGCACCACTGATCCGATTTCCGGACAACCTGAAAGCAAGGCCACACCCGTTTCGATCTGTGTCATGCAGGCGGCGTGGTACGCCTTTGCCGTCTCCAGGAAACCCCTGACCCCCTCGGTCGCCTACCGCGCGACGGTCCGAACGGACAACGGTTACAGGACAGAGCTGGCTGATCATGCCCGGATACAGGATTGGGAACAAACCGCCCGCGAATGGTTTGCGCTGGCCGATGCGGACGCGGTCACGGCAGGTGATCCGGCCCGAGGGTCTTTCCGCATTGCGTTGTCGCAAGACGGATGCCTGCAAGCGGCACTGTTCGTGTCGCCGCGCCCGCTGCCCCTGATGCGGGACTATCTTGCGTCGATGCCGGACATACCACCCGCACAGTTTCTGACCGGCCGCGCACCCGCAGATGCCAAGGACACCGGACCGATCATCTGCGCCTGTTTTGGCGTCGGGTTGAAGACGATCGTTGACGCGATCTCGTGCGGGAAAGCGATCAGTGTCGACGCTATCGGCGCGGCGTTGAGCGCCGGAACAAATTGCGGGTCTTGCCGGCCTGAATTGGGTGCCCTGATCGACCGGTATTCCCCGGATGCCGCCGACAACCTGAGCCGACAATTGCAGGGAGACGTCGCCTAGCCCGGTCGCATTTCTGTTGACAGGTGATCCCGCGATGGGCAGCATTTTTCTATCGGATCGACAATCAGAGTGATCAAGCCGTGATTGACTGCGCCAAAGATACCCAAGGCCGCCGGGCAACCGGTTGCAACCTCGTCGTCTGACGAGGGACGGGTTTTTTCGCAGTCTTCGGATGCTGAACCAGCAGCCCGAAACGATCTAAAACTTCTGCCCATGGCTTCATTTTATGCTTAATCACGCTGGGCTTCGGCTGGCCGTCGATATTGGCGGCACATTTACCGATACCGTTCTGATGGACGGGCAATCCAATATCCTCGCAACGACGAAAACTCCGACGACACCGGACAACCCAACCGTCGGCGCCTTGATTGGTGCAAAGCGCGTTCTGGATGACGCCAATGCCGGTTTCCCGCAGGTTTCCGGGTTCATTCACGGCACCACTCTGGCCACCAATGCCCTGATCGAGCGGCGGGGTGCCCCGGTTGCGACAATAACCACCGACGGGTTTCGGGACATACTCGAGATTGGGTATGAACGTCGCTACAGCCAGTATGACATCAATCTAGTCAAGCCCGACCTGCTGGTCCCGCGCGCCCGTGCCTTCACGATCGGCGGGCGAATGGATGCACGTGGTGACGAACTGACACCGCTGGATGTCGCCGGAATGGACGATCTGGTGCGCCAGATTGCGGATAGCGACGCCCAGGCCGTAGCGGTATGCCTGATGCATTCTTATGCCAACCCAAGGCACGAGGTGGCTCTACGGGACCAGTTGCTCAGGGCGCTCCCCGACCTGACCATCTCGCTCTCGCACGAAGTCAGCCCCGAGGCGCGCGAATTTGACCGCCTGTGCACCACCATCGCCAACGCCTATATCCAGCCCCAGATGGCCGGGTATCTGGCCGAGTTCCAATCCCGCTTCGCCGCAGAGGGGCTGACCTGTCCCATTCTCATGATGACGGCCGGCGGCGGTATGACAACATTGGAAACGGCCGCCCGCCTGCCGATCCGGTTGGTCGAATCCGGCCCGGCCGGTGGGGCCATCCTTGCCGCACGGATCGCGGCTGAAACCGGTGCGCGCGCCGTAACCAGCTTTGACATGGGGGGGACGACGGCCAAGCTGTGCCTGATTGATACTTTCCGCCCGCAGACCGCGCGCAGGTTCGAAATCGCAAGGGCCGCGCGCTTCATCAAAGGCTCAGGCATGCCGGTGCGCGTCCCCGTGATCGAGATGATCGAAATCGGCGCAGGCGGCGGCTCGATTGCCAGGGTCGATCGGCTGGGCCGCCTGCAGGTTGGCCCCGAAAGTGCCGGCGCACAGCCAGGCCCTGCCGCCTTCGGCAATGGCGGCAGGGCGGCGACCGTGACAGACGCCGATGTGGTGCAGGGCCTGATCGAACCCGGCCGGTTTGCCGAAGGCCGACTGACGATTGACACAGCTGCCGCCGAACAGGCCATCACCGTGGAAATCGGGAGCGCGCTGGACCTGGCACCGGACCTGGCCGCACGTGGTCTCAGCGAAATCGTCGACGAAAGCATGGCCGCCGCAGGTCGGATGCACGCGGTCGAGTCCGGAAAAGAGTTGGCAACCCGAGTGATGATCGCCTTTGGCGGCAATGGGCCATTGCACGCAACGCGAGTGGCCCGGCGGTGTCAGGTCGACCAAATCGTGATCCCGAAGAACCCGGGCGTAGGGTCAGCGGTCGGATTTCTGTATGCCCCGGTCGCCTTCGAAATCGTCCGGTCGCGCTATGCCACTCTGGACCAGCCGGATCTCGACGGCCTCAACGCCTTTTTTGACGAAATGACAGCCGAGGCGCTGGCCGTGGTCCGCGCCGGTGCACCTGAAGCCGAGTTGTCGATCCGAAAACAGGCCTTCATGCGGTACCACGGCCAGGGTCATGAGATCGAGATCGCGCTTCCGGATCGGGCACTTGGGCCTGCAGACATCGAAATCCTGCGCCGGGATTTCGAATCCGAGTACAGCCGGTTGTTCCGCCGCGCTGTACCGGGAATGGCGATCGAGATTCTCAACTGGTCCGTCGAGGTGTCGTCACCCGCCCCTGCCCTCAGCCGGGTTCCTGACGTAGCCCAACAGCGCACGGCGCGGCCGTGCGACCATCGACGCATTCTTTGTGATGTCAGCGGGCATTGGTGCGACGCCAGTATCTACGATCGATCCGGTCTTGAACCCGGCGATTGGCTGCGCGGACCGGCGCTGATTGCCGAGCCTCAAACCACCACATTCGTCAGCGCGGATTTTCAGGCCAGCGTCGATGGCGGCGGCAATCTCTGGCTCAACCGGATACAGGAGGACGCCGAATGAACACGACGAATACCCGTCTGCAGGTCATGTGGAACCGGCTGCTAGCGGTGGTCGAAGAACAGGGCCAGGCGCTGATCCGCGCCGCCTTTTCTCCGATCGTTCGTGAATGCGGCGACATATCCGCCGGCATTTTTGATGTACGCGGCCGTATGCTGGCCCAAGCCGTTACTGGAACGCCGGGCCACATCAACACGATGGCCGAAGCGGTGAAGACCCTGTGCGGGCGATACTCCCGCTCCGAAATGAAGCCGGGCGACATCTTTCTGACCAACGATCCTTGGATCGCATCCGGCCATTTGAACGATTTCCTGCTGATGATGCCGGTCTTTCATCGTGGCAATGTGGTTGGGTTTACGGCCTGCACCTCGCATCTGGTCGACCTTGGCGGTTTGGGCATGGGTCCCGAAGGCTCGGATATCTTTGATGAGGGGCTCCGTATCCCGCCGTGCAGACTGGTCGACCAAGGTCAGTTGAACGCGCTGCTGATGGATATCGTCAAAGCCAACTCGCGCGAGCCCATCGCCAATGAGGGCGACATCTACGCATTGATCGCGTGCTGCGAAACAGGCGCAGCGCGTCTGGCCGACATGATGGCCGAGTTTGGCATCGACACTTTGGACAGTCTGGCCGATTACATTATCGAAACCTCGCGCCGTGGCACGATCGAGGCCATCTCGGCACTGCCAAAGGGTACTTGGCACAATGTGCTGACCGTCGATGGGTACGAGTGTGAGATCGACTTGCGCGCGGCCCTGACCATTAAGGATGACCGGGTTCTGGTCGACTTTTCGGGCACATCGGGCCTGTCGCGCAAAGGCATCAACGTGCCACTCAACTATGCAACGGCTTACACGGTATTTGCCCTGCGATGCCTCATCGGCCCAGACATCCCCAACAACGCAGGCTCTTTGGCGCCATTCCTCGTGACCGGCCCGCCGGATTGCATTCTGAATGCACAGCCACCCGCTCCGGTGGCCATGCGCCATACGTTGGGACAGATGACCCCGGATCTGGTCTATGGCTGCCTGTCGCAGGCTCTGCCGGACGCCGTGCCGGCCGAAGGCGCCTCGTGCATGTACGACCTGCCTCTGCGCCACGCACCCGAGGCGGTTTCCCGCGGTGGCACGCAGTTTGCACTGGAACTGGTGTTCAGCGGCGGAACCGGCGCCAGGCCAAGCCTGGATGGCCTGTCGGCGACGGCCTTCCCCTCGGGTGTTTGGGGCAGCCAGGTCGAGACAACCGAGGCTGTCGCGCCTGTCCTGATCACACGTCGCGAATTGCGCCAGGACAGCGGTGGCCCCGGTCGCCTCCGCGGCGGATTGGGGCAGGACATCGAAATACGCTCCTCCACCAGCGAGGATTTCATGCTGTTCCTTTCGGTCGAACGCATCGCAAACCCAGCCAAGGGACGGCACGGCGGACTGGCGGGCGCGCCCGGTCGCATCCGTCTCGGCCCCGACGGTGCGGACTTGCCGGGCAAAGGTGAGGTGCGGATTGGCGGCGGCGAAACGCTGATCTTCCAAACTCCGGGCGGCGGCGGATTTGGGCCACCCAATGAAAGGTCACCCGTGGCCGTTCGACAGGATGTGCGGAACGAGCTTGTGAGCGCCCGGGCCGCGCAGCATGTCTATGGGATAAAGCCATGATCCGGCCCGTTTCCCATGTCGCTGCCATGTCGCCCTACGCGTTGGCCCAGCTGGATCCGCCGGCAGGACAGCGCCTTGTTTCGCTATCGCAAAACGAAAGCCTGCGCCCGCCAAGTCCCTTGATCGCACAGGCCGTCGCAGAGGCGGCCGCAAACGGCCACCTCTACCCGGACCCGGACTGGACGGCATTGTGTGCGCGACTGGCCGAGCTTCATGATCTGCCCGAGCAAGGTCTGTTGTGCGGGAACGGGTCGATGGAGTTGATTGCGGGTCTGGCGCAGGCCTTTGCCGGGCCAGACGCCGCCGTTCTTGCTCCTGCGAACGCATACCCGTTTTTTCGTACCGTGGCGCAGTTGGCCCGCGCCCGTTTCGACACCGCCGCCGAGGTGGACGGATGCGTATCCTTCGACGCGCTGCTGGCAGCCGTGCAGCCGGATACTAGGTTGGTATTTGTGGCCAATCCCGGCAACCCGACAGGCACCCGTACCTCCCGCCGCGATCTGCTGCGGCTTCGTGAAGGGTTGCGTGAAAACACCCTGCTTGTGATCGACGAGGCCTATGGCGAGTTCGCCGATGATCTGAACGAGCCGATGTTCGACCTTGTCGCGCGGGGGGACACTGTCGTTCTTCGAACTCTGTCCAAGGCCTACGGGCTGGCCGGATTTCGCGTGGGCTGGGGCCTGTTCCCACCGCAGATCGCGGTCCAGATACGCAAGGTGATGAACCCAAACAATGTGTCGGTGTGCGGACAGGCCGCCGCCTTGGCCGCTCTGAACGATCAGGACTACATGCTCGAGACATGTGCCCTCACTGCCGAGCTGCGCGACCGGTTTGCCAATCGCCTTCGGTCCGCCGGGTACGACGTTCCCAAAAGCCATACCAACTTTCTGCTGATCCGCTTTGCGGACCAATCCACCGCGACCAGAGCCGACAAAGCCCTACGGGAAAAAGGCATATTCCTGAGACCGCAATCCAGCGCGGGACTGGCCAATTGCCTACGTGCCACCATCGGTCAGACTGCAGACCTCGAACTCATGGCCGCAGTTCTGGAACATTGGGCCGAGGAGCTTCAGCCATGACACAGCCAAATTTCCACCCATCCAGAGGCCGGTCCCGTTTCGGCATTCTCGTGCCGTTCACGAACACCAATCTCGAACCCGACATGACGATGCTACGGCCCGAGGGCGTTTCACTGCACTTTGCCCGGATGGGTGGCTATGATCAGGAAGAAATCCCCGATGCTGCCCAAATGCACGGTCTTGGCGCCGCCGATCTGGATGAGCCGCTCAGGCTTTTGCTCGGTGTCCGGCCGGATGTCATTCTTTACGGGTGTACCTCGGCAACGCTGACCCATGGCCCGGCCTTCGATCGCGAACTTGCCGATCGTATCAGGACCAGCAGCGGGGCGCAGACCGTTACGGCCGCGGGCGCCCTGGTGCATGCGCTGCGTACGCTGGGGGCGACACGCATCGGCTTTGCCTCTCCCTATGTCGCAGACATCAATGACTCGGCAATCCGGTTCCTGGCCGAGACTGGCATTTCAACCGTGTCGCGGTCCGAAGTAGCAGGCCAGCTGGACAATTACGGCCAAGGTGCTCTGACCCCACAGGCAGTGTTTGACCTGGGTTTGGCTGCAGACTGCCCCGAGGCCGAGGTGTTGGTTTTGTCCTGTACGGACATGCGCAGCGTGGAAATCATCGACCGGCTTGAAAAAACTGTTGGCAAGCCCGTTGTCACTTCAAATCAGGCGATGGCATTTCAGGCAATGGAAATGGCCGGGATCACCACGCCGCCGGCCGGATTTGGCCGGCTGATGCTGAACCTGCAACGCTGAAGTCGTAGCGCCAGAATGCGCAGTCGTTTCAGCCGAGACTTTTCGGGGTGTTCAAGTCTCAAACGCCCTCAATGCCTTGGATTGCTCGTGCTGGAAATACCCGTTGCGGTCACACAGGTCGTTCAAATCGGATTGCAGTTCCTTGGCCTCCTTCGTTCTGCCTTCCTGCGCCAGAACCTGCACTTCGGCCGACAGCAGCCAGGCGACGAAGGCCTCCATCTCCATGTCCCGCGCCAGTTCGAGACCTCGGTTCAGGACCAGCCGGGCATCCGGAAGTTCACCCAGAACCGACTGCACCCGAGCGAGGGGAGCCGCTGCGAAACAGCACAGAACATCGATTCCAGCATCGTCCGACACGCGCAAGGCGCGACGCAACGCAATGGCGGCGTCAGCCGGTTCGTTTCGCTGCCAGCACCAGATCCCCCGCGCGATCAGCGCAAAACTCAAGTCATAGGCCTTGCCGGTTTCTTCGGCGATCGACAGGACCTCGCGGATACCGGCATCCGCTTCGTCAAACCGATGCATCATGCTGTTGGCGTTGGCACGGGTTGCAAGCCCAAGCACCGAAATCGACCCGGTGGTGCCCGCTTCGGCCACACGGAACACCGTCTGGAACAGGTCCGCATGTTGATCAATCGCCGACCGTGCGGCCGCGAAGTTACCGTGAAACCACGCAGCCTGGGCCAGCGCAAAGGCCGCGTTTGCCTGCAGGCGCGGATCTTCGGCGTCGGTTGCGCTCCGCAGCGCGCGCTCAGACACCTCCATAGCTTGCCGCACATCCGCCAGGATCGTCAGCATGATCGCCTGGTCGACCTGAAACGCAACGCGCGCGGATGTGTCCCCCAACGCATCGGACAAGGCTTCCGCCTCGCGTGAGATGGTCAGGATACGGTTGAAGTTCCCGCTGGCCACCAGCGAAACGCGCAGACCGCGCCGGGCGCGTAGCCCGAGGTCAACAGCCACCTGAGTGCCGGTCCGCTTTTGAACTTGGTCGATGCACCGCAGGGCGTTTTCGAAATATGAGACGGCGGCCTCGAACGAAAACAGCTTGATCGACAGCTCGCCGCACCGCGTATAGGCCTCGGCAGCCTCCAGCCATAACTCGCCCTTGTCCGCGTGACGGGCGATGGACTGTGCCACGTCCAGATCGTCGGATGTGCCGCGGCTCAGCAGAGTTTCATAGATCGCACGGTGCAGCCTTGCGCGGCGCTGGCGGGGAATACTGCGATACCCAACCTTCTGCACCAACGCATGGCTGAACCGCAGCTGCTGACCGTCCTGAGATTCCGGCAGCTCAAGAAAACCGCGTTCTACCAATGTCGAAATCTGGGTTTTGGCGTCGAAGCCCAGCCGTTGAAGCGTGTCGGCCAGAACACCCCACGTCCACTGCAACCCGCCGACGGCAACCAGCTGCAGAGCTTTGCGGTCCTCGCTTTGCAGTGCATCAATCCGGGATGCGATCAACGGTTGAACCCGGGCGGGGATCTCAATGTCGCCCAGGCTGTCCATCGCTCCGTCCTTGAACCCGGCTTGCGACATGCGGTCCCGCATGTGGTGGGCAAATTCTTCAACGAAAAGCGGTGTGCGGCCGCTCATGGCTTCGATGTATGAGCCCAGCTGACCATCGATGTCGCTCTGGCCCAGCAAGCGCGTGATCAGGTCCTTGCAGGCCGCCTCGCCCAGCGGGGCGACCGGAACGACCTTGAGCAAACCCATCGGGTCGTTCGTGAACAGGTTCGCGTTGCGCGAGGTCAGAAGGATCAGAACATTCGTTCCCCGCACCTGACCCAGCAGGTTGTCGATGACGTCCAGAGTGCCCTGGTCGGCCCAATGCAAATCCTCGAACAACAGAAGCAGGGGCTTGTCCTGCTTCATCGACAGAACCAGCCGCGACAGCATCTGGTTCAATTGCCTCCGTCGGCGAGACGGGTCTACAGCCGACAGTGCCGGTTCCATTTGGAAACGGCTGAACAGCGAATACAGGGCCGATCGGGTATGCGCATCCAGGAACTTGGTCCCGCCCAGAACGTCGGACAGCTTTTGGTCCAGTTCTGCATCGGATTTGGTGTCCGACAGTCCCAAACGGGCATTGATCACGCGGGTGATCGGCAGATACGCAGCTTCCTGATCCAGCGAAAAGCAGTTGAACTCCAGAACCTGGTGCGCGCCCAGAGGCCAGTTCTCGACCAACTCATGCAGCAGCCGAGATTTGCCAACGCCAGCCGCCCCCAACAACAGAACCGAGTTGCCCTTGCCGTCGCGCGCCTGGTTCCACGCCGCAACAAGCTCGGCCAGTTCCCTTTCGCGTCCGACAAATGGCGAACGTTCGCGGCGCGCCCGCGCCATCCAGCGCGACACCTGTTCTTTGCGGCCGGTGATTTCGAACAGTTTGATCGGACCCGCACCCCCGTCCAGCTCGAGATCGCCCACATGGGTATGGTCGAACAGATCGCCGGCATTCTCCAAAACCTGACCGGAAACCGTGACCACGTTCTTTCTGGCTGCGGCCTCGATCTTGCTGGCGATGTTCATGACCGGTCCTAGAAAGGCCTGCTCTTCCCCGAGGGTGTGTTGCAACTGGCCCACCAGCAATTCGCCGGAATGAACGCCAACCCGCACATCCAACTGCCGATCGTCCAGCTTGCCGATGCGTTCGATGATCCGCTGGGCGCTGGCTATTGCCTTGACCGCGTGATCCTCGTCCGCGTTCGGTGATCCAAAAACCGCGAGCGCTCCATCGCCGGTGAACAATGTCGTTGCGCCGAAATTTTCGCAGATCGACATGATCAGTTCGATGGCAGGGCCCAGATGGCTGACGGCGTCTTCGGGATCCAAACTGCCGATCATCATGGTCGAACGAACAATGTCGGCGAACAGAACCGTGCACATTCTGCGCTCGGTCGGTTCGATCTGGACCTGTTTCCTCATGTTCAAGCGCCCCCCGACTGCCCGAGTACAGTATGTCGCTGATCCCGGCCTTTTTCCAGACACCACGCAAGGGTGGCGCGGACCATCCACGGCATTGATATTGAGTAAAAAAACTATTAACAATTGGCCTTGTATTGCGAAAGGAACAATTATGAGTGACCACCATACTCGGGGTTTGACCCTGGAAGATGTTCAGCAGATCATTGGCCGCGGCATCCTTGACGAGGCCTTTCGAAAAGAATTCATCGACAACCCCGAAGGCGTAGTAAACCGCTTGGGAATCTCGCTCGATCAGGATGGCGAGGCGCGCAAGCTGTTGGCCGCGATTGGGAACGTCTTTTCCGGTGAATCCGACCTGAAGTCGGCGATGCAAGACATCAAGAAAGCCTATGAAGATACGTCCGACGGTGTGATCCGGCCCCGCTGCGCGTAACTTCGCATGAGCGAAAGCGCGACCGTCTCCAGTCAGGACCAAGGCGCAGCCCTGCATCAGCTGTGTCTGGTGTCCATGCCGTTTTCTTCCCTGCAACATCCAGGGCTTGGGATGTCTCTTCTTGCGCAGCTGGCACGGGACAACGGCTTTGCGACGACCGAGAAGTACTTCAGCTTCGACTATGCCGAGGCGATCGGCCTCGATGAGTATTTCATGCTGTCTGATGGCCGCTGCTATCAGGCGCTGCTGGGTGAATGGATATTCAGCGATCTGATCTATCCGCGCAGCGATCTGGACGCGATGGACTACCTGACCACGGTTCTTGGTGACTATGTGTCGGGTGTCGAATGGCTGGCGTTCATGCAAAACGCCATTGCCGCCCGAAAGCAAGCCGGAGCATTCGTCCAACGTTGCGCCGATGCGGTGATGGAACAAAACCCGACCGTGATCGGGATTACGTCTTCGTTCCAACAGGTCATGGCCTCGATCGCACTGGCCCGGGCCGTGCGGAGACGGTCAGCCGACGTGATCATCGTCATGGGCGGCGCAAATTGCGAAGGGCCGCTCGGGCGCGCGCTTTTGCAGGCCCATCCTGAACTGGACGCGGTTTGCATTGGCGAGGGCGACCATGCTTTTCCCGAGTTTCTGAAAGCCCTGGGGCCCAGCAGACCCTTGCCCGTGGTCGAGGGGTTTCTGAACCAAAGCCAATTGGATAACCCGCTGGAGGAGTCTCGACCGCGCCTGACCACGGATCTGAATACGCTGCCCATCCCGGATTTCAACGCTTTCTTTGAACAATTTCAAAGCACTCCGGGGCTATCAGAGCGCCTTGTGCCATCTGCGACGATCGAAACATCGCGCGGCTGCTGGTGGGGCGCGAAACACCATTGCACTTTCTGCGGGCTGAACGGCCAATCGATGACCTACCGGAGCAAGTCCGCCGAGCGGGCTTATGTCGAATTCTGCACGCTTGCCGATCTCTATGGCCCGGATCTTGTCGTGGTCGACAACATTCTGGATCACCGCTACCTCAAGACCCTGATCCCGAAGCTTGCGCAGGACACCAGACCATTCCTGATGCATTTCGAGGTCAAATCGAACCTTTCGCCGACCGTGATCGCCCGTCTGGCCGACGCCGGCGTTCGAAAGATCCAGCCGGGTATTGAGACCTTCGATACTCCGACCCTTGCGCATATGAGAAAAGGGGTCAGCGGAATTCAGAACATCCAGACGCTGAAGCTGTGTGCCGAGGCCGGGGTTTTTGTCGAATGGTGTTTCCTCTACGGGTTTCCCGGAGAAAGCGCAGCAGCCTTCGAACGGATGGCAAAGCTCATTCCGCTGCTGCATCACCTGCAACCACCCGGCTCGATAGGACCGGTGCGAGCGGACCGGTTCAGCCCTTATTTTGAACACCCCGAAGCATTTGGGGTCGAGGTCGAACCAGCGAAGCCGTATTCATTCATATTCGACCTGCCGCCCGAAGAAGTCTGGAATTTCGCCTACCATTTCGACATCGTCGACAACGGTCCAAGCCCGCCAGCGCAGCGCGCGGCGTCGACGTTGGATGCGCTTGCCGCATGGCAAAACGAGGCCGGTACGTCAGCCCTCTACGTCGAGGGCGACACGGTGATCGACCTGCGGGCGTCAGGACAAAGAGTTGTTCACCAATTGGACGAGACGGCTCGGGCCATCCTTGACCTGAGCCCAGTGATCATAGGCAGGGCGCTTCTTGGCGATCAGGTGTCCGACTTGTACGGGGCGGACGCGTTTGAAGCCGCGATGGACCGCCTTGAGAAGCTTGGGCTGATCTATGTCGAGGACAAATCCGTACTGTCCCTCGCCCTCAGGTCCCCAGGATTCCAGCGGGCGCCGACCTGGTCCGAGATCCGCAATGCGCCTGAACGTGCTTTCGCCGCTCAATTTCCCTCAGAATTCGCAAGTGCACAGGTACCGGGACCGCAACCGGCGGAATGAGATCGGACCCGGAGCTTCTCGATGCCCCGGATCCGACTGACACTCAAAGAGCGGCCCTGAACAATCCGGTCAGGTTTTCCTCGGTCAACTCGATGGGGTTGCCACCGCACGAGGGGTCAATGATCGCACCTTTGACTAACTCCGGGATTGCATCCTCGGTCACGCCCAGATCGGACAGCTTGCGCGGAATGCCCAGCGAGTCGTTGAATTCCTGCACAAAGGCCCGGAACCCGTCGAACCCGCCCGAAATGCCCAGATAGGCTGCGGCCACGTCGAACCGGTCGGCGATCACAGGCGCGTTGAATTCCAGAACCGGTGGCATGCAGACCGCGTTGGTGGTGCCGTGATGGGTGTTGAACACCGCGCCGATCGGGTGGCTCATGGCGTGGATCGCGCCCAGCCCCTTTTGGAACGCCGTCGCACCCATGGCGGCCGCACTCATCATTTGGGCGCGGGCCTCGATGTCGGTGCCGTCCGCATACGCGCGCGGCAGAAAGTCCTTGACCAACCGCATCCCTTCCAGCGCAATGCCCTGGCTCATGGGGTGATAGTGCGGGCTGGAATAGGCCTCGACACAATGCGCAAAGGCATCCAGGCCGGTCCCGGCGGTAATGAATTTCGGCATGCCCACGGTCAGTTCAGGGTCGCAGATCACCACGGCCGGCAGAACCTTGGGGTGGAAGATGATCTTCTTGGCATGGGTTTCCGAATTGGTGATGACGCTGGCGCGGCCCACTTCCGAGCCGGTGCCGGCCGTCGTCGGCACCGCGATGATCGGCGCGATCGCCTCGGCGTCCGCACGGGTCCACCAATCGCCAATGTCCTCGAAATCCCAGACCGGCCGCGTCTGACCGGCCATGAAGGCAACCATCTTACCCAGATCCAGCCCCGAGCCGCCGCCGAATGCGATCACACCGTCATGCCCACCCGCCTTGTAGGCGACGACGCCAGCTTCGAGGTTCTTTTCGTTCGGGTTCGGGTCGACCTCGCTGAACAGGCCCCGGCCCAGCCCGGCGGCCTCGAGAATGTCCAGCGTCGCGGCGGTGATCGGCAGATCGGCCAGGCCGCGGTCGGTCACCAGAAGCGGGCGCTTGATCCCCGCCGCCGCGCAGGCCTCGGGCAGTTCCTTGATGCGGCCCGCGCCGAATTTGATCGTGGTCGGATAGGACCAGTTTCCAACAAGACTCATGTCAGCTTTCCTTGTGTCTAAGGCCTGCCCCGGCGAGGGGGTCGGTCCGGGGCAGGCAAATCGTCCTCAGCCCGTCACCTTTTTCAGGTGGTAGGATTTGGGACGTGTCAGGTTGTGATATCCGATGATCGAAAGGCCGCCGCCACGGCCGGTATTCTTGCAGCCGGTCCAGCACAGACCCGGGTCCAGATAGTCGGCCCGGTTCATGAACACGGTTCCGGTCTCGATCCGGTCGCCAATGCGTTCGGCCCGCGCCACATCGCGCGTCCACAGCGAGGCGGTCAGGCCGAACTCGCTGTCATTCATCAAGGCAATGGCCTCGTCATCCGAGGACACCTTCATGATCCCCACGACCGGGCCAAAGCTTTCGTCGCGCATCACGCGCATGTCGTGGGTGACGTTGGTCAGGATCTGCGGCGTCAGATAGGCGCCGCCGTCATCCTCGGCAAAGGTCTCGATATGCGCCACGGCACCGGCGGCCACGGCCTCGGTGATCTGGGCGCGCACCTCGTCGGCAAAACGCACGTTGGCCATCGGCCCCAGCGTCGTCTCCGGATCCAGCGGATTGCCGAGCTTGTAACCCTTGACGATCTCGACCGCCTTGGCGACGAAATCGTCATACAGGCTCTCATGCACATAGATCCGCTCGATCCCGCAGCAGCACTGGCCCGAGTTGAACATGGCACCGTCGATCAGCGTCTCGACCGCCGCATCCAGATCGGCGTCATCCATGACATAGCCCGGGTCCTTGCCCCCCAACTCGGTGCTGACGGGGGTAAAGGTTCCGGCCGCGGCCCGTTCCATCGCCTGCCCTCCGGCGACCGAGCCGGTGAAGTTCACGAAATCGAACGCCTTGCCTGCAATCAGATCGTTGGTCACGTCGTGGCTCAGGAACAGGTTCTGGAACACGTCCTCGGGCACGCCAGCCGAGTGAAAGGCCCGCGCCATGCGCTCACCCACCAACAGGGTCTGCGTGGCATGTTTCAGCACAACCGTATTGCCCGCGATCAAGGCCGGCGCCACAGTGTTGATCGCCGTCATGTACGGATAGTTCCAGGGCGCCACGACGAACACCACTCCATGCGGAACGCGTTTGATGTAACGCTTGAACGTCTCGTCCTCGCCCACGGCAATATCAGCCAGCGCATCGCGCGCAATGCCCGCCATATAGGTCGCGCGTTCGCTGAAACCGCCGAACTCGCCGCCATAACGCACCGGCCGCCCCATCATCCGGGCCAGTTCCGGCACGATCTCGTCATTCATCGCACCCACGGCGGCAACGCCGGCCATCACCAGATCGATGCGCTCCTGCAGGGGCCGCGCTGCCCAATCCGCCTGCGCCGCCCGCGCCTGGCCCGCTGCGGCAAATGCCGCGTCACGATCCAGCGTGTTCCGCTCGGCAAACACCGATCCGTCGATCGGCGAGATACATTTCAACACCTGACCCATTGGTCACTCCATCCTCAAGCAAAGCAGACCCGCTGCTTCATCTGGCCAAAAATATTCCGGGGAGCGTGAGGGGCTGGCCCCTCACATCCGCCCTCTACGCCCGCTCGAACCCGCGGGCAATCTCCCAATCGGTCACCACGCGCTCGAATTCCTCGATCTCGACCTCGGCGGCGCGGACATAGTGATCCACCACGTCATCGCCCATGGCCGCCCTCAGCATGGACGACCCATGCAACGCATCCCGCGCCGCGCGCAGGTTGCCCGGAATCATGCCCGTATCCCCCTGATAGACATCGCCCTTGGTCGGCGGCTGCAGCTTGAGCCCCTCCTCGATGCCCGCGATCCCTGCGGCCAGCATGCCCGCGATGGCCAGATAGGGGTTCATGTCCGAACCCGGAATCCGGCACTCCACCCGCACCGCCTTGGTGCCATCCCCGCACAGCCGGAACCCCGCGGTGCGGTTGTCCACCGACCAGATGATGCGCGTCGGCGCAAAGGTGCCCTTCATGAACCGCTTGTAGCTGTTGATGTACGGCGCCATGAAACAGGTATAGTCGGGCGCGTATTTCAGCAGGCCCGCCATGTAGTTTTTCATCAGGTCCGACATGCCCAGCGGATCGGCCTTGTCAAAAAATGCCGGTTGCCGGTCCGCCCACAACGACTGATGCACATGCGACGAACTCCCGACCCGGTCATGATGCCATTTCGGCAGGAAGGTCGCTGCATGGCCGTGCTGCCACGCGATCTCCTTGACCGCGTTCTTGGCGATCGAATGATACTCGGCCGTTTGCATGGCCGGGGCGTATTTGATGTTCAGTTCTTCCTGCCCGGCCTCGGCCTCGCCCTTGGAATTCTCGATCGGAATGCCCGCATCCCACAGGTGATTGCGGATCGGCCGCATCACATGCTCTTCTTTGGTGGTCTGCAGGATGTGGTAATCCTCGTTGTAGCCCGAGATCGGTTCCAGATCGCGGAAACCTTCTTTGCGTATCTGGTCAAAGCTCTTCTCAAAGAGGAAAAACTCCAGCTCGGTGGCGCACATCGCGTCATAGCCCATAGCCTTCAGCCGGTTGACCTGCTTCTTTAAAATAGACCGAGGCGCGTGTGGAACCTCTTCATGCGTGTGGTGATCCAGCACGTCGCACATCACCATCACCGTGCCCTCCAGCCACGGCACCGGGCGCAGGGTGCTGAGGTCGGGCTTCATGACATAGTCGCCATAGCCGCGCTCCCAGCTGGTCGAGGCATAGCCATCCGGCGTCGCCATCTCGAGATCGGTGGCCAGCAGGTAATTGCAGCAATGGGTTTCTTCCCAGGCCCCGGCCACGAAATGGCCCGCGTGGAATCGTTTGCCCATCAAGCGGCCCTGCATGTCCACCATGCAGACCAGAACCGTATCGACCGAGCCTTCGGCAACCTGGGTCTTGAGCGTGTCGAAGTTGAGCATGAGCCACCTATTTCTGCGCCGGCGCCACCTGCCGGACTGACGTTTGCATCGGCCTGCCCCGGTATGAGGGCAGGCCGGTTTCACCTTAGCCGTACCGGTAGGGACGGCCAGCCTTTTGCATGTCGGCATTGTACTTCTTGATGATCTCGACAACCTTCGCCTTGGTCTCGGACTCGGCTGCAATCTCATCCCAGAACGCCACTGCGGCGGCTTCGACCTGCGCCCATTCTTCATCCGGGATCGAGGTCAGCTTCATCTTGTCACCATTCACGCGAAGCGATGCCTCGCCGCCCCAATACCACCACTGACGGTAGTAATGCGACTGGTCGGTGCAGACGCGGAACAGGGTCTGCAGGTCTTCGGGCAGTTCGTTCCAGCGGTCCATGTTGGCAAAGAACGACCCGGCCCAGGCGCCCGAGATGTTGTTGGTCAGGAAGTAGTTGGTCACATCCGCCCAGCCGACGGTGTAATCCTCGGTGATGCCCGACCAGGCGATGCCGTCCAGCTCGCCGGTCTGCACGGCGACCTCGATGTCCTCCCACGGCAGGGTCACCGGGACCACGCCGAACTGCGACAGGAACCGGCCCGCCGTCGGGAAGGTGAAGACCCGCTTGCCCTGAAGGTCCGCCAGGCTGTTGATCGGGTCCTTGGTGGCGAAATGGCACGGATCCCAGGCGCCGGCCGAGATGTGCTTGACGCCCACCTTGGAATACTCTTCGTCCCAGATCTCGTTCAGACCGTATTGGTTGAACAGGACCGGCACGTCCAGCGAGTAGCGCGAGGCAAAGGGGAAATAGCCGCCGAACACGGTTACTTCGGTGGGCGAAGCCATCGAGTCGTCATCCGACTGCACCGCGTCGATCGTGCCACGCTGCATGGCGCGGAACAGCTCGCCCGTGGGCACAAGCTGGTCGGCATAGAACAGCTCGATCTGCATCCGGTCGCCGGCGATCTGGTTGAACATCTTGATGGCCGGGTCGATCACATGCTCGGCCAGTGCGGGGCCGGCATAGGTCTGCATGCGCCAGCGGATTGTGGATTGCGCCAGCGCCGGGGTGGCCAGCGCGGCTGCCGGGGCCGCGGCGGCCCCTTTCAGGAATGTGCGTCTGTTCGTCATCTTCTCTCTCCGTTGTCGGTTTCGATGGGCGAGAGACCATCCTCTCGCATGTGCCCCGGTATGTCCGGGGTCATTTGTTGTAGATGTAGTCGGGCAGCCACAGCGCGATCTGCGGGAAGGTCATGATGATGGCCAGCGCCAGCGTCATCACCATCACGAAGGGCAGGATCGAACCGTAGATGTCGCGCAGCGAAATCTCGGGCGGGGCCATGGCCCGCATCAGGAACAGGTTATAGCCGAAGGGCGGCGTCATATAGGCGATCTGCGTGGTGATCGTGTACAGCACCCCGTACCAGATCAGGTCGAAGCCCAGTTCCCCCACCAGCGGCACGTACAGCGGCGCCACGATCACCAGCATCGCGGTGTCGTCCAGAAAGGTGCCCATGACGATGAAGCTCAGCTGCATCAGGATCAGGATCACCCAGGGGTTCAGGCCCAGCCGTTCGGTGAACAGGGTCTCGATCGCGCGCACGGCGCCCAGCCCGTCGAATACCGCACCAAAGGCTAGCGCGGCCAGGATGATCCACATGAACATGCAGGTGATGCCTAGGGTCGAGCGCACCGAAACCTCGAACACCTGCCGCGTCATCCGCCCTTTCAGCACGGCGGCCGCAAAAGCCGTCAGCGCACCGATGGCCGAGCTTTCGACCAGCGAGGTCCAGCCATTAACGAATGGCACCATCATCGCCGCGAAGATCGCCAACGGCAGCAGTCCCGCGCGCAGCAGCCGCAGTTTTTCCGCCATCGGCACGTCGCGCTCTTCTTTGGACAGGGCCGGGCCGAGTTCCGGGTTTATCCGGCAGCGGATCACGATGTACAGGATGAACATGCCCGCCATCATCAGGCCCGGCAGGATGCCCGCCAACCACAGCTGCCCCACCGGCTGACGCGCGATCATCGCATAGAGAACCAGTACAACAGAGGGTGGCACAAGTATCCCAAGTGATGATCCGGCCTGGATCACCCCTGTGACCATTTTCTTGTCGTACCCCCGTTTGAGCAGTTCGGGCAGCGCAATCGTGGCCCCGATCGCCATGCCTGCCACGCTCAGCCCGTTCATCGCCGAGATCAGCACCATCAACCCGATCGTGCCAATGGCCAGCCCGCCATTTAGTCCACCCATCCAGATATGAAACATCTTGTACAGGTCGTCGGCGATTTTGGACTCGGCCAGAACATAGCCCATAAAGATGAACATCGGCAGCGTCAGCAGCGGGTACCATTTCATCAGCTTCATCGCGGCCGAAAACCCGATGTCATAGCCGCCACGGTCGCCCCACAGCAGAAGCGCAGCCACCACGGCCACGAAACCGATGGCGCCGAATACGCGCTGACCGGTCAGCAGCATCAGCATCATGGTCGAGAACATCAGGATGGCGATCAACTCATACGACATCAGATCACCTCGCGCGGGATGTCATCGCCCATGAGGCGCAGAATATCTTTGAAAAGCTCGGAAATGGCCTGCAGCAGCATCAGGATCAGCCCCACGACCATGATCACCTTGATCGGCCACAGATAGGGGCGCCACGCGGTCGGGCTGCGCTCGCCATATTGCAGGGAATAGCTGAGCGAGTCGAACCCGCCATAGATCATCACGCCCAGGTAGAAGATGAGGAACAGAACGGTGAACGCGTCGGTCCAGGCCCGTCGCCGGTGCGACCACTCGCTGTAGAGAAGGTCCATCCGCACGTTCGAACCCATCTGGATCGAATACGGCCCGCCTAGGATGTAATAGGCGACCATCGCGAACTGCGCGACTTCGAGCGTCCAGAGCGACGGAAGGAAAAAGGTCTTTGAGATGGACGACCACAGCAGGATGCCCATCATCACGAAGATACCGTACATCACGACCCGCCCGATCCAGCGGTTCATGCGGTCGATGACCGCAATATATCCCCGCATGAAGCTCATACCTGCACCCCTGCCCTCATGTGTTCTGCCCTGCGTCGGAAAAGGTTTCGACCGTGGCGGCCAAAATTGGCGTCAATAGCCCCACGATCCGATTGACCCCGGTCGGCGTGTCGATCAGATCATTGCGGATCTCGATCATCACGTTGGGCAAGCCCCGCGCGATACCGTGCTCACGCAGGGTGTGCGTGACACCATCCTCTGGCGAATAGGGTTCGTTCAACGCCACTCTCAGCCCGCAATGCGCTGCATGGTTCAGCATGACCTGAGCCGCACGGTCATCAGAGTCATGCAAAATCCCCAGTTCGACCGCCCGGGTCTTGCCGTTGTAGATTGGTGTAAAACTGTGGATCGTAATCAGAACAGGCGGTTCTGGGCGGCGGTCCAGCGTTTGCGACAAGAGACCCCGGAACGGTTTATAAATGTCGCGAACTCGCTGGGCGCGCTGTTCCGCGGTCAGACCATGATTGCCTGGCACCGCGAACACCTCGCTGCGCGGCGGCATCGAGTCTTCCCGTTCGGGCGGACGATTGCAGTCATAGACCAGCCGACTGACCCGCGAGTGTACGAGAGGCGCATCCAGGGCGCCGGCCAGTTCAACTGCAACCTCCAGTGCCCCGATATCCCAGGCCGCGTGTGAACGGGCCGCCACGTCGTCCAACCCCAGCCCATCCAAAGCCGCAGGAATGAACCGGCTTGCGTGTTCGCACACCAGAACCGCGCGCGCCACGCCACGCGCGTTCAACACACGTGCGGCGGGCACTTCCAGAGGGGATAACAGAGATGACTCGGTCTTGGACTGCATGCGTAGCATTTGTTACAGCGGCCTTGGGCCTGTCAAGAAAATTTCTGTAGACAAAATTACAATCACTCATATCCTGTAGCAAATTGAATAATATGAGGGCGCCGATGGCCTCTGTCGCCAAAACGGTCAAACAACGCATTCAGGACGAACTTGAAGGCCTGACCCGCTCGGAACGGCAGCTGGGATCGGTCCTGTTGCAGGATTATCCGATGGGTGGGCTGCAATCGATCACCAAGCTGGCAGCGGCGGCGCAAGTGTCCACCCCAACGGTCATTCGCATGGCGCGAAAACTGGGTTTCGATGGGTTTCCTGCGCTGCAGGAGGCGCTACGCGAAGAAGTCGCGGCACAAATCCAAAAGCCGATCTCGAAACGCGACGCCTGGATCGTGGATGATGAAACCGAACATCCGATCACGCGTTTTGCCCAAGCCGTCTGGACCAACATGCGCCACACGCTGGAGCGGCTGGACAAGTCGATGTTCGACGCGGTGGCGCAGTTGCTGGCCGATACCGAGCGCCATTTGTATGTCGTGGGCGGCCGCATCACCCGCTCGAACGCCGACTATCTGTTCAACCACATGCAGATCATCCGGCCCAACGTGACCATGCTGGGCAACTCGGCCAATGTATGGCCGCAATACCTGCTGGACATGGACGAAAGCTCGGTTCTGGTCATCTTCGACATCCGCCGCTACGAGGCGCATCTGGAAAAGCTGGCACAAGTTGCGTCCGATCGCGGGGTGACCGTCGTGCTGTTCACCGACCAATGGGGGTCGCCCATCGGCAAATCGGCCAACTATACCTTTCACGCTCTGGTCGAAGCTCCATCAAGCTGGGATTCGACGATCGCCCTTCAACTCATTTCGGAAACCTTGATTGCGGAGGTTCAGGAGGCGCGCTGGGAAGAAAGCAAGGAGCGTATCGAGGAGTTGGAGCGCTATTTCTCGACCACACGGATCTTCCGCAGCCACGAGGCGTGACGAACGAACCATCGCCTGTGCGCCGGATTTTGGTTGGAAATGCCGCATCTGCTTGGTAGCCATTGGGCAATCTCTAAAAAACCGGGCTAGGCTGTTCTGCTAAGATTAGCCTACGTCTGCGCGGAAGCACGATACCTTTTGCGTTCCGCGAATAGCCAGTTCACACCGCCTCGAGATTCCCAAGCAGGATCGACGTCATGTCCACACTGAACATCCCATCCAGGGCGGTAACCGCAGCGCCGGTTTGATAGTCGACATTCGTGGGCGTGATTGAGGAAAGATCGGCGTTCTGATCCAGATAAACCCATTCCGGCTCGTGTGCGGTGGGCAACCCAACGGCAACCTGCAGGATCGCCATGGCATCCAGTGCATTGACGGTGCCATCCCGGGTGATATCGGCCGCGATCAGGTTTTCGGGGGCTGCGGGTCCCCAGGTTGGTCCCAAACCGACCGCTATCCGCAAAACCTGTAGCGCATCCAGGGCCGTGATCTCTCCGCTGGCATGGGAATACGATTTGATGATGTCCACGTGACCCGACAACGAACCTGATGGCAAATCAAGATCGAATTGGCCCTGATCGTCGGCCTGTACCGATATCGGGCTGTTTCCAACTGGCGTGAAGACGATCTCAGCATCGCTCAGCGCGGGGTTCGAACCGGAAGACTCTACCGTGATTGGACCCGTCACACCGGCCGAGGCCTCGGGCCCCGCAAGCACGCCAAAGTCAACAGGGATATGATCCGGCCCCTCGAAACCGGACCCGAAAATTTCGGCGCTGGTGAGTGTGCCGCCGTCGGTCGAAAATAACTCGACGGTTTCATCCATGAACTCAATCCGAGCCCCTTGTGCCGTTGACGTCACGGTCAGCTGCCCGGGGTTGCGCAACATCGGGTAGTCAAACAGATCCAACCGATCGGTTCCGGCCTCGAAATCCGTGATCGTCGTCAATCCACTGCCGAACCGCATAACGAAGATGTCCGCGCCGGAACCGCCCTGCATGGTGGTTTCACTGCGACCGGCAATCAGAATGTCGTCACCGGCACCGCCCTGCAAATCAGTGTCTAAAACGCCGGCGCTCAGCATGTCGTCCTGAGCGGTTCCGGTTACGAATCCATTCCCCTCGATGACATTGCCCAAGGAGTCCAAAGACACTGTCAGCTGGGTTAGCCCTGCATCCTGCTGCGATGCCACAAAGATCTGAAGGTCGTCCCCAACATGAGCCACCTCGATGGTCTCAACATTCTGAAGACCGCTATCCAGCGTATCCGCAAAGCTGTCCAGGTAGATCAGCTTGCCATCAGGGGTCATCGTCAGCAGGGTCACCCCGTCATCTCCGCCGCCGGCGATGGCAAAGACGCGTCCATCCACCTCGACGACCTTCATGTCCTGAACTGCGCCAAAACGGGTACCCAACGTGTCCAACGCATGATCCTTTGGAACCAGTGTTCCGTCTGCGCGCAGCTCCATCACACTGATGGAGTTGCTGCTGGACCCGGCTACTAGAACCCACGTGTGTCCATACGCATCAACGGTTTCCAACGCTGTCGGAGAACTGATCCCAAGCGTTTGGGTTGTCGTGTTGTCAACTTCGATCAGCGTCCCGCTTCCCTGATCGGCGTTGAACACCCGGATCGCATTGTCGGTGGCATTGGCAGTGACGACATACTGGTTGCTGCTCACCGCCGCAGTCTGCATCGTCCCGGCATTGCCCGCGACCGAGCCGACATGACTGAGTGCACCATTCGAGTTCACCACGTAGGTGCCGATGAGCCCGCTGTCCTGATGGGCCACCGTCAGGTAGTCGACCGCACCCACCGAGTATTGGACCAATGCTGTGACATCACCGCCTCCGGGAATCGCCGCCGTTTCTTGCAGCGCCCCGATCGTGCCATCCGTATTCAACTCGTATCCGACAAGGCCTGTTGCGTTATCGACGTCCAGTGCCAACAGATCGCTTGCGCCCAATGCGACCAGAGCACCAAGGCTGCCGACCTGCAACGATATGGTGCCGCTGAAATATTGATCGTCGTGGAATTGCAGAGCCCCACCATCCACAAGCTGCCAGACCACGATGCCGCCGCCAGCCCGGGTCGTGCTGTACAGATACGTAACACCGTTAAACGTTTTTAAAGCCGTATCGCCGATACCTGAATCGAGCGCCGGACTCCCCGTTGCAACCACTCTTTCGAACTGAAGCATCAACTCAGATCACCCCCAATGCCATCGCTGGCAGTCCTTTCGAGGGTGACGCGGTGCCAAGGCAAAGACGAGAACGAAATTGTGGTGAAAACGAGGAATTCGGCTCCAGATTAACTCAATTTTTCAAGGTCCGACCGCATGAATAACTCGGCAGCAGGAAAGAAGAACAGAACTTGGCTTCTTCGGTCTTGTCGCGCGGGTATCCGCGGCCACCGATTGTGAGGACATGATGACGATGAAACCTGTTTCGCACGAAGTCTCCATCCAGAAGGACTCACCAGATGCAGGGCATGAGAAGCATGTCCGCAAATGGGTCAAAGCGCGTCTGCGCCGATGGGCCGGATCGGGAGTCGGCGGTGGTTTGGCCTCTGCCCTTCTGGCCTTGCCCGCGCTGGCCCAAGCCACTGAGGAGGAGTTGAGCACATTTCAGTTTGCCGATGTCCTGCCCGGTGTCCAGTCGGTCAAACTGCTGCTCAACGGCGACGTTCAACTGAAGCTATTGGACGGTCGCACAGTCCTGGTTTCCGCGGAAAACGTGCACGTTCTGGAAAACGGGTCAATCATGATTGCCGAAGACGTGGCCGTTGAAGTCGCGCAGCTTGCAGTGGCCGCTGAAGCCGCCGGAGCAGCGGCAGCTGGTGGTGGCGGTATGGGAGCCGCAGGCGCGGTGCTGGGTGGTTTGGGTCTGGCCGGCGCGGCCGCCGCTGGCGGCGGTGGCGGCGAAGATGCCGCGACACCCGCGGAGTCGCCGAGCCCGTCCAGCCTGAACCTATCCCAGTTGCAGGGAAATTCGCTGAACAGCACCACCGCCAAGGCGTCAGCACCTGATGGCACCGTTTCGGTCGAAGTAACCATCGGGTCGGTCACCAAAACCGTATCAGCGGGGCCGGACGGCAGTTGGAGCGTTTCGCTGAGCCAAATCGAGGCGGCAGGGTTGCCTCAGGGGGTCGCATCCGTGACGATCCGGCACCTGGATGGAGCCGGAGGTGAGATCGCTGTCGAAACAGCCACGTTCAACATCGACACCATCGCTCCGGCCATCGCGATAACAGGATTTTCCCACGGGGCGGTCATGAATGCGGCCGAGAGCGCGTCAGATCTGGAAATCCGTGGTACGACCGATGCGGAAAATGGTCAGATGGTGACTGTGGGGTTGAACGGTCAGATCTATACCGCAACGGTGTCCGGCGGCACTTGGAGCGTCACGGTTCCGGCCGCCGATCTGGCGTCTCTGCCCGATGGTGCGACCGTCAATGTGACCGCTGATGTGGTGGATCGCGCAGGCAATCCCGCGGCTCAAGCCACCAACAGCTTTGATACTGACTTTTTCGCCCCAGCCATAACAATAGACCCTGTCGCAGGCGGCCAGATCGACCTTGTGGACGTCGGATCGGACCTGACGATTACCGGCACGACGACCGGCGAAGATGGCCAACCGGTTGTGCTGACTTTCAATGGCCAGACCTACAGCGGAACCGCTTCAGGCGGTGTTTGGAGTGTGACAGTTCCCACAGCCGACCTCGGCGTTCTGGTCACCGGTAGCCCCATCAACATCAGTGCCACGATCAGCGATGCCGCCGGAAACCCGGCCACGCCTGCTGCGGTTTCGGTGCCCGTGGACCTGAGCGGACCGTCTATCTCTATTTCGCCTCTGCCCGTCGGTGCGGTCTTGAACGCGGCCGAAGCCGGAGCAGATCTGACGATCAGCGGCACAACCGGGAATGTAACCGATGGCCAGACAGTCACGGTAACTTTGGACGGTCAGACCTACACGGGCCCTGTGTCCGGAGGGACGTGGAGCGTGACCGTGCCGAACGCGGATTTGATTGCCCTGGCCGACGGCGCAACTTTCACCATCACCGCCGACGTGACGGATGCCGATGGCCTCGTGGCCCCACAGGCGAGTGCAGGAGTTTCCAAAGACGCGACCGCCCCAACGATAAGCATCGACACGTTTTCGGACGGCGCGGTCATGAACGCGGTCGAACAGGGAACCGACCTCAGCATATCCGGAACGACGACCGCCGAAGACGGCCAGGTCGTGACCATTGGAATGAACGGTCAAACCTACGGCGCCACCGTTTCAGGTGGCAACTGGAGTGTCAGCATTCCCACAGCCGATCTGGTCGGCCTCTCCGACGGTGCCACCGTCACCGTGACCGCCGATGTTTCGGACCTTGCTGGGAACCCGGCCGCACAGGCCACTGGCAGCTTCGACACGGACTTTACGGCCCCCGCCCTGTCAATCTCGACGGTATCGGCCGGGGGCACCATGAACCTGGCAGAGCAATCCGGCGGAATGACGGTCTCCGGCATTTCCGACGCGCCTGATGGAACGGTCGTCTCGATCCAAGTTCAACGAGCGGACGGGACTGTGGATGTCTCAGGCACCGCTACAGTGACGAGTGGCGCGTGGACCTACACCGCTTCACCCCTCGACCTTAGCGGCCTGCAAGATGCCGAATCCTACACGATTTCCGCGTCGGTCAGCGACGCAGCCGGAAATACACAGACGACTTCGACTGGGTTCAACACCGATTTCAGCGCCCCGACCATCTCACTGACCCCCCTGGGAACTGGATCGGTTCTAGACGTCACCGAGAAGGACAGCGACCTGACAGTATCGGGGACAACGACAGCCGAAGATGGGCAAACCATTACTGTAGGGCTGAACGGGCAGACCTACACAGCCACCGCTTCGGGTGGGGTCTGGTCGACCACCATACCTACAGCTGATCTGAACGCGCTTTCTGACGGAACAACCTATTCTATCACCGCATCGGTTTCGGACACCGCTGGCAACCCCGCTTCTCAGGCGGCAGCCTCGGTGACCACCGACTACCGACCCATCCTGACCTTGAATGAAGTCGGAACCAACGACGCGGTTTCGCTGAGTGACGCGCAATCCAGCGGCCTGACAGTCAGCGGTTCATCCATAGGTCTCGGCGCGGGACAAACCGTTGAGGTGATGCTGAACTCGGTCTCTGTCGGCACAGCCACGGTCGCGGCCAACGGCACGTGGAGCCTGAACGTACCTGCCACGGCGTTTTCGGGCACAACGGCGGGTGACCTTTTGGATTTTTCGGTTTCAGCGACGGTTGCCGGAGGACCGAACCCCCTACCCGCGACAGAACAGGCGACGGCTCACGTTCCAGCGGCCTATTTCATTTCCGAGGCAGGCCGGAGCGGGTCGACGATAACTTTCGAAATACATGCCGAAGCGGACCGGGACATATCCAGTGGGTTGGCTTTCACGGCCAACTTGGGTTTTGACCCCGCGGTCGTGACCTATGACATGGGATCCGAGGTCGAAAACACCGGTTTTGATCTGTTTCTGGCAAACCCGAACGGGGCGGCGGAAATCAGTTTTGGCGGGGCCGCGACAAGCTTTAGCGACCTGACCCAGCCTGTCGTCACGTTCACGATGACGGTGCTGGACCCGACGAAGCCGATCGAGTTGACGATCAACACGCCCGACGGTGGCCCGACCCATTGGGTATTGGGAACAGACGGCGCAGACGCATTGGCGGCCACGGGTATCGACAATGTCATCCGCGGTGGGGACGGCGACGATGTGATCGATCTGTCCGGCGCTGGCCGAGATCTTATCGTTTTCGAAGCGGACCCGACGGCCAACGGCACCGATATCGTAACGGGTTTCACCCTGGGGCCTGCAGCCGACATGGCCGACGCCATTATGTTCAGCGGGTTGGATGTCTCATCGCTTCGCGGTGATGGAACAAGTGTCGAAACACTCGCGATTGGCGACATGATCGCGACCGACACAGGTTTTGTAGGGCTGACAACCACACTCACCGATCTGACAACCGATACTCTGGAAGCCGCCGCAGAAACGCTTACCGGGGCTCAAGCCGGAGATGAGATCTATCTGCTGGCCAGCGATGGAACTGACAGTGTGCTGGTCAAGGTGGACTATTCCGCCCCAACCTCAGCCACGGTCAGCACGGTCGCGCAGTTTGACGGCCTGGGTGATCTGAGCGGTCTGAGCAGCGACAACATACTGCATACCGATCCGACCGGCGCGTCAAGTTGATCCTGACAAACATGAAAAGGTGGGGCCGCCCCGGCCCTTCCTAACGGACCAGCGGAGACATCAATGGCACAGAACGGCCCAGTACCCGTCACTTTCGACAGACATTCCGATCGCTCGTGGCACAGATTTTCATCCTACGATTTTGCGCGCTGCAGATTGGAGTGCGAGATCGTAAGTGCGGAAGTCTCAGAAGCAGCCGCCTCTTTTCCAATTGCTTTTCGATCCTCGGGGGGCGGGGTATCGCCGCATGCTATTCTGGCGACCGCAGCTTCTCCGGAAACACCATTTGTTTCGGACCAAGGACGCTGGCGGGCCACCTATGTTCCTTCCTTGCTGAGATGCCATCCGTTCTCAATCGAAATGGTCGGTGGCGAAGCAGGATCGCGCACCAACTCAGGCAAGCTTGTTGTAGATGAAACCACCGGACTCGTGTCCTGTGACCAATCCGGCAGCCCGTTCTTTGCAAAGGACGGCTCGATCGCCTCTGAACTGGAAGCCCTGAAGGGCTTCTTCAAGAGCTTTCTGGCCGATCGCAACGCAACCCGACGTGCCTGCGCGCTGATAAAGGAATTGGGCCTATTCGTCGAATTGACCCGTTTTAAGGATGCGGAGTTGCCCGACGGTTGGATGAGCGTGGACTTTCGACGCTTCAACCAACTTGGGCCGGCGCAGACAGCGGTTCTGCAATCTAGCGGAGCGATGCAGTTGATTTACGCTCATCAAGTCTCGCTCAACCATCTTCTGTGGATACACCACTGCCAGACGCATTCTCCCAAGGTGATCAGCACTCCCGCAAACGGCAGGGACTCCGACCTTGTGAGGTTCTTGGATGCCATTGCCGCGGAACGAGACTTGTCGGACGCGGAGGCCAAATATGCCTGCCTTTGATCGACTCATCTTGCCTCTACTGGTCGGTTCGGTGGCCGTGCTCACTGCGGCTTGTGAGCCGGTTCCGGATCTTGCCCCGATTGAGATGGCTTTTTTAGAAGGATCAACGGGCGCCGGCGCGACAAAGCCGTCGGGTCATCTGACTCGCAGTTCATTCGGCCAGAGAATACGGCGCGCGGTAGAAACCAGCCCGAACCTGGCGCAGAGCGAGACCGGCGTTGACGCAGCCTTTGCAGATATGGACGCGGCAGAAGGAGCCTTTCTTCCGCAGGTGTCACTTGGCGTAAATGCCCGATCGGAACGGGTGGATTCAGATATTGCGGATGTATCGCCATATCTGCGGGTATCACAGCTTGTATACGACGGGGGAGCTGCCGCCGGAGACTTGGCAGCGGCACGGGCCCGCGTGCTCGTAAGCCGCGGCGATCAGCTTCAAACCGCAGCCGCGACGGCCCTTGCCGCAATTGAATCCTATGTGTTGGTCATCGACCGTCGGAAAATCGTTGAAATCGCGTGGGAAAACGTCCGCCGCCATGAGGAGATCGAGAAACAGATCTCCGACCGCGCCGCGCAAGGGGCCGGCTCCGCTGCCGATGTCCTGACGGCGCGTTCTCGGGTCGCGGATGCCAGGACCAAGTTGGCGGATTCCCGGGCTCAGGCTGATCGCGCCAATGCGCGATTCCAGGAAATTTTTGGGGCCCCGCCGGGCAAACTGGATCCCCCTGTCCCAGCGCCCAACCTGTCGAGAAGCGACGCCGTCATCGTGATGGACAGCCCGCAGGTTCGACGCGCAGACGCGGCGGTTCTGGCGGCAAAGGCAGACCGCTCTGCCGCAATCGCGCGGCGTCAGCCGGACGTGAGGGTTTCGGCCTTTGCCAACCAGGACGACAGCAGCGACGCGAATTTCGGCGTAGACCTGTCGGTCAACTACGAGCTGGACAGCACCGGTCAACGGCGGGCGGCAATTGCCGCCGCCGAAGCGCGGGTCAAACAAGCAGAATTTGCCCGCGAGGTTCTTGTTCGGGAAATCCAGCGAGAGCTAGGTTTCATTCGATCCGACCAAAAGGCCGGCGCCCAGCGTCTGCGCGAGGCCCGCATCGCAGTTGCCGCAAATGCCGACAGCGTTGCCGCCACTCAAGAGCAATTCCACATCGGGCGCAGCAGCTTAGTCGAAATCCTGGACGCGCAGCGCGATTATGTGAACGCACAGGAGCGCCTGATCCTGGCGGAGCAGAATTTCTTCCTAACGAACTACGCCGCGCTCAGCCTTACGGGCGACATCATTGATCTGCTGGGCATCCAGCTCAGAACATGGGGCAACAGACCATGACCCAACGCAGCCAGCCTCCTACATCCCTGCCCCTCACCAACTTTGAGGCATGTCTGCTGCATGTGGCGGCAGAGCTTGACCGGCCATTGACCAAAGCCAGCCTTTTGGCAGCCCAATCCTCGGTCTCTGGTGGGTTGAAGGTGCAGGACGCGATCGCACTGGCCCATGACCATGGATTGCAGGCGGGCTTCGGGCCGCGCCGGCTGTCGGAGTTTGATCCCAGCCTCGCACCGGCGATACTGTTGCTCGAGGACCATCGGGCCGTGGTTTACCATGGCCGTTCGAAGTCTGGCCGTCTGTTGATCCACGACCCAGAGCTTGGAGACAGCATTGGTGAGATGGATGAATGCCAGCTCGACGCCGTCTATTCCGGCTATGCGATGTTGTTTCGTCGAGCATACTCCGAGGAAATCAAAAACAACCCAAGCCAGCCGAGCCGTCACTGGTTCCGATCAGCGCTTGTGGCCAATCGTTGGTCGTACTTGCAGGTTGCTCTGGCCGCGGCTTTGACGAATATCCTGGGGCTTTCAACCTCGGTTTTCATCATGACCGTCTATGACCGGGTTCTGCCAAATGAAGCCGTCGAGTCCCTGGTCGCCCTGACCATCGGTGTCGGCATCGCACTGTTTTTTGATTTTGTGCTGAAGATCCTGCGCGCCAGTTTCATCGACAGGGCAGGTCGGAATGCCGACATGTTGATGGGCCGGCGTGTTTTCGATCAACTTCTGAATATCCAGATGAAGTCCCGAACCGGCTCAACCGGCGCCATGGCGAACACGGTGCGTGAGTTCGAAACACTCCGCGAGTTCTTCACGTCGGCTACGCTGGTCATGGTGGTTGATTTGCCGTTCATCGGTCTGTTTTTGCTTACGATCTACATGGTTGGCGGACCGCTGTTTCTGATCCCAGCTCTCGCCGTACCAGTCGTGCTGATCGCCGGGCTCGCCATTCAGCCGCTCTTGTCCCGCCTGGCGGAGCGCAGTTTTTTTGATGGCCAGTCAAAGCAATCCGTGCTGATCGAAACTCTGGCCGGTCTGGAAACGATCAAGACGACCACTGCGGCCGGCACGATGCGGCGACGCTGGGAAGAGGCAATCGAACGACAATCCGGCAACAGTGTTCGGTCGCGTGCCATCAGTCAATTCGCCTTGAACCTGACCGGTTTCACGCAGCAGGCGGCCCAGGTCCTAATCGTATTTTACGGTGTTTTTCTGATAGCGGACGGCCTGACCAGCATGGGCGCTTTGGTCGCTTCAGTGATGCTGACCGGAAGGGCTTTGGCACCTCTTGGCCAGCTGTCTCAAACGCTGACTCGGTTCAACCAGGCGCGCAGTGCTTACCGGAACCTTGACGCAATGATGCAAGCCGACAGCGAGCGGCCATCGGGTCGCACCTGGATCAGCCGCTCCAACTTCAAAGGGCGTATCACGTTCAACAACGTGTATTTCGCCTACCCAGACCAGGATGAGGACACACTGAAAGGCGTGTCCTTCGACATCAAACCGGGGGAGAAAGTTGCGATTCTCGGGCGGATCGGATCAGGAAAAAGCACCATCGCAAGACTGCTTCTGGGATTGTATCAACCCCGTGTCGGTTCGGTTCTTTTGGATGGGATTGACATCCGCCAGATTGATCCGGGGGACCTTCGGCGCAACATTGGGTCGGTCCTACAGGATGTTTGGCTGTTTTCGGGCTCGGTCCGCGAAAACATCGCGGCCGGCGCCGTCCGCCCGCGCGACGAAGATCTGATCCGGGCCGGACGTATTTCGGGCGTTGAAGACTTTGTATCGCGGCATCCCAGCGGGTACGATTTGATGCTGGCCGAACGTGGTGAGGGGCTCTCGGGCGGGCAACGTCAGACGATCGCCCTAGCCCGGGCATTGATCGGGCAGCCGCCCGTCCTGTTGCTGGACGAACCCACCAGCGCGATGGATCTCGCGAACGAGGCGAACATCATTCAGCGGCTGAAAGCAGCGGCTGCGGATACGACTATGGTCATCGTTACCCATCGGGCAAGTCTGCTGGAACTGGTCGACCGGGTCATCGTGATCGAAAACGGCAAAGTGGGCGTTGACGCCGTCAAGTCAGTTCTCACCAACCGAGCCAAAGACGCGCGGAGGCACATGAATGTCGCGGCATCCTGACCTTGCAAGATTGGCCCGCGAGATGAACGGCGGCTCGGGGTTTCGCGGCTCGGTATTGCTGCTGGCCATAATGGGCTGCATGTTGACCGCCGGCGCATGGGCTTTCGTCACCGAACTGGACGACGTGGTCCGCGCGGACGGTCGCGTCGTACCGTCAGGCGACGTTCAGGTGATCGAAGCAACCGAACCTGGGGTTCTTCAGGCTGTTCATGTTCAAGAGGGTCAGATCGTCGACAAGAACGCTTTGCTGCTGGAATTGGACGCAACGCAAATCGGCAGCGAGCTGGACACCGAGCGGCAACGGGCATTGGGACTACGGGCGCGTATTAAGCGGTTGCAGGCCGAAATTGACGGATCCGATTTGCGGTTCGAGCCCGAGCTTGTTCAACAAGCACCGGACGTCGTTCGCTCGGAAACGGCTCTGTATCTCGGCCGAAAATCGGAATTGGCCGACGAGATCGCCATTTTGGAACGCCAACGTGAGCAGAAGCAGCGCGAATTGGAAGAGGGGTTGGTGGACCGGGTCACTGCGGAAGAAACACTCAAGGTCCTGTCCGAAGAGCGCGCTTTGATGGAGCCGCTGGTCCGCCGCAAGATGGAGCCTGCGACAACTCTGCTAGCCCTGCGACGCAGCGAGGCGGAATGGAAGGGCCGCAAGGTAAGGGCCGAGGCCGCTGCAAGCCGTCTGGAAACCGGGCTGAGTGAAATCGATGACCGCATCACGGCCACCAAAAGCCGGTTTCGCAGCGCGGCACTGACCGATCTTGCCATTGCCACTGCGCAGCTTGCGGCGCTTGAGCCCACCCTGCCCGCGTTGGAGAACCGCGCGGCGCGCGCGCAGGTTCGTGCGCCAGTCAGGGGCATCGTCAACCGAATCCACCGCACGACCTTGGGCGGCTTGGCCCGCAGCGGCGAGGATCTGGTCGAAATCGTTCCGTTGGACGACAACCTTCTGGTCGAAGCCTATGTCCGTCCTGACGACATCGCGTTCCTGCGTGCGGGTCAGCAGGTGAAGGTCAAGATCACCGCTTACGATTTTGCCAGATACGGCGCGCTGGACGGCGAAATTGTTCGCATCGGCGCGGATACGATTACACGGTCAGAGCGGCAGCACGAGGAAGTCTTCGTGGTCGAGATCCGAACCAGCGGCACCTTGTTGGACGCCGATGGACTGGCGGTAGAGATCATTCCGGGAATGATCGCACAAGTTGACATTCTGGCCGGCAGGAAGACCGTTCTCGACTATCTCATCCAGCCTGTTCTCAAGGTAAAAAACCAGGCTTTACGGGATTGATCACGCAGCCGGTGTCTTGAATTGCTGATCGAACAGGCGGCGGAAGCTACCATTCTGTTCCATCAACTCATCCAACTTGCCCTGTTCGATCACCTGACCATCCTGGACAACCATGATCTTGTCTGCCTCAAGCACGGTCGACAGCCGGTGAGCAATGACGATCGTGGTCACGTTCTCCGTCAGCTTATCCAAAGCCTGCTTCACCAGTGCCTCGGACTCAGCATCCAACGCGCTGGTGGCTTCGTCGAGCAGCAGAATTTCAGCCTTCCGAAGAATGGCGCGGGCAATTGCCAGACGCTGTTTCTGTCCTCCAGACAGAAACGCACCGTTCTCACCGACTTCGGTGTCGTATCCCTTGGGCAGCGACATGATAAAATCATGCGCATGCGCGGCTTTGGCCGCATCGCGAATCTCGTCCTCGGTCGCATCGGGACGGGCATATCGCAGGTTTTCCATGACCGTCGCGGAGAACAAAAACGTATCCTGGCCAACATAAGAAATCTTGCGCCGCAATGAGGCAAAGCTGACATCCTGCAAATTCTGTCCGTCGATCTCGACGTAGCCTTGGTCAGGATCGTAGAACCGCATGATGAGCCCGAAGATGGTCGACTTGCCTCCACCCGACTGCCCCACCAAAGCGGTTGTCTTTCCGGCCTCGAAGGTCAGGTTCATTCCATTGATCACAGGCATGCCGCCGCTGTAGCCAAAGGTGACGTTCCGCAGGCGTACCTCGCCCGGACCGGACCGCAGCTCTTGCGGTTGCGGACTTTCGCGCATTGGGTCTTCCTGATCCAGCAGTTCGAACATCATCTCGATCGGAACCAACGTGGACTCAATGGTCACCCGCATCCGGGACAGCCGCTTGGCCGGTTCATAGGCCATCAGAAGCGCCGTGATAAAGGACATCAGCTGACCCGCGGTCGGCGGTTCAGTCCCGGCAATTCCCATGGTGCTGACGACCAACACGCCGGCAACGGCAACTCCGGCAAGGAATTCCATCATCGGGCTGGCAATGGACTGCAGCTTGGCAATTTCGTTCGATCGCTTTTCGACGCTGCGCACGGCTGCGGTCATCCGCTCGGTCATTCGGTCTTCCAGTGCGAAAACCTTGATGATTTTAATCCCTGAGGATGTTTCTTGCAGAACGCGGATGATCTCGGAAACAGACCTCAACTCGGATTGCATGATCGCGCGGACGCTTTTCAAAAGATAGCGCACACTCAGCAGCGCAACCGGCCCAACGATGAAAAACAACGCCGAAAGCACAGGCTGCTGATAGACCATCACAAAGATGAGGCCCACGAGTGTCAGCGCATCCCGAACGAACGTGGTCACGATCACGTCGACCAGCGTTCGCGCTGCACCCGCGCCCCGGGTCACACGCATCAGAAGGTCCGAAGACTCGCTTTTGGAAAAGAAATCCACTCCACGCCGAAGCAGTTTTTTGTACAACTTCTCCTGTTGCTCGGCGATGATGCGGTTGCCGGCGCGAGCCAGAAACACGGACTGGACGTAAGAAGCCAGCGCCTTGACCAAGAACAGCACGATTACGGCTGACGCGATGATATGAACCTGAGACCGCATGTCAGGCGAAGTCATGGCATCGACGATGTTTTCCATCATCCAAGCCGTCCCTGCGGTGGTCGCGGCAACGATCATCATGGCAAACATGGCAACCGCATATTTCTTGCCTTGCGCCCGCAAGCTGTCGCCCACCAGCCGACCGATATGGCCGGATCGCCACTTGGCCCAGGTTTTCCTGATCATAAGGGTCTCCAAATCAAGCTGACGCTTTCTTGCGCGTCAGCGCAGAGTTTGCAAGCTGCCATAACTACGCGCTTCAACACTGCACCGAAAAAGTGCAGCCGGCAGAAGTTAAGGTCACTTCAGCTGGATTTCCAGAGGCAGCCTAAGAAACAGGAGCGCTTCACCAGTAGTTTGGTTCGGCGTCGCGTAGGTCAATTCCAGCCCGCGGAATTGGTCAATCCCATGCGACATCCCCCAGAAAGATATACCCCGCGCCGTATATCGTCTTGATAAGGCGCGGGTTTTTTGGGTCTTCGCCGAGCTTCGTGCGCAGGCGGGAAATACGCACGTCCATCGCCCTGTCAAAGCTTTCACCGGCCGCGCCACCCAATGTTTCCTGCATCTGCGCACGGCTGATCAGGCGTTTGGGACTTTCCAGGAACAACCGCAACACTTCGCCTTCGGCATGGCTGAACGGCGTTTCAGTGCCGGTATCGGACTCCAGCACATAGCGATCAAAATAGGCAGTCCAGCCGTTGAACCGGGCCACGTCCGAGTGGTGTTGCTGCGCCTTGGGCGCGCGCAGACGGGCCCGGATGCGGGCCACCACCTCAGCCGGGTCAAAGGGTTTGGTGATGTAGTCATCAGCCCCCAATTCCAGCCCCGTCACCCGGTCCTGCACCTGTGCCCGCCCCGAGATGATGATGACCGCCGCCCCCTGTTCGAGCGCCAGCCGATGCACCAGCGCCAGCCCGTCGGTGTCGGGCAGCGACAGGTCCACAAGGCAGACATCCGGCGTGACCCGTTTGAGAGACGCTTCGAATTCACGGGCGCGGGCAAAGCTCTGCGTTCTAAACCCGGCATCCTCCAGCGCCTCAGTCAGAATCCGGCGGATTTCGGGTTCGTCGTCCAGAATGGTCACCAGGGGTTGCGTCATGTAGCGGCCTCGGTTCGGATCAGCGCGGACAATTGCGCGCGGGTGAAGGGTTTGCGCAGGACCGGCGCCTTGGCAAGAGCCTGACGGTGCAGCGGATCATCATAGGGCAACGAGGTCATCAGGATCACCGGAAGTGGTAGAGCAAGTCGTTCGATCAGATCAATGCCGGTGGCAGCGCCCTCCAGCCGGATGTCCGACAGGATCACCGATATGTCGTCCAAGCTGTTGGCCAGAACCAGGGCCTCATCCGCCGAGGTCGCCTCGATTACCGACAGCCCCAGATCGACCAGCATGTCGCGGAACTGGTGGCGCAGATCGTCGCTGTCCTCGACTAGCAGCGCCAAGCCCGACTGAACGGGCGGCGCGGGCCGGTAGGGCAGCCGCAGCATTACGGATGCGCCCGAGGGCGTGTTGCGCAGTTGCAGGTCTCCGCCTGCAAGCTTCACCGTGTCATAAACCATCGGCAGGCCCAGCCCCGACCCCTTGCTGCCCTTGGTGGTGAAAAACGGGTTCAGCGCCTTGTCCAGCGCATCCGGCGAAAACCCCGGACCGGTATCGGATACGGTGATTTCCACCCAGATCCGGCCGATCGCGTGGGCACTGATGGTGATCTGACCGCTGCTGCCGCAGGCGTCGCGGGCGTTCAGCACCAGATTCAGCAACGCGTCCTGAACCATGCCCGGGTCCAGCATCAGCGCCTCGTCGGGCAGGGTGTTGACCACCGACAGCCCCACCCCACGCGGGAGCGAAGGCGAAGCCAGCACCCGCAGATCCTCGAGCAGGCCGCGCATGTCGGTGGCCTGCGGCTGCGGGGTGCGGTTACCGGTCATGTCGGCGATGCGGTTCAGCAGCTGCCCGCCGCGCCGCGCGGTCTGCTGGGTTGCCGCGACAAGCTCGGCGGCGTCTTCGGGCAGGTCCATCTTTTCCAGCTTGGCCTGCATCCCCAGGATGATGGTCAGCAGGTTCGAGAAATCATGCGCCAGCCCACTGGTCATCTGCGCGGCCATCGCCCGGCGTCGGGTCTGCTGCAGGGCCACGCGGGCCTGCGTTTCCTCGGTGATGTCCACCGACATGATATAGACGCCGCCCGTGCCATCGGGCGTGAACGAGACACGGATACGGCGCGAATCCTGATCCTCGGTGAATTCGAACACCGAGGCCTGCCCGTCATAGGCCTGTTTCAGATGCGGCCGGACCCGCTCGTAAGCATGCGCGCCGAGGGCCTGCGAGATGTGCAGACCCAGGATGTCCGACGGCCGCCCCGGCAGGACCGAACTGAGCCGCCGGTTGGAATAATCATACCGCCCCTCGGCATCCAGATGGGCGATATGTGCGGGCATCATCTCGGTGGTCATGCGGGTGCGCGCTTCGATCTCGGTCAGCTGGCGCTTGGCCTCTTCCAGCGCGCTGATCGTGGCGGCCAGTTGCCGGTTGGTGGCCGAAAGCTCTTCGGCATGGCTCAGCAACTGGTCCGACAGCTCCTCGGACCGGCTGCGCAGCAGTTCTTCGACCCGTTTGGTGCTGGTGATGTCGGTATAGACGGCGACCCAGCCACCGGTGGGCAGCGGCGCGCCCTCGATCGAGATCACCTGCCCGTTGGGGCGCACGCGTTCCATGTAGTGCGGCTCGAACGCCAAGGCCTGTTCGACCCGGACACTGACCAGATCCTCGACCGATTGGTCGTGACCGTATTCGCCCCGGCTGGCCAGAAAATGGATCGTGTCGCTGAACAGCGCGCCCGGCTGCACCAGGCGTTCGGGCAGGTCGAACATTTCCTGAAAACGCTTGTTGCTGACCACAAGGCGCAACTGGTCGTCATAGATCGACAGGGCCTGACCAATCAGGTTCAGCCCTGCGGTGGTCATCTCTTTGATGCGCTGTTCGGATATGTCCACGCCGATCCTCCCCTGGGCACAGGCCTATCACCAGTTTTCGGGCAGGTGTAGAGGGGCCGGATGCGACCGGTTGGCCCCTAGGCGGGTTTGCGGGCAATGATCCAGACGGGGTGATAGGTCAGGCGCACGCCTTCGGGGCCGGAAAACGCGGCGCGATAGCGCGTGCTGAAGTCGGTCAGATCGGCGCGGGTCCAGACCTGCGCCGCGCGGCCGTTCACCCCGGTCTGACGCAGGTGGCGCAGCACGTCCAAAGGCGTGTCGAACCACAGCGGTTGCCGGTCCTGCCACAGGTCAAGGATTTCAACATCGGGGCCGATGCCTGCGGCCAGATCATCGGGGGCGCGCAAGCCGGGCGCGCGGGCCGCCGACCCCAGCGCGGAAAGCTCGGCGTACTGGTCGGGGCCGAATCCCGAAATGGCCACCCAGCCACCGGGTGCGACCTGATGCATGGCGCGGCGGACCACGGCCGCCGGATCATCCAGCCATTGGACCGTCGAGGCCGAGGCGATCAGGTCGGGCCGCGCGGGCCATGTCACATTTCGGATATCGCCTTGCAGGAAATCCGCGCCCCATCGCCGCGCAGTTTCCTGGGCCTCGGCCATCAGGTCGTTGAGCGTGGACCGGGTGAACGAAAACTGCTGGTGCAGCGCCTCGGTCAGATGGCCGGTGCCGCAGCCGATTTCGAACAGGGTGCCAAAATGGCTGGGCGCCCCGAGATCGACCAGCCGCTGCGCCAATGCGCGGGCGATCCGGGCCTGCGGGCCAGCGGCGCAGTGATAGCTGCCGAAGCTGCGGCTGAAACTGCGCCGGATGCGGTCGGTGGGCATGGCGTTCATGCGAACCACTCCGCCCAGGTCTGCCCCGCCGCGAAAGGCTGGTGCGGGCCAGGGATGCGGCGCACGGTGTCCGATTGGCCCCAGGCCATTTCCTGCGCAGCCGTCGGAACGATGCGGTCCGAAGCGGAGATCCAGACCCGGTCGAACCCGGGATCGGGCGCAGGTCCGCGCGCCGCGATGGCCCGCAGTTCCTCGGCCGCGGCGGCAAAATCGATCCCGGGCGCGGGGCCTTCCAGCCCGGCGCGGCGGCAGAACCGGGCAAAGCTAGCCGCGCTCAGGCCATCGGCCGTGGCCGCCACCGTCTCGGGCGCGATGCCCCGGTCTGCATCTGCAGGAAACAGCGTGCCGTTGACCGCAACCTTGCGGATGCACATCAGCCCGCGACCCGCCAGCCAATGCGCGGCCGACGCGACCCCGAAGGAATAGGCCAGCAAGCGGACCGTGTCATAGTCGCCGGTTTCGGGCAACGCGTCATCGAGGTTGCGATAGTCGTCCACCACCAGAACATCCGCCGCCCCGGTCAGGCGCGCAAACGGCGCAGGCCCCAGCGCCCAACCGCCGAACACCAGCGTCAACTGCGCTCCGCCGTCACGGGTCAGCCAGTGCCGCCTCATGCGTCGCCTCGCGCCAGTTCGACCATGGCCGCCGTCACCCGGCTCAGCTCGTCGCCCGAGATCACATAGGGCGGCATGCAGTAGATGTTGCGCGCGAAGGGACGCAGCCAGACACCGGTTTCCGGCGCCCGCCGATGGGCGATGCGCGGATCGACGGTGTCCTTCATCTCGATCACGCCTATGGCGCCCAGCACCCGCACATCGGCGACGCCGGGCAGGCTGCGCGCCGGTTCCAGTTCGGCCTTCATCTGCGTCTCGATGGCCCGTACACGGGACTGCCAGTCGCTGTCTTCAAGCAGCCCCAGGCTGGCGATGCCAGCCGCACAGGCCAGTGGATTGGCCATGTAGGTTGGGCCGTGCATGAACACGCCGGCCTCGCTGTTGCCGATGCCATGGGCCACCTGTTCGGTGGTCACGGTCGCGGCGAACGAGATATGCCCCCCCGTCAGCGCCTTGCCCAGGCAGATGATGTCCGGCGTCACCCCCGCATGGGTGGTGGCAAACAGCTCTCCGGTGCGGCCGAATCCGGTAGCGATTTCATCGAAGATCACCAGAACGTCGTGGGCCTGACACAGTGCCTTGGCCTGGCGCAACCATTCGGGGTGATAGAAATACATGCCCCCCGCGCCCTGCACGACCGGTTCAAGCACCAGCGCAGCCAGCCTGTGCGCCTTGTCCCGCAGCAACTGTTCCAAGGCGTCGAGCCCGTTCTGCGCCGGGTCCTCTGGCCAGTCATCGCCCAGGCGGACGGACGGGCGCGGCAGGAAGTGCTGGATCGACAGCGCGCCGCGGAACAGCCCGTGCATGCCGTTGACGGGGTCGCAGACGCTCATCGCCTTCCAGGTGTCGCCGTGATAGCCACCGCGGATCGTGGCGAACTCGACCTTGTCGGTGCGGCCATGGGCCATCTGGAACTGCACCGCCATCTTCATCGCCACCTCGATCGAGACCGAGCCGCTGTCGCAATAGAAAATCCGGTCCAGCCCCTCGGGCAGCAAGGCCACCATCTTGCGGCCAAGATCAATGGCGGGCCGGTGGGTCAGACCGCCGAACATGACATGGGGCATCTGGTCCAGCTGCTGCTGCATGGCGGCAGTGATCGCCGGGTGACGGTGCCCATGGATGGCGCACCACCACGAGGACATGGCGTCGATCATCTTCACCCCATCCTCGCGGTACAGATACACGCCTTCGGCCCGGTCGATCAGATGCATCGGACCCGGATCGGCCACGTTCGTGTAGGGGTGCCACAGGTGGCGGGCGTCAAATTCCAGCGGGGTCACAGGGCACCTCGGATCGTGTCCATGTCGATCGCCTCGAAGGCATGGCGCAGGGTGTCGGGTGTCAGACTCTCGATCTGGCCGAGGCGTCCCAGGTGGGGCACCTTCGACATCTGGATGATGGTCTGTTCGACCTCGGGTTCGGGGTCGCCGATGAAGGCAACGCCAACCACCGGGCAACCGACCCCGCGCAGCGCCATCAGCGACAGGGTCGTGTGGTTGATCGTGCCCAGGGCCGTTCGGGCCACCAGAATCACGGGTGCCTGCCAGCGGGCGAACAGGTCAAGGTAATAGGCCTGCCGGGTCAGCGGCACCATGACGCCCCCTGCGCCTTCGATCACCAGCGGGCCATCGGTCTGCGGCAGGGTCAGCCGGTCAAGGTCGATCTCGACGCCCTCGGCCTCGGCCGACAGGTGCGGCGAGGCGGGAAGGTTCAGCAGATAGGTCTCGGGCAGGACTGGTTGGCCGGACAAGCGCGCCACGATCTGGCTGTCGGTCTCCTCCTCAAGCCCCGACTGCACCGGCTTCCAGTACTGCGCGCCGAGGGCGGCGGTCAGCCCGGCGGAAAACACGGTCTTGCCGACACCGGTGTCGGTTCCGGTCACGATCACTGTGGTCATGCGGTTCCTGCCTGTTGTTCGGCGATAGCCTGAAACACCGCCGTGATGTCCTGCGCGCCCACGTTGCCGGTGATGGACACCCGCAGCCGCGAACTGCCGCGCGGCACCGTGGGTGGGCGGATGCCGCGCACGTCAAAGCCCCTCTGTTGCAGTCGCACGGCGCGATCCATCGTGGCCGCGTCCTCGCTCACAATGACGGGCATGATCTGGCTGTGAAATCCGGTCAACCCGCACAGGCGCGCGGCCTCGGCATGGGCATGGGCCATCCGGTCGCGCGCGGCCAAAGTCAGGCCCGGGTCCTGTCCGACGGCCCGCAGCGCGCCCCGCACGATTGCGGCGTCCAACGGCGATGGGGCCGTTGCAAAGATGAACGGCCGTGCCCGGTTGATCAGTGTGTCGATCATTTCACGCGGTCCGCAGATCAGCCCGCCACTGGCGCCCAGCCCCTTGCCGCAGGTGTGCAGGGTAAGCACCTCGGCGTCCAACCCATGGGCCAGCCCCTGCCCGTTCGAGCCGAAGACGCCCGTGGCGTGGGCCTCGTCCACCACCAGCACCGCCTGCTCGGCTCGGGCCAGTTCGGCCAGGGCGGTCAACGGGGCCAGATCGCCCTCCATCGAATAGACGCTTTCGACCGCGATCCAAACCTGGCCCGTACCGCCTTGCGCGCGCCAGTCGGCCAGCACGGCGCGGGCCGCCGAAATGTCGTTATGCGCAAAGCCACGGGTCTCGGCCCGACCCAGCCGCATGCCTTCATGCGCGCTGGCATGGACCAACTCGTCATGCAGGATCAGATCCCCGGCTGCGGGCAGGGTCGAAAAAATGGCTTGATTGGCCTGAAACCCGCCGCCCATGTACAACGCCGCCTCGGCGCCGAAAAAGGCGGCGGCCTCGGCTTCCAGCGCCTCGTGCTCGGGGTGGTTGCCGCGCAGCAGGCGCGACCCGCCCGAGCCCAGCGGAACGCCGCGGTCCAGCGCGTCCTGCGCCGCGCGTTTCAGAACGTCGGACCCGGCCAGGCCCAGATAGTCGTTGGACGCGAAATCAAGCCCCGTGCGGGGCGCAAGCCTGCGCAGCCGATGGCGCGATTCCAGCACCTTCAGCGCATTGCCCAGCCTTGCGGTCGCTGTCATTCGGCCGCGTCCACGCGGGCCTCGGACTCCGCCTCCATCGGCTGGATGCCCAGCTTGGCGAACAGGATCGCGTCCTTGCTTTCCTCGGGGTTTTCGGCGGTCAGCAGCGTGTCGCCGGCAAAGATCGAGTTGGCACCGGCAAAGAAACACATGGCCTGCATCTCGTCGCTCATGTCGCTGCGGCCAGCGGACAGACGAACGTGGGACTTCGGCATCATGATCCGCGCCAGCGCGATGATGCGCACGAAATCGATCGGGTCGACCGGCTTGGCGTCAGCCAACGGGGTATCAGCCTGCGGCATCAGCATGTTGATCGGAACCGAGTCCGGCGCCTCGGGCAGGTTGGCCAGCGTCACCAGCATGTCGATCCGGTCCTCGCCGTTTTCGCCCATGCCCAGAATGCCGCCCGAGCAGACCTTCATACCCGCCTCGCGCACGCGGTTCAGCGTGTCGATCCGGTCGGCGAAGGTGCGGGTGGTGATGACCTCGGGGTAGTAACGCTCGGACGTGTCGATGTTGTGGTTGTAATAATCCAGCCCGGCATCGCGCAGCTGCACCACCTGGGTGTCGTCCAGCATGCCCAGCGTCATGCAGGTCTCCATGCCCATCGCCTTGACGCCCTGAATCATCGCCACCAGCGCATCCATGTCACGCGCCTTGGGCTCACGCCAGGCGGCGCCCATGCAAAACCGGGTCGAGCCGGACTCGCGCGCCTTGCGGGCCTCGGCCAGAACACGTTCGACCTCGATCAGTTTCGAGGCGCTCAGCTTGGAGCCGTTGCGCGCGGATTGCGAGCAATAGGCGCAATCCTCGGCGCAGCCGCCGGTCTTGATCGACAGAAGCCGCGACATCTGCACCTTGTTGGGGTCAAAATTCTCGCGATGTACGGTCTGCGCCCGATACAGAAGATCCATCAGCGGCAGGTCATAGATGGCCTGAGCGGTTTCGCGGGTCCAAGTGTTCGATGTAGCCGACATTTTATAGATAATTTTTCCCGATGATTCAGATTTACTCGGGTTTATCAATAAAGCCGGAAAACGCAACATCCGCGATGTCACATGCGCAGAAAATGACCGTGACCGCTAACGGCGATTCAACCGTGAAGTGGCTTGTTGTTCGCCGCCCGATAGGCCTGCACATAACCGCGCGCGACCGAACGGACAGCGCGACCGATCTGGGTGTATGCCTCATCCGGCAAATTGGCGAAAGATACTCGCGCGGACCAGTTCGGCGCATCGAAACCGCTGCCGTTCAGCAGCACGATCCCATAGTCCTCGGCCAGTTTGAACGCGATGTCCAACGGGTGGACGTTCTTCTTGATCCAGTCCACGACCTCTTCGCCGACGTATTTTCGCAGCCAGAATTCGAAGTCGATGATGCCGTAGTAGGCATCATAGTGATCACCCGGCTGGACCTCGATCCCCAAGGCTTCGGTCAGCAGGTGGAACCGTCTATGCACCAGTTCGATACAGGCGGCCTGATAGGCTTTCTTTGTGTCGACCAACTCGCAGAGCGAGAACAACGTCATCATGACTTGCTGCGGCAGGGATAATCCGGCGGTGTGGTTCAGGGCCACATCCCGGCTGTCGGCCACCAGCCGGTCGACGAATTTGATCTCGCTGGGGTGCAGGCTGAGCGTGCCGTAACGCTTGTCGAGCTTCTGCTTGATCTCGGCCCGGTGCGCGGCGAGCTTTTCGTCGAAGATATTATCCTGGGCGACGGCGATCACGCCGAGCCGCCAACCGGTGCAGCCGAAATATTTTGAATAGGAATAAACGCCGATAGTGTTGCGGGGCATGTAGCCCATGACCGAGGTGAAATCATGTACGAAAGTGCCGTACACATCATCGGTCAGGACAATCAGGTCCGGCCTGTGGTTCTCGACCAGATCCGCGAGTTTGCGCAGAGAAGCATCGCTGAGGGCCACCGACGACGGGTTGCCCGGATTGACCAGAAAGAAGGCCTTGACCTTGGGGTCCTTCAGCTTTTCGACTGCAGCATCGGTCAGTTGGAACCCATCTTCCTCGTCCGTTTCAACGTGAACGGACGCGAGGCTGTAATCCTCAAGTTCGGGCATCTCGAGATAGGGCGTGAAGATCGGCGTGCACAGGGCAATCGTGTCGCCCGGGTTCAGTAGCCGGTTGGCCTTGAGCGATTTGAAGATATAGCACATGGCCGCTGTGCCGCCTTCCACCGCAAACAGGTCGAACTGCGCATCGGGACGGTGCCCGGCACACATGGCCCACATCAGGTATTCGTGGGCGATGGCGGCGTTGTGTTTCAGAATACGGTCGGGAACAGGGTAGTTGTCGCCGATGATCGAGTCCGTCAGCTCGTGCACGAATTCGTCGGCGTCGAAACCAAAGGCCCGGATGGCGTGGTCGACTACATCCAAAAGCGTGTCGGCGCCCGGCATCTCGGAATTGGCCTTGCCCCACTCCAACAGACGGTCATGGCAACCTGCCATTGCCGGCATCCCCCCCAGACCCGCCGGATGATTCATGACGCGGCGCGACTCGGTCACGGCAAACTGGCCAAGCGCAAAGAACGCTTCACGCGGGCGGGTGGCGACCCAATTGGGATTGCCCCGGCCGGCATTCAAAAAGGCGCTGTTGGATTTGCGCGCCTCGACCGAGGCCAGCTTGATCAGCTCGTCCTTGATCTGAAAGGGGCTGAGGGCTTCGTAATCGTGCAGCTTTAATCTGTCCATGACTCAAGACCTTTTCAAATCAACTGAGGATCAAAACGACGACCATCCCGAATATCGTCAGCAGGGTGTTTCCGATCGCGTAGGGCATGCCGTAGCCCAAGGCCGGAATCCGGCTTTGCGCGGCCTCCTGGATCATGCCGAGCGCAGCCGTCGTGGTCCGGGCGCCCGCGCAGGCGCCAAACAGGATGGCGGGATGAAACTTGAATATGTAATGCCCGACATAAACCGAGAAAATCATCGGCAAAGACGTGGCCACAATACCCCATAACAACAGCGCGATACCCGCCTGCTGCAAACCGGCCACGAAACCGGGCCCGGCCGATATCCCGATGACCGCAATGAAGACATTCAGGCCCAGCGTATTCATCAACCACAGCGACGGTGCGGGAATGCGACCGAAGGTCGGGTGAACGGTGCGCAGCCACCCCAGCAGCAGCCCGGCCAGCAACGCGCCACCAGTGGTAGACAGGCTGATCGGAAAACCGCCCATTGTAATTGCAAGCGTGCCGATGACACCCCCGATGAAAATGCCCCAGCCCACAAAGGCCAGATCGGTCGTGTCAACGGGCCGGTCGGCGTACCCGATTTCGGCGATGGCCGCCTCGACATGGCGCTTGCTGCCCAGAATGGTCAGAATGTCACCGCGATGCAGAACCGTGCCCGGCAGCAGCGGCAGATCAATCATGTTCCGCGTCAGCTTCGACACATACACGCCACGGGCCTGAGGCATCTTGCTGAGCTCATCCAATGTCTTGCCGTGCACGTCCTTGCTTGTGATCAAAACGTCCAGTTTTTCCGATGGGATACTCAGCAGCTCGGGCGCATCGGCTTCCTTGAGGCTGGGCTCGAGCGCTCCGACAAGATCACCGCGCCGGCCTGAGAACATCACGACATCACCCGCTTGCAGCACCGTGTCCGCATCAACCTCGACGATCTTGCCACCTCGGCTGAGGCGTTCGGCATAGACGCGAACACCGGGCAAAAGGTCCTTGACCGGCTGGCCGAGCAATTCGCTGCCTTCGGGAATCTCAAAGGCGCGCGCCTCGATCGCGCGATAGGCCGAAACGATGCCGCCTCCGGTCTCGACATCTTCGCCGCCACTCAGCTTGGCCTCGTATTCCTTGCAGGCGGCCACCAGGTCAACACCGATCAGGCGCGGGCCGATCTTGGCCAGAATGATCGCCGACCCGATCGTGCCGTAGATATATGTCACCGCATAGGCGACCGGGATCTGGTTGGAATAGGTTTTGGCCTGCTCGGCCGACAAACCCAACTGGTTGATCTGGTCCGTCGCCACTCCGATCGCCGCAGAAATCGTTTGCGAGCCGGCATAAAGGCCCGCGGCGTAGCCAAGCTCGAGCCCGGCGATCTTGGCCGACACGACCGGCACGATCAGACACAGGGCGAGGACGCTCAGCGCAAAAAGCACCTCGCGCGCGCCGTCGACCTTGAGACCGCGAATGAACTGCGGCCCAACGCCGTAACCAACTGCGAAGATGAACAGGATGAAGAAGGTGGACTTCACCGCTGAATCAATACTGATCTGTGCCTGCCCGATCACGACGGCCGCCAACAGGGTGCCCGTTACCGAACCCAGACTGAACCCCATGACCTTGATTGGTCCGACCAAAAACCCGATGCCGATGGCGAGGAAGACAGCCAGTTCCGGATAGGTTTGCAGGATATTCACCAGCCAATCGACCATACTGCGCCTTTCGGGTTTGTTGCGTCGCTCAGTCCACCCTGAACGTCAGCTGTCCGGAGGCCCGGACGATTGCGATCAGCGCAGGAATTTCCAAGGTCACGATACCCCACGAGGACCGTTTGTCCATTGAGTTATCTGGATTTGTTTGGCTACCGAGCCGCTCGGAACTGTGTCCGCCAGCGGCGGCACAGGTGTGAAAAATCGTCGGCAACCGCCTGGATCAATCGAACCTGCGCACCGACTTCGGCCCCTGGGATGTCACGGAATGCAGGGACAGGGAATGATCCATGTTCCGCATACGGTGGCGCAGCATTTCACGACCAAGCCGCGCCAAATCAGCTGCGTAGTCAGGGTTTGCGGCGACATTCTCTGCTTCGCCCCGACCGTGGTGGTCGAACAACAACGGCGGCAGGTCAGCTGCGAACTCGACCAAGGTAAAGCGCTCGTTACGCAGGATGCCCAGACACGAGTTGCTGTGACCCGTTCCAAGATCACTCTGAAACTGAGTGGGCGTCAGTGGATCGGCAAAGTCCAGCTCACTGAAGGAATACCGGCGCCAGTCCTCTGGCACGGCACCACGCAGCAGCGGCAGCAAGGATCGACCATCCATCGAGTTCGGGACCTCTTGCCCAACCCAGTCCAGGATCGTGGGTGCGACATCAATTGACTCGGTCGGCACTTCGACGCGCTGGCCGGCCATCTGAGCGTTGCCGGGCAGGCGAATGATCAACGGCGTGTGGTAAGCCGCGTCATACACTGACATTTTGCCCCAGGAATAATGATCGCCCAGCATCTCGCCATGATCCGCAGTGATCACCACCAGCGTGTCGTCATACTGGCCGCTGTCCTTGAGAAAGCGGATGACCCGGCCGATATGATGGTCAACCTCGGTTGCCAATCCAAGATAGACGGCCCGCAGGGTCTGCGTGTTCTCATCCGTCGGCCCAACTTCGGAAAAACCTTGCACGCAGTCTTTTGGTGTATTCGAGTCCAGAGCGGGTCCAAAGAACGGGTGCACGGCCTTTTCGTCCTCGGGGCTGGGTAGACGGTTTGGCAAAGGCAACGCGTCGGGATCGTACATCCGGTTGTAGGGCGCGGGGGCCACCAGTGGCGGATGCGGACGGATATACGTCAAATGCGCGAACCATCCCGAGTTCCGATAGGCGGCAATTCCGTCCAGAAACCTATTGGTCAGAAATGCGGTGTCGCTGTCCTCGGCCTTGTAAGGGGCCGGGTCGTTCAGTTTTGGGGCCGACCCATCCGGCGAAACCGGCTTGTAGAGATCCCAGTAGTCTTCGAACTCGTATCCCTGGCGCATCAAGTAGGAACGCCAAGGAAAGGACTCCTCAAGTCGCATTTCGAGCACTTCGTGAAACCCGTGCATCGGGTTTTCGTAAGTCTTCACCGCGGGATCATTCGGATGATGAACCCGTGGATCGGCCGAGGTGTCCGTATAGCCGAACAGCATCGGCAGATAGCCGGCTTTTCGCATCTCGGTGGCGATGTTTGGCGTGTCATGGCGCAGCGGCGTTCCATTGCGGACCGAACGATGGTTCATCGCATATTGCCCGGTCAGGATCGAGGCGCGGGACGGCCCGCAGGGATTGGTTACGGAAAAATGCCGGTCGAACGAAACGGCTTCGTCCATGAAGGCGCGCAGATTGGGCAGGTCGACATGATCAGCCAGAGCACCGCGCAGACAATCGGCCCGCAATTGGTCGATGATGATGAAAAGAACATTTCCTGCTTGGCTCATGCCGTGATTCCCATTGGAAAACTGGTGTTCGACGGTGCGGACTGTGTCGGGGTTCCCTCGGGCAGGCAACCGGTTTTGCGCCAATTCTCGACTCTAGGGCGACCCGGGCCGTGCAAACCGGTAACCCCCGCACCCAAATCGCCGCCCGGTTGAACAAAGCCATTGCGGCCCGGAACGGTTTCCCGTCTGATACCGGCATGACGAAACCCTCGATTGCAGTCGAACAGGAAGGCGGCACAGCGCGCGTGATTGTGTCTGGCGAAATGCTGACACAGTCGTTGAGCGCCGTCGAAGACGCCTTTCGCGCCACCCGTCCGGATGCGGCGCGTGTGACGGTCGACATGTCCGACATCGATGCGCTGGACACCGGCGGCGCGTGGCTGATCGCGGACCTGAAAAACCGCTGCGCTGCCATGGGGGCGACCGTGGCATTCGACGGGTTGAAACCGGCACATTCCGCGCTGCTGGAAACCGTCTCGGAGAACATTCCCAAGGACATTCCCGCCGAGGCCCCGCCAAAAGGTTTCATGCCATGGCTTGAGAGCCTGGGCCAATCAACAGTGGGCGCCGGGCGCGACACCATGTCGATCCTCGGCTTTCTGGGCCTGACCCTGCACCGGCTGGGCCGCACGATGATCATGCCGTGGCGCCTGCGCCGCGCCGCGGTCGTGTCGCAGATGGAGGAAACCGGGTTCAAGGCCCTGCCCATCGTGGCGCTGATGGGGTTTCTGATCGGCGTGGTTCTGGCTTTTCAAGGGGCCACCCAGTTGAAACAATTCGGCGCGGAAATTTTCGTGGTTGAGCTGATCTCGATCTCGGTATTGCGCGAGTTGGGCATCCTGCTGACCGCGATCATCGTGGCTGGTCGGTCCGGTTCGGCCTTCACGGCCTCGATCGGTTCTATGAAAGTGCAGGAAGAAATCGACGCCATGCGCACGCTGGGCCTAGACCCGATCGAGGTGCTCGTCATTCCACGGGTTCTTGCACTGCTGATCATGCTGCCGATCCTGGGCTTCGTGGCCGATATCGCCGGCCTTTTTGGCGGTGCCCTGATGAGCTGGATCGACCTGGGCGTAAGCCCCGGAATGTTCATTACGCGCCTGAAGGAAAACACCAGCGTCTGGCATCTGGCGGTTGGGCTGATCAAGGCGCCGTTCTTTGCCATGGTCATCGGGGTAATCGCCTGTTGGCAGGCAATGCAGGTCAAGGGCTCCGCCCAAAGCGTCGGCCAGCGCACCACAGCGTCAGTTGTTCAGTCGATCTTCATGGTCATTGCCATTGACGCGCTGTTCTCCATTTTCTTCTCCGAGATCGGTGTCTGACATGGATGGATCCGCTCAGACATCGACCGCCAAGCTGGACGCGCAGCGCGAAGCGGTGATCCGTGTGCGCAATCTGCGCAACCAGTTCGGTCCACAGGTGGTGCATGACGACCTGAACCTGGATGTCTGGCGCGGCGAAGTGCTGGGCATTGTCGGCGGGTCCGGAACCGGCAAGTCCGTCCTTCTGCGCACCATTGTCGGGCTGAACAAACCCGCTGCGGGTAGTATCGAAGTTTTGGGCGTCGACGTGCTGAACGGCCCAGAGGCCGACCGACGCCGCATCGAGAAACGCTGGGGCGTGGCCTTTCAGGACGGGGCACTGTTTTCCTCGCTGACTGTGCTTCAGAACGTCATGGCCCCGTTGCGCGAACACACCGGCCTGAGCGAGAGCTTGATGCGGGCGCTCGGCAGCCTGAAAATCGGTCTGGTCGGCTTGCCGCAGCTGAGTTGTGGCAAGTTCCCGTCAGAGCTGTCAGGCGGGATGCGCAAGCGGGCCGCGCTGGCCCGAGCGTTGGCATTGGACCCCGAGATCGTGTTTCTGGACGAGCCCACCGCCGGACTGGATCCCATCGGTGCCGCGGCCTACGACGAATTGATCGGAGAATTGCAACAGGCCTTGGGATTGACCGTTTTCATGGTAACACATGACCTGGACAGCCTGTACGCCATCTGCGACCGCGTTGCGGTTCTTGCAGAAAAGCGCGTGCTGGTGGAAGGTCCGATTGAAGACATGACCAAGGTCGACCACCCTTGGGTGCAGGAGTACTTCACAGGCCCCCGGGCCCGCGCGGCGCAACAGAAGGGGCAGGACAGGTAAAGGCGATGGAAACCCGGGCGAACTATATCCTGATCGGCGCGTTTACACTGGCGGGCATCCTGAGCGCGTTCGGCTTCTTCCTGTGGCTGGCCAAGTTCGAAGTCACGCGCCAATACGCGTACTATGACGTGCTGTTCGACAACGTGTCGGGCCTGTCAGCCGCCGGTGGCGTCAGCTATAACGGCCTGCCCGTGGGACAGGTCATTTCGCTGGACCTGGATGACGATGACCCATCCAAAGTAAGGGTCCGGCTTGAGGTTGATGCAGACATTCCGGTGACCACGGACACGATCGCGCAGTTGCAGTCGCTGGGGGTGACCGGCGTCAGCTATGTCGAGCTGTCGGGCGGGTCGCCCGATGCCGAACGGCTGCCGCAGAACAGTGTCATCAAAAGCAAGCGCAGCGCCATCCAATCCCTGTTCGAAGGCGCACCCAAGGTCCTGGACGAGGCGGTGACCTTGCTGGAAAACCTGAACGCGGTGGTGGATGACAACAATCGCAAGGCCGTGTCGGACATCCTCGACAACCTGGCTTCGGCCTCGGGCCGGCTGGACAAGACCCTGAACGATTTTGAATCCCTGTCCAGCGATCTGGGCGGCGCGGCAAAGGACATCGGGGCCTTCACCAAACGCCTGGATCAGTTGGCCGATACTGCAGAAACCACGCTGACCACCGGAACTGATACGCTGAACAGCATCAAAACGGCCTCGGAATCGGCCAAAACCGCACTGGACAGCGCGAACCAGACGCTGGCCACGGCCAACAAGGTCATCGAAGACGACGTTCGCCCCTTCATCGAGCGCGGGTCGCAACTCGCGGACCGCCTGATCGGGTTGTCGGATGAAGCCGCGGTCACCATGGCAACCGTAAACAACACGTTTGCCAACGCCAACCAAACGCTCGACTCGGTGACCTCGGCCATGGATACGGCGAAAGGAACTCTGGCATCCGCAGAACGCGCGTTCGACTCGGCCAATCGCGTGATAGACGAAGACGTTGCACAGGTTGTTGCCGACATCCGAAACGCCGCCACCAAAGTGGCCGAAACGGTAACGAACGTGACCGACAAGATCGACCAGATTTCAGCGGACGTTCTGAGCGCGTCGCAATCGGCATCGGACCTGTTGGGAACCATCGACGGCATCGTTCAACAAAACCGCCGGCAGGTTTCGGACTTCCTGCGGGTCGGACTGCCACAATTCGTTCGTTTCGTGGAAGAATCCCAACGCCTTGTCATCAGTCTGGACCGTCTTGTCGACAAGGTCGAGCGCGACCCCGCGCGTTTCCTTCTGGGCACCCAAGCATCGGAGTTCCGTCAATGATCAGGTCCCTTCTTCTGACCCTTGCTATCACGACGCTGGGCGGATGTGCCGGTCTGGGCACGTTGAAACAGGCCTCGAAACCGAACGACCTGTATCTGCTGACCCCCAAGAGTACGTTCTCGCAGTCTTTGCCTCGGGTGCAGAAACAGATCGTCATCCAGGAACCCACTGCAACCGCTGCGGTCAATACCGACCAGATTGCCGTGCAGCCAACGCCCCTGCAGGTCCAGTATCTGCCGCGCGCGCGTTGGGTGGACCGAGCACCTTTGATCGTTCAGGCGTTGATGGTCGAAAGCTTTGAAAACAGCGGTCGCGTCGCCGCCGTGGGCCGTTCGACGGTCGGCCTGCGCGCCGACTACGTCATCGTTCCGGACCTGCGCGAGTTCCAGGGGATTGTCGTCGGAGAAACCGAAAACTCGAAAACCGTAAAGATCGAAGTGCGAATGAACATCAAGATCATCGACGAGTTCGAAGACAAGATCATCGCTTCAAGCTCGTTTCAGGAAGCCGTTGTCTCGACCAGCGACGAAACGCCGGATCTTGTTGCCGCTTTTGACACCGCCTTGGGCAAAACCATGCGCGACGCGGTTGAGTGGAGCGTGCGGAAGATCCATTCGCACGCCGCCAACAATCCGCGCCCGTCGTTGAACTGACGCGGATTGCCCGCCCTTTATTTTGACAGGGATTGCGCCAAACGCATCAGGGCCACGGCTTCGGCCCGGTACCCGAAAGGATCGGTCCCACGGGCCGTGTTGCCCATCGCAATTGCATCATCATAGCTCCAGTCGGACAGGTAAGTGCCGCCGCGCAACAGCTGGCCGAAACCTGCAATCGCGACCGAAAACCTCACGTCATCCGTCTGGCGGCCCTGCCCGTCCAAGATCGGTTGCTCGATCAACTGGCTGCGCGTGTCGCCGGGTGTTTTGTACCGCAGCTTAAAATAGCCGATTTCATTACTGCCCGAAGCAGGGGCGGTGTTTCCATACCGTAGCGGTGCATTGCGAATTGCGTTGGAGCCGACCGGCGTGACTTCGTAGATCGCGGTCACGCTGTGGCCTGCACCTATGTCGCCCGCATCAACAGTGTCATTCGAAAAGTCCTCGCGGCGCAAAGCGCGAGTTTCGTACCCGATCAGGCGGTACTCGGCGATTTGGGCAGGGTTGAATTCGACCTGAATCTTGACGTCGTTGGCAATCGGAAACAGCGCACCGGTCAGTTGGTCAACCAGCACTTTTCGGGCCTCGCTCAGCGTGTCGATGTAAGCCGCCTGTCCGTTTCCGTTCTGGGCCAGGGCCTGCATCGTAGCGTCATCAAGGTTACCGCGCCCGAAACCCAAAACGCTCAGATATGTTCCGCTGTCGCGCTTGTCAGAGATAAACTCCTTCAGAGCTTCAGGATCGGACAGACCGACGTTGAAATCCCCGTCCGTGGCCAGAATGACCCGCGTCACCTCGCCCTCGGCGGCCATGTTTTCAGCCACCTGATAGGCTTGCTGAAGCCCGGCTTGTCCCGCTGTGGATCCGCCCGCGTCCAATTGTTCGAGCGCCCGTAGGATCTTGGCCTGGTCGGCTGCGGATGTCGGCTCCAGAACCTGGCCCGCACTGCCTGCATAGGTCACGATCGATACCTGATCCTCGGGTCGCAACTCGGGCAACATCAGGCGCAGGGACTGTTTCAACAAGGGCAACTTGTTGGCGTCCTGCATCGAACCTGAGGTGTCGATGAGAAAGACAAGATTGAGCGCCGGGCGCTCTTCGATCACCGGAAGCGTTCCCTGAATGCCGATATGGACCAGCCGAGTACCGGGATTCCATGGGCTGGGCATGACCGTGATGCTTGGCTGAAACGGCACCGCGCCGTCCGGCGCCGGATAGGTGTAGGGAAAGTAGTTTACCATTTCTTCAATCCGCACCGCGTTACGCGGGGGCAAGTGACCAGCCAGAAGCGAGGACCTGACGATGGCGTAAGATGCGGTGTCGACATCAATCGAAAACGTCGAAACCGGTTCTTCCGCAGTGACCTTGAGTGAGTTGGTTTCGGCGTTTGCAAATTCTTCGGACGACTGCTCGGGTCGCGCTGGCGGACGAAAAGCGTCACTCGAAACCGAAGGGGCCACTGTGCTGTCAGCGAGGTGGCCTTGCGAGAGAAGGCTGCGTTTTGCTAGAGGTTCCCGCGCTTCTTCCACAACTATCGGCGCTTCGACAACGGGTTCCTCAAGAACCATCTCAGCCGTTTCAGCGTCTGATTGTCCGGATGGCCGAACCGCCTGCGGCTGGCCGATTACCCGGGTCTCGGTATCGAAACTCGGGGACAGCACACCGTCCCGTGTCTGCGGCACGATCATGATCAGCGTCACGGCAGCGATGGCTGTTGTGGCGGCCAGCGCGCCGCGGGTCGAAATTGCATTCAACATGGCTTTGGTTCCTTCTGTCACGCGGGCCAACGGGCCTCGCTTGACATTGGGACGCGTACCGGGTCGGGATCCTTGGAGATCAGCAAAGTTTTTTCTGGCCAGTTCCAGATTGACGGCCCGCCGCTTTTCATCCGCTGCAGGCGTTGCGGCATCCATCAGTGTTTTCAGATCATCGAGCTCATCACTCATCGGGCAAGCTCCTCTTGTTTGATCGCGCGCAGGCGCTTTCGGGCTTCGGACAGGCGCCATGAGACCGTGCCCTCGGACACGCCCAGCACGTCGGCGGCCTGTGCATGGGTCATTTCTTCATCCAGCGTCAGCGCCAGTGTCTGACGCAGATCTTCGGGCAAGCTCTGCATGGCCCTTTGCAGCCATGACAGGGCCTCGGCCGCCTCGACGGCTTCAGCGCGCCGCATCTTTTCCACATCGCCCCAGCCGATTGCTGCCCGGTTTCGGCTGGCCGTTCGACGCCGCGCATCGTGTGCCGCGTTGCAGACGACCCGATACAGCCAGGTCGTGAACTTTGCATTCGCTCGAAACCCGACAATTTTTGCGGGCAAGGCTGCACATATGTCCTGCGTCAGATCTTCGGCGACCTCGGCGCTGCCGGTCAGCCGAAAGGCCAGCCGGAACACGCGGTCATAATGCCGTCCAAGCAGCGTCGCGAACGCTTCCGCGTCCCCGTTGGCGGCCCCATGGGCTAATTCTTCATCCGAGGTCAGTTTGCTCATTCTGACTATTCAGACGCAGGACAGGAGCGGATCCTTGGACCATTCGAGAAAAAACTAGAAATGGCTGGCCGACGCCTTCTGCCAATCCGCCGCAAATTCCTGCGGCACTGTATCTTTCAACAAGGCACCTGGCTCGATTAAGGTGTAAAGTTCCGCATATGAGCACTCGCGCTCGTTGGCAATTCGGCGGTAGATATCGGATGGGCCAAGGTCAGATACGCGCTCTTTCCCCATGGCACCCAGTATTTCGCGAAAGCTTTCCAGGGTGGCGTCATGAAAGCGGTGAACCCGTTTGCGTTTCTGCGGCACGTTGACCGCGCGGCCACGAATGGGATCCTGTGTTGCCACGCCCGACGGGCAGCGGTTCGTATTGCATTGCAGGGCCTGAATACAGCCCACGGCGAACATCATCGCCCGCGCCGTATTGCACATGTCGGCCCCAAGCGCGAATTTCTCGATCATGTCATAGCCGGTTGCCACTTTGCCTGAACAGATCACCCGGATCTTGTCCCGCAAGCCTACTCCGCGCAGGCAGTTGTTCACGAAGATCAGCCCTTCGTTCAACGGTACGCCCAAACGGTTGGTAAATTCCACAGGCGCAGCGCCGGTCCCTCCCTCGGCCCCGTCAACGGTGATGAAATCGGGCAGAATGCCCGTTTCCAGCATGGCCTTGCAGATCCCCATGAACTCGGACCGGTTGCCGATGCACAGCTTGAAACCGACGGGTTTGCCCCCGGACATTTCGCGCAGGTGCTGCACGAAATGCATCAATCCCGTTGGCCCGTCAAAGGCCGAGTGAATTGGCGGCGAAATCACATCTTGATGCACCGGTACGCCGCGAATAAGCGCGATTTCTTCGTCGACCTTGGCCGCTGGCAGAACACCTCCATGGGACGGTTTCGCGCCTTGGGACAGCTTGATCTCAATCGCCTTCACGACATCCTTCTGGGCATTCTGGGCGAACTTGTCCTTGTCAAAGCCGCCCTCCGCCGTTCGACAACCGAAGTATCCGGTGCCAATCTGCCAGATGATATCGCCGCCTTCGGCAAGATGGTGCGGCGACAGCCCGCCCTCGCCCGTGTTGTGTGCAAAACCACCATCCTTGGCCCCACCGTTCAGGGCTCGGATTGCGTTGGCGCTGAGTGCTCCGAAGCTCATCGCTGAGACGTTCAGCCGCGATGCGAGATAGGGCTTTTCACACTGAGGACCGCCAAGCATCACACGCTCTTCGCTTTCCGGAACATCCTTGGGCGCAAGCGAGTGGTTGGCCCGGTGATACCCGACTTCGGTGATATCGTACTGGGTGCCGAAGGCCTGAGTGTCGACCTGTCCCTTTGCTCGTGAATACACCAGCGCGCGAATGATCCTGTTGAAGGGCCGCCCGCTTTCGTTGGTTTCCACGAAATACTGGCGGATTTCCGGGCTGACGAACTCCAGCATATACCGGAAATGGCCCAGAACCGGATAGTTGTTCAGCACGTTGTGTTTGGTGGTCAGCATGTCGTACAGCCCGACCAACGCGTAAGGGACCAGCAAAATCAGCAGCCAGAATGCCGGCGGCCAGTACAAACCCCAGACCACGGTCAAAGGCAGAACCACATAGGTCACGACATAATAGATTCGACGTACGATCATCTTGCTCTCCCTTGGGCCAATCGGTCAGAGGTCGGCCTTGAGTTCCTTGACCCAGTTGTCCCACTGCGCGTGTTCACCCTTGGCCAGCAGGATGCCTTCTTTCAGTTTCGACATGCCGAAGCCCCAGGCCATCTTGGTATCGATATGCGGAGGCATGACCAACTCGCCGGGCGTGACCATGGCTTCGATGATGAATGGCTTTCGGCTGGCTTTGGCCCGCGCGACGGCCTCGGGGATGTCAGCCGCATGTTCCACACGGACACCATCCCCACCGCACACCCTCGCGTATTCCGCAAAGTCCGGGTTCACCAGGTCAGTAGCAGCGGGATTCAGCGGATAGCCCGCCACCTCCATCTCCATCTTCACGAAGCCGAGCGTCTGGTTGTTGAAGACCAGCACCTTGATGGGCCACTCGTAGCGCCCGGCAGTCACGAAATCCTGCATGGACATGCCAAAGCCGCCGTCCCCGCAAAAGGCCCAAACCTCGCGCTGCGGATCCAGTGCGGCGGCTCCCAACGCCGAAGGCAACCCGGACCCCAGTGACGAATGGTTGAACGACCCCACCATGCGCCGTCCGCCTTTCATCCGGGTATGACGCGCCACCCAGACCGTGCATTCGCCGATGTCCATTGCAAATATCGCGTCATCGGCAGCCTGGTCGGAGACCTGCCGCGCGAACAGCTGCGGGTGGAGTGGCTCGGTGTCGCGCTCGAGGCTGGAGTCGCGGTCTTGCTGCGCAAGCCATTTCGTACACAGCTTGACCTGGTGATCGGCAAACGACCTGTCATCCTTCGCTGCCAACTTAGGCAAAAGCAGATCCAGCGTCGCGCCCACATCCCCCAGCAATCCCGATGCGATGGGCGCGCGGCGTCCCAGATGTTCTACGTTGCGATCGATCTGGATGATTTTTGCTTTTTCCGGCAGGAACCACTCGTATGGGAAGTCCGTTCCCAGCATCACCAGAACATCGCAGTCGCGCACTGCATGATACCCGCCGGGATTGCCGATCAACCCAGTCATCCCGACCACGTTGGGATCATCATAGTCAAAGATGTCCTTGCCCTTGAGGGAATGCGTGATCGGCGCATTTAGCCGCTGGGACAGAGCCAGAACCTTCTCCCTGGCTTCTCGACATCCCACGCCGGCGAAAAGGGCGACTTTCTTGTCCGCGTTGATGATCTCGGCCGCACGGTCGATTTCGGATTCGGGCGGAATCAGCGTTGATGGCGTTTTCAGGATCGGGTGCAGTTGGTGCAAGCTGGGCACCTGCTGTTCGGATACGTCGATGGGCAGTTCGATCCGCACGACCTCGCGGTTGATCAAGGCGCGTTGCACGGCGATCTGAGCCAGTCGCGGCATCTGGTCCGGCGAATTGATTACGGCCTGATAGCCGCAGACATCCTCGAACACTTTCTCAAGATTGACTTCCTGGTGGTACCCGGTCCCGCGTTCCCGATGGGCGACCTGACCTGTGATCGCCACGACCCCTGCACCCTCGCGCCGGGCATTGTACAGCCCATTGATCAGGTGAAGCGCTCCGGGACCGACAGTTCCGGCACAAATCCCGATCCCGCCGGTCAGATGCGCCTGGGCATAGGCTGCATAGGCTGCGTTTTCCTCGTGCCTGACTCCAATCCATTCGAACCGGCCATCCCCGCGCATGGCTTCGAGCAGGGGGTTGAGCGCATCGCCCGTCACGCCAAAGATCTGGCGCCCTCCGGCATCCGAGAGAATATCCAGCAATACCTTGCATACGGAATTCGACGTCATGACCTGCCCTCTGGTTCCGACCCCATCGGGCCTGTCCCGATAGATCGTGGGCAGGTTGCCCTTTGATTGCAAGCCTTTGTACGGCCACCCCAAGCATCGGGCGGATTTGCGGTGGCTTAGTTGCGGCGGTTGAACCCGGGCGGCACAGCCGCTATCCAAATCCAAACCCCACAGGCGGAGAAGCGTCCTTGGCCAAAACTCAGGCGGCAGTTTCGGGGAAGCCCATGATGTACGCCGCCGTCTTTGTCGGCGGGGCGGCTGGGTCGATCCTGCGCGAACTGTTTGCGCTGGAAATCCCGGGGATGCCGTTGCTGACATCGACCTTCGGCATCAATGTCGTGGCCTGTTTCATTCTGGGATGGCTCTACGCCATACGGGGCCGGGTGCATGCCCATGTTCTGCACCTCGGGGCCGTTGGTTTCTGCGGCGGATTGTCGACGTTTTCGTCCTTTGCCGCCGAACTGGAACGGATCGCCGAAACCGACGGCTGGTCGGTCATCTTGCCGTTGGCGGCCGAAGTCATCTGCGGTTTGGGCGCGGCCATTCTGGGCGAGGCAATTGGACGCCGCCGCCACTCAGGAGGGCGGGCCGAATGACCGATCTGTATCTGCATGCGTTGTTTGGGCTGGGCGGCGGACTGGGAGCAGTCCTTCGCCACTGGGTCGCGCGGGCCATCACCCACGACCTGCCGGTCTCAACACTGGTCGTGAACGTATTGGGCAGCCTGTTGTTGGGGCTTTGGATCGGGTACCTGGGCGGGCCCGTGGAGATGGCCGAAGAAGAAAAGCGCCTGGTTTTCGGCTTTTGCGGAGGGTTCACGACATTCTCCAGCTTTGCCTACCAGTCTCTTGAACTGCAGCGCGAGCGGACGATTGTCCTTGCGGGTGGAAACATGCTGCTCAGCCTCGGACTGTGCTGGCTGGCCCTGTGGCTGGGACTGTGGGTGATGGGCTAGCCGGACGCTACATGCCCGGCATGTGCATCCGCATGGCCAGATTGCCCAGGATCCAGACCGTTCCAAGAATGATGATCAGCAGAACCAGCGTCGAGAACAGGACCAAATCCAGATCTTCGCGGCTGCTGCGGCGACGGTCGATATGCAGGAAATAGACCAGTTGAACGATTAGCTGCGCCAAACCCAACAGCCCAATTGCAAGGTAGACACCCTTGGTCTCGATGCCGAACCAGTAGGCGATCGCAAACACGGTGAGTGTCAGCAACAGCGAGCCGCCATAGCCGATCACATACCGGCGCCGCTCGCGCCTGTGCATCTCGGACCGTTTATCCATAGGTCAGCCCTCCGAAATACACGATGGTGATGATGCCGATCCAGATCAGATCAAGGAAGTGCCAGAACAGTGCCAGCCGCACCACGCGCGAAATCACGAGGTCGGTCATCCCCATGACCCGCAGTTGAATGCCCAGAACGACCAGCCACACACAGCCCGCCGCCACATGCAGCCCGTGCAGAGGCACCAACCCGTAGAAGGCGGACAGGAAACCGCTGCGCTGCGGGATGCCACCCTTTTCCGCCATCGACATGAAATCGCGGATTTCGAGGACCAGAAAACTCAGCCCAAGCAGCAGCGTAACCCCGAACCACAGGACGATCCGACCGCGCGGCAGGTTGTATTTCAGCGCCAGCATGGCAAGTCCAACAGTCAGGCTGCTGGTCAGCAGGATCAGGGTCTGGGCAAAGATGCTGTAGAGATCGAACAAGTCGTGCGGGCCAGGACCACCGGCCTGCGCGTCGATCATGGTGATGTAGACGCCGAACATCAGCCCGAAATAGACCAGGTCGCTCATCAGAAAGACCCAGAAACCGAAGGTCACCACTTCGGTCGCCTTGTGGGCGCTGGCATGACGCCGCCCAAGGTTCAGACCTGGGTAACTGTGGGTTGGTGCAGGCTTCATGTCGCTGCCTCCAGATCCGGTCGGGCAAGCCCGGTGTTTTCTGGCGCACCTTCGTGATCCCGGTTCACAGGGGTCGCGTTGCGAACCAAGTCCAGCCAGGCCTCGTGCTGCCTGCGCACGTCTTCAGCTGAAACCACTTCTTCGGTATCGGTCTGAAAGGTCCACAGGATGAATGACAGGATCATCATCACGGTCATCAGCGCCGCCAGCCACCAGATCCACCAGACCAGCGCAAACATCCACGCACCGCTGAGCACGCAGAGCACGAAACCGATACCGGTGTTGCGTGGCATAGTGATGTCCTCGTACCGGTCGGGGTGCGGGTAGGCCTCGCCACGCTCTTTCGCGGCGGCAAAATCGTCGCGGTCCGTGACATGCGGGATGATCGCGAAATTGTAAGGCGGCGGCGGGGCCGGGATCGACCATTCCAGCGTGCGGGCGTCCCAAGGGTCGCCAACCGATACGCGGCTCTGTTCGCGGTTGCGGATGCTGACCCACAGCTGCACGACGACCGACAGCAAGGCCGCCAGAATGACCAGCGCGCCGATGACGGCCGTGATCATGTAGGGGTGAAAGCTCGGGTCCTCCCAACTGTAGGAGCGGCGCGGCATACCCATCAGGCCCACGAAATACAGCGGCAGGAAGGTCAGCATGAAGCCTACCGTCCACAGCACGACCGATATCCGCCCCCAAGCCTCGTCCAGGCGGAAGCCGAACGCCTTGGGAAACCAGTAGTTGTAGCCCGCAAGCAATCCGAACAGGACACCTGGCAGCAACACGTTGTGGAAATGCGCGACCAGGAACAGCGTATTGTGCACCTGATAGTCAACGGTTGGGTTGGCCAGGATCACCCCGCTGAGCCCCCCGATCACGAATAACATCAGAAAGGCCAGCCCGTAAAGCATCGGCACCGAGAACCGGATGCGGCCGCGATACAGGGTGGCCATCCAGTCATAGACCTTGACGCCGGTGGGTATGGCGATCAGCATCGTGGCGATGCCGAACACCGCATTGATCAGGGCGCTTTGGCCCATGGTGAAGAAATGGTGCAGCCAGACGGTGAACGACAGTACCGCGATCGACATGGTCGCGATCACCAGCGAGTTGTAGCCATAGAGCCGCTTGGCCGAGAAAGTCGCGAAGACTTCGGAATAGATGCCATAGGCCGGCAGAACCAGAAGATAGACCTCGGGGTGGCCGAACAGCCAGAACAGGTTGGCATAGTTCATCATGTTGCCGCCCAGGTCATTGGTGAAGAAATGGAAATCAAGATACCGGTCGGCGGCCAGCAACAGTGCCGCCACCCCCAGGGGCGGCATGGCGAACACGATCAGGATCGAGCTGCAGATGATCGTCCAGCAATACATCGGCAACCGCATGAATTTCATCCCCGGCGCGCGCAGCTTGTAGATCGTGACGGCAAAGTTGATCCCCGTCAGGGTGGTGCCAATGCCCGACACCACGATCGCCCAGATCCAATAGTCCGGCCCCACGCCTGGATTGAAGGCCGCGCCGGTATAGGGCGGATAGGCCGTCCAGCCGCCGGTGGAAAACTCGCCCACCACCAGGCTGACCATCAGCATCATCCCCGCCGAAACCGTCAGACCGAGGCTGATCTGGTTCATCACCGGAAAGGCCACGTCGCGCGCGCCGATCATCAGCGGGACAAGGAAATTCGCCAGTCCGAACACGAAAGGCACCGCAACGAAGAAGATCATGATCGTGCCGTGGGTGCTGAACAGCTCGGCAAAGTGTTCGGCCTCGAGGAACCCCTCGCCCGGCCCGGCCGCCTGTTGGGCACGCATCACGACGCCTTCCAGAACGCCGCGCGCCAGCATGACGATGGCAAAGACGATATACATGATGCCGATCTTCTTGTGATCCGCGCTGGTCAGCCAGTCACGCCACAGCGGCCCCCACAGGCGAAACCAGGTGAGCAGCCCCAGAACCGCGACCACACCGACGATCACGACGCCCGCCGCGGCATTGGCCACGATTTCATTCGTATTGGGATCCTGGATCAGCCCGGCGATGGGGAAGGCATCCCAGTTCAGACGGCCGAAGAAACCGGACTCGGCAGATGTCATTGCTTGTCCTCCTGCCCGTATTGAGCGGTTCCCGGTTGCTGATCCTGTGGCAGAGGTTGCCCGTTGTGATACCGACCCAGAATGCTGTGGAACAGGTCGCCGTCATCCAGACGGAAATACAGCGCATTGTCCGGCATCTGCGCGGTGCCAAGCGCGTTCTGAACTTCGTCCCGGTCCGTCCGCATGGCCAACGTCCGGTAGGTTGAAGGGTCCAGAACGATACCGTTCTGCCGAACACGGTCGACCCATGAGTCGAAATCCGGCGGCGGCATCGCGACCGTCTGGAACTTCTGCTTGGTGAAGCCGCGCCCGTTGTACTGGGTGTTTTCGCCCTGCATTTGTCCGGGGGCATCAGCCACGAGATGCAATTGGGTCGTCATTCCCGGCATCGCATAGATCTGCCCGGCCAGGGCTGGAACCATGAACGACTGCATCACCGTGTCCGTCGTCAGTGTCAGGGCGACCTGTTGTTTTGTCGGTACCCCGAACTCACCCACCGTCGCGATGCCCAGGTCGGGGTAGATGAACAGCCATTTCCAATCCAGCCCCACCACCTGCACGCGCAGGGCCGGTTCATCGCCGAACGGGGCCGCGTAAGGGTCCAGCCGATGGGTTGCTTTCCAAAGATAAAAGGACAGCAGCGCCACGATCACCACCGGCACACCCCACATCGCGGTTTCCAGCATGGGCGAGAAATCCCATTTGGGCCGATAGGCAGCCGGGCTTTGCGCGCCGCGCCGATAGCGTAGAGCGATCAAGGGGACCAAAACCAAAACCGGAATGACCGCGATCAGGATCAACGCGGTTGCGCGCACCAGGTGTTTTTTTTGGACCGCCGCAATAGGACCTTGAGGATCCATGAAACTGTCGCTGGCCAGAGCCGATTGCGCCGTGCCCAACCACAATACGACCACGATCAGCGCTGTCAGTACCGCAGGTATAGTCCTGTTTCCACTCACGCCGGATCGCCCTCATCAAACCTCAGGTTGGTGCAACTATCGGCAGAGTCAGCAAATTTCACAAGGTTTTTCCCCGGCGGCCAGGAACCACGTCACCGTCGAGTTGACTTGACCAGTGGCTCGGGTCAGTCATTGTGTCATGCGTTTACTGCTTTTTCTGATTGGACTGATCGCGTTTTCCGGCGCAGCGATCGCGCAGGACCGAGCTGTGGTCGAGCGGCAGTTTCAGAACTGGTTGCAGCAACAGGTGTGGCCGTTGGCCCGGGCACAGGGTGTATCGCGCCGCACGTTTGACAGCGCAACCGACGGGGTTCGCCTGAATTGGGAGCTGCCTGATCTTGTTCCGCCGGGCTCTCCTACACAGGCACCCAAAAAGCAAAGGCAAGCCGAGTTCGGGTCCCCCGGCTGGTATTTCAACGCAAATTCGGTTCAGGGTGCCGCCACCGGCGGTCGGGGTATGGCCAAGCGTCATGCGGAAACGCTGCGCCGGGTCGAGGAACAGACCGGCGTTCCCGCCCGGATCATCCTTGCGGTCTGGGGCCGAGAAAGCGGCTATGGGCAGGTTCCGATCCGGCATGACGCGATCCAGGTGCTGGCCACCAAAGGTTTCATGAGCACGCGCGCGGATTATTTTACCGGCGAACTGATCGCCGCGCTGCAGATCGTCGAGGGCGGTCACGTGAATGGCCGCGCGATGAAAAGCAGTTGGGCCGGCGCGTTGGGCCAGCCGCAATTCATGCCGACCAGCTTTTTGAACCACGCGGCCGACGGCAATGCAGACGGCCGGGCCGACATTTGGGGGTCCGCAGACGACACGATTGCATCGATCGGAAACTACCTCGCGCGGCACGGTTGGGTCCGCGGCCGCGATTGGGGCTTCGAGGTGACTGTACCGGCGTCTGTGTCCTGCGCGCTTGAGGGTCCCGACCAGGGCCGGGCGATCCGCGACTGGGTTGCCATGGGCATCACACGCGTCTCGGGCCGCCCCTTCCCCGAACACGAGCTGCGCGGCGAGGGCTACCTGATGATGCCGGCTGGCCGGAACGGTCCGGCTTTTGTCGTAACGCCCAATTTCTACGTTCTCAAAGACTACAACATGAGCGATCTCTACGCCTTGTTCGTAGGCCATGTGGGCGATCGCATTCAGTATGGCGTGGGCGATTTCAAAGGGCGCTGGGGCAAGGTGGGCGGTCTGTACCGATCGGATATCGCGACCATGCAGCAGGCGTTGATCGCGATGGGGCACGACGTGGGTGGTGCCGACGGGCTTCCGGGATACAAAACCCGCCGGTCGATCGGCCGCTGGCAGGAAGAAACAGGCCAGCGCGCCACCTGTTTCCCAGAGGCCGACATGAAATCGCGGTTGCGTCCCTGACCGCTGGCGATTCGCCTGATTGGGCGAAAGCGGGCGGCGAAATTCTGCCGAAACAGACCGCGCCACAGACTGCAATCCTAGCGGCCTGGGCACGAAAATATCGCAACGATACACGCCATCGTTACAAAATTTCAGCGACCACGCGTCACGAAGTTTCTTTCTACCTTTAGGCGATCCGGACTCATGGGAAGGCTTTAACCCTGCCCAAAATAGTGGCACGGTCTCGGCCAGCGAGAGGAAGCTCTTGCATCCACTTCACCGACTGCAATCCAGAAAGCTGCGACGCAGTGTTCCTTGCGAATTGGCACAACCCAAAATCGAAAAGAACCGGGTCCCAGCGGATGTCGGGCAACCAGGGCCGCCGGACGCCATCCCATATGGATGCGCAGACCGCCGCCACAATAATTGGGAGAAGATCATGAACACCATCCTTCGAAACTCGGTGGCGGGCCTGCTGTGCTCGACCTTCATCACCGGTGCCGCGCTGGCCGCGGGCACCCATCCAGTCACCGGCGAGCCGCTGGCCGACGACCAGACCTTCGTCTACCGCGTACTGGATGAGCACAGCTCGGTCGACCCGCAAGTGGTCGAGGACGTGTCGGGCGCCGAGATTGTCCGCGACCTGTTCGAAGGTCTGATGAACCAGGACGAAGACGGCAACCTGGTTCCGGGCGTGGCCACCGGCTATACCACCAACGAGACCAAGGACGTTTACACCTTCACCCTGCGCGACAACGCCAAGTGGTCGAACGGCGATCCGGTCACCGCACATGACTTCGTTTTTGCCTGGAAGCGTGCCGTCGATCCGGCCCTGTCCTCGCCCTATGCCTGGTTCATGGAGCTGATGTCGATCGAGAACGCCGCCGAGATCATCGCAGGCGACAAGCCGGTCGACGACTTGGGCGTCAAGGCGATCGACGACCACACGCTGGAAGTGAAACTGAGCGCGCCGCTGCCCTATTTCCCGCAGATGACCACGCACTCGACCACCTTCCCGGCCCCGCAGAAGGTCATCGAGCAGTTCGGCGATGAATGGACCAAGCCCGGCAACATCGTCTCGAACGGCGCCTATGTCCTGACCGAGCACCTGCCCAACGAACGCTCGGTGCGCGAGCGCAACCCGATGTACTGGGACAACGACAACACCATCATCGACAAGGTCGTGGCCCTGGTCATCAACGATGAGAATGTGGCCCTGACCCGTTATCTGGCCGGTGAGCTGGACCGCACCGAGGTTCCCGCAGGCCAGTTCCCGCGCCTGAAGAAGGAATACCCGAACGAGGCGATCAGCTTCCCGCGCCTGTGCAACTACTACTACACGTTCAACCTGTCCGACGGCGGCCCCGAGGCCTTCAAAGACCCGAACGTGCGTCAGGCCCTGTCGCTGGCGGTTGACCGCAAGATCATCACCGAGAACATTCTGGCCGGCGGTCAGCCCGAAGCCTACACCTTCGTGCCCGAAGCAACCGCTGGGTTCACCCCGCCGGTCGTCGAAATGGCGTCGATGACCCAGGCCGAGCGCGACGAGCTGGCCAAGGAACTGCTGGCCGAGGCCGGATACGGTCCCGACAACCCGCTGAGCTTCGCGATGGTCTACAACACCTCGGAGGCGCACAAGAAGGTCGCCGTGGCTCTCAGCCAGATGTGGAAGCAGAAGCTGGGCGCACAGGTGGAACTGGCCAACATGGAATGGAAGATCTTCCTGGAAGAGCGCGGCAACCAGAACTTCGAGCTGGCCCGCGGCGCATGGTGCGGCGATTACAACGAAGCCTCGACCTTCCTGGATCTGCTGCAGTCGGATTCCGGCTATAACGACGGTAAGTACAACAATGCCAAGGTCGACGAGCTGCTGGCCCAGGCCAAAACCTCGGACGATCCGGCCCCGTTGTACACCGAGGTTGAGCGGATCATCGCACAGGAAACCCCTGTGATCCCGATCTACCACTATGCCGGTGTCTACATGATGGACAGCGACGTGGGGAACTGGCCGGTGAACAACGTCGAGCAGAACTGGTACTCGAAGAACCTCTACAAGATCGCCGAGTAATCATCATCCTTTGATCGCGCCCTGCCCCGGACATGCTCTGGGGCAGGGCCAATAATTGGGGGCATGAAATGCTTGCCTATGTCATCCGGCGACTGCTGATCGCCGTTCCGACGATCCTGTTGCTGATCGTCGCCAGTTTCTTTCTGATGCACTTCGCGCCCGGCGGGCCCTTCACCTCGGAGCGGCCGTTGCCGCCGCAGGTTCTGGCCAATATCGAGGCGCGCTACGGGCTGGATCAGCCGCTGTGGAAACAGCTGTGGGATTACCTGTACAACATCGTCGTGCATTTCGATTTCGGCCCATCCTTCAAGTTCAAGGACCGCGACGTGAACGACATCATCGCGCAGGGCTTTCCGATTTCGCTGACCTACGGAATGCTGTCCTTCCTCGTGGCCACGCTGGTGGGTGTCAGCTTGGGCATCGCCGCTGCGATCCGCCACAACAGCTGGATCGACTATTTCGCCGTGGGTCTGGGCATCGCCGCCCAGGCGCTGCCGAACTTCATCATGGGCCCGATCCTGATTTTGACCTTCACCCTGTGGCTGGGCTGGCTGCCGGGCGGCGGCTGGAACGGGGGTCAGTGGCAATACCTGATCATGCCCGTCATCGCGCTTGCGACATCGTACATGGGCTCGATCGCGCGGATCACCCGGTCGTCGATGCTCGAGGTTCTGAATTCGAACTTCATCCGCACCGCGCGGGCCAAGGGCCTGCCGACCCGCACCGTGATCTGGCGTCACGCGCTGAAACCCACGCTGCTGCCGGTAGTGTCCTATCTGGGCCCGGTCTTCGTCTATGTGCTGACCGGTTCGGTCTTCGTTGACATCTATTTCTCGACCGGCGGGCTGGGGCAGGCCTATGTGGGTTCGGCCCTGTCACGCGACTATGCGGTGTTGCTGGGGGTCACGATCCTCTATGGCGTTCTGACCGTTCTGGTGAACCTGCTGACCGACCTGGCCTATGCCTGGTTCGATCCGAAAATCCGTTACTGAGGGGTCTGGCAAATGCTTGGAAAATCTCAGAAAGCCGCCCATCTGGCCGAAGACATCACCGATTACACGGTCATTCAGGGCCGGTCGCTGTGGCAGGACGCGCGGATGCGTTTTGTCCGCAACAAGGCCGCCATGGCCAGCGTGTTCATCCTGGGCTTGATCGTGCTGTTCACGATCATCGGGCCTTACTTCGCCGTCTGGAACAACGAGGAAATCGACTGGAACGTCATGGGCGACGTGGCCGGCATGGGCATGCCATCCATCGAGACAGGGCACTATTTCGGCGTCGACGATCTGGGGCGCGACCTGTACAGCCGGGTCATCCAGGCCACCACCACCTCGTTGCTGGTGGGCCTGATCGGGGCGGCCACCGCGCTGATCGTCGGCACCTGCTACGGCATCGCCGCCGGCTACATCGGCGGGCGCGTCGATGGCGTGATGATGCGCTTCGTCGACATCCTGCTGGCCATTCCGGCCACGCTGGTCATCATCCTGCTGCTGGTCGTGGCGGGGCGGTCGTTCTTCATGCTGTTCATCGCGCTGGGTGCGGTGGGCTGGCTGACAATGGCGCGGATCGTGCGCGGCCAGACCCTGACCCTGAAGAACCGCGAGTTCATCGAGGCCGCCCGTGCCGCCGGTGTCAGCGAGTTCACCATCATGTACCGCCACATCCTGCCCAACCTGCTGGGCGTTGTGATCGTCTATGCTTCGCTGCTGGTGCCCGAGATGATCCTGACGGAGAGCTTCATCTCGTTCCTGGGGCTGGGGATTTCCGAGCCCTATACCTCGTTGGGTCGTCTGATCGCCGAGGGCGCCGGAACCATGGGTTACGGCACGTTGTGGCAACTGATGTACCCCCTGGCATTTTACGTCACCATCATCATCACGATGTTCTTCATCGGCGATGGCCTGCGTGACGCATTGGATCCGAAGGACCGCTGACATGAGCCTGCTTTCCGTAAAGAACCTGAGCGTTCAGTTCGACACGCCCGACGGGGTGGTCGAGGCCGTCAAGAACATCAGCTTTGACATCGCGCCGGGCGAATGCCTGGGCATCGTCGGCGAAAGCGGGTCGGGCAAAAGCCAGACCTTCATGGCCGCGATGGGCCTGCTGCCGCCGGCGGGCCGGGCCACCGGGTCGGTGCTGCTGAACGGGCAGGAAATTCTGAACCTGCCCGTGAACAAGCTGAACCAGATCCGCGGAGATGACGTGGGCATGATTTTTCAGGACCCGCTGACCGCCCTGACCCCGCATTTGCGGGTCGGCCAGCAGATGCGTGAAGTCTTGCAGGTGCACGAAGGCCTGCAGGGTTCGGCCGCGCGGCAACGGTGCCTGGAATGGCTGGACCGCGTGCGCATCCCCGAGGCCGCGCGCCGTCTCGACCAGTTCCCGCACGAGCTGTCGGGCGGGATGCGCCAGCGGGTGATGATCGCCATGTCGATGCTGTGCAATCCCAAGCTGCTGATCGCCGACGAACCGACCACCGCGCTGGACGTGACCGTTCAGGCCGACATTCTGGACCTGATGGTACGTCTGCAAAAGGACGAAGGCACGGCCATCGCCCTGATCACGCATGACATGGGCGTCGTGGCCCGCATGTGTGACCGGGTGCAGGTCATGCGATTGGGTGAGTTCGTCGAGGCCGGTGACACGCGAGAGATCTTTCACGCGCCCAAGCACGACTATACCCGCACCCTAATCGAGGCCATGCCCCGCATCGACGCGGGGGACGCGCCCAAGGCGGTAGAGACCGACGAGGCGCCGCTGCTGAAGGTCGATGACGTCAAGGTGCATTTCCCGATCCACGTTCCGGGCGGCATCTTCGGCCGCAAGGTGCCGTTGAAGGCGGTGAACGGCGTCAGCTTTGACATCCGCAAGGGTGAAACCCTGGGCGTGGTCGGTGAATCGGGCTGCGGCAAGTCCACCCTCGCCCGTGCCGTGCTGCAGCTGATCGAGCCGAGCGCCGGAAATGTCAGCTGGCTGGGCCATCCGATCGTCGGGCTGAAACGGGCCGAGCTGAACAAGTACCGCAAGGATCTGCAGATCGTGTTCCAGGACCCGCTGGCCAGCCTGGACCCGCGGATGACGATCTCCGCCTCGATCGCAGAACCGCTGAAGACCTATCGCCCCGACCTGACCGAGCGCGAACGCAAGCAGATGGTCGCCGAGATGATGGAACGGGTCGGCCTGAACGCCAACATGATCAACCGCTACCCGCACGAGCTGTCGGGCGGGCAGAACCAGCGGGTGGGCATCGCACGGGCGATGATCAACAAGCCCAAGCTGATCATCTGCGACGAGGCGGTCTCGGCGCTGGACGTGTCGATCCAGGCGCAGATCGTGCAGCTGCTGAAGGAACTGCAGCAGGAGTTCGGCCTGTCGATGATCTTCATCAGCCACGACCTGTCGGTGGTGCGCGCGGTGTCGAACCGGATCATGGTTCTATATCTAGGTCGGATCGTCGAACTGGGCGATGGCGAGGTGATCTGCGCGAACCCGGTTCATCCTTATACGCAATCGCTGATCTCGGCGGTTCCGATCCCGGACCCGGATGTCGAGCGCAGCCGCCAGCGGCTGAAATTGCCGGGCGAGTTGCCCTCGCCGATGGATCCCAAGGCAGCGCTGCGGTTCCTGCCCAGCCGTCTGGCGGCGGGTCAGACCGACTATGTTCCCGCGCTCAGCGAGATTTCGCCCGGGCATTTCGTGGCTGAACACGATCCGCTGGAAGCGATCATGGCGAGCGCTTGATCCAGTCCCCGAAGCCGGGCAACCGGCTTCGGGGTGCTTGCCCGTTAGGGCAGAGATATTGGAAATGGGTATTTTGACTTTGCCATGACCAGATGGCACCCTTCGGTCGTTTTCGGCCTGTTTCTTCGGGCATCATTGATTGATCCGGTTTCGCAGCCTAAGAGGAAGCCCCGGATGCACCACGTCCGCCGGCTAAGTTTTTGAATTTGAGAGGTCACATGTCACGCAAGGTCACCAAGGCGATTTTCCCTGTCGCAGGATTGGGCACCCGGTTTCTTCCGGCAACGAAATCCGTTCCGAAGGAAATCATGACGCTGGTCGACCGGCCCCTCGTTCAATATGCCATCGACGAAGCACGCGCTGCGGGTATTACAGAGTTCATATTCGTCACATCACGCGGGAAATCGGCGCTCGAAGACTATTTCGACCACAATCTCGTGCTGGAGCAGGAACTGAAGGCCAAAGGCAAGGATGATTTGTTGGAGGTTCTCGAGAACACCAACATGGAAAGCGGTGCTATCGCCTATATCCGCCAACACAAGGCTTTGGGCTTGGGACACGCCGTATGGTGCGCCCGCCGCCTGATCGGCGATGAACCCTTCGCGGTCATGCTGCCGGACGACGTTATTGCAGCCGACAAACCCTGCCTGCAGCAGATGGTCGAGGCTTACGAGGAAACCGGCGGCAACATGGTCGCCGCGATGGAGGTCGCACCCGAAAAAACCAGCTCGTACGGGATACTGGACGCCGCCGACAGTTCCGGCAAGGTGATCCGCGCCCGCGGCATGGTCGAAAAGCCCAAGGCCGACGAGGCTCCGTCGAACATGGCGGTCATCGGTCGATACATTTTGGGGCCATCGGTGCTGTACAACCTCAATCAGATGAAGAAAGGCAGCGGCGGGGAGATCCAGCTGACCGATGCCATCGCCGAAGACATCGGCAACGGTGTCCCGGTTTTCGGATACCGCTTCGATGGTCAACGGTTCGACTGCGGATCCAAGGCGGGCTTCCTGCAGGCCACCGTGGCTTTTGCCTTGGCCCGGAATGACCTGCGCGACGATCTGAGCGCCTATCTGAATGATATTGTTGCCACAGGTCGGGCCGCCCAATAAGCGGCGGTCCTTCACCCACCCTGTGATGACTGCGATACAACGTCAGAAAACCAGCCGAAAAGCCCATTCGTCATGACCACCATCTATCCCGTCATTCTGTGCGGCGGCTCCGGAACCCGCCTGTGGCCGCTGTCCCGAAAAAGCTATCCCAAGCAGTTCGTGCCTCTGGTCGGAAGCAGCAGCCTGTTGCAGAACTGTGCGGACAGGATGCGAGGGCCCAAGGACGCACCGTACGCCAAGCCCCTGATACTCACCAATGAATCGTTCCGCTTCATCGTCACCGAGCAGCTTACCGCCATTGGTGTCGACCCCGGTCCGATCCTCATTGAACCTGAGGGCCGCAACACGGCTCCGGCGGTTTTAGCGGCCGCGCTTTACCTGTCGAAGGTAGACCCGGATGCTTTAATGCTGGTGGCACCTTCCGATCACGTCGTTCCCGAAAAATCCGCGTTCCACGCGGCGGTTTCGCAAGGTGTGACCGCCATCGAGAGGGACCGCAATCTGGTGACGTTCGGGATCACTCCGGACCGGCCGGAAACCGGATATGGATATCTGAAGCTAAGCGCTGCGCCCGACGCGACAGGTGCTGCGGTCGCATTGGACCATTTCGTTGAAAAGCCCGATCTGGATCGAGCTAAAGCCATGATTTCCGATGGCAGTTACCTGTGGAATTCCGGCATTTTCCTGTTTGCGGTGCGCGACATCATCGCTGCGTTCCAGGACCATGCACCCAACCTGTTGCCGCCGGTACAGACTGCAGTCGAGGACGCGAAGGCCGATCTTGGCTTTCTGCGACTGGACGCATTGGCCTGGGAGAAAGTCGAAGACATTTCGATCGACTACGCGGTCATGGAACGGGCCAAAAACCTGAGTGTTGTTCCCTATGCCGCCGGCTGGTCGGATGTCGGCAGCTGGTCGGCCGTCCAGGAGCTGAGCAGCCCCGACGAAAACGGCGTTGCGACCACCGGTGAGGTGACGACGATCGACTGCAACAACGTGTTGATCCGGTCCGAGTCAGCCTCCCAAGAAGTCGTGGCCATGGGGCTCGAGAACATGATCGCTGTGGCCATGCCGGATGCCGTTCTGGTGGCCAGCATGGACAAGGCACAGGACGTCAAACAGGCCGTGGCTGCCCTGAAGGCCAAAGGGGCACCGCAAGCCGAAGCTCTGCCGGTCGACCATCGCCCCTGGGGCTGGTTCGAGAGCCTGGTCGTGGGCGAACGATTCCAGGTCAAACGGATCCACGTAAACCCCGGCGCAGCCCTGAGCCTGCAATCCCACCACCACAGGTCCGAGCATTGGATCGTCGTGGAAGGTACCGCCAAGGTCACGGTCGATGACGAGGTTCGTCTGGTCAGCGAAAACCAGTCTGTCTACATCCCCCTTGGCGCGGTTCACCGCATGGAAAACCCCGGCAAGGTGCCTATGGTCCTGATCGAGGTCCAGACCGGCGCCTACCTGGGAGAGGACGATATTATCCGATACGAGGATGTTTATGCGCGCAGCTGATCCTGGCTGAACACCGCGGCTCTGGCCGCTAATTGTTCACGCTTTGGGCGAACAGGACAGAATCAGCTGGCCAACCTCCATCGTAAAACCATACACAGCCGCCCCAAAAGGGCGGCTTTGTTTCCTTTTTGGAAATCCATAAGTAACCAAATCCTTTTTGTGCCGTTCGCACGTGAAAGCGGGGATTCATCCCATCCGCGGCAGGGTGGCGCGCAGCGAATTCCGTAAATCGATGGCCCAAGGAGGTTCCCGCCCGTGTCCCAAAACACCCCCCGTTTGAATCTGCCGTTTCTGCAACCCTCACAGGCGCAAAAACACGTCACCCACAACGAGGCGCTGCGGCAGCTGGACCTGATCGTGCAGCTGAGTGTTGTGGCTCTGGAAGAAACCATTCCGCCTGCGGCACCAGATCAAGGTGCCATCTACGGCTTGGGGGCCAGCCCGACAGGCGCCTGGGCGGGCAACGCTGGGCAGCTCGCAGCATGGTTGGACAATGCTTGGGCCTTTGTCACTCCGGCAAACGGATGGCGCGTTTGGGACCAAGCCAGCGCCGCGCTCAAGGTCTGGGAAAACGGGGGATGGATCGATCCTCCGGTCAATACAGCGAACCTTGCCGGGGTCGGGGTCGCTACCGGATACGATTCGACCAACCGCCTTTCGGTACGGGGCCCAGCCACATTGCTGAGCCATGACGGAAGCGACCATCAGTTGAAGATCAACAAGGCGAGCGCGACTGACACCGCCTCACTCCTGTTTCAGTCCAACTGGACCGGTCACGCCGAGATGGGCCTTGCGGGCAATACCGATTTTTCGATCAAGGTTTCACCTGACGGCGGCTCTTGGACCGAGGCGGTGCGCGTAGATGCCACATCGGGAACGATCAGTGGCGCGGCCATTCAAGCCAACCCTGAAGATGTAACACCCGGACGGCTGATGCGAGCCGACTACGGATATGGCCCGGGCAACCTCTTGGGTCAGGTGACGCAGTCTGGCGGGACCCCTACCGGCGCAGTGATCGAGCGCGGCGCAAATGCGAACGGCGAATTCGTTCGTTTCGCGGACGGAACTCAGATCTGCACTCTCGCGGCGAGCGCGGTGACTTGTACCGCCGGCATGGGGCCACTGTTTGCAAGCCCTCAGAATACTTGGGCTTTCCCCGCGCCTTTTGCTGCGGGCAGCACTCCGACCCTGAGCGGCAGCGGTAATGCACTGGGACGGTTCATCAGCTTCGATTTGCCGACCGAAACGCAGGTAGCGTGGCAAGTTCTGGCGGCGGTGTCCGATCCGGCAGCGATAAGCCCGACAGTCGCAGCCATCGGCCGCTGGTTCTGATCACCGAACGCACCCGGTCTTTGGGCCGGGTGCCTATTTGGCCCGCAGGTCGCCGGCCGATTGATCAAGGAACCAAGCATAGGTCTCGCGGATACCATCTTCGAGACCTATGCGTGCTTTCCAGCCCATCTCGGCCAACCGAGAAACGTCCATCAGCTTGCGCATCGTACCATCAGGCTTGGTGGTGTCCTGCGTGATCTGGCCGGAATACCCGGTAATTCTGGCGATCAGTGCGGCCAGTTCGGCAATCGAAACGTCCTGCCCGCAGCCCACGTTTATGTGGCTCAGCATGGGTTGCGTATTGGCCTGATACACGTCCTGCGGCAAATCCATTACGAACAGCGATGCCTCGGCCATGTCATCGACATGCAGGAATTCACGCCGCGGCTTCCCAGTTCCCCAGATCACCACTTCGCCCAACCCGTCGCGTTTGGCTTCGTGGAAGCGGCGGATCAGTGCTGGCAGAACATGGCTGTTCTCAGGGTGGAAATTGTCGCCCGGCCCATACAGGTTGGTCGGCATGACCGACCGGTAGTCGACCCCGTGCTGGCGGTTGTAGCTTTCGCACAGCTTGATTCCGGCGATCTTGGCGACCGCATAGGGTTCGTTCGTCGGCTCCAAAACACCCGTCAGCAACGCGTCTTCGCGCATCGGCTGCGCTGCTTCACGCGGGTAGATGCAGGAACTGCCCAGCTGCAAAAGACGCCGTACGCCGGCCGCAAAAGCCTGATGGATCACGTTGCACTCGATCATCAGATTTTCGTAAATGAAATCTGCAGGATACGTGTTGTTGGCGTGAATCCCCCCCACCTTGGCAGCGGCCAGGATCACGACGTCTGGTCGCTCGGCCTGCATGAAGGCGCGGACGGCCGCCTGATCGGTCAGATCCAATTCGGAATGGGTTCGGGTCACCAGTTCAAGCGCCTCACCATCAGCCTGGCGCGCCTTGAGCTGACGCAGGATTGCTCCACCCACCATGCCACGATGTCCGGCGATGTAGATCTTGCGCATTTCTGCCTCCTCAGCCGTTTTCCAGGCTGACCGGCAATTCGAACCCATGCTCTTTCAACAAGGCGTGGCGCTTGGCGGTTTTGAGGTCTTCCCGCACCATCTCTGCGCACATTTCCTGCACGGTCAGCTCCGGCTCCCATCCCAATTTGGCCTTGGCGTTCGACGGGTCACCCAGCAGAGTGTCCACCTCGGCGGGTCGGAAATACTGCGGGTCGATCCGCATGATCACGTCGCCGGGTTTCAGCGCTGGGGCGTTGTCGCCTTCAATCGCCGTCACCGTTGCGACCTCGTCGACACCGCTGCCCGAAAACTCCAAGGTGAGCCCAAGCTCGGCCGCCGACCATTCGATGAACTGGCGCACGGAATACTGCTTGCCGGTGGCAATAACGAAATCCTCGGGCTTGTCCTGCTGCAGCATCATCCACTGCATCCGCACGTAATCCTTGGCATGGCCCCAATCGCGCAGGCTGTCGATATTTCCCATGTAAAGACACTTCTCCAAGCCCTGGGCGATGTTGGCCAGACCACGCGTGATCTTACGGGTGACAAAGGTTTCGCCGCGGCGCGGGCTTTCGTGATTGAACAGGATTCCGTTGCAGGCATACATCCCGTACGCCTCACGGTAATTGACCGTGATCCAATACGAATACAGCTTGGCCACCGCGTAGGGCGAGCGGGGATAGAACGGGGTCGTTTCGCGCTGCGGAGTTTCCTGGACCAGCCCATAAAGTTCCGAAGTTGACGCCTGATAGAACCGGGTCTTGTTCTCAAGTCCCAGGAACCGGATCGCCTCAAGCAGACGCAGGGTGCCGATGGCATCGACATCCGCGGTGTATTCCGGAGACTCGAAACTGACGGCCACGTGAGATTGGGCGCCCAGGTTGTAGACTTCGTCGGGCTGAACCTCTTGGATGATGCGGGTCAGGTTCGAGGTATCGCTCAAATCGCCGTAGTGCAGCCGCAGCTTCGGATCAGGCTCGTGGGGGTCCTGATAGATGTGGTCGATCCGCTGGGTATTGAACGAGGATGCCCGACGCTTGATCCCGTGAACCTCATAGCCCTTTGCCAACAGAAATTCGGCCAGGTAAGACCCGTCCTGTCCGGTAATTCCGGTGATCAGCGCTTTTTTGGTCATCAGTTTGTTCCACCAGTTTCATGGACGCCCATTTGTCGCCCCAAAAACAGCAAGATGTCATGGAATGCAACCCGAGGCCACTGTCAGGCATTGAAACCGGCGGAAGTTTCTCCGAATGTGTGGCCGCCCGAGGTGGCATTGGTAACAAGGGAATTTGAATAATGCGTATTGCGATGATCGGCACCGGATATGTGGGTCTGGTGTCGGGTGTGTGCTTCTCGGATTTCGGCCATGACGTCATTTGCGTCGACAAGGCCGAAGCTAAGATCCAGATGCTGCAGGCCGGAAAGGTTCCGATCTACGAACCGGGGCTGGATGTTCTGATGGCCAAGAACGTGGCCGCCGGCCGGCTGAGCTTTACCACCGATCTGGCGAATGCGGTGAAGGGCGCGGATGCCGTCTTTATCGCCGTCGGGACACCAACCCGCCGCGGCGACGGCCATGCGGATCTGACCTATGTGATGGCAGCGGCCGAGGAAATCGCCCATGCGATGGATGGCTACACCGTGGTGGTGACCAAATCTACGGTTCCGGTCGGGACCAACCGTAAGGTTCAGGAAGTTGTCGCAGCAGCCAACCCCAAGGCAGACTTTGATGTCGCCTCGAACCCGGAATTCCTGCGCGAAGGCGCTGCGATCGACGATTTCATGCGTCCGGACCGCGTCGTTGTAGGGGTCGAGAACGACCGCGCCGCCGAGGTGATGGCCGAAATCTACCGCCCACTTTACCTGCGTGATTTTCCGATCCTGACGACGGATCTGGAAAGCGCCGAAATGATCAAATACGCGGCAAACGCCTTTCTCGCCACTAAGATCACATTCATCAACGAAATCGCAGGCCTGTGCGAGCGGGTCGGTGGCGACGTCAAGGAAGTGGCGCGCGGCATCGGCCTGGATGGGCGTATTGGAAACAAGTTCCTGCATGCCGGCCCCGGCTACGGCGGATCATGCTTTCCCAAGGACACCGCGGCGCTTGCGCGGATCGGACAGGAACATGCCTTCCCCATGCAAATCACCGAAACCGTCATGCGCGTGAATGACGAGGTCAAAAAACGCATGATCGCAAAGATCCGCGAAGCCTGCGACGACAGTTTCAACGGCAAGACTGTGGCGGTTCTCGGGGTGACGTTCAAACCCAACACCGACGACATGCGCGATGCTCCATCACTGACCATCGTGCCCGCCCTGATCGGTGGCGGCGCCAAAGTTCGCGTGGTCGACCCACAGGGCCGGTCCGAGGGTGAGGCTCTGCTGCCGGGTGTAGAGTGGGTCGAAGACCCGTATGCCGCAGCCAAGGACGCCGACGCTGTGGTGCTGTTGACCGAATGGAACGAGTTCCGCGCGCTGAACCTGATGCAGATGGCCGCTGAGATGAAATCTCCACGCATGGTCGACCTGCGCAACATCTATTCACGCGACAAGGTCAAGAAATCCGGTTTCGAAACCTACGTCGGGGTTGGACGCTAAGCGTCCAATCCCCTGGCCTCTCCTGGCTTTTGGGTTTCGAACCCGGATCAATCATAGAGCGGAACGGTGGCCTTGGCCCCAGCTGCCAGCGCCTTGCCCAGATCGCGCCGCACCTGTTCGTACAGGGCAAGCGACTCGTCAGAAAACAGGGTGACGGGCGGATCGACATGGATGAAGTTTCCCTGCCGGTCCTCTCCGCGCGCGACCATCGCGTAGTCGCGGTCCGCCACCAACTGCTTCGCATTCGGGCTGATATAGCGGATGGCCATCCCGATACGTCGATCGTCCGACCGGTTCGGACCCGAGCCATGAATGGTCAGCCCGTGGTGAAGTGACATCTGTCCGGGCGCCAGTTCGATATGGGTTTTGTCTTCCTCGGCCACTTCGACCGCAATCTCTTGCCCGCGCGACAACAGGTTGGTTTCGGAATAGGTGTCATTGTGCGGAAGTATTGGGTTCTTGTGGCTGCCCCGGACAAAATCCATGCAGCCGCTTTCCACGGTTGCCGGCGACAGGGCCAGCCAGGCCGTAACCTGATCCGGGGTCTCGCCCATCCCCCAATAGGTCAGGTCCTGATGCATGCCAACCGTCTGGACGGTGCGCGGCTCTTTGATGAAAAACTCGGCCGACCAGATCATGATGTCCGGACCCAAGACGCCTTCGACGGCATCCAGTATACGCGGATCCATAGCCAGTCGCGCCGCCAGCGGCATGACGAGGTGTGAATCCACGCGCTTGTAGGTATTCAGCGGCAATGGCAGATCGGCGGCCATCCAGTCGCGTTCAATCTGTTCGAGTTCCGAGCGCACCTGCGCGGCCTCGTCAGCAGACAGAATATCCAGCGGAAACAGGAAGCCGTCTTCCCAGTATTGCGCTGCTTGCGATGGGGTCAGTTTGTGCCGGGCCAGGTCTTGGATGTCGGGCATGGGTGCACCTTTTCGGATCGGTTCACGCACAGCCTAGCCGAACCGGTCTTGCGACGAGAACGCAAAGCCTTGCCTGTCAGGATAAGTTCAGCTTAGCCTGGTTGCCATGTCGACCCGCATCCCCTCTCTCAACTGGCTGCGCGTTTTCGAGGCCGCGGCCCGAACCGAGAGCTTTGCCCGTGCTGCCGCCCAGTTGAACATGTCGGCCGCCGCTGTAAGCCAGCAGGTCAAGGCGCTGGAAACTCGTCTGGGGACACCGCTGTTTCATCGACATGCCCATGCCGTCACTTTGACCGAGGCCGGGCGGGCCTATCTGCCGGTCGTGCAGCAATCGCTGGTGATGCTGGAATCGGCCACTACTGGCCTGTTCGGCCAGACCCGGGACCAACGGCTGTATGTCCAATCCGTGTTGTTGTTCGCGCAAGGGGTGCTTGCGGCCGGTCTGACCCAGTTCCAAGAATCCCATCCTCAGATCAACCTGTCCCTGACGACCGGGAACCGGATCACCGACTTCGCCAATCGTTTTACCGACCTGCAGATCGTGTTCGGCAACCCGACGCTGTTCGGGGCCGAGGGTGACATGCTGTTGACCGAGACCCTTTTTCCCGTGGCGCCACCGGACATTGCCGAACAGATCCGCACTCCACTGGATCTGGCCCGGTTTCCGCTGATCGAGGTTTCGACCCACAGGGCCAGCTGGCCGCATGTGTTCGAAGCCCTCAGGCTGCCGGCCGGGCAGGCCCAGTATTTCTTCGCGGACAACTCGGTGATGGCGGCCGAGCTATCCGCGCAAGGGGTCGGGATCGCCCTGGCCCGCGCGCCCGCGTCTGACCGGATCATGCGGATGTCGGGCCTGGTGCCGTGTCTGCCCGAGGTGGCCGTGCCGGGCCGGGATGCCTACCACCTGATCTACCCATCACGGGCCACATTGCGGCCGCCCGCGCGTGCGTTCCGCGAGTGGTTGCTGGACTATAGCGCGGCAGCCCAGACCCGATAACGGCCCTGCCCGGTCACTTCGCGGATCAACCCACGTTCGGTGAACTTGTCGAGATTGCGTTGCACGGCTGCACGCGAGGCTTGCGTCAACTCCTCGGCCAATGGCGCGGAAACCATGGGCCATGCGGTCAGCACATCGATCAGGACCGGCGGCGTCCGCCCGCTGAGATCCGTGGTGGCCTCGCGCGCCCGGGCCTCCCACGCGCTGACGCGATCCAGGTGCAGCAGCGCGGCCAAGGCCGCCTGCCCTGCCCCCCGAACCCAAGCGTTGAGTTTTTCCTCTGGCGTGCCGATGCCGCGCAGCGCCCCGGGGCCCGACAGTGCCAGCGGCATGAACAGTGCCCCGCCCCGACCCATCGTGGCCGCGTGCCGCGCAGCGATCACCGCTGCTTCGGTATCCTGTCCATTTCCTTGCGACAGCGCGCGCCAAGCGTGAAAGGCAATGGCCGACTGCGTGACAGGGTGCAGGGCTTGTGCGCTGTCCATCACTTCGGCCAAGTCCGCGACCGCTTCTGGAACTTCGTCTATCCCCTGAGCCATCCGGTCCAGAAAGGCGGCCAGTCCCGATTGCCAGCCGCCGTCCGACGGCCCTGCGCCCGAAGTCAGTCGCCGAACCGCCCAACCCGCCCGAAACAATGCTTGCACATCGTCCCCGGTGGCTCCGATGCGCAATCCGGTCCACAGGGCAAGCCGATCAACACTGATCCGGTCACCGGTCCACCACCCCAGGTCGGATACGTCCATCAGGGCCAGCCGGTGGGTCCACCCCTTTGGACCACTGCGCAGCCGCTCGTCCAGCGCCCCGAAGGTCAAGGCCAGATCCGCCAATCCCTGCGCCACTTCAGCTTGGGCGGCGCGCCAGTCCCGTGGGTCGAACAAAGCGCCCCGATCGGCACGCGGACCCGGCGGCAACATGTCCTCGGGCGCCACTACATCTTCGGGCGGAAGAAACCAAAGGTCTTCGTCGTCCGGCGGATCGACGTCATAGATACTGCGCGGCCCGTCCAGGACATCGTCCTCGTCCGGGTCCGGGTTCGTGGCCTTGGTCGTCATGCCATGCATTGTTCGGCCAATCGCACCGGTTCACAAGAGGTTTCGCACAAGGCGGCTCAGCCGGCGAATGTCTGAGCCAGATAATCCAGCTGCACGGTCAAATCGTTGTCCGGCCGGTTCCCCAACAGCATGTATCCGTATCCGTCCCTCGCCCACCGGGCCGTTGCAAGCCCGCTCAGGACTTCCTGTTTCAACGCTGCATTCGGCGCGCCATCGCCCTGACGGATCACACACAGCGCAAAGGGATTGCCATCAGCGTCGGCAAAAACGATCTGAACCAATGGTTTGCCCTTGAAGGACAAAACCTGCGCGGCCTTCAGTTCCAGCCCCGGCAAACCTTCAAGCGAATCCCGGTTCAACGGGCGGCCCAGTTTCTCTTCGGCCAATGAGATCTGGGCGTCGACGACCGCCGGCGGGTATTCGAGCGTTGCAATCGAATCCGGCGTGTAAAGCGATTGATACAAGGCCGCCTGTTCTGCCCATCCCATCGGTTGTGGGCGGGTCAGCCAAAATGTCAGAGATACGGCCAACACGGCCGCGGCAGCCGCGACGCCCAACAGGCGCCAGGGCCCCGCCGAAGCCGGAATCCTAGGCGGCAGTTCAACTTGTGGCGCGGCGGCGGGAATGTCACGGAACACCTCGCCAACCACCGGCGCAATCGGATCCAGATCCATCAGGCGCTGTTCCAGTTCCGGATCATCCTCAACAGCGGCCTCGATGGCATCGCTCTCCTCAGACCCCAATGAGCCTTGCAGATAGGCCTTTAGCGTATCGTCGGAAAAGGTCATGAGTCCCTCCGTCGGTCGGACGCACCGGCATCCTGCGGCATCGCAGCTTGCAGTTTCTTACGGGCATTGGAAAGCCGGCTCATGATCGTACCAATCGGAACCTCCAGCAACGCGGCGGCCTCGCGATAGCTGTAGCCCTCGACAAAGACCAGCATGACCGTTTCGCGTTGTGCCTCGGGCAGTTGCATCACCTGTGTAAACACTTCCCGCGCAAAAATATTCATTTCGGCGTCGGTACCCGGCGCGATCAATTCGGCGTCCGGCGTTGTGGCCAACCCCTGGGACTTGCGCACGGTCCGCGCCCGCAGCTCGTTCAACCAGATCGACCGGCAGATCGTCATCAACCACGAATCCAACCGATCAGTATGCGTAACCTGATGGCTTCGCTCCAACGCGCGCAGGCAAGTTGCCTGGGTCAGGTCGTCGGCAACATCCTGCGCCCCCGACAGAGCGAGCGCAAACCGCCAGACGCGTCTGGAATACGCCCCAATCGCCTGACGCACGGCCTGTTCCGAACTGTTGAGGTCATCACTGGGCACTTGGTCGATCCATGTTAAGGCACGCATCCCACGACGCCAGAACTGGCACAGACAGAGAAGAATTGAAAACGCTTTCTTTACGGTCGCTTGGCCTCAGCGTCCGACCGCCTCCTCGGACGCTCGCTTGGCAGCCACCAGCGCCAGCAGTTGGTCCTTGGTTCGTCCGATATGCGCGGACAGAAGCGCGCAGGCCTGCTCGACCTGCCCATCCCGGGCGAGGCGCAGCAATTCGCGATGCTCTTTGCGGGCCGGTTCGCGTTGTTGCATCACACTGAGATGCATTCGGATGTACCGGTCCGACTGCAGGCTCACGCGGTGCAGCAGCTCGTTGGTCAGGCTTCGGTTCGCGGCCGCGTAGAGGGCCGAGTGGTACTGATAGTTCAGCGCGCCCCACCGGCTGACGTCATTCGCGTCGTACGAGGCCTCCATCTGCTCCAACAAGTGTTCGCAGCGCGCGAAGTCAGATTGGGTCATCTGCGGAATTGCCCGGCGAAAGAGGTCGGTCTCCAACAGCGACCGCAGGTCGAAGATCTCGCCGATTTCGGACAGGGAATGGCGCGTGACCCGTGCCCCGCGATTGTTCGTCAGCTGCACCAGACCTTCGGCATCAAGCTGTTTCAGCGCCTCGCGCACCGGCATGCGCGACACGTCATAGTCTTCGGCCAATGCCTCCTGACGGATGGTTTCGCCTTCCGCCAGGTCACCGCTGAGAATGCGTTCACGCAAGTCGGACGCGATTGCATCGGGAAGGCTTTGACGGGTGATTGCACGTTTTGCTGCCAAGGGTCTGTCCGCATTTGCATTTTGGATACAAATATCCGCCCCGTGCCGCTTTTCCAACCGCCTATTGGGTTGAACAGGGCTAGGGTTCCCCGCTACCCATTTGGCAACTGAGATCAAACCGAGGGACAGACCATGAGCGAAACGGTACGGCTGACGCCCGAAGAAATGACCGACCTGAGCCTGAAGGTTCTGTCCCATGTGGGTTATGGCTCTGACCACGCTCAGGCGATCGCGGAACTTTTGACCACTTGCCAAATGGACGATTGCCAGTCGCACGGGCTGTTTCGCCTGTTCATGTGCGCCCAGACCATGCAGGCCGGCAAGATCGACGGCCATGCGCAGCCCCAGGTCGCCCCCTCGGAGAATGCCATCGTCCGTGTCGACGCGCAGGGCGGCATGTCGTTGCTGGCGTTCCAGAAAGGCCTGCCGCATCTAATCGAGAAGACCCGCACCCACGGGATCGCGGCCATGGCGATCAACCGCTGTTTTCATTTCTCCGCCCTGTGGCCCGAGGTCGAAGCCCTGTCGGTCGAGGGGCTTGCGGCCATGGCGATGGTACCCAGCCATTCCTGGGTGGCCCCTGCGGGGGGCACGCGCGGCAGCTTGGGCACCAACCCGCTGGCCTTCAGCTGGCCCCGCATGGGCCGGGACCCGTTCACCTTCGATTTCGCCACCAGCGCCTTCGCCCGCGGCGAGATCGAGCTGTACAAGCGCGCGGGCAAACCCCTGCCCGAAGGCGTGGCGATCGACAAGGACGGCAACCCCACGACCGACCCGCAAGCGGCGCTGGACGGCGCGATGCTGACCTTCGGCGGCTACAAGGGCTCGGCCCTGTCGATCATGATCGAGCTTCTGGCCGGCCCGCTGATCGACGACCTGACCAGCCTCGAGAGCATGGAGTTCGCCCAAGGAACAGGCGGCGCACCATACCACGGCGACATCATCATCGCCTTCGACCCCGACCAGTTCAGCGGCGGGCGGCGACAGGCCAACGACGCGCGGGCCGAGCGCCTGTTCGCCGATATCCTTGATCAGGGCGCGCGCCTGCCGTCACAGCGCCGCTTTGCCGCCCGCGCGCGCAACACCGCCCGGGGATATGCCGAGGTTTCCGCGCAACTGCATCACGACCTGCTGGCCCTTCTGGACTAGCGCCCCCAGGTGTCGCGCAGGCGGTAGCCTTGCGGCCAGGGGTCGTCGGGGTCCAGCATGTGCTGGTGGATGCCGGTGATCCATCCGCGGCCCGAGATCTCGGGCAGGATGGCGGGGCGGTCGCCAACATGGGTTGTGCCGAGTATACGGCCGGTAAACCGCGAACCGATGATCGAGACGGCCTCAAAGCTCTGGCCCGGCCGCATCTGCCCCCGCGCGGCCATCAGCGCCATGCGGGCCGAAACGGCGGTGCCGGTGGGAGAGCGGTCGACCTTGCCGGGCTGGATCGCCACCGCGGATTGGCCGGTCAGGCCGGTTTCGGTTTCGGCCAACGGTCCGCAGAAGGCACAGAACGAGATGTGATCCCAATCCGGGTTCTCGGGATGGACAAAGCCCAGCTGCGCGTTGGTGGCATCGGTGATCGCCACCCCCAGGCGGGCGATGTCGGCGGCCTCGTCCTCGGTGATGCGCAGCCCCAGCGCCGCCGCGTCGACCACCACGAAACTGTCCCCGCCATAGGCGGTGTCCACCGTCAGGGTCCCCAGCCCCTCGACCTCGAGCGGTGCGGCGAGGCGGTCGGCAAAGCTGGGCAGGTTCTGGACGAAGATCCGTTCGGCCTTACCGTTGCGGCATTCGGCCCGCACCTGCACCAGCCCGCCCGGCGCTTCGAGCGTCAGGTGGGTCTCCGGCTCGGTCATCGGCAGGATGCCCCCGTCCAGCAGCACCGTCGCCACGCAGATCGCGTTCGAGCCGGACATGGGCGGTGTGTCCTCGGGCTCCATGATGATGAAGGCGGCGTCGGCATCGGGGTGTTTGGGCGGCACCAGCAGGTTGACATGGCGGAACACCCCGCCGCGCGGCTCGTTCAGCATGAAGTTGCGCAGGGTCTGGTCGCGGGCGATGAAGCTGCGTTGCGCCCAGATCGTGTCGCCGGGCGGCGGGGCGACACCGCCGACGATCACATCCCCCACTTCACCCTCGGCATGGGCCGAGATCACGTGGATGGTCTTGCTGCTGCGCATCCCCCGCTCAGAACCGGGTGGCGGCGAAGGGATCGACCGGGATGGACGGATCGGTGCCGTCGATCAGCGCGCCCACCAGTTCGGCGGTCCCCGCCGACTGGGTCAGGCCCAGATGGCCGTGCCCGAAGGCGTAGATCAGGTTCGGCGATTTCGAAGACCGTCCGATCACCGGAATGCTGTCGGGCAGCGAGGGGCGGAACCCCATCCACTGCGTCCCGCCTTCGGTCTTCAACCCCGGTAGGAACTGGCGCGCCTTGTTCAGCAAGGTATCGGCGCGTTTGAAATTGGGTGGCAGGTCAAGCCCGCCCAGTTCGACCGCGCCGCCGATGCGCACACCGCCGTTGATCTTGGTGGCCACGAAAGCATGCCGCGAGAAGGCAAGGTGCAGCCGCAGGTCGAACGCGCCCGGCGGCAGGGTCGTGTTGTAGCCCCGCTCGGTCTCGAGCGGGATCCGGTCGCCCACCGTGCGGGTCAGGTGGTGCGACCACGCCCCGGCGGCCACGACCACCTTGCTGGCATCCGCCGCACCCTGGTCGAAGCGCACCCAGACGCCCGTGTCCGACAGCTCCAGCGCGCGCACGGCGCGCGTTTCGATCACCCCGCCACGGTCGCGGAACACCTGCGCCAGGTGCTCGACCCAGCGTTTGGGGTCGACGGTATTCCACCAATGCGGCGTGAACCCGGCATGGGTAAAACGCGGGCTGAGCCCGGGTTGAATCTCGGCGATCGCTTCGGGGCTTTCCAGCAGATCGAAGGCGATGCCATGCTGGCGACGCAACTCCCACGTGGGTAAGGCGGCGCGGAACTCGGCCGCGCTTTCGTACAACTGCATCTGCCCGTCGCGCTGCATCATCGCCTCGCCACCCGTGTCGGCGATCTGCCGTTCGGTCGCGGCCTGGCACAGACGCATCAGGTTGGCCTGCGCGGCGACCAGCGCTTGATACCGGCTGGGGCGACTGGCTCGCCAGAACCGCCACATCCATGGCGCGATCTGCCGGGCATAAGCGGGCGGGATCGACAGCGGCCCCAACGGATCGAGCAGCCATTTCGGGGCCTTCTTCATGATCCCGGGGGTGGCCAGAGGTTCGACCTCGGGGAAGGCGAACGCACCGGCATTCCCCGCCGAACTGCCTGCGGCCACGCCTTCGCGGTCCAGTACCTGAACCGTGTAACCGCGACGCTGCAATTCCAGTGCCGCGCTGATACCGACGACGCCGGCACCTATGATGATGACATCTTTCTTCATGTGATCTCTATACCCGAACGGAATGGATCGGCGGGATCAAAAATCAGGCGGCTTTCGGCCATCACGAAAGCCTGACCGGTGATCGAGGGGATCACCCCGCCGTTCGGACCCGGCTGATAGGATAGCCGATAGGGGCTGCCGATGACGCTGGCCTGTACGATTTCTTCACCCGGCGCCAAGCGCCCGTCAGCCGCAAGACACGCCAACCGCGCCGAACTGCCTGTGCCGCAGGGCGAGCGGTCATAGGCGTCGTCGGGGCACAGAACGAAGTTTCGGCTGTGGACGTCAGGGTCCGGCACGGCCTCTTGAAAGATCACATGATCGATCGGCTCGCCCGCTTCGCCGCCCACGCCCTGCGCGACCGAGGCCTGCCGAATGGCGACGCCCAGATCGGTCAGTTGCCGGATGTTCGCGGGCTCGACCGGCACCGGGCTGGGATCGACAATAAAGAACCAGTTGCCGCCATAGGCCACATCACCTGTAACCGGCCCGAAATCCGGAACCTCGATCGTCACGGCCTGATGCACCCGCCGGCTTTCGATGTTGGTTACTGTCACTGTGTTGGGATCGTGCAGCTCCACCGTGACCACTCCCGCTGGGGTTTCGATCCGGTGGATGCCAACACCGATCCGCCCAAGATGGGCCAGCGTCACGGTCAACCCAATCGTGCCATGCCCGCACATGCCAAGCACCGCATCCACGTCGAAGAAGATCACCCCGGTCACGCAGGACGGATCGACCGAAGGCACCAGCAGCGCCCCCACCATCGCTGGCTGACCGCGCGGCTCCAGCATGACCGAGCGCCAGAACGGGCGGTGCTGGGTCGCCAAAAGCCCTGCGCGTTCGGACAGAGGACCGCTGCCCAGATCGGGCGCGCCGTCCAGAATCACGCGCGTGGGCTCTCCGCCGGTATGGCTGTCGATCACATGCACGCGGCAATCACCCCGCCTTGCCTTGACCAGTCTGCAAACCAGGCGCGGAACAAGCCGTACTGCTGTTCGCAATAGTGGCGCTGCGCATCCGTCAGCGCGTCGGTTTCATTGAAGTGCAAGCGGTATTCATCCTCGCCGTTCAGCACCAGGAGGTGCTTGTAATACAGAACCAGATCGGGGCCTTCGTCGAAACTGGACAGCACGTCGATGGCCTCTGTCAACTCCTGTGCGCGCTGGCGGGCCTCGGCGTTGCCAGAAGCCGCTTTTTTCGACAAAGCAGTAAGCAGCAGAACCTCTTTGGGCAGTACATTACCGATGCCAGTGATCGCGCCGGTTGCGCCGCAATTGACGATGCCATGGTAGACCGCCGTATCGACCCCCACCATCAGCGTCACCTGGTCATCACGGCTGGTGATGTTCTCAGCCGCATAGCGCAGATCGTCCTTGCCACCGAATTCCTTGAAGCCCATCAGATTGGAGTGCTCGGCCCGCAGCGCAAAGAAGAGGTCGGCGCGTGTGGCGAATCCATAATACGGACTGTTGTAGATGACCGCCGGAATATCCGGTGCCGCCGACAGGATGGCCTTGAAATGGTTGCGCTGCGCCGTGACCGAACTGCCGCGCGACAGGACCCGCGGGATAACCATCAGCCCAGCTGCACCCACCTTTTGCGCATGCGCTGCATGCGCCACGGCGGATTGCGTGTTGACCGCCCCGGTGCCCACCACCACGGGCAGGCCCGCGCCGATCAACCGCTCGACCCCTTCCATCCGCTGTTCGTCGGTCAGCAGCGGCCAGTCGCCCATCGACCCGCAGTAGACGACCGCGGACATACCCGCCTCGATCATCTGCCGACCCTTTCGCACCAAGGCGTCAAAGTCGGGCTGACGGTCGGGCGTACAAGGGGTCATGAGCGCCGGCATGGTGCCGGTAAAGACGTCGGGTGACATGTGGCCGATCCTTTCCAAGTTGCCCGCGTCCTTCGCCGGGCGGTCAGATTTACTGTCTCAGTCCCGCAGTATCGGTTTTTGTATCCAAAATCCATCCGATTCGTCTGACAAAAGAAAAACGCGCCAGGCAGATTGCCCGGCGCGTTGACACTCTCCAACTGAACAGCGGTTCAGCGCAACCGCATCCCGCTTTCCGGGTCGAACAGCATGGCCCGTTCAGGCCGGACCGAGATTCCGATCCGTTCTCCCGTTTTGCTGCGCTGGTCGTCCCGCTCTTCGACGATCAGCTTGTCGCCGTTGGGCGTCAGCAAATAACTGTAGGAGACGCCGCCAAGCGCCTCGGTCAGATCGACAGTACAGGTGTCGCCGGATCGATCCACGGCAATATGTTCCGGACGGATCCCCAGGATCACCTTCCTGGCATCGGTCGGCACGCCATTGGTGACGGGGATCGAGTCCGTCAGAGCGGGGTGGCGCACCGTTCCATCGACGACATCGCATTCCAAAAAGTTCATTGCGGGCGAGCCGATGAACCCCGCCACGAACCGGTTGTCGGGGTCGCGATACAGATCCATCGGAGCGCCGACCTGCTCGATCCGGCCATCGCGCAGCACGACGATCTTGTCGGCCATGGTCATCGCCTCGACCTGGTCGTGGGTGACGTAGATCATCGTCGCGCCGATCTCCTGGTGCAGACGGGCGATCTCAACCCGCATTTCCACGCGCAACTCGGCATCAAGGTTCGACAGCGGCTCGTCAAACAGAAAGACCTCGGGGCCGCGCACGATGGCCCGGCCGATGGCGACCCGCTGACGCTGACCCCCCGACAAAGCCTTGGGCTTGCGCTTGAGATACGGGTCCAGTTTCAGGATTTCCGACGCTTCGGCCACCTTCTTGTCGATCTCGGCCTTGGGCACACCGTTCATGCGCAGACCAAAGCCCATGTTCTCGGCCACGGACATGTGCGGATACAAGGCATAGGTCTGGAACACCATCGCGACACCGCGCTTGGCCGGGTCCATGTGGGTCACATCGCGCTGACCGATACGGATTTCGCCCTCGGTGGTTTCCTCCAGCCCGGCGATCATCCGCAACAGGGTGGATTTGCCACAGCCCGACGGCCCGACGAAAACGCAGAACTCGCCGTCCTCGATTTCCAGATCAATGCCGTGAATGACCTGGGTCTGGCCATAACGCTTGATTGCGCCCTTCAGGGTAACGCCTGTCATGATGCTTGCATCCTGTCCTTGCGGCCCTCGGGGAACCGCCATGCTTCGGCTTCGGCCCCGATCTGGTCGGCCGATCGCCGAACCCGAGGGACCCATTTCTTCAACTGGTCGAAATCCATGCGCTGGGTCGATCCGGTAATCGAGATCGCCCCCAGCACCCGCCCGCCCGATGTCAGGATCGGGCAGGCCACGCAGATGATGCCGGGCTCGTGCTCTTCATCATCCATGGCGAACCCCCGTTCGCGGATCCGGGCCAAATCCGCCCGCAGCACCTCCTCCGAGGTCAGCGTCTTGTCGGTAAAGCGGTGAAAGCTTTGCTGCGAGATCGCCTTGTCCAGCCGGTCATCATCCAGAAAGGCGAGCATCGCCTTTCCCACACCGGTGCAATAAGCCGGGCCAACTTTTCCGGCCTCGGAATACATCTCGACCGGGTTTTTGGCATTGCGCTTGTCCACATACAGAACCTGACTGGAATCAAGCTGCGCAAGGTGCACCGTCTCGCCGGTTTCCAGGCTCAGCCCATCCAGGATCGGCCGCGCGATCGGCGCGAGCGAGCTTTGCGTCCACGCCGAATGCGCCAGCCGCACCAGCCGCAGCCCCGGCGAATAGGTCTGCCGGTCTGGGTCGTAAGACAACATGCCCTGATTGGTCAGCGACTGCAGAAACCGGTACAGGGACGCCTTGGGAAAGCTGCTGCTTTCCAGCAATTCGGCAAACCGCACAGGCCGGCCGAACGCCGCGACCTGTTCCAGCACGTCACATGCTTTGCCGATGGTTCCGTCACCTGCCACGGGTCTGATTTCTCCTCCACTTCCCCTTGCGGACGGGCCGCGAGGGTATTGACAAGCCTAGCCGATTCGATGTGTAGTTTTCAATATATAAAACTTGGTTTCACTATTTGGAACCACTGAATGGAAGCTAAGGGAGGAAACCATGCATTCCATGTTCAAGCGCACTGCGGCGGCTCTGGCGGCCAGTGTGGCACTTGCAGCGCCCGTTTCGGCAGAACTGACCGGCGAGCTGCGAATCTTCCTCGACACATCGAATCCGGCGCCGCGCGCGACGATGGAAGCGATGATCGAGCGGTTCGCGGCTCAGCACCCGGGTCTGGAAATCGAGACCACGGTCATCGACCGCGAGGCGTACAAGACCCAGATCCGCAACTTCCTGACGGCGGATACGCCCGACGTTGCGACCTGGTACGCGGCCAACCGCATGAAGCCTTATGTCGAGGCCGGACTGTTCGAAGATGTATCGGACCTGTGGGCCGAGCCGGAAATCGCCGAAAACCTGGCCTCGACCAAGGGCGCGATGACCATCGACGGCAAGCAGTGGGGCGTGCCCTACACCTACTATCAGTGGGGCGTCTACTACCGCAAAGATATCTTTGACGAGCTGGGCCTGTCCGAGCCGACCACCTGGGAAGAAGAGCTGGCCAACTGCCAGAAGATCGTCGACTCGGGTCGCGCCTGCTATACCATCGGCACCAAGTTCCTGTGGACGGCTGGCGGCTGGTTCGACTACCTGAACATGCGCACCAACGGCTTCGACTTCCACCAGCAACTGGCCAATGGCGAAGTCAGCTGGGAAGACGACCGGGTCAAGCAGACCTTCGCCAACTGGAAGCAGCTGATCGACATGGGCGCTTTCATCGACAACCACCAGACCTACAGCTGGCAAGAGGCCCTGCCCTTCATGGTTCAGGGTGATGCAGCAGCTTATCTGATGGGCAACTTCGCGGTGGCGCCGCTGCGCGAGGCCGGTCTGACCGACGACCAGCTGGACTTCTACCAGTTCGTCGCGATCAACCCCGATGTCGAGCTGGCCGAGGATGCGCCAACCGACACGTTCCACATCCCGGCGAACGCGTCGAACAAAGAAGCCGCGCGCGAGTTCCTGCGTTTTGTTGTTTCGGCTGACGAGCAGACCGAAATCAACAACGGCAAGAACCTCGGACAACTGCCCGTCAACGCCAAATCCTCGGTGGATGACGACAAGTTCCTGCAGGAAGGCTTCAAGATGCTGTCGACCAACAGCCCTGGCGGCGTCGCCCAGTTCTGGGACCGCGACGCGCCGGCGGAAATGGCCAAAGTGTCGATGGAAGGCTTCCAGGAATTCATGGTCAAGCCGGACAACCTGGACAGCATCCTGGCCAAGCTGGAACGCGCACGTCAACGCATCTACGACAACTGATCGGGTGGTGGCCGGGGCAACCCCGGCCACGCCGTAGCCAAACGCAGGACGGGCACGATCCCGTCCTGCCCATTCCAAACCGGGATTGACCATGACCGCTGTCGACGTCACCGAACACGAAAGCTGGTTCCACAGAAATCAGCAACGTATCGCACCCTGGCTGTTTCTGGCTCCGGGCGTGCTGTTCTTCATGGTCTACGTGATCATCCCCGTATTCCAGTCCTTCAACCTGTCACTTTACGAATGGGACGGGCTGGGCGCGGCCGAATATGTCGGTATGCGCAACTATGAGGACCTGTATTGGGAATGGGTCGACCGTGACGCCTTCTATGTCTCGCTGAAGAACAATCTGATCTGGCTGATCATGTACCTGCTGGCGATCCCGGCAGGCCTGTTCATCGCACTGTTCCTCAACCAGACTGTCTGGGGAATCCGGTTGTACAAATCCTTGTTCTTCTTTCCCTTCGTCATCAGCCAGGTCGTTGTCGGGCTGGTCTTCACCTGGTTCTACGACCCCACATTCGGGCTGCTGAACGAGCTTTTGGGCTTGGTCGGGCTGGGCCCTGTGAACGTCCTGGGTGACGAACGGTTCGTAACCTACGGCATCATTTTCGCGGGCCTCTGGCCGCAGACCGCCTATTGCATGATCCTGTATCTGACCGGCCTGAACGCCGTGGACCCCGAACAGATCGAGGCCGGCCGGCTGGACGGCGCCAAGGGCGGACGGATGCTGTGGCACATCATCCTGCCGCAACTGCGCCCGGCAACCTTCATCGCCTTCGTGGTGACCATCATCGGCGCGCTGCGCTCGTTCGACCTGATCTCGATCATGACGCAGGGCGGGCCGTTCGGATCAAGCCGCGTGCTAGCCTATTACATGTTCGAGGTCGCCCTGTCGGAATACGGGTTCCGCATGGGCTATGGCGCGGCCATCGCCGTGATCCTGTTCCTGATCATGCTGTGCTTCATCGCCTACTTCCTGTGGTCGATGTACCGCGAAGAAAAGGGGCACTGAGATGTTTCCCAAACCGATCGAAAAACAACCCCGCGCGGCGCAGATTTCCTATCAGGCGATGCTGCCGGTCGCCCTTCTGCTGTGGCTCGGCCCGCTGCTGGCGGTGGCCCTGTTTTCCATCAAGCCCGAGGCGGATTTCACCAACGCCAACTACTGGGGTCTGCCCTCCAGCTTTGAAGGCGCCAGGAACTATGGTCAGGTGTTCTTCAACTCGGACATGCCGCGCTATCTGCTGAACTCGTTCCTGATCACGGTGCCCACGGTAATCGGCGCGGTGGCGCTCAGCTGCATGACCGGATTTGCGCTGGGGATATACAAGTTCAAGTCGAACCTGTGGATCTTCTTCATGTTCGTGGCGGGCAACTTCGTGCCCTTCCAGATCCTGATGGTGCCGGTGCGCGATCTGACGCTGGACTTGGGGCTCTACAACACGAAAACCGGCCTGGTGCTGTTCCACATCGCGTTCCAGACGGGGTTCTGCACGCTGTTCATGCGCAACTTCATCCGCGCCCTGCCCTTTGAGTTGATCGAGGCCGCCCGGGTCGAGGGCATCAGCGAATGGCGCATCTTCTGGTACGTCGTCCTGCCGCTGATGAAGCCCGCGATCGCCGCGCTCAGCGTGCTGATCTTCACCTTCATCTGGAACGACTATTTCTGGGCCGTCGTGCTGACCCAGGGGGCCGAGAGCCAACCCGTCACCGCCGGGATCACCAGCTTCAACGCGCAGTTCCGCGCAGCGTATCACTTGATGAGTGCCGGCTCGATCGTCGCGGCCCTGCCGCCGGTGGCCATGTTCTTTCTGATGCAGAAACACTTCATCGCGGGTCTGACCCTCGGTGCCGTAAAATAACGCCTAGTCAAGGTTTACAGTCATGACCAAGATCACCTTCATCGGTGCAGGTTCCACGATTTTCATGCAAAACATCGTGGGCGATGCCCTGCTGACCCCGTCGCTGGCCGACAGCCATTTTGCCCTGATGGACATCGACCCCGAGCGTCTGGCCGAAAGCGAAACCGTCGCGCGCGCGATGATCCGCTCGGTCGGGACCGGCGCGACCGTGTCCACCCATACCGACCGCCGCGCGGCGCTGGACGGGGCCGATTTCGTCATCACCGCCTTCCAGATCGGCGGCTACAAACCCTGCACCGTCACCGATTTCGAGATCCCCAAGCAATATGGCTTGCGCCAGACCATCGCCGACACGCTGGGCGTGGGCGGCATCATGCGCGGCCTGCGCACCGTGCCCGTCCTGTGGGATGTGGCCCGCGACATGGCGCAGCTGTGCCCGGATGCCACGCTGCTGCAATACGTCAACCCGATGGCCATCAACACCTGGGCGCTGGCCGAACGGTTCCCGGCACTGAAACATGTGGGTCTGTGCCACTCGGTCCAGAACACGGTCGAGGAACTGGCCCATGACCTGGACCTGCCCAAGGATGAAATCCGCTATCGCGTTGCGGGCGTGAACCATGTGGCGTTTTTCCTGCGGCTGGAACATCAGGGCCGCGACCTGTATCCGGCGCTGCGCCTTGGCTATCACGCGGGCCAGTTGCCCAAGGCGCCGCTGCTGATGCCGCGCTGTCCGAACAAGGTGCGGTACGAGGTGATGGATCACCTGGGCTATTTCTGCACCGAAAGCTCGGAACACCTGGCCGAGTATGTCCCGTGGTTCATCAAGGACGGGCGTCAGGACTTGATCGACCAGTTCCAGATCCCGCTGGACGAATACCCCACCCGCTGCGAGGAACAGGTCGCGAACTGGAAGGAACAGGCCAAGACCTTGACCGACGGGCGCGACATCGAAGTGATCCGCAGCCACGAATTCGCCGCCGACCTTATGAACGCAATCGTCACCGACACGCCCTATGTCGCCTATGGCAACCTGCCCAATACCGGGCAGATCCCGCAGCTGCCGCTGGGCGCGGCGGTCGAAACGCCCTGCCTGGTCGACAGCAACGGCGTGCAGCCCTCGGTCGTGACCGGCATCCCGCCGCAGCTGGTCGCCCTGATGCGCAGCCAGATCAACGTGCAGGAACTGACCGTGCGCGCCCTGGTCGAGGAAAACCCCGAACACATCTACCACGCCGCCATGATGGACCCGCACACCGCTGCCGAACTGGACCTGCGCCAGATCCGCAGCCTGGTAAGTGACCTGCTGACCGCCCATGCCGACTGGCTGCCGGATTGGTGCCGTCCGGCCCGCGCGGCCTGATCATCCGGCAAACACACAAGAAAACCACGACCCAATACGAAAAAGAAACAAAGACATGAAGAAACGCCGCTCACAGCACTGGTACGGCAAGCTCGACAAGGACGGGTTCATCCATCGGTCGTGGATGAAGAACCAGGGCTTTCCCGATCATGCGTTCGACGGACGCCCGATCATCGGCATCTGCAACACATGGTCGGAACTGACGCCGTGCAACTCGGGCCTGCGCGACCTCGCCGAAGGCGTCAAGCGCGGCGTGTGGGAGGCCGGAGGCTTTCCCGTCGAATTCCCGGTGATGTCGCTGGGCGAAACCCAGATGAAGCCCACCGCCATGCTGTTCCGCAACCTGCTGGCCATGGATGTCGAGGAATCGATCCGCGCCTATGGCATCGACGGTGTGGTGCTGCTGGGTGGCTGCGACAAGACCACGCCGGGCCAGCTGATGGGCGCGGCCTCGGTCGATCTGCCCACCATCGTGGTCAGCTCGGGGCCGATGCTGAACGGCAAGTATCGCGGTCAGGATATCGGCTCGGGCACCGATGTCTGGAAGTTCTCGGAAGCCGTGCGCGCCGGCGAGATGACCTTGCAGGATTTCATGAACGCAGAATCCGGCATGAGCCGGTCCAAGGGCGTGTGCATGACTATGGGCACGGCCTCGACCATGGCATCGCTGGTCGAGGCGATGGGCATGAGCCTGCCCACCAACGCCGCCCTGCCTGCCGTCGATGCCCGCCGGATGGCGCTGGCGCACATGACCGGCAAGCGCATCGTTGAGATGGTGGACGAGGACCTCAAACCCTCGGACATCCTGACCAAAGCGGCGTTTGAGAACGCCATCCTGGCCAATGCCGCAGTGGGTGGGTCAACCAACGCCGTGGTGCACCTGCTGGCGCTGGCCGGCCGGGTGGGCGTGGACCTGACCCTGCAGGATTTCGAGATCGGCTCGGACATTCCGCTGCTGGTCAACTGCATGCCCTCGGGCAAGTACCTGATGGAGGATTTCTGCTATGCCGGCGGGATGCCGGTGGTCCTGTCCGAGCTGAAATCGCATCTGCGCCCGGCCAGAACCGTTCTGAACAAGGACATCTCGGCCCACTATGAGGGCGCGGAATGCTTTGACCGCGACGTGATCCATTCCTTCGACGACCCGGTGAAACCGGCCGCCGGGCTGCGCGTTCTGCGCGGCAACCTGGCGCCGAACGGGGCGATCGTGAAACCCTCGGCCGCCACCGACAGCCAGCTGGAAACGGAAGGTGAGGCCTATGTCTTCGACAGCATCGAGGACCTGAAAGCCAATATCGACCGCGACGACCTTCCGGTGACGCCCGAGACCATCCTGGTGCTCAAGGGCTGCGGGCCAAAGGGCTATCCGGGCATGCCCGAGGTCGGCAACATGCCGATCCCCGCCAAGCTGGTGAAACAGGGCGTGCGTGACATGATCCGCATTTCCGACGCACGCATGTCGGGCACCGCCTTCGGCACAGTGATCCTGCATGTCAGCCCCGAGGCGCAGGCGGGCGGCCCATTGGCGCTGGTGAAAACCGGCGACCGCATCCGCGTGTCCGCCAGCAAGGGCGAGCTGGAACTGCTGGTCGACGAACAGGAGCTGGCTGCCCGCCGCGCGGCCTGGCGGCCCGACGACCCGCATTACACCCGCGGCTATGCCAAGCTGTATATCGACCATGTCCTTCAGGCCGACCGCGGCGCTGACCTTGATTTCCTGGTGGGCAAGGACACCCGCCTTGTGACCAGAGAGAGCCATTGATGACCCACCCAGCCACCTTCCATGACCTGAACGGCGCATCCGTCTTCATCACCGGCGGCGGGTCGGGCGTGGGCGCGACCCTGACCGACGGGTTCCTGACCCAGGGCGCCAATGTCGCCTTTATCGGCCGGTCGGACGCCAGCGCGTTCGTCGAAGAGATGCGCGCCAAACACGGCCGCGCGCCTTTGTTCCTGCAGGGCGACATGACCGACACTGCGCTGCTGCACGAAACCATGACCAAGGCCGCCGAGGCCCACGGTCCGCTGAACGTACTGGTCAACAATGCCGCCAATGACAAGCGCCACAGCCTCGAGGAAACCACGACCGAGTTCTGGGACTGGATGATCGAGGTCAACCTCAAGGCCTATTACTTTGCCTGCCAGCAGGCCGCGCGCCAGATGGCCGAAACCGGCGGGTCGATCATCAACTTCAGTTCGATCAGCTACATGATGGGCAATGCAGGCTATCCGATCTATACGACGGCCAACGCCGGAATCACCGGCATGACCCGTTCGCTCGCGCGCGAGCTGGGGCCGAAGAACATCCGCGTCAACGCGCTGGCGCCCGGCTGGGTGCTGACGCAGAAACAACTGGACATGTGGGCCACGCCCGAAGATCTGGCCGCGCATATGGAACGCCAATGCCTGAAGGAGCATCTGAGCCCGGACGACATGATCGCGCCGACGCTGTTTCTGGCATCGACGGCCAGCCGCGCCATGACCGGGCAATGCATGGTCGTCGATGGCGGCGTGGTCACAACGGGGTGAGGACATGAACACCGAGTGGATCGCAGTAGACTGGGGCACCTCGCATCTGCGCGCCTGGGCGATGCAGGGCGACACGGTGCTGGACCACGCCCAATGCGACCGGGGCATGGCAACGCTGGGCCGGGATCAGTTCCAGGACGCGCTGCTGACGCTGGTCCAGGGCTGGCTGGACGCGGCGCCGGTCGACGTGATCGCCTGCGGCATGGTCGGTGCCCGGCAAGGCTGGGTCGAGGCGCCCTATGTGGCGGTGCCGGCCAAGCCGATCTCGACCGTTCCGGTGCGCGTGCCCGGCACCGATCCGCGCATCCGCGCCTTCGTGGTGCCCGGCCTGAAACAGGACGATCCCGCCGACGTGATGCGCGGCGAGGAAACCCAGATCGCCGGCTACCTGTCCACGCGCCCGCATTGGGATGGCGTGATCTGCCTGCCCGGCACCCACACCAAATGGGTGCAGGTCAGCGCCGGCGAGGTCGTCAGCTTCCGCACCTTCATGACGGGTGAACTGTTCGATCTGCTGGGCCAGCACTCGGTGCTGAAACACTCGGTTGGCGAAGGTTGGGACGACGACGCCTTTGCCACGGCCGTCGCGGACACGCTGTCAAAGCCCGAGCAACTGGCCGGGCGGCTGTTCGGGCTGCGCGCGGCCGACCTGCTGCACGGGCAGGATCCGGCCACCGCCCGCGCCCGCCTGTCGGGCGCTCTGATCGGTGCCGAACTGGCCGCCACCCGCCCCTATTGGCTGGGTCAGCAACTGGCCATCATCGGCGCCGAAGCCCTGTCGCACATCTATGCCACGGCGCTGCAGCAACAGGGCGCGTTCGTCGAAACCGCCGACGCGACCCAGGCCACGCTGGCCGGTCTGCTGCAGGCCCGCACCCTCACGAGGCAAACCGCATGAGCCGCCCCATCATCGCCATTCTGCGCGGGCTTGACCCGGTGCAGGCCGAGGCCGTCGGCCAGGCCATTCTGGACTCCGGCATCGACCGGATCGAGGTGCCGCTGAACTCGCCCGACCCGCTGGACAGCATCGGCCGTCTGGCCCGCGCGATCGGCGACCGCGCGCTGGTCGGGGCCGGAACCGTCCTGACCATGGATGAGGTCGAACAGGTGGCTGCCGTGGGTGGCAAGCTGATCGTGTCGCCCAATTGCGATGCCGACGTTATCGCGCGTACGGTGGGTCTGGGCCTGCAAAGCTGGCCCGGAGTCTATACCCCGACCGAGGCCTTCACCGCCCTGCGCGCAGGGGCCACCGGGTTGAAACTGTTTCCCGGCGTGATGGCCGGACCGGTGGGGCTGGCTGCCATGCGCCCGATCCTGCCCAAGGGCACGCAGGTCTATGCCGTTGGCGGCGCGGGGCCCGAGAATTTCGGCGACTGGCTCAAGGCCGGGGCCGACGGGTTCGGCATCGGCTCGGCGCTGTTCAAACCCGGAATGTCCGTGGACCAGATCGCCGACAACGCACGCCGGATCGTCGCCGCCTTTGACGAGGCCACGCGATGAGCCAGGTCTTTGACGACCGCCCGTGCGCGTTGGGCGAAGGCCCGCTGTGGCACCCCGAACGGCAACAGCTGTTCTGGTTCGACATCGTCAACAAGCGCCTGATGACCCGCGACGCGGATGGCCCGCAGAGCTGGGATTTTGCCGAGCACGTCTCGGCTGCAGGCTGGATCGACCGCGACACACTGCTGATCGCGTCGGAAACCGGCCTGTGGCGGTTCGGGCTTGAGACCGGTCACAAGGACCGCATCGTCGCGCTCGAGGCCGACAACCCGGTGACCCGCTCGAATGACGGGCGGGCTGATCCGTGGGGCGGGTTCTGGATCGGCACAATGGGCAAGCGCGCGGAACGGGGCGCGGGGGCGATCTATCGCTTGTGGCGGGGTGAGCTGCGGCAGCTGGTGCCGGATGTGACCATCTCGAACGCGATCAGTTTCGCGCCCGACCGGTCCTGCGCCTATTTCTGCGACACGGCCACCGGGCAGGTGCGGCGCTGGGGTCTGGACCCGGAAACCGGCTGGCCCGAGGGCGACAGCGCGGTGTTTCTGGACCTGCGCGCCGAGGGTTTGAACCCCGATGGCGCGGTCGTCGATGCCATGGGCAATCTGTGGCTCGCGCAATGGGGCGCGGCGCGGGTTGCGGCCTATGACGCCGGCGGAGCCTTCCTGCGCGCGGTGCCTTTCGCGGCGGCCCATACCTCGTGCCCCGCATTCGGCGGGCCGGAACTTACGACGCTGTTCTGCACCTCGGCCCGCGAAGGGCTGGATGCGGACACCATTGCGTCGCACCCCACCAACGGAATGACCTTTGCCGCCGAAAACGCGGGCCAAGGTCAGGCGGAATACAGAGTCATCCTATGAACCCCGAACTTGGCGTTTGCTATTACCCTGAACACTGGCCGCAAGAAATGTGGGCCGAAGATGCCGCGCGCATGGTCGAGGCCGGTCTGCGCTGGGTCCGGATCGGCGAATTCGGATGGAGCCGGATGGAGCCGGAACCGGGCCGGCTGACATTCGACTGGCTGGATCAGGCCATCGAGACCCTTGGTGCGGCCGGGCTGAAAGTGGTGCTGGGAACCCCCACCGCCACGCCGCCGCGCTGGATGCTGGACCGGCACCCGGACATGCTGGCGGTGGACGAAAACGGGCAGCCGCGCAAGTTCGGCTCGCGCCGGCACTATTGCTTCAGCCATCCCGGATATATCGATGAGTGCGTCCGCATCGCCCGGATCATGGGCGAACGCTATGGCCGCAACCCGCATGTGGCCGCCTGGCAGATCGACAATGAATATGGTTGCCACGACACCACCGTCAGCTATTGCGAGCCCGCGCGGCAGGCCTTCCGCCGCTGGTTGGCCGAACGCTATGGCTCGGTCGAGGCGCTGAACGCGGCCTGGGGCAACGTGTTCTGGTCGATGGAATACGGCGATTTCGATCAGATCGACCTGCCCAACCTGACTGTGACCGAACCCAACCCAGCGCATGTGCTGGCCTTCCGCCGGTTCAGCTCGGATCAGGTGGTGGCCTTCAACCGGGCACAGGTTCAGGTGCTGCGGCCCCTGACCGACGCGCCGCTGCTGCACAACTACATGGGCCGGATTCTGGATTTCGACCATTTCGAGGTGGGCGCCGATCTGGATATCGCCACCTGGGACAGCTACCCGATCGGGTTCCTGTCCGACCGGCTAGAGGCCGACGCGGCGCACAAGGCAGCCTTTCTGCAACAGGGCGACCCGGACATGCAGGCCTTTCACCACGATCTGTACCGCGCCGTCGGACGCGGCCGCTGGTGGGTGATGGAACAACAGCCCGGACCGGTGAACTGGGCGCCCTACAACCCGGCCCCCTTGCCAGGCATGGTGCGGCTTTGGTCGCTTGAGGCCGTGGCCCACGGGGCCGAGGTGGTCAGCTATTTCCGCTGGCGGCAGGCGCCCTTTGCGCAGGAACAGATGCACGCGGGCTTGCTGACGCCGAACAACCACCCCGCGCCCGGTCTGGCCGAGGCGCAGCAGACGGCCGCGGATCTGGCCACGCTGGGACCGGTCGAACCGGTGCAGGCGCGGGTGGCCATCCTGTTCGACTATCCGTCGGACTGGGCCTGGGCGACCCAGCCTCAAGGCGCGGGGTTCAACTATTTCCGGCTGGTGTTTTCCGCTTATCGCGCCCTGCGCCGCGCCGGGCTGTCGATCGATGTCTTACCGGCCTCGGGCCTGTCAAGCGCGGACTATGATCTGATCCTCGCCCCCGGGCTGGCCACGCTGGACGACGCGCTGGCCGACCGCTTGCAGACGGCCGCCAAATTGACGGTTCTGGGCCCGCGCAGCGGGGCAATCACGGCTGATTTTCAGATCCCGGCCCAAGGCCGCCCCGGCCTGCAAGCGCTAGACTGCGATGTGGCGCTGGTGGAATCCCTGCCGCCCGAAATCACCCGCCCGGTTCAGAGCGGCGGAGCGGCGCAGCACTGGGTCGAGCGGCTGACCGGTGACGCGCCCGACCTGCAGACCTTCGAAGACGGGACCCCTGCGCTGAAGGGCAGTGACCAGCTTTGGTATCTGGCCGGGTTCCCGGACGAGGACCTGTGGGACCGGATCATTGAAATGGCCGCGCAGAAGGTCGGGCTGACCCTGCACCCGATGCCGCCTGGCCTGCGGCGGCGCGAGACCGCGACCCATGACTTCCTGATCAACTACAACGCCACACCGGTGGATTGGAACGGCCACAGCATCGCTGCCTGCGGAGTCGCCATCCTGAAACGCAATCCGCCCGGCCAGGAATGAACCTGAACCGGGCGGATGTGGTGCTCTGGTAGGCGCTTCTTCCTACTCGTCGGTCTTCAGACTGTTTGGATCGAAGACGTTGCCGAACCCACTGTTGCCCGAAGGCTGATCGTCAGGCTCGGCTGAGCTTTCGTCGTCCTGACCACCCAATGTGTTCGGAGCGAACACATTGCCAAAACCGCTGTTGTTAGACGGTTTGGGCGTGGATTGCTGAGCGTCGCCTTGCTCGGCCTCGCGCTGCTTGCGCTGCTCCTCGCGTTGCTTGCGCAATTCCTGAATGCGCTGCTCGGCTTCCAGACGCTTTTCTTCCTTGACGTCCGCGATACACTGGGCCGGGTTGTAGGCCATGGCCGTCCCGACGACAGTGATCGTTGCCACGGCGAACATGACCAGCAGCACGGCCGCCATGTTCCCCGAGAAAAAGCTGGGCAACTTGATCTTGCCCGCCAGCTCCTCGACCGTGGCTTCCTTGCGCGCGGCGGCGACCAGTTCCTGACGCTTCAACTTGGCTTCGTTCAACAGGGCGAAGAAAACGGTCAGCGCCACGATGATAAAGGCCAGCGCCGAAATCGCAGGTGTAATGCCGTAGCGCACCTTCTGAGCCAATTCGATTGTCAGTGTCGGATATTCGCCGAACGTGAAGGTGGTGGTGTTGTAGTTCTCGAACGAGGCAAGAAACGCCAGCACCGCCGCCGAAGCAATCGCCGGGCGCATGAACGGGAGCAGGATCTTGCGAAACGCCTGTGCATGCGTTGCGCCAAGGTCCAGTGCCGCCTCGGTCAGCGCCAGGTCATATCGCTGCAACCGAGCCACCAGAACCAACATGCAATAGCTGGCGATGAAGGTGGATTGGCCAATCACGGTCAGGAAAATACCGTTCGACAAGAAGCTGTCGGCACCCAGCCCCAGCATCCGGTTGATCCGGTCCCAGAAGACCAGCGTCGAGATACCCAGAACAACGCCCGGGATCAGGATCGGTGCGATGATGATCGTGTAGTAGGTGGCGCGCAGCTTGGGCCAGATCTGGGTCAGCATCAACGCTCCAGCCAAGCCCATCGCCACCGACAGAACCACGGTTCCCGTGCCGATGATCAACGAGTTCTTGATGCCGTTCAGGATGCGTTGGTCCTGAAACAACTCGCCGAACCACTGGAAGGTCAGGCATTCCCACGGGCTTATGCGCGGGAATCCAGATGAGTTGAAGGCGGTGATCGACATGATCACCAGCGGACCCAGCAGGTAGGCGAAGAAGATCGCCAGATAGACCCAGATGCTGATACGGAGGAAGGACATGTTCATTTCCCGATATCCCCCATGTTCACCTTGAACAGGCGCATCATTGCCAGCACGAACAGGATACAGGTGACCAGCAGAACGATGGCGTAGGCTGCGCCTTGTGGCCAGTCGTTGTTGTCATTGAACTGCTGATAGATCAGTTGCGTGAACCACAGACTGGATGGCCCGCCCAGGATTTGCGGTGCGGCCAGCGCACCGGCCGACAGCATGAACACCATCGTACAGCCGGAACTGATGCCGGGCTTGGCATAGGGGATGACCACCCTCCAGTGGATCCGCCACCACGGAGCGCCCAAGTCGCGCGCCGCTTCGATCTGGTTTCCATCCAGGCTTTCGATGACATTGTACATCGGGAAGATCATCAGCAGGATGTACGCGTAGCCGAGGCCCGCATAGAGCGCGATGTCGTTGCGGATGAAATCAAACGGCGTGTCCCAGATCCCCAATCCGACGAACAGCGTGTTCAAAACACCCGTCTCTCCGAAGATGATGCGCAGCGCAAAGGCGCGCAGGATCTCGTTGATCCAATAGGGGATGATCAGCATGATCGCGAAGATACGGATGTGATTGCCCTTGGACTGGCCCAGGTAATAGGCAATCGGATAGCAAATGATCAGGTTGAAGATCGTCACGCAGACCGCGGCGATCAACGTCCGGAAGAACACGCGCAGATCAACGGCGTTGTAGGACTGGCTACCGCCTTCCGGGCCGTAGATCAGGTATTTGTAGTTCTCCAGCGTGTACACGTCCTTGGGGCCGCCGATTTCCGGCGGCGGCAGGTTGGGACGGAAGGAAAAGTCCAGCATCGACAGCTGCGGCAGGATGATCAGGCCGATCGTCCAGAACAGGACAAGTCCCAGAATCGCGAGCCCCATGCCGAAACCGTTGCGGTTGAAGAAGTCCCTGAGGAAGCCAGGCATCGTCGGGCCTCCTTATTCCGCAGCCAGCTCACCCGCCGGAACGACGACCGCGTTGCGGGTTTCGTATTCCAACGTGATGTTCTGCCCGGTGTGATCTTTGAACGACTGCCCGTGGTTCGGGATCGAGACCTTAATCTCCTTGCCGCCCTCTCCTTCGGTGAAGATGTTGAAGACGTTGCCTTCGAATTCCTCGTGGGTCACCCGTGCCGTGACGAAATGATCGCCGCTCGTCCCCTCGGGTGCAATCGAGAACGCCTCGGGTCGGATGAACATCATGGCGTCGTCACCTTCGGCCAACTTGCCCTGATTGGCGGTCGATATCCGCGCCACCAGATCGCCGGACCGGTTGGTCGAGATCAGGGCCTCTTCGCCCATCACTCTTTTGACCTTGCCGCGGAAGACGTTGTTTTCGCCCACGAACGAGGCGGCAAAAGCGGTTGTCGGGTCGTTGTAGATGGTCTTGCCATCGGCGATCTGGTCGATCACGCCAGCGCGCATCACGGCGATGTTGTCCGACATGGTCAGGGCCTCGCCCTGGTCATGGGTGATGTAGATGAATGTGATGCCCACACGCTTTTGGATTTCGCGCAGCTCGGTGCGCATGTGCTGGCGCAGCTTGAGATCCAGCGCCGACAGCGGTTCGTCCAGCAGCAGCACGTCTGGCTCGGCGCATAGAGCGCGCGCGATGGCCACTCGTTGGCGCTGACCGCCCGACAATTCGCTGGGCAGCTTGTCGCCCTGATCCGGCAGGGCGATCATGTCCAGCAGCTCGTCCGCGCGTTTGCGCCGTTCGGCGGCGCTGGCCCCTTTGATCTCCATCGAAAAAGTTATGTTCTCCCACACCTTCATGAGCGGAAACAGCGCGAGGTTCTGAAAGATCAGAGCAGTAGGACGCTTGTTCGGCCCGATGCCCTTCATGTTCTTGCCGCCGATCAGGACATTGCCTTCGCTGGGCTCGAGGAACCCCGAGACCGCTCGAAGGATCGTGGTCTTGCCGCAGCCCGAAGGCCCAAGGAACGAAAAGAAATCGCCCCCGTTGATGTTCACGTTCGCATCTCGCACAGCGACAAAATCGCCGAAGCGGATCCACAGGTTTTCCAGATCAACTCCGATCCCTGCACTCATTTTTGGTATCTCCCTGTGATGCAGCCTCAGGCCGCACCGCATCGTTGTCCGTCACGCGGGGCAAACGCGTGCGGGGTCCAAAGGCCCCCCGCGCGACAACGCGAGGGGCGCGATCTCAAGGCGATCAGGCGCTCTTGAACTTGTTGACGAACTCGGTCCGGGTCTCGGCGTACCAAGGTGCTTCGGCAGGCCACGGGTTCAGGTTGGCCAGCGAGTCGCCCGGATAGGCCTCGGCAAAGTTCTTCTTGTAGGTGTCGCCCGAATACTGGTCGGCACCCAGAACCGGCGAGTTGTAGCCGTGGCTGTCGATCGCGACACCGGCCGGCTTGGCCTGATAGGCGAAGTCGATGAAGGCGTAGACCTGGTCGATATTGGTTGCACCGGTCGGCATCGACATGCCGTCGACCCAAGCCATCGCACCCTCGACCGGAGCCTGGTAGTGCACCGGTTCGCCCGCGGATTTCAGTGCCAGCGGCGGGCCATCCCAAGTCTGTCCGACGACAACCCCTTCGTTCAGCAGGCCGTTCTTCTGGGTGTCGGCGTCGTTCCAGATCAGTTTGATCCGGTCCTTGCGGGCGATGCACCAGTCGGTGATCTGACCCCAGACCTTACGCATGGTGTCTTCGTCGCCATATGCGGCCCAGACCGAGCCGGGCTCCATCTCGCCGATGCGCTCCATGTACAGACCCGCGCCCAGCATCATCGAATGCGCGCGACCCATGGTCTTGCCGGCGTTTTCTTCCGACCAGACGTCACCATAGGACGGAGCGTCGCCTTCGGGCAGCCACAGGTCGGTCCGATAGGCTATGCCTTCGGTACCCCAGATATGCGGCAGCCAATGCGCGCCGCTGTCACCAAAGTTCCAGGCATCGGTGCCGATCTTGGCCATCGCCGGGTTGACCTTGTCGATCGGAACCCTGTTCATGTCGAACGGCTGCAGAAGCTCCAGCGGCTCCCACTGCAGCGACCGGTTGTTGGTCGGCGAAACGATGTCAAAGCCCTGGCCCTTGGTGGCCTTCATCTTGTTGATGATCTCTTCGTTCGAGCCGATACCGGTGTAGTTCACCTTGATCCCGGTCAGGGTTTCGAACTCTTCGATGAAGCTGGGCGGCAGGTAATCCGACCACATCAGGATGTTGACTTCGCCCGAAGATGCCAGGGCGCTTTTGCTGTACAGAGGTGCCGCCAGCGCTGCGGCGCCGGCCCCTTTCAACACCGTACGACGGCTGAAGTTTGACGAGTTGGTCATTCGTGTTTCTCCCGTGTTTGGACTGAGTTTTGTTTTTTATCCGTGCGTCACGTTAGAGTTTTGCGATCGCCCCGTCAGTCCAAAAAGTGACAGTTTGCGAAAATCTTAGGTCCAGTTCCCTCGGAAGCCCAAGCCCGGAGCCCGCCCAAACAGCACGCGACTCTGCGGGAATTCGCGCGAGGATCATATATCAAAAGGGCCGACGATACCTAACGGCGCATCGGAACTGGCCTCATGTCGCGAAGGGAGATCACGCGAATTTTTTACGCAGCCGCCTAATCGATGCGCATCATTTCAGCCGCAAAAATCGATTTGCGACAAATTCAGACCAGAATCACGACGCGGTTGGAGCTATTTGCGCATTGACCGACCGTCATGGAACAGGTGGATCTTCTCCGGCGCGGCAGTCACCGAAACCGTCTGACCACGCAAGCCACGATGGATGCCCGGCAGTTTGCCGATCACCGACTCAGCGCCGGGGGCTTTCGCGAAATAGAGCAGCGTCACCTCGCCCAACGCTTCGGTAAAGTCCACGGTCCCGGTCAGGATGGGGTCACCATCGGCGACCACCAGATCCTCGGGCCGCACACCCACGTTGACCTTCTTGCCGGCGTCGGCGTCCTCGGTCGGTATGGCCGAAACTGCCGTTCCGCCACAGTCCAACGCAACGGTCGTGGTGGCACCGGTGCCGGTGATCGTGCCCGGCAGCAGATTCATGGCGGGCGAGCCGATGAACTGGGCCACGAATTCATTGTCGGGCGTCTCGTACAGCTCCAGCGGCGTACCAACCTGTGCGATGCCCTTGTTGGCCAGAACCACGATCCGGCTGGCCAGGGTCATCGCCTCGACCTGATCGTGGGTCACATAGATCATCGTGCTGTCGGGCATCGCCTCTTTCAAGCGCGCGATCTCGATCCGCGTGGCCACCCGCAGCGCGGCATCCAGGTTCGACAACGGCTCGTCGAACAGATAGACCTTGGGGTCGCGCACGATGGCCCGGCCGATGGCGACCCGCTGACGCTGACCGCCCGACAGAGCTTTGGGCAGACGGTCCAGAAACGGTTCCAGCTGCAGGATCTGCGCCGCGCGGTTCACCGCGGCGTCGATCTGATCGGCGGGCATCTTGGCGATCTTCAGGGCAAAGGCCATGTTCTCGCGCACGGTCATGTGCGGATACAGCGCATAGCTTTGGAACACCATGGCGATGCCGCGTTGTGCCGGGGGCACGTCGTTCATCACCTGCCCCTCGATTTCCAACGTCCCGCCCGATATTTTCTCCAGACCCGCGATCATCCGCAGCAGGGTGGACTTGCCGCAGCCCGAGGGGCCGACGAACACGATCAACTCGCCGCGCTCGATCTCGAGGTTGATGTCCTTGAGGACATCGACATTGCCATAGGTCTTGGCGACATCGGTCAGCTTGAGTTCGGACATGGGTTACCCTTTCTCTCGGACCATCAGGCAGAATTGCGACGGCGCCAGCGTGACGCGGCCCTGCGCCTCGATAGCGCCCAGATCCTGAGCGATGCAGCGCCAGTTGCCTTCGGGCAGGTCGATTTCCGCGGCGCCATCGCCCAGATTGAAGGCGCAGAACACCTGCTGAGTATCATCCTCGCGCAGGAAGCTGAGGATCGGGCCGGTTTCGCGCATGTCGGACTGGGTGCCCGACATCAGCGCCGGATACTCATGGCGCAAAGCGATGGCGCGACGATAATGGTTCAGCGCCGATCGCGGGTCTGCGTCCATCCGGTCCACGGCGCGCTCGGCCTGCGCGGTGCTGACGGGCAGCCAGGGCGCACCGGTGGTAAAGCCCGACTGTTCGTCCTGCGCAGCCCAGACCATGGGCGTGCGGCAGCCGTCGCGGCCCTTGTATTCAGGCCAGAACTCGATGCCATAGGGGTCCTGCAGGTGCTCAAAGGGCACGTCGGCCTCGGGCAAGCCCAGCTCTTCGCCCTGATACAGGCAGGCCGAGCCGCGCAGGCACATCATCAGAACCGCGTGCTGCCGGATGCCGGCCTCATCCAGATCCCAGCGCGAGGCGTGGCGCTGCACGTCGTGGTTGGAGAACGCCCAGCACGGCCAGGCGTCGCCGGCCTTGGACAGAAGCTGGTCGAACACATGCTTGGTGTATTCTGCCGTCAGGCGGCGTTTTTCCAGAAATTCAAAGGCATAGCACATGTGCATACGCTTGTCGCCACGGGTGTATTCGCCCATGATCTCGAGCCCGCGCTGTGCGTCGCCCACCTCGCCCAGACAGGCGCGACCGTCATATTGATCGGTCAGGGCGCGCAGCCGTTCCAGGAAGGCGATGTTTTCGGGCTGGCTCTTGGAATACAGGTGGTCCTGATGGTTGTAGGGGTTGACCATCGGCGCGATGGTTGCGTTGCGCTGATCCAGCGGCAGCGCCGGGTTGTCGCGCAGTTGCGCGTCGTGGAAGTAGAAGTTGATCGTGTCCAGTCGGAACCCGTCAACGCCCATGTCCAGCCAGAACCGCGCCACGTCCAGCAGCGCGTCCTGCACATCGGGGTTGTGGAAATTCAGGTCCGGCTGCGAGGTCAGGAAGTTGTGCAGGTAATACTGCTGCCGGCGCGTATCCCACTGCCAGGCCGAGCCGCCGAAGATCGACAGCCAGTTGTTGGGCGGGGTCCCGTCAGGCTTGGGGTCGGCCCAGACATACCAGTCGGCCTTGGGGTTTTCGCGGTTGCTGCGGCTTTCGACGAACCACGGATGCTGGTCCGAGGTATGCGACAGAACCAGGTCGATCATCACCCGCAGACCCAGACCATGGGCGCGGTCCAGCAACGTCTGGAAATCCTCCATCGTGCCGAACATCGGATCGATGGCGCGATAGTCGCTGACATCGTACCCGAAATCCTTCATCGGCGACTTGAAGAAGGGCGAGATCCAGATCGCATCGACCCCCAGACCAGCGATGTAATCCAGCCGCTGGGTAATGCCCCGCAGGTCTCCGATGCCGTCGCCGTTGCTGTCCTGAAAGCTGCGCGGGTAGATCTGATAGATCACGCCGCCGCGCCACCAGTCGGACGCCGTCTTGGTTGAGTGCTTGAGGTCCACGTTGTTCTGCACGTTCATCACACGCCCTTATTTGACTGAACCGGCCAGCAATCCGCGGACCAGGTATTTCTGCATTGCAAAGAAGACGACCAGCGGCACCGCGATCGACACGAATGCGGCCGTTGCCAGGATTTCCCAATTGCCGCCCCTTGTGCCCAGAAGCTCGACGATACTGTTGGTCATCACGGTGGTTTCGCCGGATGCGTCGATCAGGAACACCTTGGCCACCAGCAGGTCGTTCCATGTCCACAGGAACTGGAAGATGGCGAACGAGGCCAGCGCCGGAAAGCTCAGCGGCAGGATCAGCTTGGTGAAGATTTGAAACTCGGTGGCGCCATCGACCCGCGCATTCTCGATCAGGTCGCGGGGCAGCCCGGCCATGTAGTTGCGCAGAAGATAGATCGCCAGCGGCATGCCAAAGCCGGTATGGGCCAGCCAGACGCCCAGATACCCTTTGCCGATGCCGATGTTCAGGTGGAATTTCAGCAGCGGGATCAGCGCCAGTTGCAAAGGTACCACCAGCAGACCGACCACCGCGGCGATCAACAGCGCACGGCCCGGGAAATCCATCCAGGCCAGCGCATAGGCCGCGAAAGCCGCCACCAGGATCGGGATGATCGTGGCCGGAATCGTGACCGTCAACGTGTTGAAGAACGCCTTGGCCATGCTGTCAGTGCTGTCCTCGGCCAGCAGGACCTTGTGGTAATTGTCCAGCGTGAATTCGGGCGGCAGTTCGGCGGTCACGAAGACCCGCGTGCCCCGGCTGCCGGTGAATTCCTCGGTGTTCTCCATCCGGTAGTCGCCATTGGCCTGAACGGTGACCGTGCCGCCCTTGCGCAACTCGGCCGTCTGGCCCGGCTCAAACGCATCGATCTCGCGCGAGCTGATGCCCCATTTCGAGATGCGCGCCGTGGTTCCGGCGTCAAACAGGTTGCCCTCGATCACATACAGGCCGTTTTCCTGCACCTGGGTGTCGGGCGCGGCGCTGCGCAGCGTCAGGTTCTGCTCGGACGGGAAAATCGCCCGCCACCAGCCGCTGGTCGCGATCTGGTCCGCCGTGCGGAAGGACGAGATGAACAGGCCCAGCGTGGGCACCACCCACAGCACCACCAGAAACAGAACCGAGGCATGTACGGCCCATCTGAGCGCCGGGCGGGTTCCTGCGATCTCACTCATGACGCACCCTCCTATTCCATTTCCTTGCGCGCGTTGCGCACGTTCCAGACCAGGATCGGCGTCACCAGCAGCATGATCACCATGGCCGAGGCCGAGCCCACGCCCCAGTCATTGGCGCGGAACAGCTTGTCGAACATGTAGTTGGCCAAGACCTGTGTCTCCCACTGGCCGTTGGTCATGGCGAACACGATGTCGAACACCTTCAGCACGACGATGGTGATCGTTGTCCACACCACCAGGATCGTGGTCTTGATCTGCGGTACCTTGATCTTGAAGAAAATCTGAAACGGGCTGGCGCCATCCAGAATGGCGGCTTCGACCGTTTCTTCGGGAATGCCACGCAGGGCCGCCGACAGGATCACCATGGCAAAGCCCGTCTGAATCCAGACCAGCACGATCATCAGGAAGAAATTGTTCCAGAACGGAATCGTCAGCCAGGTCTGCGGGTCGGTTCCGCCAAAGAAGATGTACAGGGCATTCAGCATGCCGATCTGGTCCTGCTCGACCGGGCGAGTGTCATAGACAAGCTTCCAGATCACCGATGCGCCCACGAACGAGATCGCCATCGGCATGAAGATCAACGACTTGGCGATATTGCCCCAACGGATGCGGTCGGTCAGCTGGGCGACCAATAGGCCAAACGCTGTCGACAGCGCCGGGACCACGATCAGCCACAGCATGTTGTTGCGCATCGCTTCCCAAAATTTGGGCTCTCCCATCATCTGGGCGTAGTTGTCCAGACCCACCCATTCGTATCCGCCGCCGGGCACCCGGTCGGTCAGAGACAGGCGCAGCGTTTCCACCACAGGATAGGCCAGGTACAGCCCCAGCGCGACCAGAGCGGGGAATAGAAACAACCATGGCCGGACCATGTTTGCCCGATTGATGTTGCGCCCGGCGTTCGGGCCGCGCGGCGGGAACAGAATCTTGTCCAGAAACTGGTTGGACAGATAGAAGTAACCAACGCAGGCGGATACGCCGATGGCGATCGTCAGCAGACCTTGCAATGCGGGATGCATGTCACCCTCCCTGGCGACAATGGGTCGGGCAACCCGAAGGTCGGATTGCCCGGTTTTACGGCTTTACTGGATCGCGTCCCAAGACGCCTGGATCTCGTCGGCCACTTCTTGCGCGGGTTTGCCACCGGCATAGTCGACCATGCCCGTCCAGAACGTGCCTGCGCCAACCGCACCCGGCATCAGGTCGGACCCGTCAAAGCGGAAGGTGGTCGCACCCAGAAGAATGTCGTTCATCTTCTTCAGGGTCGGGTCCGAGAAGGCCGAGGTATCGACACCCTTGTGCGGGGTCAAAAAACCGCTGAGCGCCATCCAGGTCTCATGCGCCTCGGGCGTCTGCAGATAGGCGATCAGGTCATGCGCGGCGGGGCTGTCATTGGTGATCGCCCACAGGGTGCCCGCGCCCAGAACCGGGCTGCCCAGATCCTTGCCTTCATAGGCCGGGAAGTAGAAGAAATCGGCATCTTCGCCCACGACCGTGCCTTCGGGGAAGAAGGCCGGGATGAACGAGGCCTGACGGTGCATGTAGCACTGCGGCGGCGAGCTGAACATGCCTTTGGGGCTGTCGCGGAAATCCGTGGTTGCAACCGCACCGGCCCCACCGGCGACGTAGTCGTCATTGCGGGCGAATGCGCCGAATTCCTCGATCGCGGCCACGACCTTGGGATCGTTGAACTTCAGCTCGTTGGCAACCCACGCGTCATAATCCTCGGGGGATTGGGTGCGCAGCATCATGTCCTCGACCCAGTCGGTCGCAGGCCAGCCAGTTGCGCCACCCGACCCCAGGCCGATGCACCAGGGCGTGCCACCATCTGCGACGATCTGGTCGGTCAGGGCCTTGAGTTCTTCCATCGTGGTCGGGACTTCATATCCCGCGTCCTCGAAATTCTCGGGCACGTACCAGACCAGCGATTTCACATCGACCTTGTAGAAGAAGCCGTAGAGATGATCCTGACCGTCCGGCCCAGCGTAAGTGCCCAGATCGACCCAGGACTGGCCCGCGGCATAGTTGTCCCGGATCCAGTCAGCGGTCCCGTCAGCAAGCGGTGTCAGAAACCCGGCCTTCGCCATGTCGGCAGCAAGACCCGGCTGGGGGAACACGGCGATGTTCGGTGCCGATCCGGCCTCGGCGTCGATGCGGATCTGCTGCTCGAAGCTGTCCGACCCGACATAGGCATATTCATGACCGGTGGCCGCGGCAAAGCCGTCCAGAACCTTTTCGACATTCTCCTGGTCCGGGCCAAGCCACGGGCCGAACACGGTGACCTTTTCGGCCTGCGCCGCGCCCGCCATCAGGGCAAACGTGGCCGCACCTGCCAAAAGCGAGTGTTTCATTGATTTTCCTCCCAACTGTATCCGCGCGTGTGAGACTCAGTTTTCAAAGCGCTTTGAATGTGGCCGTTATCCGCTAACATGTTGGCCCTGTCAATGGCTAGATTTTGGCTTGGGCCGCCTGTGCCCATGTTTTCATAGTATATTGCAGAGAATGGCAAAACAACTTGACGCAAGCGGCAAATCCCCACACAACAGGGCGCACACAAGCATTGAAAGCGTTTTGAAACCGCTATGAACCTCAAGCAGCTCTCTCAGATCCTGGGTCTGTCACAGACGACAGTCAGCCGCGCGCTGAACGGTTACCCAGAGGTGAACGAAGAGACTCGCATGCGGGTTCAGGCGGCGGCGGCCAAACATGGCTATCGACCGAACGCGCGCGCCAAGGGGCTGGCGACGGGTCGGTCGATGGTGATCGGCCACGTGATCCCCATCTCGTCGCGCCACGAGATGGTGAACCCGATCTTCGGCGATTTCGTCGCCGGCGCGGTCAAAAAATATGCCGAGCACGGCTATGACATGATGTTCACCAATGCTGACGACACCTCGATCGAGGACGCCTATCGCAGCCTGTTCCAACGCGGGGCAGTCGACGGCGTAGTGTTGCAGGGCCCCAAAGTGAACGAGCCGCGGATCGAGGTTCTGACCCGCATGCAGGTGCCGTTCATCGTGCATGGCCGGTCGACCAGCGTCAGCGTGCCCTATGACTGGATCGACGTGAACAACAAAAGCTCGTTCCTTCGCGCCACCCGGTTCCTGATCGACCTGGGCCACCGGCGGATCGCGCTGATCAACGGGCTGGAGGACATGGACTTTGCCCAAAGGCGCCGCGACGGGTATCTCGAGGCGCTGAAACAGGCCGGTCTGTCGCCCGACCCGGCTCTGATGCGCAGCGCCGAGATGACCGAAGTCTATGGCCATCACGAAACCCGCGACATGCTGCGGCTGGACGATCCGCCGACCGCGATCCTGACCTCGTCGATGATCTCGGCGATCGGGGTGCGGCGCGCGCTGGACGAGGCCGGGCTGAAAATGGGCCGCGACGTATCGGTGATCGCCCATGACGATGACCTGTCCTATCTGAAGAACGGGCAGGACGTTCCGATCTTTACCGCCACCCGATCTTCGGTACGCCACGCCGGCGAACTGGCCGCCGAGATGCTGATCGAGCGCATCCGCGCACCCCACGATCCGGCCAAGACTAGATTGCTCGAGGCCGAACTGGTAGTCGGCGGCTCGACCGGTCCCGCCCCCAACAGGTTCTGAACATGAAATACACCCGCGCTGATTTCCCCAAAGACTTCCTCTTTGGTGTCGCAACCTCGGCCTATCAGATCGAAGGCCACGCACAGGGCGGCGCCGGCCCGACCCATTGGGACAGTTTCGCGGCCACGCCCGGCAACGTTGTGCGTGCCGAAAACGGCGATCTGGCCTGCGACCACCTGCACCGGTTCGAACAGGATTTCGACCTGATCCGCGAGGCCGGGTTCGACTGCTATCGCTTTTCCACCAGCTGGGCGCGCGTGCTGCCCGAAGGGCGCGGTCCGGTGAACCAGGCCGGGTTGGACTATTATGACCGGCTGGCCGACGCCCTGCTGGAACGCGGCATCCGCCCCTGCGCCACTCTGTATCATTGGGAGCTGCCCTCGGCGCTGGCTGATCTGGGCGGCTGGCGCAACCGCGACATCGCCGACTGGTTCGCCGATTTCACCGAGATCATCATGGGCCGCATCGGCGACCGCATGTACAGCGTCGCCCCGATCAACGAGCCTTGGTGCGTCAGCTGGCTGAGCCATTTCGAAGGCCACCACGCCCCCGGCCTGCGCGACATCCGCGCCACGGCCCGCGCCATGCATCACGTCCTTCTGGCCCACGGCCGCGCGATTCAGGCGATGCGGGGCCTTGGCATGTCGAACCTGGGCGCGGTGTTCAACCTGGAATGGGCCGAACCTGCCGATGACACCCCCGAGGCCCGCGAAGCCGCCGATCTGTACGACGGTATCTACAACCGGTTCTTCCTGGGCGGTGTTTTCAACAAGGCCTACCCCGAGAACGTCCTGCAGGGGCTGCAGGCCCACCTGCCCGACGGGTGGCAGGATGATTTCGACACGATCGGCACGCCGGTCGACTGGTGCGGGCTGAACTACTATACCCGCAAGCTGATCGCGCCCGCCGACACGCCCTGGCCCAGCCTCCAAGAGATCCCCGGCCCCCTGCCCAAGACGCAGATGGGGTGGGAGATCGAGCCAAGCGCGCTGACCCGGTTTCTGACCCGTACGGCCCGGGACTACACGGGCGATCTGCCGATCTATGTCACCGAAAACGGCATGGCCAGCCCCGAGCGGCAGCAGGATGACGACCGAATCGACTATCTGAATCAGCATCTGGCTGCGGTGCAGGACGCGCTGGATCAGGGCGTTCGGGTCAAGGGCTATTTCATCTGGTCGTTGTTGGACAACTACGAATGGGCGCTGGGATTCGAAAAGCGGTTCGGCCTGGTCGATGTCGATTTCGACACGCTGGAACGCCGCCCCAAGGCCTCGTTCCGGGCGATGCAGGCCGCTTTGGCCCAGGGCGATCCGGTCTCGGTTCCGATGGCGCAGCCCAGGGGCGCAATGCACGACCACTGGAACCTGGTGGCCGATATCGGCGGCACCAACACGCGGCTGGGGGTCGTCACCAATGGCACCCTCACCGATCTGCGCAAATCGCCCACCGGCACCCTGCCCGAGTTTCTGGCCGCCCTGCACGACCTGTGCGCCGAGATCGGAACGCCGCCGCGCGCCGTGGTCGCCGCCGGCGCGGGCCCGGTGCGCAATGGCACGATCCGTCTGACCAATGCCAATCTGGACCTGTCCGAGGCTGACATCGCCTCGGCCACCGGCGCGGACCATACCTTTGTCATCAACGACTTCACCGCCGCCGCGTGGTCAGTGGCCGAGATCACCGGCGATGACGTGCAAGCCCTGCAGGGCGACCCGACCCCGCCCAAGGGCACCCGACTGGTGGTCGGCCCCGGCACCGGGCTGGGCGTCGGCGCGCTTTTGTATTCCGAAGGCCACTATCACACCGTCTCGGGCGAGGGCGGCCATGTCGGTCTGTCGCCCCGTACCCGCGACGAGGTGGACGTGTTCGAAGCCGCCCGCCGGATCGCGCCCGAGTGTTTCTTTGGCGACAGCCTGACGCTCGAGGCCGAGATGTTCCTCAGCGGCACGGGCCTGCCGATCCTGTATCGTGCCGTGGGCATGGCCGCAGGCCAGCCCGAAACGCCCGTCCTGCCCGCCAAGGACATCCTGCAGGTCGCACGCGACGGGTCTGATCCGCTCGCCATGCGCGCCGCGCAGATCTTCACCACCCATCTGGGTGCCGTGATGGGCGACATGGCCGTCACCGTGATGCCCACCGGCGGCGTCTTCCTTGTGGGCGGCGTGGCCGAGAAGAACCGCTGGCTGTTCGGCGACGACTTCCTGGCGGCCTTCAACGCCGGAGGCAGGTTCGACGCGCTGCGGCAGGGCTTTGGCGTTTATGTGTCGGAACAGGCCGAATTTGGCATTGTTGGCGCTAACAACTTCTGCAAAAATGCGCTCGCGCGGTAAACTCACCGCCAGATCTTTGCAGAAGGAAGGAGCCGGGACATGATCCTGTGCTGTGGCGAGGCCCTGATCGACATGATCGCGGAGCCGACGGTTTCGGGCGCGCAAGGTTTCGTGCCGCATTCGGGTGGCGCGGTGTTCAACACCGCCATCGCCCTGGGCCGGCTGGGTGCGCCTGCCGGAATGCTGACCGGGTTGTCGCGCGACATGTTCGGCCAGCAACTGGCGCAGGCCCTGAAAGACAGTCATGTGGATGGCTCGCAGGTTGTTCTATCGGACCGTCCGACCACGTTGGCCTTCGTGCAACTGCAGGACGGGCACGCAACCTATTCCTTCGTCGATGAAAACTCGGCCGGGCGGATGCTGCGCCCCGAGGACATGCCGGACCAGCTGACCGCGACCTCGGCGCTGTATTTCGGCGGCATCAGCCTGGCCTGCGAGCCCTGCGCCGATGCCTATGCCGCCCTGCTGGACCGCCACGGCGCCGAGCGCGCAGTGATGATCGACCCCAACATCCGCCCCGGTTTCATCCAGGACCAGACCCGCTATCGCACCCGGCTGAACCGGATGATCGCGCAGGCCGACATCGTCAAGGTCTCGGACGAAGATCTGGACTGGATCGTCCCCGGCCCTGAAACGCTGGAGGAAAAAGTGCCGCTGCTGCTGCAGGCCGGCCCCGCCGTGGTGATCGTCACGCGCGGCAGTCAGGGCGCGGCCGGGTATCTGGCCGATGGCCGCACGGTTTCGGTGCCGGTCACGCCGGTTCAGGTGGTCGATACGGTGGGCGCGGGCGACACGTTCAACGCCGGGGTGTTGGCGCAACTGCACCGCGCCGGGCTGCTGACAAAACAGGCGCTCCGTGCGATCTCGCCCGACGACCTGCGCACCGCGCTGGAGCTGGGCGGCAAGGTCGCCGCCGTCACCGTATCCCGCGCCGGCGCCAACCCGCCCTGGGCGCACGAGCTGTAATTCATCGAAAGCACCGATATGAAACGATCCGAGATCAACCGCATCAAGGCCGAGGCGCAGGCCTTCATCAATTCTTTCGGCTTTGCCCTGCCGCCCTTTGCCGACTGGACGCCCGAGCAGATGCGCAGCCCGCAGGCCGCCGGCATCCGCGCCCGTGGTCTTGGCTGGGACATCACCGATTACGGCCAGGGCGAGTTCGATGAACTGGGCCTGTTCCTGTTCACCCTGCGCAATGGCGACGAAAAGGACCTGAGCGCGGGCCGGGGTATGCTCTATGCCGAGAAGCTGCTGATTTCGCGTGACAAACAGCTGTCGCCGATGCATCGCCACATCGTCAAGGCCGAGGACATCATCAACCGCGGCGGCGGCGATCTGGTGATGGAGATCTACGCCTCGGCCCCCGATGGCAGCATCGACCGCGATACCCCCGTCACCGTACCCAGCGACGCCTGCCCGGTGACCATCCAGCCGGGCGAGCATCTGCGCCTGAAACCGGGCGAAAGCGTCACGCTGATGCCCGGCATCTGGCACGCCTTCTGGGCGGAAAAGGGCGATTGTCTGATCGGCGAAGTCTCGACCGTCAATGACGACCGCACCGATAACGTGTTCGAACAGCCGATCCCGCGCTTTGCCACGATCGAGGAAGACACCGCGCCCGAATTCCTGCTGGTCGCCGATTACTGAGCGCGCGGGGCCGGACCAAACGGCGGGTCCGAGGCCAGTGTCAACGCGACCCGGCCCGGGCTTGCGGCCTGGGCCAGCCGGTCGCGGACGGCCTCGAAGGCTTCGATCGTCACGGGTTCGGCGGGTTTCAGATAGACAAGGTGGAACAGTGCCCGCCCGCTGCGCACCGTCGCCACGTCCAGCACCTGAAACGGGCTGTCGGCACAGATCCGGCGGGCCTGCGCAATGATCTCGGCCCGGGCATCAACCGGCAGCGCCACACCCACGACATCGCGCAGCGCGCCCAGAAATACCTTGATCGGCTGAGGCAGCAGCGCCAGGCACAGCAGCAACACCACCAGCGCATCCGACACCGGAACCAGACCGGCAAGCGGCCCGCCCTCAAGTAGGTTGATCGCAAAAAACGCCGCCCCGGCCCCAAGGCTCAGCACCCCGTCGACCATCGCGGCCCGGGACTCGACCCGCAGCAGATCGCTGGTCTTTCCCGTGCGGCGCCAGTTCCAGCGGTGATAGGCGAACAGCGCCAGGCAGATCGCCGCCATCGACCCGGCATAGATCAGGATCCATTCCAGAACCACCGGCGCGGCTTCGCCCGTCTTGGCATAGACCAGCAGACGGTTCACCGCCGAACCAGCCGCCATCAGGATGATCCCGAACAGCAGCAGGCTGCGGAACATCACGAAGACGGATTCGTCGATCTCGTATCCGAAGGGGCGGTTCTGGTCCGGGGCCCGTCGGATCGAGGCGGCGACCCATCCCGCCACCACAGCCGTTGCGAAATTGAGCCCCGAGAACAGCCCGTCCAGCAACAGCGCATCGGAGTTTGCCAGCAACCCGGCCACAACCCCGGCACCCGCCATGAACAGGCTGGCCCATTTTGCCGCGTTCAGCGACCGGCGTTCAAAAATCAATGTGTCCTGCATCGGTTCAGCTTTTCCGGTTGATGAGGCTGGCGGTCATTTATGTCCGACGGGCCAAGGCGCAAGCCCCGCGCTCATGCCCGTCCGCGTATCATGTCGGCAGCCTTTTCCGCGATCATGATCACGGGCGAGGCGGTATTGCCCGACACGATCTTCGGCATGACCGAGGCATCGACCACCCGCAGCCCCTCCAGACCCCGAACGCGCAATTGTGGATCGACCACCGCGGCGGCGTCGCTGCCCATGCGGCAGGTGCCGACCGGGTGAAAGATCGTGGTGGCGATGTCGCCCACCGCATCCAGCAGACCCTGTTGGTCGTTGATCTCGGGGCCGGGCAGAACCTCTTGCGGGTGATAGGGTGCCAGCGCCCGCGCGGCCATCACCTGCCGGGCCTGCTGCACGGATTTGACCGCCACCTGCCGGTCACGCTCGGCCGAGAGGTAGTTCAACCTGATCTCGGGCTGGGCCGTCGGATCGGGCGTGGTGATGTGGCAGTGCCCCCGGCTTTCGGGCCGCAGATTGCAGACCGAAACGGTGATCGCGGGGAACGGATGCAGCGGATCGCCCAGACGGTCGGTCGACAGTGGCTGTACGTGATATTCCAGATCCGGCGTGGCCAGCATCGGGTCGGATTTGGTGAACATGCCGAACTGGCTGGGCGCCATCGCCATCGGGCCCGACCGGGTCAGGGCGTACTGCGCCGCGATGCGCGCCTTGCCCCACAGGCTGTTGGCCATGGTGTTCAGGGTTTTGGCGTTTTGCACCTTGAACACGGTTCGGATCTGCAGGTGGTCCTGCAGGTTCGCCCCCACGCCCGCGCTTTCATGCTGAACCGCGATTCCGTGCGCCGCCAGCACCTGGGGGTCGCCGATCCCCGACAGTTCCAGCAGCTTGGGCGAGTTGATCGACCCCGCCGCCAGCAGAACTTCGGCCCCGGCCACAGCGCGGTATTCGGTGCCCCCCCGCGCAAAGCGTACGCCGCGCACGGCCTTGCCCTCGAGGATCAGGCCCAGAGTCTCGGCCTCGGTCAGGACCCGCAGGTTGGGCCGCTTCATCGCTGGGCGCAGAAATCCCTTGGCCGTGTTCCAGCGCACGCCGTTCTTCTGGTTGACCTCGAAAAACCCCGAGCCCTCGTTGTTGCCGTCATTGAAATCGGCGCGCGGCTGGATGCCGATCTCGCGCGCGCCGTCCTGAACGGCTTTCAGGATCTCCCAGCTCAGCCGCTGTTTCTGAACCTTCCACTCGCCGCCGGACCTGTGCATTTTGCTGTCGCCGGCGTGGTGATCTTCGGATCTCAGAAAATAGGGCAGCACGTCGTCCCAGCCCCAGCCCGCATTGCCCAGCTGCCGCCAATGGTCATAGTCGGCCGCCTGCCCGCGCATGTAGATCATCCCGTTGACCGAGCTGCACCCGCCCAGCACCTTGCCGCGCGGATAGACCAGCGACCGCCCGTTCAGACCCGGCTCGGGCGCGGTTTTCATCATCCAGTCGGTGCGCGTATTGCCGATGCAGTACAGATACCCCACCGGGATGTGGACCCAATGGTAATTGTCCGACTTGCCCGCCTCAAGCAGCAGAACCCGTGTCCTGGGGTCCTCGGTCAGCCGGTTGGCCAGCACGCAGCCCGCGGTACCCGCGCCTACGATGACATAGTCGTATTCACCCTCAAGCCGGGCGGTTTCAGATGTGGCGGAATTCATTCTCGGTCTGCTCTGTGCATTGTTCCTGATCCTGCAGAGCGCAGCTTAGCAGCTGCTGCGGGCAATGCACGGGTCCGATGTCGCATTCCGCAACAGTATTTCGCAATCCTGCAGGTCGCGCCCCCGGCCGGCGGTCAGACTGGGATCAAAGGAGGCCCAGAATGACCCAGACCGCCACTCGCGTCCGCACCGGAGGCCGCGCCGCCCGCCGCGCCCTGCGCACCGCACCCAGCTTTGACATGTTGCCGGGCCTGACCCGCAACATCCCGCTGTGCGAAGTGATGGACGGATCACAGGTCGAGCGGATCGACGCGGCTTCGATGGATATCCTCGAAAACGTAGGCGTGCAGTTCCGCGACCCGATCGCGCTGGCCGACTGGAAGGCGGCCGGTGCCAAAGTTGACGGCGAGCGGGTGTATCTTGATCGCGGCTTGGTCCGCGACTTGATCGCGATGATCCCCTCGGATTTCACCTATCACGCCCGTGACCCGCACAAGAATGTGCGCCTTGGCGGGCCGCACGCGGTTTTCGTGCCGATGACCGGCGCGCCGTTTCTGCGCGATCTCGACGACGTGCGCCGCAATCCGACGCTGGACGATCTGGCGATGTTTCACAAGCTCAGCCACATGCTGCCCGCGCTGCATTCCAGCGCACATCACATCGTGGAACCCTATGATCACCCGATCAGCCAGCGCCACCTGCGCATCACCTATTCGTCGATGAAGTATTCCGACAAGACCTTCATGGGCATGACCACCTCGCCCAAAAACGCCGAAGACGTGATGGAGATGTGCGCGATCCTGTTCGGCGAGAAGTTAATGGAGGATCACCCGGTCACCACCGGCAACTGCAACGGCAACTCGCCGCTGGTCTGGGACGAGACCATGCTGGGGGCTATGCGCGCCTTCTGCCGCCGCAACCAGCCGGTGCTGTGCTCGCCCTTCGTGCTGGGCGGGGCCAACACGCCGGCCAGCGTGCCGGCAACGGTCGCGCAGCTGAACGCCGAGGCGCTGAGCGCGCTGGCCTATACGCAGGTGATCCAGCGCGGCTGTCCGGCGATCTATGGGCATTACCTGTCGACCGTCAGCATGAAATCCGGCGCGCCGATGGCGGGTACGCCCGAGATCAGCCTGATGAACTTCATGATCGGCCAGATGGCCCGGCACTACGGCGTGCCCTGGCGCAGTTCGAACACGCTGGGCGGGGCCAAGACGTTCGATGCGCAGGCGGGCTACGAATCCGCCACGACGCTGTCGGCGGTGATCCATGCGGGGGCCAACTATATCTGGCATTCGGCGGGCTGGAACGAGGCCGGGATGCATTGCTCGACCGCCAAGTTCGTTGTCGATGCCGAGCAATGCGCCATGGCCTACCGCATGGCCGAGGGCCCCAAATGGCACGATTTCGACGAGGCCGTCGCCGCCGTATCCGATATCGGCCCCGGCGGGCATTACCTAGGCCATCCGCACACGCAGGACAATTTCCAGGAGGCGTTCTTCATGCCCGAACTGTTCGACAACAACTCGATCGAACAATGGGTGGCCGAGGGCGGGGTCGAGATCACCGAGCGCGCCCTGAACCACGCCCGCAAGCTGCTGGCCGAGTATCAAGAGCCCCGAATGGACCCGGCCACCGACGAGGCGCTGCGCGATTACATCGCCCGGCGCGAGCGGGAAATTCCCGCCGCCGACGAATTGAACCAGCACTATTAGGAACACTCCACTTGCCCGCCTGCCTGTCAGGCGGGCCTTTTTCATTCGTCGCGCGCGCGCCATTCCTTCCAGCGCAGCACCATATTGGCACTGATCTCAGACAACGGTCGGGGCGGCAGGCGTTTGGGCCGGTCCTCGGCACCGAAATGATCGCTGATCCCGGACCGCACGCCACAGGCCATCTCGGCCGCGGCGATCCCGGTCAGGGTGCCGCGCGCGGTGCCCAACCCGTTCTGGACGCAGGCGGAATAAACGCCGGTCTCGATCTCGCGGGTGACCGAGACGCCGTTCAGGCTCAGGCACAGATGGCCGGCCCATTCGTACTCCATCGCGATGCCGCGCAGCTGTGGAAAGCGCCGGTCGAACTTGCGCCGCATCACCGCAACTGCGCGCCGCAGGTCCGCTGCCCGCGCCTCCATGCCCGGGCGCAGCACGGCGCAGGTGCGGGTGATGATCCGGTTGCCGCCCTGCCCGGTGTCGATCCGGCGCATGGTGGTGCCCATCGGATCGGACGGGGTCACGCCCCAGCGCGGCTGGCCACCCAGCTGGGCCAGCGCATCGGCCTCCAATTCTCGCGTCATCGCCGCGAACAGATACAGCTGCATCAGCCGGCCACGTTCCACCCCGAAACTTTCCAGGTGACCGTTCACCGACAGGATCAGCCGGCCGGTCGAGACCTGCCCGCGCGCGGTCTGAACGCGCCAGCCCGCCCCGTCGCGCTGGAACCCCGTGACCGCGCCGTGTTCAAAAATCTGCACCCCATCGGCCGCCAACCCCGCCGCCAAACCGCGCACAAAGCCCGCCGGCTGCAGCATGACCGTGCCCGGCGTATACAGCCCCGAGACATAGTGCCCGGACCCGGTAAGTTCCTGCATCTGCTGCCGGTCCAGCATCTCGGACCGCTCGCCGAGGCTGTCCAGATGACGGGCATAGCTTTGGTTGTGCGCATGTCCCGTCGGGCTGGCCGCGCCGTTCACCTTGCCCGCCGGATCGAAATAGTTAGGGTCGATGCCGTATTCTTCAACCGCCGCGCGGGCAAAGGCGATGGCCCGCCGGTTCAGCCCGATCATCGCCCCGTCATCGCCCGCCCCGGCATAGTCGTCCGAGGCTAGGTCATGGGGCAGATCGATCATGAAGCCCGAGTTGCGCGCCGCCGCGCCTTCCGCCACGCGCCCAGCTTCAAGCACCACGATCCGCGCATCGGGCACCAGCTGCCGCAGACGCCGCGCCGCCGACAGCCCGGCAAAACCGGCGCCCACGATGGTGAAATCTGCGGTGATATTGCCCGAAAGCTGCCGCGCGGGAGGTTGCGGGCCCAGCAGGGCATTCCACGCAGCCGGACCGCGCTGCACCGGCAGGCGGCAAGCGGTGAACCGCGTCAATCCACCGCCTCGTCGGCATCATCCGACAGGTCGATCCACAGCGTCTTCAGCTGCGTGTACTGGTCATGCGCGTGCAGCCCGTTGTCCCGCCCGCCAAAACCAGACTGCTTGTAGCCGCCAAACGGGGTCGAGATGTCGCCCTCGCCAAAGCTGTTCACCGTCACGGTCCCGGCCCGGATCGCGCGGGCGCCGCGCAGAGCGCGCTTGGCGTTGGCGGTGAACAGCGATGCGCACAGCCCATATGCCGTGTCATTGGCCATCGCGATGGCCTCGTCGAACCCCGCGACCTCGATCACCGACAGAACGGGCCCAAAGATTTCCTCACGCGCCAGCGGCGCGTCATTGTCGGGCAGCTCGACCACGGTTGCTTCGACGAACCCGTTTTCGGCCTTGCCGCCCAGAAGGACTGACGGCGCCTTGTCCAGATAACCGCAGACCTTGTTGAAATGGTCTTTGCTGACCAGCGCGCCCAGACGGGTTGCAGGGTCCAGCGGGTCGCCCACAGTCCACTGGCGGGCGTGGTGGGCGATGCGCTCCAGCAGGTCAGCCTTGACCGCGCGGTGCACGATCAGGCGCGACGTGGCCGAGCAATTCTCGCCCATGTTCCAGAACGCCCCGTTCACCACATGGGCGGCAACCCGGTCGAGGTTCTCGGCATCCTCCAGCACGATGGCCGGGTTCTTGCCGCCCATCTCCAGCACCACCTCCTTGGCGTTGCTTTCGGCGGCATAGGACAGGAATTTCTTGCCCGTTACGGTCGAGCCGGTGAAGGACACCATGTCGACATCCATATGCCGCCCGATGGGTTCGCCCACCTCGGCGCCGCCACCCGGAACCACGTTCAGAACCCCGCGCGGCAGCCCGGCCTCGGCCGCCAGTTCGGCCAGACGCAGGGCGGTCAGCGGGGTTTCCGTCGCCGGCTTCACAACAACCGAGCACCCGGCCGCCAGCGCCGGGCCGATCTTCCAGGCCAGCATCAGCAGGGGGAAGTTCCACGGCAGCACCAACCCCACCACCCCGATCGGTTCTCGCAGGATCATCGCGATGTGGTGGTCGCTGGCGGGCGCGACCTGGTCATAGATCTTGTCGATCGCCTCGGCATGCCATTTCAGGCAGTGGATCGCCTCGGGCACATCGACGGTTTCGCAGTCATGGATCGTCTTGCCGCTGTCGACGCTCTCCATCACCGCCAGTTCGCGGGCATTGCGGGTCATCAGCTTGGCCAGCCGGATCAACACATCCTTGCGCGCCGACGGGTGCAGGCGCGACCAGCGGCCGTCATCGAAGGACTCGCGCGCCTTTTCCACGGCCAGGTCCACATCGGCGGCGGCGCAGGCCGCGACCTCGGTCAGCTCCGCGCCGGTGGCCGGGTTCACGGTGGGAAACACCGCGCCCGATATCGCCGGGCGATAGCCGCCGTCGATGAAGGCGCCGGTGGGCAGGTCCAGCCCGGCGGCGATGGATGCGTATTCGTCCCGTGTCAGCAAGCCCATGCCTCAGCCCTCCGCCATGATGTCTGCGATCTTGCGTTTCAGCACGCGGGTCACCTGTTCCAGCGCGCGCGTGTCATCCTTGTTCAGCCCCTTCAGAGGCGGCCGCACCGCGCCCGCCGGGATGCCGTTCATCGTGACCCCATGCTTGATGGTCTGGATGAACTTGCCGCCCTGTTCGAGCACCCGCATCAACGGCATCAGCGCCGACATGATCCGGCGGCCCTTGGCGAAATCGCCCTTCAGCACGCAGGTCTCATACAGCGCCACATGCTCGCGCGGCAGAAAATTCGACCCGCCACAGACCCAGAACGGCGCGCCCCAGGCGAAGAATTCCAGCGCCTGATCGTCCATGCCGCAGCCCAGCTGGATATGCGGATAGTCCCGCGCCAGCATGTGTACACGGTTGATGTCGCCCGAGCTTTCCTTGATGCCGCAGAAATTGCGGCTGCGTCCCACACGGTCGAGGAACTCAGCCCCCATCATCGTGCCGGTGCGGTGCGGATAATTGTACAGCATCACCGGCAGATCGGCCGCCTTGTCGATGGCCAGCGCATTAAGGGCGTTTTCCCGGTCGGTCGGCACCGAATAGGGCGGGCTGGCCAGCAGGATGGCATCGGCCCCGATCTGGCGCGCGCCTTGGGCCAACGCGATCGAATCCGGCGTCAACATCGCGCCGGTCCCGACCACCAAAGGCAGCCGACCCTTCAGTCGTTGGTGGGTAAAACGCGCCAGTTCCAGCCTTTCATCGACGGTCTGGGCATAGTTTTCGCCGGTGGATCCGCCCGAGATCAGACCGTGCACGCCATTCTCGACCAGGTATTCGATCACCTCGGCCAAGGCATCCCAATCGACGCTATAATCATCCGCATAGGGCGTCACCACCGGGGTATAGATCCCCTGAAATCTGAACACGGGCGTCATCTCAATCCTCTTGCCGGGCGCGCGTGAAGCTTGCGCCCGACACCAAGGCTAAGAAAAATACAAGATGTGCACAATGTAGATTCCCGACATGAACGGCCCAGGGTCCGACATGTCGAGGAAAATCAGACGACCATGGGTCGCCGTGGACACCGTCAGTCCAGTGCCTGACCTTCCTGCCAGACCCGGAGAAGCCCATGATCGGAGACATGCAGCACATTGGCGCGGGCACCGGCCGCCAAACGGCCAAGATCCGATCTACCGATCAAGTCCGCAGGCAACCGGGTCGCCATGTCGAAAGCAGCTTGCAAAGGCAGTTGCGCAAATGCAACCACGTTGCGAACCGCGTCCAACAGCTCGAGATGCGCACCGGCGAGCGTTCCATCGGCGAGGGTCAACCGGTTGCCGTCGCGCAAGATCTGCCGTCCGTTCAGCAGGAAGCTGTCGATATCCGATCCGGCGGTCGCCATCGCGTCGCTGACAAGGAAGACACTACCCGGCCCATTTTTTGCCCGGATGGCATTGCGCACTGAAACCGGGTGGACGTGAATTCCATCAGCGATCAGGCCCGCAGACAGCTCGCCAAGCGCCAGCGCCGCGCCTACGACGCCGGGCTCTCGGTTACCCATCTGGCTCTGAGCATTGAACAAATGTGTGACGCAACGCGCCCCGGCCTGAGCCGCTTTCTGACAGGTTTCAAAACTCGCATCCGTATGGCCCAGCGAGACGACGATCCCCGCTTGGGTCATGGCGTGTATCTGATCATCCGTCACGCTTTCCGGCGCCACCGTAACCTTGAGAATCGGCAACCGCGCGACTGTATCCAGCAACAAATCCAGATCAGCCTGCGCCATCGGTCGGATCAGGGCAGCATCATGTGCGCCCTTGCGGGCTTGGGACAGGTGCGGGCCTTCCAGATGAAGCCCGACAATGCCGGCAATACCTTCGTTCACCGCGGCAATCGTGGCCGCGATGGCCCGCCGCGTGACCCCAGGCGTATCCGTGATCAGCGTTGGCAAGATCGACGTTGCTCCGATACGCGCATGTGCCCGCGACATGGTGCGGAGCGTTTCCAGATCGGGGGCGTTGTTCAGCATTGCCCCGCCGCCGCCATTCACCTGCAGATCGACGAAGCCCGGAACCAGCAGGCCACCGTCCAGCCGCGACACCCTCGCTGTGCCAGGAATATCCGAGACAAGCGTCACGCCCTCGATACGCCCTTCCGCGAACAGAAGGGCATGATCCTGCAGGATACCTGCAGGGGTCAGAATGTCCGCGCCCGCCAGAGCCTGCAGTTCGCTGGTCATACGGTTTCCGTCACCTTGTTCAGATGCCGCGGTGCGTCCGGGTCGATCCCGCGCGAAGCGGCAAAGGCCTCGACCATCGCGTAGAAGGAGACGATCAGGCTCAGCGGGTCGGTCAGAGCATGCCCCGTGCGGACATGCGGAATGCGCGTCGCGGCAGTAACCCTGTCCGTGGTTGCAAAGACACGGGCACCCTTGGCGCTGATTGCGTCGGCCACCTCCGCCAACGCAGGCTCCGCCGCATCTGCCGCTGCAAAGCTGAGTACCGGAAAACCGTCCTCGACGATGGACACCGGCCCGTGCAGAACCTCGGCCGAGGAATAGCTTTCAGCGTGCAGCTGGCAGGTCTCCTTGAATTTCAGCGCAGCTTCGTTCGATACGGCCAGTGCCTGACCTCGGCCAAGCGTGAACAGCGACGGGTGAGCACCGATAGCGTCACGCACTTCGGGCCAATCGATCCGGGCCGCCTGATCCAGCTGCTCGGGCAGGTCGCGCAACGCCGCCAGCAGCGCCGCATCCTGCCCCCACTCTGCCAACAGCCACAAGCCGGCCACCGCCGATGTGACGAAGGTCTTGGTTGCCGCAACACTCAGTTCGGGGCCCGCCTGTATGTCTATGGCGTGATCGCTGACTTCGGCCAACGGTGAAGCCGCGTCGTTGGTCAACGCTACTGTCAATGCGCCGTCGCGTCGGGCATTGCGGGCCATGGCCACGATGTCGGGGCTTTTGCCGGATTGCGACACCGACAGGCACATCGCCTGGCGCATGCGCAGAACCGAGTCGTAGATCGATCCGATCGACGGCCCGACCGAGGCCACCGGCACACCCAACAGGATTTCCGAGGCGTATTTGAGATAGGTGCAGACGTGATCGGAAGACCCGCGTGCGACCGTCACGACAAATGTCGGGTCCAGTTCGCGGGCAACCGAGGCGACCGCCTCAATATCTGCCTGACCCCGGCTCAGAAGCCGCTCTACGGCCACGGGGATTTCATCAATTTCCCGGCGCATCCGGGTGATCTGCTGTTGCATGATGTGTCCTAGCTGTTGGCCAACCGCAACTCGGCGACAAAATCATAGGCGTCGCCGCGATAGATCGACCGAGTGAATTCAACGACCCGCCGGTTGGACAGGTATGATGTTCGAACGATGCGCAGCCCGGCCGCACCGGGTTCGACCCCCAGCAAGCCTGCGTCGGCGCTGTCCAGATTGATCGCCGATATCCGCTGCAGCGCCCGTACGGGCCGGTTTCCATCCCGCTCCAAGACTTCGTACAACGAGGCTTCGACCTCCTGCGGGCGCGGCAGAATGTCGATTGGCAGCGAGGCCCGTTCGATCGCCATGGGCCGATCGTTGGCCATACGCAGGCGCGAGATGCGCGCGACCGCTTCGCCCGAGGACAGGGCCAGCGCCATCACCTCCTCGGGCGACGGAGTGTGAACACCGCGCTCAAGCCACTCGCTTGTGGATTCAAGACCGCGTCGGTTCATGTCCTCGGTGAACGAGGTCAGCCGTGACAGGGATTGCTCGACCCGAGGCGTTCCGTCGGCCACAAAACTGCCCGAGCCCTGGCGCTGAATGACGATTCCCCGATCTACCAGATCCTGCATCGCCCGGCGCACGGTGACGCGGGAAAGGCCCGTAAGGTTTGCGATCTCGCGTTCGGCCGGGAGCGGTGCACTTTCCGCCAGCAGACCATTCTCGATGCCCTCTTCGATCCGCTTGCGCAGCCGAACGTACCGAGGCCCCACGGCCTGCTGCATCCAGTCACCGGTCCTGAGGAAGGTTTCGATCGTTTCGGCGGTCATGCTGCCCCCAATCTGGCGCGCTCGGCCAGCTGTGCGGCGAGCTGCAGCGCCCCGTCAAGGGCGGTGCCCGCCGGTTCGATCACCGCGCTCTGCACCTCGGCGGAAAGATAGGCGATGTAATGCGATGCCACACCGCCCACTGCACAGACCGGCTCGGCATCATCGCGACCAAGGGCCTGAAGCCCTGCAGCGACATAGTCGGCGCCCTCGCGCATCAGGGCCACGGCCACCACATCGCCTTTTTGAGCCGCCGCAATGATTTCGGGCGCGAAGTCTGCGATTTCGGCCGGCCGCGCCTGCCCCGCAAATCGCACGATCTGCATCGGGTCATCGTCAAAACGTCTGCGTATGGACCGCGTCAGCGCGCTGTCGGGGATTATTCCGTCCGCTGCAAGCAACACCCGCCGCAGCAACTGCTTTCCCAGCCAATATCCGGACGCATCATCACCGATGAGCGCCCCGTAACCGCCAAGCAACCGGATTTCGCCATCACTTTGCCGGGCCAGGAACGATCCTGTGCCGATCCCGATCAAACATCCATCGACCGGACCCAACGCCCCAACCACGGCCGAGCGACGGTCATCCTCGACTTGCACAATGCGCGATGGCAGGTGCCGTGCGATTTCAGCACCGGTGTCCGCGTCGGTCACGCCAGCCAGCCCTGCGTAGATCGGAATCCCGGTCAAAGCCGCTTCGGGCATCGCAGCACGCTCGGCCAGAGCCCGCAGCCCGGCATTCAGCGTTGAGATAGCCGCCGCACGATCGGAATAGACATTGGCGCTTCCCAGAATCAGATCATGCCGCCCGGTGGGGCCGACCATGGCAAACCGGCAGCGTGTACCGCCACCGTCAATTGCTATGAGATATTGGAGGGACTCATCCATATAGATACCTTTACGATACCTTTTGTCTGAAAAAAAGACCTCTTGTGTGCCGAGATCGTGATTTTTCATGCTTATCGGTCGATATTTCGCGATTTAAAACGAATGGTAGACAAAAGGTATTATATAGGTATTATCTTCGATGCCAAAGGGGAATCACATGACGCCGCACATGCTGCCGCAAACCGAAATGCTGCGCGACGAATCCGAGGGACTGGACCTGCGCCCGGACGCCGAAGTTCTGCGCCTGCTGCTGGATGCGCAGAAAGCCGCACTGAACGGGCTGGATGCATGCCTTCAGGATATCTCAAGAGGTGCGGCATTGATGGCAGAAACCATCCGCACCGGGGGGCGGCTCTATTATGCCGCCGCCGGGTCGTCCGGGCTGATGGGCTTGGCCGATGGGGCGGAGATACCGGGGACATTCGGCCTGTCTCCAGAGTCGATCGCCATCTGCATGGCCGGCGGCATACCGACCGGGGCAGAGATGCCGGGTCACACCGAAGATGACACCCGAACTGCCGAAATCGCAGCCGCCGACCTCCTCCCCACGGACACGGTGATCGCGATATCCGCCAGCGGCACCACGCCTTACCCGTTGACCTTTGCCGGAATTGCAAGGTCCCGCGGCGCCAAAACCATCTGCATTGCCAACAACGCCGACGCTTTGCTGTTCGAGCACGCCGATTGCGCAATTTGCCTGAACACCCCGCCCGAAGTCATTGCCGGATCGACCCGACTGGGCGCCGCAACCGCGCAAAAGGCGGCGCTCAACATGCTCTCGACCCTCATGGGTGTCAGGTTGGGCCATGTGCATGACGGCATGATGGTCAACGTGGTGGCCGACAATGCCAAGCTGCGTCAGCGCGCAGAAGGAATCATCCGGAACATAACCGGCGCCACGCCTCAGCACGCCGCTGATGCCCTGGATCGTGCCGAAGGCAACCTGAAGCTTGCCGTACTTTTGGCCGCCGGTGCCGCAACACCGGCGCAGGCCAGTGAACTGCTGACGGCATCGGGCGGCCATCTGCGCCCTGCGTTGGACCAGATTTGAACCAAGAAGAAGACCAAAAGGGAGAATACATCATGAGAACAACCACACTGACCGCCGTGCTGCTGGCGTCATCGGCCCTGGCCGGTGCGGCAATGGCCGAAACCACGCTGACCATCGAAAGCTGGCGCAACGACGACCTGGCCCTGTGGCAGGAAAAGATCATCCCGGCCTTTGAGGCCAAGCATCCCGACATCAAGATCAAGTTCACCCCATCGGCCCCGGCGGAGTACAATGCCGCCCTGAACGCCAAGCTGGATGCCGGTTCGGCCGGAGACCTGATCACCTGCCGCCCCTTCGACACCTCACTTGGCCTGTACGAGGCGGGCAAGCTGGCCGATCTTTCGGACCTTGAAGGCATGGCGAACTTCTCGGACGTCGCCAAATCGGCGTGGCAGACCGATGACGGCTCGGCCACCTTCTGCGTGCCGATGGCCTCGGTGATCCATGGGTTCATCTACAACAAGGACGCGTTCGACGAGTTGGGCCTGTCGGTTCCGGAAACCGAAGCCGAGTTCTTTGCTGTTCTGGACAAGATCAAGGAAGACGGCACCTATATCCCCATGGCCATGGGCACCAATGACCAGTGGGAAGCGGCCACCATGGGTTACAACAACATCGGGCCGAACTATTGGAAGGGCGAAGAAGGTCGCCTCGCCCTGATCGAAGGTTCTCAGAAACTGACGGACGAGCCGTGGGTCGCCCCCTACCGCCAGCTGGCCAAATGGGGTGCCTATCTGGGCGACGGGTTCGAAGCGCAGACCTATCCCGACAGCCAGAACCTGTTCACGCTGGGCCGCGCCGCCATCTATCCGGCCGGCAGCTGGGAGATCAGCGGCTTCAACAACCTGGCCGATTTCGAGATGGGCGCTTTCAAGCCGCCAGTCCAGAATGCCGGGGACGAGTGCTATATCTCGGATCACACCGACATCGCCATTGGTCTGAACGCGGCGTCGCCCAACGCCGATGCGGCACGCACCTTCCTGAACTGGGTCGGGTCCGAGGAATTCGCGCAGATCTATGCAAACGCCCTGCCCGGCTTCTTCTCTCTCTCCAGCTTCGATGTGGCGATGGAGGACCCATTGGCACAGGAATTCGTCAGCTGGCGGAACGAGTGCAACTCGACCATCCGGTCCACCTATCAGATCCTGTCGCGTGGAACGCCCAACCTTGAGAACGAGACCTGGAACGCATCGGCTCAGGTGATCAAGGGTGAGGAATCGCCAGAGGACGCCGGCAAGCGCCTGCAGGACGGGTTGGCCAGCTGGTACGCCCCGCACCAGTAACCCGTCTATCGTGACACAATCGGCTCTGGCCAGGCGGCCAGAGCCACCCTGAGCTTTCGAGGAACAACATGGGCAATCGCCGGATCAAATGGCACATCGTGGTGTTTCTGGCACCCGCAGTGCTGGTCTACTCGGCCGTCATGGTCTTTCCGCTGTTCAACACGCTGCGGCTGGCACTGTACACCGAGGTCGATCAGGCCCGTGTTTTCGTAGGCCTGGACAACTTCCGCACCCTGTTCGGCGACCCGATTTGGTCGGATGCGTTCTGGAACGCACTGGGCAACAATTTCTGGTTCTTCTTCATTCACATGCTGGTGCAGAATCCGATCGGGATCGCACTGGCGGCAATCCTCAGCCACCCACGCCTGCGCTTTGCTGCGTTTTATCGATCGGCCATCTTCATCCCGACGATCCTGTCCTTCGTGATCGTTGGCTTCGCCTGGAAGCTGATCCTGTCGCCGATCTGGGGCATCGCCCCGATATGCTGGCCGCGGTGGGACTCAAATCTCTGTTCGCGCCTTGGCTCGGCAAAGAAGAATACGCGCTGACCACGCTGGCCCTGATTTCGGTCTGGCAGTTCGTGGGCATTCCGATGATGTTGATCTATGCCGCCCTGCTGTCGATCCCCGAAGAGATCCTCGAGGCTGCCGAAGTCGAAGGCGTCACCGGCATGTCCGCCTTCTGGAAGATCAAGCTGCCGCTGATCCTGCCTTCTATCGGCATCATCTCGATCCTGACATTTGTCGGCAATTTCAATGCGTTCGATCTGATCTACGCATCCCAGGGCGCTCTGGCGGGGCCGGATTTCTCGACCGACATCCTTGGCACGTTCATGTACCGGACCTTCTTCGGGTTCCAATTGCAACTCGGTGATCCGCACATGGGATCGGCCATCGCAACGGGCATGTTCGCCATCATCCTGACAGGGGTCTGCATCTATCTGTTCCTGATCCAGACCCGCATCCGCCGGTATCAGTTCTGAGGGGCCCGAAGAGCATGAACAAAGCCCGCAGAAACCCCTTCAACATCGCTGCCATGCATGGCGCGCTGATCCTCTATACGCTGATCGCCCTGTTTCCGGTCTTCGTGATCGTGATCAACAGCTTCAAGTCGCGCAAGGCGATCTTCCGTGAACCGCTGGCCCTGCCCGATGCCGACTCGTTCTCGATGATCGGATACCAGACGGTGATGAAACAGGGCGACTTCTTCCTGTATTTCCAGAATTCGATGATTGTCACCGTCGTGTCGCTGTTCCTGATCCTGCTGTTCGGCGCAATGGCGGCTTTTGCGCTCAGCGAATACCGGTTCAAGGGCAACACGCTGATGGGCCTGTACCTTGCATTGGGTATCATGATTCCGATCCGCATCGGCACGGTTGCGATCCTGGACATGATGGTGGCGACCGGGCTGGTCAACACGCTGATGGCGCTGATCCTCGTCTACACCGCACAGGGCCTGCCGCTGGCCGTATTCATCCTGTCCGAGTTCATGCGCCAAGTCAGCGACGACCTCAAGAATGCAGGCCGCATCGACGGGCTGAGCGAATACACCATCTTCTTCCGCCTTGTTCTGCCGCTGGTGCGTCCGGCGATGGCGACCGTGGCGGTGTTCAACATGATCCCGATCTGGAACGACCTGTGGTTCCCGCTGATCCTGGCCCCGGCCGAAGAGACCAAGACCCTGACCCTCGGTAGCCAGGTCTTCATCGGTCAGTTCGTCACCGACTGGAACGCGGTGCTTTCGGCACTCAGCATGGCGATCCTGCCGGTCATGGTTCTGTATGTCATCTTCTCGCGGCAACTGATCCGCGGGATCACTTCGGGGCGGTCAAATGATCCGGGTTCTGATCGCAGGTTTGGGCAACATGGGCCTCAGCCATGCGCTGGCGCATCATCACCATCCCGACGCCCAGATCGTGGGTCTGGTGAACCGATCCGGGACAGTGGATCACCCGGATTTGCAGGGGTATCCGGTCTTCACCGATTTCCATACGGCGCTTGCAGACACCAACCCTGATCTGGCCGTGATTGCCACCTATTCCGACAGCCATGCCGACTATGCCTGTGCCGCAATGGACGCCGGTGCGCATGTATTTGTCGAGAAACCCCTGGCCACCACGGTCGCAGACGCACGCCGTGTCGTCGAGAAGGCCACTGACGCCAACCGAAAGCTGGTGGTTGGTTACATCCTTCGGCATCACCCCTCGTGGATGCGGTTGATATCCGAGGCGCGTGACCTGGGCGGCCCCTATGTCTTTCGCCTGAACCTGAACCAGCAGTCCGACGGCCCGACATGGGAGACGCACAAGGCGCTGATGCAAACCACCTCACCCATCGTGGACTGCGGTGTGCATTACGTCGACGTCATGTGCCAGATTACCGATGCCCGGCCGGTTCGGGTCAACGGCATGGGCCTGCGACTGTCGGACGAAATCGCACCCGACATGTACAATTACGGCCAGTTCAAGTGGTGTTCGAAGATGGCTCGGTTGGTTGGTACGAGGCCGGTTGGGGTCCTATGATGTCCGAAACGGCGTTCTTCGTGAAGGACATCGTTTCACCCAATGGCGCGGTTTCCATTACCGAAGGCAACAAGGGCGCATCCGATGATGTGGACGGCCACACGAAGGTGGGCGGCATTCTTGTGCACAAAGCCAGCGGCGACACCCTGATCGAGATGGATGGCGAACCCGGCCACCAGGAACTGTGCGACGCCGAACAAGCCTACATGCTGCGAGCCATCGCGCAGGACATCGACCTGACCCGCCACATGAATGACGCGGTGCAATCCCTGCGGATCTGCCTTGCCGCCGACCAAAGCATTCGATCCGGCCAGCCGGTCGACCTGAAGGAGACGTGACGTGACCGCCCTGAAACTGACCAATGTGTGCAAGTCCTTCGGACAGGTAAACGTGCTGAAAAACATCGACCTGACCGTCGAGGAAAACGAATTCGTGGTCTTTGTTGGCCCCTCGGGTTGCGGCAAGTCCACCCTGTTGCGCGTGATCGCGGGGCTTGAAGAGGCGACCTCGGGAACGGTGGAAATCGATGGCCAGACCGTCAACGAGGTCCCACCGGCCAAGCGCGGCATCGCAATGGTGTTCCAGTCTTATGCGCTGTATCCGCATCTGACTGTTCGGGGGAACATGGAACTGGGCTTGAAGCAGGCCGGTCATCCCAAGGACGAAATCGCGCGCCGCATCACCGAAGCCAGCCGCATGTTGTCACTGGATCCCTATCTTGAACGTCGCCCGGCAGAGTTGTCCGGCGGTCAACGCCAGCGCGTCGCGATCGGCCGCGCGATCGTGCGGAACCCGAAGCTTTTCCTTTTTGACGAGCCATTGTCCAATCTGGATGCCGCGTTGCGCCTGAACACCCGGGTCGAAATCGCAAACCTGCACCGCCAGATCGACGCCAGCATGATCTACGTGACCCACGACCAGACCGAGGCGATGACTTTGGCGGACAAGATCGTCGTGTTGCGGGACGGCCGAGTCGAACAGATCGGCAGCCCGATGGAGCTGTACAACAACCCCGCCAACCGGTTCGTGGCCGAGTTCATCGGGTCTCCGGCGATGAATTTCGTGCCCGCCGATCGGGTCGGTGGATCTGGCCGGCAACTCATCGGCATTCGCCCTGAATACGCTCGCCTTGGGCAGTCGGGTCCGCTTTCGGGCACAGTCGTTCACGTGGAAAACCTTGGCGCAGATACCAACGTGTTGGTCGATATCGGTACCGAAAAGCCTTTTACCGTTCGGGCCTTTGGTCAGCATCAGGTGTCCCCGGGGACACAGGTCGGCATCGACTATGATCCGGCCAATGCACTGACGTTCGGAGAGGACGGGTTGCGGCTTTGATCGGGCGCGTTCAGCGCCCCCAATTGTCGGCCGGGTCGCTGTCGGCATAGTCGCGTAGCTGCGGAATATCCGAGATTTCCGCGTGGTTGCGGTTGATCTTCACCCCCACCGCCTTGAGCCGCGAAAACGCACGGCTCAGGCTTTCGGGTTTCATGCCCAAACGCCCGGCGATCAGCATCTTGTCATAAGGCAGCTCGACTTCGCAGGCGCCTTCGTCGCAGTCACACAGGTTCAGCAGGAACTCGGCCACCCGCTGCGCCCCGGTCTGGGCCTTGAGCTGTTCCAGCTGGGACACCAGCGAATGCAGATGGGTGAAGGTCGAAGCCAGGATCGAGATCCCGATTTCGGGATCGGTCTTCATCAAGGAAATCAGCACCGGGCTGGGAATGTGCATGATCTCGCAGGCCGAGACAGCCTCGGCCGAAACCGGATAGGGCACGTTGCGCAGCGCCACCGCCTCACCAAAGCTTTCGCCGCGGGTAAAGACGCTGACCACGGCCTCAGCCCCGGTGGGCGACATGCGGAACAGCTTGACCCATCCGGCCAGCACCACATGCACAGCCTGAGCGCTTTCTTCCTGAACAAAGATCGTCTCGCCACGGTCATACTGACGCCAGATCGCGTGGCTCAGCAGGGTTTCGACATGCTGATCCGGCAGGCTTTTGAGCAGCAGCGACTGCCGCGCAATGGCTTTTTGTGCTTCATGCGCCACGAAGGCATCCCCTTTTGTCCGGCCGAATAACCGGCCCATTCATCCCTGCGCCAGCCTATGCCAAACCCGCGCGCCGCGCACCACCCTTTTCCCGGCGTCGCTTGACTATTGTCATGTTCCCGACGCGCGCGCACCCCTAGTTTTCGGTCCAGCAGCCAGTTTTCCGGGGAGATCGAGACATGGATTACGAGCGTTTCTTCAGCCAGAGCCTCAGCGACCTGAAGGCCGAGGGCAACTATCGTGTCTTCATCGACCTGCAGCGCAAATGCGGCGCCTTTCCCAATGCCCGCCAGACTGATGGCGCGGCGGCACGGGACGTCCGCATCTGGTGTTCGAACGACTATCTGGGCATGGGCCAGCACCCCTCGGTGCTGGCGGCGATGCATGACGCGCTGGACCGTTGCGGCGCCGGTGCGGGCGGTACCCGCAACATTTCCGGCACCACTCATGACCACGTCCTGCTGGAGCAGGAACTGGCCGACCTGCACGGGAAAGAGGCGGCGCTGCTGTTCACCTCCGGCTACGTCTCGAACTGGGCCGCGCTGGGGACGCTGGCGGCGAAGATCCCCGGCCTGATCGTGTTCTCGGACGCGCTGAACCATGCCTCGATGATCGAGGGCATCCGCCATTCGCGGGCGCAGAAGGTGATCTGGAAGCACAACGATCTGGACGACCTGCGCGCCAAGCTGGCCGCCGCCGACCCCGAGGCGCCCAAGATGATCGCCTTTGAATCGGTCTATTCGATGGATGGCGACATCGCGCCGATCAAGGAAATCTGCGACCTGGCCGATGAATTCGGCGCCATGACCTATCTGGACGAGGTCCATGCCGTCGGCCTCTACGGCCCGCGCGGCGGCGGCATCGCCGAACGCGAGGGTCTGATGGACCGCCTGACCGTGATCGAGGGCACGCTGGGCAAGGCGTTCGGTGTTGTGGGCGGCTATATCGCCGCTTCGGCCGCGCTGTGCGATTTCGTCCGCAGCTTTGCCAGCGGCTTCATCTTCACCACCGCCCTGCCGCCGGCGATCGCCGCCGGGGCTGCGGCCTCGATCCGGCATCTGAAACAATCAAATGCGGAACGCGACCTGCAGAAGGAACGCGTGGCCCAGGTTCGCGCCTGGCTCGACGCCGAGGGCATCCCGCATCTGCCCAACCCCAGCCACATCATCCCGGTGATGGTGGGCGACCCGGTCAAGTGCAAGTTCATCTCGGACACGCTGTTGGAAGAGTTCGGCATCTACATCCAGCCAATCAACTATCCCACCGTCCCCAAGGGCACCGAGCGGCTGCGCATCACGCCTTCGCCCGTGCATACCGATGCCGATATCGACCATCTGGTCGGCGCGCTCTCGGCGCTGTGGCAGCGGTGCCAGATCGCCCGGATGCCGATGGCCGCGCAATAGATTTCTGTCCCTGAACTGGCAAGCCGCCGTGCCCCTGTGCGCGGCGGTTCTTTTTGCCTCAGACCAGATAGAGCGCGAAGATCAGTGCCGCAAAGGTGCTCAGCACCAGCGTGAAGCCCCGCAGCCAGGCCGGGCTGCATTCAAGGTCGAGATACCGCGCCAGGATGATGCGGGCCTTGAACAAGGCCAGCAGCAGGATGCCGCCCCCGACCAGCCGGGGCCCAACGGGCACGAGGGTCAGCAGGGCCGAGACCAGGCTGAGCGCGATCAGGCCGGCCCAGGCGCGGGTCAGGCGATCCGCATGGGTGTCTCGGACAAAGGAAAAACTCGGCATCGCGTCACCCCAGCAGGTAGATCACCGGAAACAGCAGGATCCAGACCAGATCGACCATGTGCCAGAACTGGCCGCCGGCCTCGATATTGCGGGGATCGTCGCGCCAGGCGACCAGCAGCAGAATGGCGACCCCGGCCAGCACATGCGCGGCGTGAAACCCGGTGAGAAGGTAGTAGAACAGGAAAAACGGGTGGGTCTCGTAGCTGATGCCCTGCGCGGCCTTGCCGCCATATTCCGCGCCCTTGATGATCAGGAATACCACACCCAGCAGGGCCGCGCCGATCAGGGCCAGCCTTGCGGCGCCGCGGCGTGCCGCCTGTCGCCAGCGCAGGGCCCGCGCCACCAGAAAGCCCGAGGTGACCAGAACCCCCGTATTGAGCGCGGCCCCGGTGCGGTAGAGATGGGCTTGCGCCTCGGCAAAGCCTGCCGGGTCGGTCAGGCGGACGCCCATGAAGGCGGTCAGCCCGGCCCCGAACACCAACAGTTCCGAAACGATCAGAACCCACATCAGCAATTCGCCGGGCAGCTCGTCGATCAGGGACGCATCGCTCATGCGCCGACCAGTTGGCGATAGATCTGCGGCAGCGCCATGGTCAGGCGGTTGGGGTCGGGGATCACCGCGAACCCGCCCTGCCCGAACATGCGCGGGAACCAGCTTTTGCCGGTCTTGTCGATGGTGACGCCAAAGACCGACTGCCCCGCCCGGCGCGCCTCGCGCACGGCCATGCAGGTGTCTTCGATGCCGTGGCGGCCCTCGTAGTGGTCCAGATCATTGGGCTTGCCATCGGTGATCACCAGCAGCAGCCGGCGCTTGCGCGCCTGCGCCGCCAGATCGGCCGAGACATGACGGATCGCCGCCCCCAGCCGCGTGTAATGGCCCGGCCGCAGCGACGCGATACGCTGTTCCACGGTGGCGGTCATGGGCTCATTAAACTTTTTGCAGCGCTGCACATAGACCCGCTGGCGTTTCAGTGAACTGAAGGCGTGGATGGCGAAATCGTCGCCGCAGGCGTTCAGACCCCAGGCCAGCGCCGCCAGCGCCTCGCGTTCGATGTCAATCACCGCACGCCCCGCGACCGCGCTTTCGGTCGAGCGGCTGACATCCAGCAGGATCGACACCGCCAGGTCGCGCGCCTCGGGGCGGGATTGCATCCAGACGCGCTCGTTGCCCTCGCCATTGGCGTGGCGGTCCACGGCGCTGCGCACGGCGGCCTCGATATCCAGCTGGTCGCCGTCCAGATGGCCGCGGGTCATCACCCGGCCCGGACGCAGCGCCTCGAACTGGCGCTTGACGGCGCGGATCCGGCGAGCGGTGGCCGGGTCCTTGCCGAACTCGGCGGCATCCTCGCGGATCTCGGCTTCCGAGGTCAGAACGTTGACGTGATCGGGCAGATACTGCCCCGTGCGCACATCCCATTCCGGGTACAGCACACGCCCCGACAGGCGCTCGCGGTTCACGTCCTCGGGCGCGAGATCCAGATGCAGTTTCAGCCGGGTCGGCGGGGCCTTCGAGATCTGGCCCAACCCGATCTCATCCTGGTCGTCGGCGGCCTTCTTGGCGTTGTCGGGATCGTCATCGTCGACCCGGCGGTTGAGGTTGAGGAACTCGGCCCAGCTGAGGATCGCCTCGAACTTGTGCAGGATCAGGCTGTCCTGCCGCTCGGCCTGGTCGGATTTGCGGCGACGGGCGCGGTGGGTCTTTTCGCCCGATTCCTCGGGTGGGCCGTCGGTGTCGCGGCTTTCGACCTCGGTGTGTTCGGAAAAGGCGACCGCGCGCAGCTCGGGCCACAGGGGCACCGGGCGGAACGGCTGGTACCCGCGCGGGGCGGCCACGTCATCGCCCAGGGCGTCGTAGGCCTGGGCGCGGGCGGACAGGGGCGCTGGGTCGCCCAGCATCCGGCGGATCAGGTCTTCGACGGCGGCCTCGGCCGGGGGCAGGCCGGGCAGGTCGCGCTGATACAGCAAGCCCTTGCACAGCTCGGCGTAAAGCGGGCGCAGGCCCGGCGCGTCTTCGAGCGTTGCGGCGACCATCGCGCCGGCCGCCTGCAGGGCGCGCAGATCGGCGCGCAGGGGATCGTCCTCGTCGATGCGGGTTCCGGCATGGGCGGCCACCGCCGCCAGCCAGACATAAAGCGCGCCATTGGCTTCGCGCGCGGGAAATACGGCCAGCCGATCGGGCAGGCGCAGGACCTCGCCGTCGAAACTGGCGCGCGGGATCAGCTCGGCCTCGGTGGCCAGCTTGCGCCGCCAGCTCAGCCGGTGGCGCGAGAGCTCAGGCGAAACCGGACGCAGCTCGACGCCCGGACTGCCGCCCAGCCCCCGGAAAAGAACGGCCAGCCGCCCCGCGACCTGCGACAGGTCGACCGCGGCTCCTTCGTGCACCTCTGGTGCATCAAGGCGGCTGGCAAGGGTGTGCCACAGTTTCCCGATCGTTTCTTCGGGTTCCCATGGCTCAAAGTCGATCCTGACCATCGCCGGCCTCACCCAAAGACGGCGGTGACAAGATCGAGGAGCCCGCGTTTGATATCCTCATCATCGGTCAGAGGTTCGATCATGGCGGCAAGGATGGCGCGGTCGGTGGACATGCCCTGCGCGATCAGCGTCGCGGCATAGACGACCAGGCGGGTGGATACGCCTTCCTCGAGGTCCTGACCCTTGAGCCCGCGCAGTTTTCCCGCCAGCCGCACCAGCGGCTTACAGCGTTCCAGCGGCAGTCCGCTTTCCTGCGCGACCACCTCGGCCTCCATCTGAGGCGAGGGAAAGTCGAATTCCAGCGAGATGAACCGCTGCCGGGTCGAGGGTTTGAGGGTTTTCAGAATGTTCTGATAGCCGGGGTTGTAGGACGCCACCAGCATGAAGCCGGGCGCGGCCTCAAGCTCTTCTCCGGTGCGGTCGATCGGCAGGATGCGACGATCGTCGGTCAGCGGGTGCAACACCACGGTCACGTCCTTGCGCGCCTCGACCACCTCGTCAAGGTAACAGATCGCGCCTTCCCGCACCGCGCGGGTCAAGGGACCATCGACCCAGACCGTCTCGCCGCCCTTCAGCAGGTAACGCCCGATCAGGTCGGCGGCGGCCAGGTCGTCGTGGCAGGCCACGGTATAGAGCGGCCGGCCAAGGCTGGCGGCCATATGGGCCACGAAGCGGGTCTTGCCGCAACCTGTCGGCCCTTTCAGCAGGACCGGCAGCTTGTTGGTATAGGCGGCGGCGAACACGTCGCATTCATCGCCTTGGGGCAGGTAGAAGGGGGCGTCTGCCGCCCCCTTTCCCAGTTGCATCGATCCATCCATGTTCATGACTCCGCTGCCACATGGTCAGGATCGCTTTCCAGACGCTCGCGTTCGACCGGTCCTGGTTCGACGATCTCTTTGCGCGGAACCCAGATCGAGTAGATGAACAGCAGCGCACCGATGACCGCGACCAGACCGGAGCCGAAGCGCATCCAGTAGAAGATCGCGATCTGATCCTGCACATCCATGTAGTAGTCACCCACCACGCGCTGCATGTGCGTCTGGACGGTACCGGCGAAGGTCAGCACGAAGGTCATGAAGACCATGCCGCTGGTCATCAGCCAGAACGAGGCCATGTTCAGCACCTGGTTGTACGGATCCCGGTTTTTCAGGATCGGCATCGCATAGGTGAAGATCGCCAGGTTGAGGCAGACATAGGCGCCGTAGAAGGCCAGGTGCCCGTGAGCCGCGGTGATCTGCGTGCCGTGGGTGTAATAGTTCACCCCGTGCAACGTGTGCAGGAAGCCCCAGACACCGGCGCCGAAAAAGGCCAGCGTGGCACAGCCCAGCGACCACAGCAGTGCGGCCTTGTTGGGATGGTCCCGACGGCCTTTCCAGACCATGACGAAGGCAAAGGCCATCATCGCGAAGAACGGGATTACCTCGAGGCTCGAGAAGATCGACCCGATCCACTGCCAGTAGCCCGGCGTACCGATCCAGTAATAGTGGTGCCCGGTACCCAGAATGCCCGAGAACAGCGCGGCGGCGACGATGACATAAAGCCATTTCTCGACCACTTCGCGGTCAACACCGGTCAGCTTGAGCATCAGGTAGGCCAGGATCGAGGCCATGATCAGCTCCCACACGCCTTCGACCCACAGGTGGACGACATACCACCAGTACTGCTTGTCCAGCGACAGGTTGCCCGGGTTGTAGAAGGCGAACAGGAACAGCAGAGCCAGACCCCACAGGCCCAGCAGCAGGATGTTTGTGATGGCGGTCTTCTTGCCCTTAAGAACGGTCAACGACACGTTGTAGAGGAAGATCAGCGCCGCCACGACGATGCCGGCCTTGACCCATTTGGGTTGCTCAAGGAACTCGCGCCCCTCTTTGCCCAGCAGCCAGTTGCCTTCGAACAGGTTGAAGACATAGGTCAGCACCACACCCAGCGTGCCCAGAATCAGGATCGCCAGCTGGATATAGGCCAGCTTGGTCGAGTGGATCTCGCGCTCGGCCTCTTCGGGGATCAGGAAATAGGCCGCGCCGAAAAAGCCGGTGATCAGCCATACGATCAGCGCGTTGGTGTGCAGCATCCGCACGATGTTGAACGGCAGAAGCTCGCTCAGAAAGTTGGGGGCTACATAGATCCAGCCGGCCAGCAGACCGCCGATCACCTGGATCGCGAACAGGGCCATTGCGAATGCGAAATAGGCATAGGCCACTTTTTGGGATTCGTATTTCATTGCTCCGTTCCCTTCTCAGCCCGCGTCATTCGGGGGCCAGTCCTGAGCGTCGATATTGTCCGTCCAGATCAGGAAGTTGGCCAGATCACGGATCTCTTCGTCGCTGAGGTTGAATTGGGGCATCTGCCGGCGACCGGGAATGCCGGTGGGTTGCGCCTCCATCCAGCCCTTGAGGGATTCAAAGGCCGATTCCGGGTCGTCCAGAACGCCCCAGCGGGTCATCACGTTGGCGACCTCGGGGGCGAAATAGGCACCCTCACCCATGATCGAGTGGCAGTTGATGCAGGCGTGTTTTTCCCAGACATGCTTGCCCCGGATCACGCTTTCATCCAGCTTCGCCGAGTTCGGCGAATTGACGATGTAGAGGTGTGAGTGGGCCGACAGGGCCAGAAAGATTAAGATGAAGAACAGTGACCCGCCATAGAATATGTTGCGGGCCATGCTCTTGGTCATGACTTCTCGCATTGCGCTCTCCTTTGCGCCGCTTTGCTGGTAGTGGGACAATGGCGGGATGGGCGGTTTGCCGCCTTAACGAAAGTCAAGACTCTGCCCCGCACGCGGCCAATAGGCTACATTCCCTTAAAATAAGCGTGAAATGCCCCGAAATCGCCTTGAACCGCGTCTATCAGGGTGCCAAGTCAGATGGAGTTGCCGGGTCTGTGTTGTGCGGTTCCAGTGTCTTTGAATGAGTGAGTGAACGAGTAAAAGATGGCGAACTATTCCTATATCGGCTACGCGCCGGGGGTGATTTCACTTAGTTTTACCGGGTTTAACTCCGGGACCATCACTCTGAGTTCAGGCTACGATCCGAACACCGATCGCCGGGTATTTGACGTAACCGATGCGGCCGGTGGAACGCTCGTGAACGGGGACCCGGACAATGGAACTGATTTTAACGGCGACCGTTTCAACAACGAAGTCGGCGATGACCTGACACAGACAGGCATTGTCACCAGTCTTGACGGATCAACCACCTTTGATTCCGGCGCTATCTATCTGGAAGAATCCTACGCCCTGACCAAACCGGGCGGCGGTACGATCGATGTTTTTCGGGTCGAGGTTGAAGGAAGTCTTGTAGGATACATCACGTCCGAACCTTTGGTACCCGGTACCGCCTATTCCTTCATTCGTTCGAATGTGACCCCGTCGAACGCGCCGGACACCACCGATCCTACAGCGATCGTCGACGTGCCCTGCTTTACCGCCGGTACGCTGATCGATACGCCCACCGGCGCCAAGGCGATAGAAGATCTGGCGGAAGGCGACCTGGTTCTGACGCTCGATCACGGCCCGCAACCGATTCGCTGGATCGGCTCGCGCACCTTGACGTCGGCCGAGCTGCGAGCCAAGCCACGGCTGCGGCCGGTCTGCGTGTCTGCGGGTGCGCTGGGGGCGGGTCTACCGCGGCGCGATCTGCGGGTCTCTCCGCAGCACCGGATGCTGGTCCGCTCGGCGATTGCCGTGCGCATGTTCGACGCCCAAGAAGTGCTGATCCCCGCCCATAAGCTGGTCGGCGTTCCCGGCGTTCATGTCGATGAAACTGCCAGCAGCGTGACGTACTACCACATTCTGTTCGACCGCCATGAAATCGTGACCGCCGAGGGGGCTCCGTCGGAAAGCCTGTACACCGGGCCCGAGGCTCTCAAAAGCATTGGCTGCGATGCCCGAGACGAGATCTTCGAGATATTCCCCGAACTTGACGACCCGGATCATGTCCCGATCGCCGCTCGGCCCATTCCCGAAACCGGCAAGCGTGCGCGGCACATGATCCATCGGCATGTCAAAAACGCGCGACCATTGATCGACCGGGCCTGAGCCTCTCAGGACGGTACTGCACGCGGACCCACCAAGGCCGGCCACATCGCCACCACATACAGCGCCATCGCGCTGATCCACAGCCCGTCGGCGACCAGCATGGTGGTCAGAAATTGCGCGTCCAACCCGGACCCAATCCAGCGCAAGATCGCAGCCAAAGCCATCGCTCCGTAGGCGACGACCACCGGAGCGGGGGCGACCAGCGCCCTGCCGCTATGGCCAAGCGCAGCGCGGCTCATGACCGCCAGGGTCATCCCGCCCACACAGCCGATGCCCAACACATGCAGCGCACCGAGTTCGCTGCCGAGGCCCAACAGGCTCATTCCCCACAGAACCAAGCCAAGGCCCAGCATCCCCAGGGCCAGATGCAGCGCAAACAGGATCGGCTGCCGGAGCGCCCAAGCCCCCCGCCAACCTGACAGGCGCAAGCCCTGTATCACTCCGAGGACCAGTGCCATTATCGCGACTGCGTACCCGGCCCCGAAGATCAGCATCGCAGCGGGCAGCAGCAGGGCCAAGACCATATTGCTTTTTTCCATCCAATCGCGACTGACAGGCCACTCAGCTTCGGGCACGCCTGCGCGCTTCATTGCGTTGCGCGTAAAGGCCGGAGTGATCCGACCACCCAGAATGGCGATCATGGAACACAAGGCCAGCAAACCTGTGCGCAGACCGACATCCAGGGTTCCGGCTGTCACACCGATCCAGTCCAGATGGGTCAACAGGTTTGAGACCCAGATGTAGGCCAGCAACAGAAGAAAGATCATATTCTGCGGTTTTGGTCGCCGGATCAACTGGGTGGCGATCTTGGCGGCAAGAACCGGCACGAAGGCGAGGTCGAGCACCGCGACAATCACCGGGTCGATCGCACCCGAGAACCACAGTGCCACGCGCCCGACCAACCACAGCGCCGCTGCAGCGGCAATAAACAAGCGCCGCGCCTCGGGGGCGCCGGTCCAGTTGGGGACGGCGGTCAGAAAGAACCCGCCCAGTGCGGCACTGGCATAGCCGAAAACCATCTCGTGCGCGTGCCACATCGGCGGGCTCATGGCATAGGGCGCCTCGGTCCACATTTCGACCCCGGCCAGCGTTGCCAGCCACCCTCCCCAGGCCAAACCGGCAAACACGCCGTAAAGACCTGCAAACAGAAAAAAGACCCGGAACCCCTCACCCATAACGCGCGTGATTGCCGATGGCATGCCTGCTCTCCTTGGCCAAACTGTTCGATGGCCAAGCACTAGCAACCGCCGGGCCCGCCCCCCTTAACCAAAATCAAGCGTCGGCGAAAACATGACCCCAAAAGCACTTATTTTCATGGCTTTTTCGGCCCCATTTCCGTCTGAACACCCCCTCCGTTGACTTTCGTCAAGGAGAAGACGCCGTCCCGGCGCAGTGTCCGGCCTGCCTCACCAGCAAACGGAGAGTGATCATGTCACTTGGAATCAGCCATTACACCACCGGCCGCGCCTTCAGGGTCGGTCTGGCCATGTTGTTGGGCAGCGTCGCTGCTCCGACATTCGCCGAAGAGCCAACCCTGAGCGACGAGGCCTTCGAGGCTTCGAAACAGCTCTACTTCGAACAATGTGCCGGTTGCCACGGCGTGCTGCGCAAGGGCGCCACCGGCAAGAACCTCGAGCCGCACTGGAAGAAAACCGCAGCCGACGGCACCGTGACCGAAGGCGGCACCCTGCAACTGGGCCAGGAGCGCCTTGAAAAGATCATCGCGTGGGGCACCGAAGGCGGCATGAACAACTTCTCGGACATCATGACCGAGGAGCAGATTCGCGACATGGCGACCTACATCATGATGGACGCGCCCAAGCCGCCGGAAATGTCGCTGGAACAGATGAAGGCGACCCGCAAGGTCTATGTCGAAGAGGCAGACTATCCGACCGAGCCGCTGCACGGTCGCAACTGGAGAACTTCTTCGTCGTCATCGAACGTGACGTGGGCAAGGTTGCCGTAATCGACGGCGACACCAAGAGGTGCTGACCCACATCCCCACCGGCTATGCCGTGCACGTTCTGAAAGCGTCCGAACACCACAACCTGACCGAACCGGAACACCCGGGCCGTTTCTGGTACACCATGGGTCGCGACGGCAAGATGACCAAGATCGACCTCTGGCAGACGCCGGACAAGATGTTGGTCTCGGAGGTCAAGATCGCCTATGACGCCCGCGACGTCGCAGTTTCCGGCGATGGCAAATACGTCATCGGTGGTGGTTACTGGCCGCCGCACTTCGCGATCGTTGACGCCAAAACCATGGAACCGCTCAAGGTCGTTTCGACCCGCGGCGTGAACGTGGACGGCGACTATGTCGAAGAGAGCCGCGTGGCCGCGATCTACACGACACCGAACGAACCCACTTGGATCGTCGCCGTGAAAGAACTGGGCCAGTTGTGGCAGGTCGATTACACAGACCTCGACAACCTGCGCATCGATAAGATCGACAGCGCCAAGTTCCTGCATGACGGGTTCTTTGACCCGACAGGCCGCTATTTCCAGATCGCCGCGAACGCGTCGAACAAAATGGTGGTCGTCGATACCGAAACCCACAAGCTGGAAGCGATGATCGACACCGCTGCCTTGCCGCACCCCGGACCGGGCGCAAACTGGGTCGATCCGAACTGTGGACCCGTCGCCGGTACGACCCACCTGGGTGTGGGTACCGTGACCGTTTGGGGCAACGACCCCGAAGGCCACCCGGATCAGGCTTGGAAGGTCTGCTACGAAGTGGAGACGGACGGCCCCGGCCTGTTTGTCCGCACCCACCCGAACTCGGACTACATCTGGGCTGACCAGACCAAACACCCCGAGCCGGAAATCCAGCAGTCGGTGCAGGTCATCTCGAAAGAGACCGGCGAGATCGTGAAAACCATCCAGATCACCGAAGACGAAGGCAGTGCCGCCGTTCACTTTGAATTCAATGCCGACGGCACCGAGGTCTGGGTCTCCAAGTGGAACCTGTCGGACTCCAAGGAGCCCAACGGTCAGATCGTGATCTTCGACGCCAAGACGCTGGAAGAGATCGGCCGCATCGACGGGCTCTATGCGCCGACCGGCAAGTTCAACGTCTACAACCGCTCGAACCACGTCACCTGACGGGTTCGGACCAAACACAGGAAAGGGCGGGCCCCTCGCCCGCCCTTTCCACGTTCGCGGGGCCGCTCTGGCCCGGTGAAACCTCAGCCAATTTCACCGGCCTGACACCCAAGGCCAGACAAGACAGCCAAAACGGAGCCTGGACATGACCCAGTCCGAACCGGAAAAGAAAAAACCGATCTGGCGCCGGTATTTCCTGTGGGGAATGCCCGTGGCCGGCATCGCCGCCGCCTTTGTCGCCGGCATCATCTTCTGGGGCGGGTTCAACACCGCCATGGAAGCCACCAACACCGAGAAATTCTGTGTCTCGTGCCATGAGATGCGCGACTACATCTATACCGAGTACAAGGGCACGATCCATGACGTGAACCGCTCGGGCGTGGGCGCGGTCTGTTCGGACTGCCACGTGCCCAAGGACTGGACCCACAAGATCATCCGCAAGATCAAAGCGTCGAGAGAGCTGTACGGCAAGATGGTCGGCTCGATCAGCACGCCCGAGAAGTTTGAGGCCAAGCGCATCCATCTGGCCATGAACGAATGGCAGCGGATGAAAAAGACCGACTCGCGCGAGTGCCGCAACTGCCACGATTTCGAGTCGATGATGCCCGAGTTCCAGAAGCCCCGCGCCCGGCAGCAGCACCTGAACGCGATGGAGGTCGGCCAGACCTGCATCGACTGCCACAAGGGTATCGCACACTCGAACATCCGTGACCGCGCACCCGAAGATTTCCTGGAAGAGCTCGAAGCCCCGAACCCGGCCTTCGCCCGTCCGATCCCGCCGGAATACCTGGCCAGCCTGGAACGGATCGAAGCCAAGGAGGCCGCCGAAGCCGAGGCCGAGAAAGCCGCCCGCAAGGCCCAGCAGGAGGCTGTGCAGGCACAGATCGCCGCCGCGGTCGACGCGGCTGTGGCCGAGGAGCGCGCCAAGGCCGATGGCACCGCAACCGACGCCGCGGCCGCGGGCGGTAGCGACGTGGGCGGCAACATCGACTGGAACGCCGTGGCCAGCACCGATCTGAAACTGTTCTATCCGGGACAGGCTTCGTTCGAATGGGTACAGAACGGCAAGACCCACGGCGGCGCACGCCCGCTGACCAAGGGTGGCGACCAGTGCTCGACCTGCCACGCCAAGGAACTGGACGCGATCGGCAACAAGATTGTCGCCGGCGGTGATCTCGAACCGACCCCGATCCCCGGCAAGCGCGGGGTGATCGACGCCACGGTTCAGGCCGCGCATGACGACGAAAACCTGTATATCCGGTTGCAATGGGCGGATGCGGGTCACAATCCCGTGCCCTTCGTCGACGGCGGCAAGATGGACCCGGACAACCCGATCAAGGTCGCCATGATGATCACCGGTACCGGGATCGAGCTGGGCGAACAGGTGGGGTGCTGGGCCTCGTGCCACGCCGACAACACCTATATGCCCTTTGCGCCCGATGTCGAAACCATCGCCGCCAACCCGGACGTGGCTGGACGCCTGACGGCCAAGGACACCGTCACCAAGTACATCAGCGAAAGCCGCACCGAGGTCGAAGTCAAAGGCCGGCGCGGCAAGCCGCTGGGCGGCTGGGACAAGCTGCAGGCCGAAGAGCAGATCGCGCAGTACCTGCAGGACGGCACTTTCCTTGACCTGATGCGCGTCTATGCCGACGGCAGCGCCACCAACGGCTATCTGCTGGAACAGCGCGTGGTCAATGATGGCGAGATCTCGGCCTCGGCCAGCCTGTCGGGCGGCATGTGGACGGTGGTGTTCTCACGTCCGCTGAACTCGGGCGCGCCGGGCGACGTCCCGCTGGAGCCGGGCAAGACCTACACGGTGGGCTTTGCCATCCACGATGACCATACGGCGGCGCGGTTCCACCACGTCACGCTGAACACCAGCCTCGCGCTGGATGACGACAGCGCCGACATCAACGTGGTCAAACAGTAACGAAAAGGGGCCGGCGATCCGGCCCTTTTCCCAACCGAGGAGACATGCGACCATGACGACCAAGCCCCTTCTGACCGCAGTCCTGGCCCTTGTTGCGGCCCTGCCCTGGCCGATGAAACCGACCAGATCTGCGCCGAGGCCGAGGAGCGCTATGTCGAACTCTTCGGCGAACCCTCTGACGCAGCGCAGGATGCCGAGGTGGTGCTGATGTACAAGTACAACTTCTGCCCGGCCCGGATCACGGTCAAGCCCGGCACCACGGTTCGCTGGGTCAACGTGGACAAGCGCACCAGCCATTCGGTGCTGCTTAAAGATGGCAGTCAGCCCGATCCGACCGCATCTTCCCCGAGGAAACGATCGATATGACGTTCCTTGAGCCCGGCCCGCAGGACTATCTGTGCGGCCCTCATTGGGAAACCCAGAACATGGTCGGTATGGTCACCGTCGAACCCTGAACGCAGGCAGACATACAGGCAAACAACAGGAGCGCGGGCGCAAATCCCGCGCTCCTTAACTTATGTCAAGGAGGCCCCTTTGCGAATGCGCCAGTCTGCGGCCATGACACGCCCGGCCACCCCAGCAACGTCCCGATCCGCCGCTCTGTCCGCGCTCGGAACCGACCGGAACACCCGGGTCCCGATGACATTCAGACCAAGCGAGATTGCACCATGAGCGGTAAGGTTTTTCTGATCGGCGCCGGACCCGGAGACCCCGAGTTGATGACCCTGCGCGCCCTGCGGATGCTGCGCGAGGCGGATGTGGTGGTCTACGACCGCCTGGTCTCGGACGAGATCCTGGCCATGCACGCCCCCGGCGCGCGGCTTATCCCCGTGGGCAAGGCGCCCAAATGCCATACCGTGCCCCAGGACCGGATCAACCAGATCCTGCTGGAACAGGCCCGCGCGGGCCACATAGTTGCCCGCCTCAAGGGGGGCGATCCGATGATCTTTGGCCGCGGTTCGGAAGAGGCGGCGTTTCTGACGGACCATGGCATCGCCGTGGAATACGCGCCCGGCATCACCGCGGCGCAGGGGGCAAGCTGTTCGACCGGCGTGCCGCTGACCCATCGCGGGTTGGCCACATCGGTGCAATATGTCACCGGCCATCGTCAGGCCGACAAGGTGTTGGACCTCGACTGGAAGCGCCTGGCGGACCCTGACACCACCCTGGTCATCTACATGGGCGTCGCCAATATCGGCCAGATCGCCATGGGCCTGATGACCGAGAATCTGCCGGGATCGACCCCCGTCCTGGCCGTCGGCAAGGCGACCACCCCGGACGAGCGCCGCCTTGTCTCGCGTCTGGACCGTGTCGCCGCCGACGTGCGCGCGGCCGGTCTGGCCGCCCCCACCCTGTTCATTATCGGCAAGGTCGTGTCGCTGTATGCCGAACGGCCCGTTGCAGAGTTGCTGGAGCACGCTCATGGCTAGGACTCTGCCCATTGAACCGGCCCGTCGGGACTGGTCCGGGCGCGCGGTATTGACCGCCGCCGTGCTGGTTGCCACCTCGGCCTTTGCCGCCGACACGCTGGATCCCAACGCGTTGAAACGTTTGGTGCATCAGGATTGCGGGTCCTGCCACGGACTGACCCTGAAAGGCGGGCTGGGCCCCGATCTGCGTGCGGGAAACCTGCAGCACTATGACCCCGAAATCCTGACCGGCGTAATCCTGGACGGCATCCCCGACACGGCCATGCCGCCCTGGCGGCCCCTTATCACCGAGGAAGAGGCCGAATGGATCACCCGTTATCTGCTGAAACCGGAGGCGCAATGAAACAGTTTGTCCTTGGCCTCGCGGCATCGCTGCTGATGACCGCAGCCCATGCCGAACCCACCGCCACCGGAGACCTGGGGCTGGTGATCGAGCGGGCCGCCGGTTCGGTCCTGCTGGTCGATCAGTCCGACCGCGCCGCGCTGGCACGGATCGAGGGGCTGGGCGATCTGTCCCATGCCTCGCTGGTCTATTCGCCGGATGAACGTTTTGCCTATGTGTTCGGGCGCGACGGCGGGCTGACCAAAGTCGATATCGTGACCCGTCAGATCGCCAAGCGCGTCGTACAGGCCGGCAACGCCATCGGTGGGGCGATCTCTGACGATGGCAAGCTGGTGGCGGTGTCGAATTATGAACCCGGCGGGGTGCGCGTCTTTGACGCCGACACGCTGGATCTGGTGGCCGACATCCCTACCGGCAGCAAGACCATCGGCCTTGTCGATGCACCCGGCCGCCGTTTCGTGTTCACCATGTGGGATACGGGCGAGACCTGGATCGCCGATTTCGCCCGCGGCACCGACCCTCAGATCACCAAGATCACCGACATGGGTAAAAATCCTTATGACGCACTGATCACCGCCAATGGCCGCACCTACATCACCGGCCTGTTCGGGCAGGACGGGCTGACCGCTCTGGATTTGTGGGACGACACGCCCGAACCGATCCGGGTGCTGCCCGGTTATGGGCGCGGCCAACAAGAGATGCCCGTCTACAAGATGCCCCATCTGGAAGGCTGGGCGCATACGGGCGCCGAATTCGTATTGCCGGCCGTCGGCCATCACCAAGTGCTCTGGGTCGATGCCGACACACTCACGGAAACCGGGCGCACCCAGACGTATGGCCAGCCCGTCTTTGCCATGGCGCGGCCCGACGGCCGGCAGGTCTGGGTGAACTTCGCCCACCCGCTGAACGACACGATCCAGGTGATCGACACGGTCAGCAAACAGGTCATCCACGAGTTCAAACCCGGCCCGGCGGTGCTGCACATGGAGTTCACCCCGCGTGGGCACGAGGTCTGGATCAGCGTGCGCGATGCCAACAAGATCATGGTCTATGACACCCACAGCTTTGAAAAGCTGCGGGAAATCCCGGCCGACAGCCCTCGGGCATCTTCTTCACCGCGCGTGCGCACAGAACGGGGCTGTAAGCGATGCCATATCACCGACCCGATCGACCGAAGGCTGCTGGATGACTGGCAGCGCGATTTTCCCGTCACCGACCGGCCGTTCCAAGTGCTGGCCGCGGCGCTGGGGCTGGATGAGGCCGAAGTGATCGACCGCCTGGACCGCATGCGCGCCGCCGGGCGCATCACCCGCGTCGGCGCGACGGTCGCGCCCGGCGTGGCCTCGGCCAGCACCCTGGCCGCCGTCGCCGCGCCCGAGGAGAAGGTGGAACAGATCGCCGCCCTGATCGACGCCGAACCGGGCGTGAACCACAATTACCAGCGCGAGGATGACTGGAACCTGTGGTTCGTGGCCACCGGCCCCGACCGGGCGCATGTGGATGCCACACTGGCCCGGATCAGCGACCGCACCGGGCTGCGCGTGCTGGATCTGCGTCTGGTCCGCCCGTTCAACGTCGATCTGGGTTTTCGCATGTCCGATTGTTCGCGCCGCGTGCCTCGGCCGCGTACGGTCGACCGG
>NZ_JBQFIT010000001.1:2977500-3456048 GCF_056535665.1 Ruegeria sp. BJ3 | reverse complement strand
AGGCCGGCGACGTGATCACGGACCCGCTGGTCGATCCGGTCGCCGCCGTATCGTGCGGCATCTATGCCGGCCAGCCCGTTCTGGACCTGGACTATCCCGAAGACAGCGAGGCCGGCGTTGGAAACTTCATCATGACCGGCTCGGGCAAGCTGATCGAGGTGCAGATGAGCGCCGAAGGTTCGGTCTTCAGCCGCGCGCAGATGGATCAGCTGATGGAACTGGCAGAAAAAGGCGTGTCCGAGCTGGTGGCCGCGCAAAAGGCCGCCACCGCATGACCCGCCGGTTCGAAGGTGATCGGCTGCTGGTGGCCACGCACAACAAAGGCAAGCTCGAGGAGATGGCCCATCTGCTCGAGCCCTTGGCGTGACCGTCGGGCGCGGCCGAGATGAACCTGCCCGAACCCGAAGAGACCGAGGACACGTTCGTCGGCAACGCGCGCATCAAGGCCCACGCGGCCGCACAGGCCACTGGCCTGCCGGCCCTGTCCGACGATTCCGGAATCACCATCGATGCGCTGGATGGCGCGCCGGGCGTGTACACCGCCGACTGGGCCGAAACCGGAAATGGTCGCGATTTCCTGATGGCCATGACTCGCGCCCACACCGAGCTTGAGGCGCGCAACGCTCCGCATCCACGCACCGCTCAGTTCCTGTACGTTGGTTCTGGCCTGGCCCGACGGCCATGACGAGGTGTTCGAGGGCGTCGCACCCGGTCATCTGGTCTGGCCGATCCGTGGCAAGGACGGGTTCGGCTATGATCCGATGTTCGTCCCTGATGGATCGACATTACCTTTGCCGAGATGGATCGCTGGAAAAGAACAAGATCAGCCATCGTGGTCGCGCGGTGGAACTGTTCGTGAAAGGCTGCTTTGGCGGATGATTGGCGCAACGGAACGGGCTTTGGCCTGTACGTGCATTGGCCCTTTGCGAGGCCAAGTGCCCCTATTGCGATTTCAACAGCCATGTTTCCAGAAGTATTGATCAAAAACAATGGCTTGATGCCTATCTGTCCGAGCTGAAGCGCTCGGCCGCCGAAACCCCCGACCGGGTTCTGAACACGATCTTCTTCGGCGGCGGCACCCCATCGCTGATGGCGCCCGAAACCGTCGCCGCCGTGATCGACACCGCCCGCAGCCTTTGGCGGCCCGCCAATGATATGGAAATCACGCTCGAGGCCAATCCCGGCTCGGTCGAGGCCGGACGGTTCGCCGCCTATCGCGATGCGGGCGTGAACCGGGTTTCGATGGGAATTCAGGCGATGAATGCCGAAGATTTGCGGCGGCTGGGTCGCATCCACAGCGTGGCCGAGGCCCGCGCCGCCTTCGACATTGCCCGCACCTGTTTCGACCGGGTCAGCTTTGACCTGATCTATGCCCGCCAGTACCAGACGCTTGAGGCCTGGCGCGCTGAGCTGACCGAGGCGCTGTCGATGGCGATCGACCATCTGTCGCTGTACCAGCTGACTATCGAGACCGGCACCGCATTCGGCGACCGCTATTCTGTCGGCAAGCTGCGCGGCCTGCCCGAGGACGACAGCGCCGCCGACATGTATCTGGCCACGCAAGAGATCTGCGAAGCCCACGGCATGCCCGCCTACGAGGTGTCGAACCACGCCGTCCCCGCCGAGAGTCGCGGCACAACCTGATCTATTGGCGCTATGGCGATTATGTCGGCATCGGACCGGGCGCCCATGGGCGGATCACGTTGGATGGCCAGCGGATCGCAACCGAAACCCATTTGGCACCGACCGCATGGCTGAATGCCGCCACGCAAGGAAATGGCGAAAAGCTGCGGACCCCGCTGACCGCCGAAGAACAAGCGAATGAATACCTCATGATGTGTCTTCGCTTGACTGAGGGTCTAGATATGGACCGCTTCAATCGCCTGTCCGGGCACCCTTTGCCTCAACCCAAACTGGACTATCTGCAAGACATCGGAATGATCACCCAAGACGGCCCCCGCGTTTCCGCCACTGCTGACGGCCGCGCGGTTCTCAATGCGGTGATCCGTGAGTTGCTGGATTAGTCATGCACTATTTGTGGGCCACATTGGGATTGCTCTGCGTCGCGTTGGCCATGATCGGTGTTGCCCTGCCCCTGCTGCCCACCGTTCCGTTCCTACTGTTGGCCGCCTTCTGTTTCGCGCGCTCTTCTTCCCGGCTGCACAACTGGCTGATGTCTCACCGAACCTTCGGCCCGTTGATCCTTGATTGGCAAACCTCGGGCGCTATCCGGCCAGCCGCAAAAAAGGCGGCGACCCTGTCGGTTGCCGCCGTCTTTGGTTTGTCGGTTTTGGTCTCTGTGCCCAGCCATGTCCTGATTATTCAGGCCGTGACCTTGGGCGCGGTGATGATCTTTATCTGGTCACGCCCTAACGGCTGAGCTTGGCACACAGATCATCCAGTTGATCCAGTTTTCATAGGTCAACACCACCTGCCCGGTCTCGGTTCCGGGCTTGTGGTTGATGACCACCTTCATCGCCAGAATCGCAGAAAGGTCTTTTTCCAAAGCCCGCGTATCCGCGTCCTTACCTGCATTGAGGTCCCGCGACCGCGGTGCGGGACGATCCTTGTCGCCCTGTTGTTGCTTCTTGACCAGCGCCTCGGTCGCGCGGACTGACAAGCCGTCTTTCACGACAATTTTCGCCAGTTCGGACGGATTATCCGCCGTGATAAGCGCGCGTGTCCGGCCGAAATTTTACCTTCAATAACAAGGGCTTGAACGTCACTTGGCAGTGAAAGCAGCCTCAGAAGGTTGGCAATATGGCTGCGGCTCTTACCCAGGGCTTCGGCCAGCTTTTCCTGGGTGTGACCGAACCGATCCATCAACTGCTTGTAGCCAGCGGCCTCCTCCACTGCGTTTAGATCAGCGCGCTGGATATTCTCGATGATGGCGACTTCAAGTACTTCGGTGTCGTCAAATTCGCGCACGACGACCGGAATGTCGTGCAACTGTGCCATCTGCGCGGCGCGCCAGCGGCGCTCACCCGCGACGATTTCATATTCGCCGCCGCCGACCGGGCGAACGATCAGGGGCTGGATGATCCCTTTCTCTTTGACCGAGGCAGCAAGCTCGTCCAGTTGATCCTGTGAAAATGTGCGGCGCGGCTGATTCGGGTTTGCCCGCAGCTTCTCGATCGGAACCTTCATGTCTGGCCGACGTGGTTCAGCTGTGACCCGGCCTTCAGGATCCTGTGATACATCCGCCATCAAGGCGGACAAGCCGCGCCCCAATCCGCGAGGTTTTCCTTTTCTGGCGCTCACTTCGCCCTCCTGACAGCCGCTCAGGCAGCCACTTTTTTGTTCTTTTGCATGATTTCGCGTGCCAGATGCCGGTACGCCATCGCCCCCAGAGACCCCGAGTCATATTGAAGGACCGGAAGTGCAAATGACGGCGCTTCGCTGACCCGGACATTTCTGGGTATCTTGGTTTTAAATACCATCTCTCCCAGATTGTCACGCGCATCCTTTTCGACCTGCCGGGACAAGTTGTTGCGGTTGTCATACATGGTCAACACAATACCTTCGATTCTGAGGTCTGGATTCGCAGACTGGCGAACCTCTCGAATCGTCAGCATCAGTTGCGACAGGCCTTCCAGCGCAAAGAACTCGCTTTGCAACGGAACCAACACCGAGTGCGCCGCCACCATCGCGTTGACTGTCAGCAGATTGAGGGACGGCGGGCAGTCGATCAGAACGAAATCAAAACCGAACTTGTCGATCGCCGGTTGCCTGAGCGCGTCGTGCAGCAAGTAGCTGCGTTTTTCATTCGAGATCAGCTCAATATCGGCCGAGCTGAGGTCAACCGTGGCCGGAACGATACTGAGGTTTTCGATTTCGGTTTCCTGCACGACGGCCTCCAAGGGCGCCTCGTCCAGGATCAAATCATACGTGGTCCAATCACGATCCTCGACCCCAAGCCCGGTGGACGCATTTCCCTGCGGGTCCAGATCCACGACCAGAACCTTGCATCCTGCCTCGGCCAAACCCGCCGCCAGATTGATTGCTGTCGTAGTCTTGCCGACCCCACCCTTCTGATTGGCAACCGCCATGATACGAGGTCCTGCAGGGCGCGACAGATCAACCACGTGAGACCTTTGATCTTCAGGATGACAGCTTGGGGGTCAGTTAAACTATTAGCCGGCTCCGTGGTAAAACTCCATTCCCGTTGTGCCGCGTCGATTTCTTTTTTCCAGGTGGCGCCTTTGGGAAACACGGCCACTCCATCTTCCTTTAAATGCCTGTCACAAAATGACAATAAGGTCGTCAGGTCCGCGAGCGCCCTTGCGGACAGGACATCAGCGCCCAAGGGATCCACAACCTCGATCCGCTTTGAAATCACCGAGCAGTTGGCCTTGGTTTCTCGAATGACGGTCCGCAAAAACGCCGATTTTCTCTGATCGCTCTCAACCAGGGTAAATTCCGTCTCGGGCGATGTTTCAGAGGCCAGTATCGCGCAGACCAGCCCGGGAAATCCGCCACCGCTACCCAGATCGACCCAGTGATTCTTTGGCTCAACCAAATGAAAGACCTGGATCGAGTCCTTTACGTGCCGCGACCAAACCTCAGGCAGAGTGCTGCGCGAAACCAAGTTTATCTTCGGATTCCACTTTCGCAGTAGATTGACAAAGATTGACAGCTTTTCGAATGTTTCACGTGAAACATTCAAGCCATCGGGCGAAGCGCACGAGTCGCCGTTCATGCCTTTTTTGCTCTCTGACTGCTTCTGAGTTTCGCCAGTACCAAGGTCAAAGCAGCAGGTGTAACACCCTCCACGCGGCTCGCTTGGGCAATGTTTGCTGGTCGCGCGGTTGACAGCTTCTGCTTCAACTCATTCGAAAGGCCTGTGAGCGAGGAATAGTCAAAATCCGCAGGTATGGCATGGGTTTCGTCGCGCTTCATGGCTTCGACATCTCGTTGTTGCCGAGCTATGTAGTTGGTGTATAGCGCGTCCCTTTCGATCTGCCGACGGGTGTCTTGGTCGACATCCTCCAGCTGCTGGATCAGCGGCACAAGGTCCTCGAAGCACACGTTCGGAAAAGCCAAGATTGCCATTCCGTCCCTGCGGTTACCATCCTGATTCACTTCGATGCCAGCTGCGCGAATTTCCTTGGGGGTATAAGTCCTTTCGGTTAGTACTGACTTCGCAGCGCCCAGCTTTTCCATTTTTGTTTCAAAAGCCAGGCGGCGATGATCCGATATACACCCAATTTCCAGGCCTTGCGGCGTAAGGCGTTGATCCGCATTGTCGGCGCGTAAGGACAGACGGAACTCGGCGCGCGAGGTGAACATCCGATAAGGTTCCGCTACGCCCCGTGTGGTCAGATCGTCGATCATGACACCAATATAGCTATTGGCTCGGGTAAAATGAATTACGTCTCGCCCCTGAACTTCCAGCGCCGCATTCAGGCCCGCGACCAGACCCTGAGCGGCCGCTTCTCATACCCTGTGGTTCCGTTGATCTGCCCCGCAAGATATAGTCCTGGGATCTCCGGCAAGGCCAAGGACGCGTTCAACGCACGTGGGTCCACATAGTCGTATTCGATAGCATAACCCGGCTGCAGGATCTCTGCAGCCTCAAGGCCTTTGATGGATCGGACATACCAACTTGTACATCCTGAGGCAGCGAAGTCGAAATCCCGTTTGGATACACCGTGTGGTCATTAACCCCTTCAGGCTCCAGGAAAATCTGGTGGGAGTCCTTGTCCGCAAACCGAACAATCTTGTCTTCGATCGAAGGGCAGTAGCGCGGGCCAACGCCTTCGATATGACCACCATACATGGCCGAGCGCTTCAGGTTTTTCTCGATGATGTCATGGGTGCGGCTGTTGGTATGGGTGATCCCGCACGCGATCTGAGGCGCTTCTACCGCCTTCGACAGGAAAGAAAACAAGGTGGATCGGCATCCCCTTCCTGGCGCTCCAGACCACTCCAGTCAATTGTACGCCCATCCAGACGCGGCGGGGTTCCGGTCTTCAAACGGCCCATCGGAAGGTCATAACTGTCAAGACGTTCGGCCAACCTGACCGAGGGCCGGTCACCCATGCGTCCGCCAGGGCGTTGGGCATCGCCGATATGAATCACCCCCCGAAGGAACGTACCTGACGTCAGAATCACCGCCTTCGCAGGAATCTCCGAACCATCGCCCAGCACAACCCCGGCAACACGCTTTCCGTCCATCCGAAAATCAACGACTTCGCCGGTCACGACGGTCAGGTTTTGACGCTTCCGCGTTTCCGCCTGCATGGCGGCCCGGTACAATGCCCGGTCAGCCTGAGCGCGTGGCCCCTGAACGGCCGGCCCCTTGCGGCGGTTGAGCAGGCGAAACTGGATACCTGCCCGGTCTGCGACCCGCCCCATAACGCCGTCCAGCGCGTCGATCTCACGAACCAGATGACCCTTGCCCAGCCCTCCAATTGCCGGGTTGCAGGACATGACGCCGATATCCGTCTCGGACAGCGTGACCAGCGCCGTATTCGCGCCCATTCTCGCGGCGGCATGAGCCGCCTCTGCCCCCGCATGCCCCGCTCCGATAACGACGACGTCAAACTCCGAATGTTTCACGTGAAACACTCCTCACTTACCCAAACAAAAGCTGGCGAATATTTCGTCCAGAAGATTTTCCACATCTACTCGACCGACCAAAGACCCCAACGCGCGGATGGCGGTCCGCAGCTCTTCTGCTGCAATATCGTACAGGTCCGGGCCGGAATCCAGAACCCTGAGTGCTTCGGAGAGAGCGGCCGAGGATTTCAGCATTGCAACACGGTGGCGTTCCCGGGTGGCAATACCAGAACTTGCGGTTCTGTCTCTCAAAACTACCGATATGTTGTGAATCAGGCGATCGATTCCCTGACCTGTCTTCCCGGACACGCCTTCTGTCCCATCTAAACGAAGGTCGGACTTCGGCAGAACCTGGATGTCGCCGGATTGCATATCGATTCCCAAAGCTTTCGGGTCCTCGGTCAGAAATACGCGAAGGTCGGCATTTTCCGCCCGCTTTCTAGCCAGAGCGATCCCAAGACCCTCTACGTGATCCTCGGTTTCGCGCAACCCGGCCGTATCTAACAGCGTGACCGGCAGACCTGCCAAGTCCATCCGCACCTCGATAATATCGCGGGTGGTGCCTGCATATTCCGAAGTAATTGCCGCCTCTCGGCCCGCAAGCGCATTCAGCAAGGTCGACTTGCCCGCGTTCGGTGGGCCGACGATAGCCACTTCAAAGCCGGAGCGAATTCGCTCGGCAATCCTCACGCCCTTCGCCTCCCGCTCTAGATCCGCCATGACAGCAGTTACAAGCGATCGGACCTCGGGTGACACATCCGTTGGCACGTCTTCATCTGCAAAATCGATGACGGCCTCCAGCAACGAGGCCGCCCGGATCAAATCCCGCCGCCACCGTTCCGCCAGGTCGCCCAATTCGCCGGCGAGGATTGTCTGGGCCGCTTGCGCTGTGCCTCGGTCTCTGCGTCGATCAGATCGGCCAGGCCTTCGACCTGGGCAAGGTCCATCTTCCCATTTTCAAGAGCTCGCCGGGTGAACTCACCCGGTTCAGCCAGTCGCAGATCCGGCATTTCGGACAGGACACGAAGAACCGCGTTGACCGAAGCCGTGCTGCCATGGATCTGCAACTCGGCCACATCTTCGCCGGTAAAGCTGGACGGACCGTGGAAGGTCAGGACCACCCCGTCATCCAGACGCGACCCGTCAGGTGCCCGTAACTCACGCAGGCACATGCCACGCAACGGCAAATCTCCACCCGACAGAACCTTTGCCGCGTGGTGCGACTGCGGTCCTGACAGGCGGATCACAGCAACCCCTGCCTTGCCTTGCGCGCTGGCCAAGGCGAATATCGTTTCCATTCGAAGGCCTCGCGTCGGTTACAAGACCGTATTAGGTATTCATCGAGTCGAAGAACTCGGAATTGGTCTTGGTCTGTTTCAGCTTGGACAACAGGAACTCGATCGCGTCGGTTGTGCCCATCGGGTTGAGGATACGGCGCAGAACGAAGGTTTTGGCCAGATCGCCCTTGTCGACCAGCAGGTCCTCTTTGCGGGTGCCGGACTTGAGGATGTCGATCGCCGGGAACACCCGCTTGTCTGCGATCTTGCGATCCAGAACGATCTCCGAGTTGCCGGTGCCCTTGAATTCTTCAAAGATCACTTCGTCCATCCGGCTGCCGGTGTCGATCAGCGCGGTGGCGATGATGGTCAGCGAACCGCCCTCTTCGATGTTGCGCGCTGCACCAAAGAACCGTTTGGGCCGCTGCAGTGCGTTGGCGTCCACACCACCGGTCAGAACTTTGCCGGATGACGGGACCACGGTGTTGAATGCCCTACCAAGTCTTGTGATCGAGTCGAGAAGAATAACAACATCTCGTTTATGTTCGACCAGGCGCTTGGCTTTTTCGATCACCATCTCGGACACGGCCACGTGGCGGGTCGCCGGTTCATCAAAGGTCGAAGATACCACCTCGCCCTTCACCGAGCGCTGCATGTCGGTCACCTCTTCGGGGCGCTCGTCGATCAGCAGGACGATCAGGTAGCACTCCGGATGGTTGCGCTCGATCGAGTGCGCGATGTTCTGCAGGATCACCGTTTTACCGGTCCGCGGCGGTGCCACGATCAGCGACCGCTGGCCCTTACCGATCGGCGCAACCAGGTCGATCACCCGGGCCGACTTGTCCTTGATGGTCGGGTCCTCGATCTCCATCTTCAGCCGCTCGTCCGGATACAGCGGCGTCAGGTTGTCAAAGGCGATCTTGTGTTTCGCCTTTTCCGGGTCTTCGAAGTTGATCTTGGTCACCTTCGTCAGCGCGAAATATCGCTCGTTCTCTTCGGGGGCCTTGATCTCGCCCTCGACCGTGTCGCCGGTGCGCAGTGAGTGCTGGCGGATCATCTCTGGCGAGACATAGATGTCGTCCGGGCCGGGCAAATAGTTCGCCTCGGGCGAGCGCAGAAAGCCGAAGCCGTCCTGCAGCACCTCAAGCACACCGTCGCCGCCCACGGTCCAGCCCTCATCCGCGCGTTCGCGCAGGATCTGGAACATCATCTCGCCCTTGCGCATGGTCGAGGCGTTTTCGATCTCGAGCTCTTCGGCCATGGCCAGAAGGTCTTTGGGGCTTTTGGCCTTCAGATCGGCCAGATTCAGGGATTCGGTTGTCATGATGATACGGACCTTGGCCGCAAGGGTGCGGCACAGCGTTGAATTTCAAACAGGAAGATGCTCCATCCGGACGGATGGGTTGATCCCTACATAAGGCCGGTCGCCGTCCGAGTCAAACCGGTGCGGAAATAGCCCTCAGAACTTCAGAATGACCGCCAGAACGATGATGACCATCAAAACGGTCGGAACCTCGTTCATCATGCGGTACTGGCGCCCTGTGAGCGTATTGCGGCCTTCGACGAAATCCTTGCGCCGGGCCATCAGCCAGTGATGAAACCAGGTCATGCCGATCACCGCGGCGCCCTTGACCCAGGGCCAGGCCCAGTCCCACCCGACGATGCCGGGAGTGAACACCATGATGAGGCCACAGACCCAGGCCACGATCATCGCCGGTCGCATGATCACGCGCAGCAGCTTTTCTTCCATTTCAAAGAAGATCTCAGGCGCGCCGTCGACGGCTTGTGCCTTTTCGACGTGATAGACGAACAGGCGTGGCAGATAGAACAGCCCTGCCATCCACGAGATAACCGCCATGATGTGCAGCGATTTCACCCAAGGGTACAGTGTGAAGAGAAGATCGGTCATCGGGTTTCCCGGCACTGGTCGGACCCTCCCTAATAAAAAAAATAGAAAAGAGAAAGGATGATGGTTTTGTAGGGTGGGCAAAATCCGTGGATTATTGTTTTGTCCGCCAGTTTTCCCCGTGGATGAATAATTTCCAAAACTGGTTGATTCTGGTGATTTCAGCTTTTACATAATAAAAACAAGAAGTTAAGTTAAATACCGCGGATCTGACTTGGGGATAACTCAAGGGACATCTTTTGATGAACAGGAAATCCCAAGATCCCGAGTTATCCTTGTCCCGATCGGACAGTCTTTGAGCGACTCAGGGAAGTTTCAGGCCGAAACCGCGGGCTTGCGTGTCAACCGGAAAACCATACAAACCGTTCAAGACTAATGATCGACTTGCCCACGGGGTTTTCCACATGACTGTCCCCATCGTTCTTGCCTCGGGGTCCGAGATCCGCGCGCAGTTGCTGCGGAACGCCGGAGTGCCGTTTTCCGTCCAGGTCGCCCGCGTGGACGAGGATACCGCCAAACGCGCGCTTGTGGCCGAGGGCGCCCCGCCCCGCGACATCGCCGATGCACTGGCCGAGCTCAAGGCGCGCAAGATCAGTGAAAAGACGCCCGGGGCGATGGTTCTGGGCTGTGACCAGGTTCTGGATTTCGACGGACGTCTGCTGTCCAAGCCCGAAACGCCCGAAGAAGCGCTGTCGCAATTGAAGGCGATGCGCGGCAAGCGTCACATGCTGCTGTCGGCGGCGGTGATCTATCAGAATGGCGAACCGGTCTGGCGCCATGTCGGGCAGGTGCGGTTGCGGATGCGCGCCAGTTCGGATGCCTATCTGAAGGGCTATGTCGCGCGCAACTGGGACAGCATTCGCCACGCGGTCGGGGCCTACAAGCTGGAAGAAGAAGGTGTGCGCCTGTTCAGCAGCATTGACGGCGACTATTTTAACGTCTTGGGTATGCCTGCTGGAGCTGCTCAATTTTCTTGCGGTCCGAGGGGTGATCGAACAATGACCGACAACCGCATTCCACTGGCCGGAGTCATCGGACACCCGATTGCCCATTCCCGATCGCCTGCCCTGCATGGCTATTGGCTGAAGACTTATGGTTTGCCGGGGCATTATGTGCCGATGGATGTTGCACCCGCCGATCTTGAAACGGTCCTGCGCAGCTTGCCCAAAGCCGGGTTCGTCGGGGCCAATGTCACCGTTCCGCACAAAGAGGCCGCGTTGCGCCTGGCTGATCACGTGTCGGACCGTGCCTCGGTGATCGGGGCGGCGAATACGTTGGTGTTCCGGGCCGATGGCTCGATCCACGCGGACAATACCGACGGGTACGGGTTCATGCAGAACCTGCGCGCGGGCGCGCCGGATTGGGTGCCGCAGGATGGGCCGGCGGTGGTATTCGGCGCGGGCGGTGCTGCGCGGGCGGTGCTGCAGGCGCTGGCCGAGGCCGGCGTGCCCGAAATCCTGCTGACCAACCGCACGCGGTCGCGCGCCGACCACCTGAAAGAGGAATTCGGCCAGCGCATCTCCGTGGTCGATTGGGTGCAGGCCGGAAACGTGATCGAAAACGCCGAACTGGTGGTGAACACCACGTCGCTGGGTATGCAGGGTCAGCCCGAGCTGCGCGTCCCGCTGGACGGGTTGCAGCCGGGAACGGTGGTGACCGATCTGGTCTATACGCCATTGAAGACCCACCTTCTGGAACAGGCCGAGGCTGCGGGCTGCACGGTCGTCGACGGGCTGGGCATGTTGCTGCATCAGGCGGTGCCCGGGTTCGAGCGGTGGTTCGGCCTGCGCCCCGAGGTTACGGAAGAAACCCGCGCAGCGGTTCTGGCATGAGTTTCTCTCTGGGTCTGACCGGGTCGATCGGAATGGGCAAAAGCACCACCGCCGACCTGTTCGCACAGGAAGGCTGCGCCGTGTGGGATGCAGACGCCGCCGTGCATCGGCTGTATGCGGAAGGCGGCGCGGCGGTCGTGCCGATCCGCGCGGCATTTCCCGACGCGATCGAGGATGGGGCCGTCAGCCGTGACGCCCTGAAACGGATCATCAGCGCCGATCCGACCGCGTTGAAACGGATCGAATCCATCGTCCACCCGCTGGTGGCCCAAGATCGGGAAGCGTTTCGACAGGCGGCCAAGTCGGACATCCTTGTCTTTGATATTCCTCTGCTTTTCGAAACTGGCGGCGAGGCGCAGATGGATGCGGTGGCTTGTGTGTCAATTCCCCCAGACGAGCAGAAGCGCCGCGTCATGGCGCGGGGCACGATGACCGAGGCGCAGTTCGAGCAGATCCGCGCCAAGCAGATGCCGAATGACGAAAAATGCGCGCGGTCGGAGTTCGTGATCGTCACCGACACTCTGGACCATGCCCGCGCACAGGTGCAGGATGTGGTCAGGCAGATCAGGGCAGGATTGGCAGATGCGTGAAATCGTACTGGATACGGAAACCACCGGATTCGATCCCGAAAGCGGCGACCGGATCGTCGAGATCGGGGCTATCGAGCTGTGGAACCACGTCGCCACGGGCGAGACCTATCACGTCTACATCAACCCCGAACGCTCGATGCCGGCCGAGGCCTTCGGCGTGCACGGCATCGGCCCTGACCTGCTGGAGCCGCCGCAACCTGCCGAACCGGGCCAGATCACCCTGAAGGACAAACCTGTCTTTGCGAAGGTCGGGCAGGCCTTCCGCGATTTCGTGGGGGATGCACGGCTGGTGATCCACAACGCTTCATTCGACATGAAGTTCCTCAATGCCGAGTTGGGATGGATGGGCCTGCCCCCGATTCCGATGGAGCAGGCGCTGGACACGCTGGCGATCGCGCGCAAGCGGTTTCCCGGCTCGCCCGCCTCGCTGGATGCGCTGTGCCGGCGGTTCAACATCGACAATTCGAACCGGGTTCTGCACGGTGCGTTGCTCGACTCGGAAATCCTGGCAGAAGTCTATCTGGAGCTGATCGGCGGACGCCAACCAGATTTTGGCCTGTCTTCGGCGTCTGCCGAAAGCTCAACCGGTGGCGACATTTGGCGCCCCGGTCCACGGCCCAGCCCACTGCAGCCCCGGATTACCGAGGATGAGCGTGCTGCGCATGATGCATTTGTCGAAAAGCTGGGCGAAAACGCCCTGTGGTCCCGCACCTGACCCGGGTCAGATGCGGGTTGCCTGATTACGCTTCGGCCTTGTCGGACGCCTCGGCCTGACGGCGCATCAACTCGTTGCGGTACAGACCGACGAAATCGATGTTGTCCAGGTTGACCGGCGGGTAGCCACCGTCGCGGGTGATGTCGCTGACGATGCGGCGCAGATAAGGGAACAGCATCCGCGGGCATTCGATCATCAGGAACGGGTGCAACTGATCATTCGGCACGCCTTCCACGTGGAACAGGCCGCAATAATCGATCTCGCACAGGAACAGGATGTCCTCCAGACCCTTGGCCTTGGACTTGAGGTTCAGCTTGATCGACACCTCGTATTGGTGGTCGGCCGAGCGTTTTTCGCATCCAGGTTCACCTGGACCGAGATCTCGGGCTGCACGTCGCCCGAGACGCCTTTTTGCGCCATCACGTTTTCAAAGGACATGTCCCGGATGAACTGTCCCAGAATGCGCATCTGGATTTGGGGGGCTGCCTGGGGCTGGGTTGTGCCGGCGGCGGTTTCTTCGGTCATGGATCCGCTCCAAAATTTAAATTCGCCACTGCTTATCAAGTTGGGCCGGGCACCTCAATGCTGGTGCGGCCCTTCCACCCATTTCGACGGTTGTGCGGGTTTTGTGCGCACTTCCGAATACTCTCCGTCTATGATGTCATCCCCACCGAACGGATCGCGCGCCGCCCCGTATTGCGGGCCGGGGCCCATCTGGAACTGGGTAATCGTGACCCGTGATTTGAGATACCGAAAACCGCGGCCCGCACCCCGGGAACCAGCAGCGCAAAGCCGATTGCGTCGGTGAAGAACCCAGAGTCATCAGCAGAACGCCCGACAGCAGGATCATTGCACCATTGGCCAGCGGCTCGGTCGGGTCGTCCAGTTCGGAAAAGGCGCGCTGCAGCTGACCCATCGCCATGCGACCTTGTGTCCGCACCATCGCAGTACCCAGAACGGCGGTCAAAACCACGATCGCCAGCGTCGGCCACAGGCCGATCAGACCGCCGACCTGGATAAAAGGGCGATTTCGATGATCGGCACCAATAAAAATGCCAAGAACAGATACATATGCGCTATCCTTTCCCATAGGCCGGGCTGTGGACTTGCCACCAACTGTCACCTACATAGTGGCACGAGGCCGCGTGTACAAAGTCTCGGTGCTGAAAAGAGGACGAAATGAATTCACCCCTGATCCAGCTTCTGGTGCTGGCTGGCATAGCCATCTTCCTGATCCTGCGTCTCAGAAGCGTGCTGGGCACGCGCGAAGGCTTTGAAAAACCACCGGTGCCGCAGCAACCCGACACCGGGAAGTCGCGTCGTGATTTCGAAGTGATCGACGGCGGTCCGGATCGTGACATTACCGACCATGTTCCCGAAGACAGCGAATTGGCGCAGACGCTGGCTGCGATGAAGCGTGTCGAGCCGAGCTTTTCGGTCAGCGAGTTTCTGCAGGGCGCACGTGGCGCCTATGAGCTGATCGTCATGGGGTTCGAGCGGGGCAACCTGGATGAAATCCAGCCCTTCCTGTCCGAGGAAGTGTTCGAAACCTTCGTCTCGGTTGTCGCCGATCGCGAGGACAAGGGCCTGACGATCGAGGCCGAGTTCATCGGTGTGCGTGAGATGGGCCTGGTGGATGCACAATTCGATAAGGATTCAAACCGCGCCGAGATCACCGTGCGGTTCGTCGGCGAGCTGACGTCGGTCGTGCGTGACCGGGGCGGTGACATCATCGAAGGCAGCCCCAACACGATCAAGCGCCAAAAGGACAGCTGGACCTTTGCCCGCGTCATGGGCGCGGATGATCCGAACTGGCTGCTTGTCGCAACGGACGCATGATCGGAACGCTCCGGTCGCTGATGCTGGTGGCGGTTCTGACCGCCGCCAATGCCGCCGGAGCTGAGGCGACGCGATCCATCCTGTCATTTGCTGACCTTGATGGCTGGGCCGAGGATGACCACGGCGCGGCTTTGTCCGTTTTTCTGGACACTTGCGGGGATCTGGACGATCCGGACTGGCGTTCGTTGTGTGCAGCCGCACGGACATACGAGCCCGATGCCGCGCGCGCCTTTTTCGAACTGTTCTTCCGGCCCATCCTGATCGAGGATGAAAAGGCCCCGCTGTTCACCGGATATTTTGAACCGGAATTGAACGGCTCGCGGACGCGGACTGAAACCTACAGATACCCGGTCTACAAGATGCCGCCCGAGGCGCGGGCGGCTGGGCAATGGCTCAGTCGACGCGAGTTGCTGACCAGTGACGTGATGAATGGCCGCGGCTTGGAAATCGCCTGGGTCGATGACCCGGTCGAGTTGTTTTTTCTGCAGATTCAAGGCTCGGGGCGCATCCGTTTGCCGGATGGAAGTTCGGTGCGTGTCGGATATGGCGGGGCCAACGGCCACCCCTATCGGTCGGTTGGGGTTGAACTGGTCCGGCGCGGTATTCTGGGTGCGCATGATGTGAGCGCCCGGATGATCCAGTCGTGGGTGCGCAAGAACCCCGAGATTGGGGCCGAGCTTTTGATGCACAACCCGTCCTACGTATTTTTCCGCGAGGTTTCGCGGGTGGCTGCAGACCGCGGTCCTTTGGGCGCAATGAACCGGTCGATCACCGCAATGCGCAGCATCGCCGTTGACCCGGCCTATACCCCGTTGGGCGCGCCAGTCTGGGTCGAAAAAGACGGTAAGACTCCGCTGAGGCGCTTGATGATCGCACAGGACACCGGCTCGGCAATCAAGGGCGCACAACGGGCCGACATCTTTTTCGGAACCGGGGACGCCGCGGGACAGGCGGCGGGCCAGCTCAAGGATCCCGGTCGCATGATCGTTCTGCTGCCGATCCAGCGCGCCTATGCCATGCTGCCGGATGAGTTCTGATGACCCGCCGCAAGCTGACCGAAGACGAGATCGAATTGTGGCACAAGGTAACCCGGCAGACCGAGCGGCTGCACCCGGAGATTCCCAATCCGTGCACCCATCGACCTTGCCGAAACCCAAGCCGCGAAAAACCCCAAAAGCGCGGATAGACGCCTTTGAACTGGGTCAGAATGCACCGACAAATGGGCGCGGCCACAGCTTGAAGCCCGCAATCGGCGACAGCCTGCGCGCCGCACCCGTACAGATGGACAGCAAGGCCTTTGCGCGGATGAAACGCGGCAAGCTGAAGCCCGAAGGCAAGCTGGATCTGCACGGAATGCGGGTCGATACGGCCCATCCTGCTCTGATCCGGTTCATCCTGTCGGCGCAGGCATCGGGAAAACGACTGGTTCTGGTGGTCACCGGCAAAGGCAAGGACAGAGACGAACCCGGCCCGATCCCGACGCCCCGCGGCGTGCTGCGCAACCAGGTGCCTCAGTGGCTGCATTTGCCACCGCTGGCCCAAGCGGTTCTTCAGGTCAGTCCCGCCCATATCAGCCATGGCGGTGATGGGGCTTACTACGTGTATCTGAGGCGGGTCCGCTAAAGCAGCCGCCGGGCCCTGTGAATACCGATCCAGACTATGCCGCACGTTGCCACGAAAAACCAGGCGATCCACAGGAACTGCGTGCTGAGTGGCACGCCCAGATCGATCAGCCCGCCAGTCAGGCCGGGCCCGACAGCAGACCCCAGCACCATGACGGCGGCAGCCATCGCCTTTATCGCGCCGATGTGACGGGTGCCGTAGAACTCGGCCCAGAACGCGGCGGGCAGCGTGCTGTTGGCGCCGACCGAAATGGCAAGACAGGACAAACCGATTACGGCGCCGGGGATTGTCTGGACAAACGCAAACAGGGCAAACCCGGCAGCCATCGGAATCTGATAGAACGGCATCATCCGCGCCGTTCCCCATCTGTCCAACGCCCAGCCCGAGGCGAACATCGCCAAGATCGACACTCCGGTGTAGACCGGAAACAACGCAACCAGTTGGATGTGGGCCCAGCCCTTGGTCTGCGCCAGATGGACCTGGTGAAAGAAGAACGCGGTAATGAATGCCGAAGGTCCCATGAGCGCCGGCATCATGAACCAGAAAAGCGGGTTCAATAGCGTTTCGCGCCGGGTCCAGTGCCGCCCAAGCATCCCGGTCGCGCTGGTTTCCCGGGCTAGGCTTTGTGGTGTCCGTTCCTGACGCAGCATTCGCATCAACGCCGGTATTCCCAACAACGCGATGGCGGCGGAGAGCGCCCAAAGAAAATGCCAGTCGACAAAGGCCATGGCGGCGACGAACAGCACCGGCAGCAGGGCCTCGCCAACGGCAAATCCCAGCGTTGCGATAGAGAGCGCCCTGCCCCGCGTGGCCGTGAACCACCGGGCCATCGCAACCATGGCAATGTGACTGCACATGCCCTGGCCGAACAGACGCAGCAGAAAGATGACTACGGGCAACAGGATCACCCAGTGATTGACCGCCATCGCCAGCGCGGCGCACGCAAGCCCAACCAGGACAGCCGGGCCCAGCACTCGGACACGATAGATGTCTGTCAGCCCTCCGGCCCAGATCATGACGATCGCAGAAACAGTCGTGCCCAACGAATAAAGACCGCCCCATGCGCCGTGGCTGAGGCCGAACTCGGCCCGGATCTGACCGGCGAAGATCGAAATGAAAAAGGTCTGCCCGAAACTGGACATAAAGGTCAGCAAGACCCCCGCGCCCAACCACGGAGCATTGTCCGCAAGGAAAAGGCGGACCCCGCGCCCAATCACGGAGTGCTGACCCGCACCTGCCCGGTTTCGGTCAGAACAACCTCAGTCGCGCCGGCATCGTTTCGCACGGCCGGCGGCACAAGAAGATCAATACCACCCTGATCCCGGCCAAAGGTCCTGCTGACCCGGCCCGCCGCGTTGAGAATCGACAGAAGTGCCGGAGATGTGGCGGCTACGAAATGCGAGGATTCCGCATCCTTGTTGAAGGCCGTGGTGTCAATGATGCTGACCGGGTACTGCGCCAGCTTCTCGGTCGAGCTGATGTTGCCCAGCCGCTCACCCTTGGCAGTTCCGCGCAGGCGTCCGGACACGTTCAAGATCTTGTCTTTGCGCGAGACCATGATCACAAATTGCTCGGGCGGAGATTTGATTACCGCCATCTGCGACCGGAACACGTCAACGTCGAGATCGGGCGAGATCAGCAACACACCTTCCAGATTGCGCCGCGACCAGCCCGGCTCGCGCAGCTCGGCTTGGCGCATCATCTCCATGGTCAGCGCGCCTCCCATCGAGTGCGCAACGATCAGCACGCGCGGGACGCCCAGGATTTCAGCGTAGAGATGGTTTGTTGCAGACCGTCGCGGGCAAACAGCATGCTGTCCAGATCATAGGCATAGCCCGATCCGGACCCTCGGCTGGGCCAGGAATAGACCAACGTCTTGCCAGGCAGGCCGATATCGTGAGCCAACTGAGCCGCGCGAAAAACGGTCTCGGTCTGGGTGGCGTTGTAGCCATGAACAAAGATTGTGACTTCCTTGGCGCCGTTCAGCCGTGCTTTCAGATCCTGCTCGGACGGAAATTCGCGCACACCGGCCAAAACGAACTGCCGGCTCGGGTTCGGGTCCGAATAGGAAAACTCAAGCGTCCCGGGGCGGTGGTTCGGCGGGATCGAGACGGTGGTTTCGAGGAATTGCAGGCGGTCTGCACGACGATACCCGTAAGAGCCATCGGCCTCGCGTGCGCGGGTGGTCGCCGCGAACACGGTCTGCGCGGTGCCGACGTCCAACGCTTCGGGCAAGGTGACCGAGATGGATCGGTCAACGCAGCCTCCCAAAACGGAAACCGTGACGAAAATGATCAGATAGCGCAGCACGGAACGATCCCAGACCAACAGTTACGTGCTACGCATAGCGTAACCTGCCGACGCGTCCAGATAATTGCGCAGGACCAACCGGCAAAAACCGGCTGATCATGTTACAGAACGTAACGGCTCAGGTCCGTGGATTTGGTCAGCTCACCAAGGTTTTCATCCACAAAGGCCGCGTTGACCACGATTTCCGCGCCGGCACGGTCCGGCGCGACAAAGGACAGATCTTCGAAAACGCGCTCCATCACGGTGTACAGGCGCCGGGCGCCGATATTCTCGACGCTCTGGTTCACCTCGGCGGCGATCCGGGCTAGCGCGGCGATCCCGTCCTCGGTAAAGCTGACGGTAACGTTTTCGGTGCCCATCAAAGCCGTATACTGGCGGGTCAGCGCGTTGTCCGTCTCGGTCAGGATGCGAACGAAATCCTCTTCGGTCAGCGCACGCAGCTCGACCCGGATCGGCAGACGCCCCTGCAGTTCCGGCAACAGGTCCGAAGGCTTGGCGATATGGAACGCGCCGCTGGCGATGAACAGAATGTGGTCGGTCTTGACCGGGCCGTGCTTGGTGGAGACGGTGGTGCCTTCGATCAGCGGCAGCAGGTCGCGCTGCACGCCTTCGCGGCTGACATCCCCTCCGCGGGTTTCTGCCCGTGCGCAGACCTTGTCGATCTCGTCCAAAAATACGATGCCATTCTGCTCGACCGATTCCAGCGCCGCGCGGTGACGGCCTCGTCATCCAGCAACTTGTCGGCCTCTTCCCCGATCAGGATGTCATAGCTTTCGGCAACGCTCATGCGGCGCTTGACGGTGCGCCCGCCGAATGCCTTGCCGAAAATGTCGCCCAGGTTCATCATGCCCATCTGTCCACCCGGCTGGCCGGGAATGTCGAACATCGGCATCGGGTTGGACGTATCGGCCAATTCAAGTTCGATCACCGTGTCGTCCAGCTCGCCGGATTTCAGCTTCTTGCGGAACATCTCTCGGGTGCTCTCGCGGGCGTCCGAGCCGGCGATGGCCTCGATCACGCGGTCCTCGGCAGCCTGATGCGCCTTGGCTTTGACCTCTTCGCGCATGTATTCACGGGTCTGGATGATCGCGGCATCGGCCAGATCGCGGATAATCTGTTCGACATCGCGGCCAACATAGCCGACCTCGGTGAATTTGGTCGCTTCGACCTTGATGAAAGGCGCGCGGGCCAGCTTGGCCAGGCGGCGGCTGATCTCGGTTTTGCCCACGCCGGTGGGCCCGATCATCAGGATATTCTTGGGATAGACCTCGTCGCGGATGTCATCCGCCAACTGCTTGCGCCGCCAGCGGTTGCGCAGGGCCACGGCGACAGCGCGCTTGGCATCCTTCTGCCCGATGATGAAACGATCCAGTTCCGAGACGATCTCGCGCGGGGTCAGGTCGGTCACAGGGCAGTCCTTTCGATGGTCGGCAGTCAGCTGCGGCTTAGGTAAGCACGGGGTCGGCAAAAACAACCGAGACCGCACATTTGGCCGCGTTGGTTAACAATGACCCGGCGCCAATGCAATTCTTTCCTGACCTCCGTGTTGGGAGATTTCGGTGTCCTCTGATAGGGTTGGCGGAATGTGCGCGGGACCCGGAGCGTGAAATGACCAAGATTGCCAAGATTACCCTGCTGTTCGTGGTGTTCGTGGACCTGATCGGCCAAGGGCTGGTTTTTCCGATCATCAACTCGCTGATCATGGAGACGAAATCGGGCTTTCTGCCGGCAAGCACGTCCATGGGCAGCCGTCACTTCTACTACGGTCTGGTGATCGGGTGTTTCTTCCTGTCCTGGTTTCTGGGCGTCGTCTATGTCTCGAAAGTTTCGGACTCCATCGGGCGCAAGAATGCACTTCTGGTCTGCCTGGGCGGAGCGCTGGCCGGTTATGCGATCACGATTGCGGCGCTGTATCTCAACAGCCTGATCCTGTTGATCGTGGGCCGGTCGATCACCGGGTTCACGGCCGGAAACCAACCTATTGCGCAGGCGGCCATGATCGACGGCAGCACGGATGCGGCCGATCGTGACCGGAACATGGGTTATATCGTGACAGGGGTCAGCTTTGGCCTGGTCGGCGGCCCGATCATCGGAGCGGTCCTGTCGGATGCGGCGCTTTTGGGCAGCGTTGCCACGCTCAAGACCCCATTCTACGGCGCGTTTGTCCTGGTGCTTATCGCAATCCTGCTGGTGCTGTTCTTTTTCAAGGATACCCGAACCGAACGCGAACCCTTCGTCTTTCGCCCACGCGACGTAACCGACAGCCTGGTCGCCGTGCGTGGCCACCCCATGGTTCTGAAGATCCTGCCCGTCTACGCGTTCTTCATGATCGCGAACGTCACCTTCTACGTGTTTGTGGACAATTTCCTGACCAGCGCTTTTGGTTACGGCGTGATCGGCGGCAGCATGGCCATGGTCGTCATTGGTGTGGCGCTGGCCTTCTCCAGTACGTTTCTCGTGAAACCCGCGCAGGAACGGTTCAGAAAGCACAACATCATATATGTTTCGCTGATCGTCATGGTGATCTGCGGCTTTGCCTTTGCCTTCAGCCCCAGCGGCGTGCTCAGCTACGTGCCGGTGTTCCTGTTCTATTTCCTGTTCGGCGTGGCCTACCCGACCCTTCTGGGCCTGTTCTCCTCGTCGGTCAGCGAGGCGGATCAGGGCTGGGTCATGGGCGTAACCACGGCCGTGTTCTGCCTGGCGGGTGGAATCATGTCGCTGATCGGCGGCGGGTTGATGAGCATCGATATCCGCCTGCCCTATTACATCGTGATCGCCTCGGCCATTCTGGGGCTGATCGGGATGCACCGGCGGTGGAAGGGCAAGGAGATTTCGGCCCTGCTGGCCTGACCCCTAGCCCGAAATGCTCTCAACCGTCAGGTTGCCGTTGGTGTAGACGCAGATGTCGGCGGCAATTGCCATGGCCTCGCGGGCAACCTCCTCGGCCGACTTGTCGCTGTCCATCATCGCGCGCGCGGCTGCCAGGGCAAAGTTGCCACCCGACCCGATCGCCGCCACGTCATGTTCCGGTTCGAGCACGTCCCCGGCCCCGGTGATCACGAACAGGTCACGGCCGTCGGTGACGATCAGCATCGCCTCAAGCTTCTGCAGGTACTTGTCGGTGCGCCAGTCCTTGGCCAGCTCGACCGAGGCGCGGGCCAGTTGACCGGGCGTGGCCTCCAGCTTGGCTTCCAGCCGTTCCAGCAGTGTGAAGGCGTCGGCGGTCGAGCCGGCGAACCCGGCGACGATCTCGAACCCGCCGGGCGACAGGCGCCGCACCTTGCGGGCGGTGCCCTTGATCACGGTCTGGCCCAGGCTGACCTGCCCGTCACCCGCGATGACGATCTGGCCGCCTTTCTTGACGCCGATGATCGTGGTGCCGTGCCAACCGGGAAAGTCGTTCTCCGCCATTCAAGCCTCCGTATCCGTTGATGCCCTATATGGGCCGGAGGCGCGATCCGCGCAACCCGTTCTCAAACTGCCCAAAAGATATGCAATCCGTGCATCACGGGGTTGTCGGACCAGCAATTGTGAGTCGCCTGTCGCAAGACTAGATGAGGCTTACAACCGACACAGGGTCGGCTGTTTCAAAAAAGGAATGCGCAAATGGCAACCACCGCAAACATCCATGCGCCGCTCGGAGCAGCTACCATCCTGCGTGTAGTGGACGGCATCTCGCACGCTTTCGAAGCTGTCGCCGAATGGAACACCGCCCGCAAGACCCGCAAGCTGCTGTCGCAACTGAGCGATGCCCAGCTGGAAGATATCGGTCTGGTCCGCGAAGATATCGCCAAGATCTGAATTCAGACCGAATTCGACTAAAGACGAATGGCCGCTTGGATTTCCGGGCGGCTTTTTATTTGCGCAGACCATGCACAAAAAAGGCGCCCGATGAGGAGCGCCTTTTTTGTTGAGTTCCGTTCGGTATCAGATGGATTCGTCGATCCAGCTTTGCAGGGCGGCCTTCGGGGCAGCGCCTGCGCGGTTCGAAACCACCTGACCGTCCTTGAAGATGAACAGCGCGGGAATACCGCGTACGCCCATGGCTGCGGCCGAGTTTGGGTTGCTGTCCACGTCGACCTTGGCGATCTTGACCTTGCCGCCATATTCAGCCGCCAGCTCTTCCAGAGCGGGGCCGATCTGCTTGCAGGGTCCGCACCACTCGGCCCAGAAATCCACCACGACGGGGACGTCCGAGTTCTTGACTTCGGCGTCAAAGGTTTCGTCGGTTACGGCTACGGTCGACATATTCTGTCTCCTGAATGACATGCGGTTGGGAGTCGAACGTAGGTGCGCCCATTGGGGAGGTCAAGATATCTGGGCCCGCACCAGCGCATCTGTCACAAGATCGTGTGGCAGCCACATCAGGCGCGCCGTCCGGGTCCACAAAATCGCGGTGCGGATCTCGCGGCCAGGATAGATCTGCGACAGCGCGGCGGCATAGGCGCCCATCTGGCGCAGCAGGCCCTCGGGGCAGGTCTCGGCCCGATCGGGAATCGTGGCGTTCGATTTGAAATCAATGACTTGCACCACGTCATCCGTCACGATCAACCGGTCGATCACCCCGTGGATCCGACGACCGTCCAGAGTGGCCGAGACGGGCACCTCGGCCAGCGCGGCCGGTGCAAAGACGGGGGCCAGGTCCGGCGCGGTCAGTACGCCCGCCGCCTCGGCCAGAAGGTCGCGGCGGTCACCGTCCTGCATATCGGGCAGAAGCCGGGCGCAGAGCTGATCCCACCGGTCGCGTGGCGCCTGGGCCAGATGTTCGAGCAGAAGGTGCAGGCGGGTGCCGCGCAGTTTGGCGGCCTCTTCCTCAAGTCCGGTCTCGCCCGGCAGGGCCTTGGCCCCGCCCAGATCGGACGGGCTGAGCGTCTCGGGATCGGGCGTCGGCTCGGGCGCGGGCCGGTGGAACAGGTCCGGCAGGGTATCCTGCACCGGTTCCGGGGTCGGGCGATGGTCCAGTGGCAGATCCTCCCAATCGCCATGCGCCAGACGGCGGACGCCGGTGCCGGGGATCTCGGTGGCCCCTGCCCGGCCCATCGCCTCTTCGACCAGCTGGTACCAGCTGGACCCGTCCTTGCCCAGATCGCCGGCAGCCGCCACGATCAGCCATTTCTCGGCCCGGGTCAGCGCAACGTACAGCAACCGCAGCCGCTCGTTCTCCTCGCGTTGGCGCGCGTCTTCGCGGGCGCGGGCCACAAGGCCGGGCGACAGGTCGGCGGGCACCTTCCACAGCGGCGTTCCGTCGGCGACCATGATCTCGGCATCGCGGGGCGGCTGCCGCTTGCCGGTGTCCGGCAGGATCACGATCGGCGCCTCCAGCCCTTTCGAGCCATGCACTGTCATCACCCGGATCATGTCGCCCACGCCGGTCATCTGGCGCTTGATCTCAAGGTCGTCGGTCTGCATCCACACCAGGAAGCCCGTCAGGCTGGGAATGTCCGACCGCTCATAGGCCAGTGCCTGCGACAGCAACGCGTTGATGCCGTCCTCGGCCTCGGCACCCAGACGGCCCAAAAGTTTGCGGCGTCCGTCATGTCGGGTCAGCACCCGTTCGATCAGGTCATAGGGGCGCAGAAAGTCCACCTGCCCGCGCAGATCGTTCAGTACCGCCAGCGTTTCGGGAAAATCCCCGGCTCGTTGGCGCAGCGCCGCCCACAGGTACCTTTCCTGCCGACGATGAGCCAGGTCGAACAGCATCTGCTCGGACCAGCCGAACAGCGGCGATTTCAGCACCGTGGCCAGTGACAGGTCATCCTCGGGCGTGGCGAGAAAGCTCAGCAGCGCGGCCAGATCCTTGACCGCCAGTTCCGCGCCCACCTTCAGCCTGTCGGCCCCTGCGATCGGCAAACCCTGGGCCTTGCAGGCGCGGATGATCTCGGCGAACAGGTCCGAGCGGCGCTGAACCAGGATCAGGAAATCCCCCGGCCGCACCTTGCGGCGCACGAATGTGCCGCGCGTGGGGCCGTCTTCGGGGATGGTTTTGCCGGCGTCGATCATGGCCTTGATGCGCGCGGCTATCTGGTTGGCCAGGATCACCGTGTGATGCTGCGCCGCGGGCCGATCGACCGGGTCGGTCCAGTCGCCCTCGTCCGCGTCCTCGACCTTTTCCACCACCGGCCACAGATCGACCCGGCCGGGCAGATCGGCCTTGAAGGCGCGGTGCTGGGACTCTTTCTGAAACCCCGCATCGGCGCGGTTTTCGAACAGGATATCGACCAGCGACAGGATGGCGCTGGAGGAGCGGAACGAGTATTCCAGCGTCCAATCCCACAGTTTAGAGCCTGATTCCTTTAGTTTCCGCCCAAACTCGGCCTGCATCCGGTCAAAGGCCTGCGGGTCTGCCCCCTGGAAGGAATAGATCGACTGTTTCTTGTCGCCAACCACGAAGATCGTCCGCTCGACCCCGGACCGCGCGCCCTCGCCGCTGGTGAATTCCTGCGCCAGTTTCTCGACCACATCCCATTGATCGGGGCTGGTGTCCTGCGCCTCGTCCACAAGGATGTGGTCGATGCCGCCATCCAGCCGGTACAGAACCCAAGCGGCCACCGCCGGATCGTTCAGCAACAGGCGCGCGCGCAGGATCAGGTCGTCGAAATCCAGCCAGCCGCGCAGTTGCTTGCGGCGCTCGTATTCCGGCAGGAAGGCCGCCGCGAAGCGGTGCAGCACCAGAGATTTGCGTGCGGCTGCCAGCGCCAGTCGCCCTTCCCTTGCAGCTTCGACCCGCCGCATCAATGCCTCGAGCGGATCCATCTGCCCCGCCAGAACCCCCTCGCGTAGCGCCTTGGTGGGAAAGCTGTTGATCTTGGCGGTAAAGGGCTCTTTGGCGGATTTGCCGGTCAGGAACACGTCTTCCAGCACCGGCAACTGACCCAAGGCCGGTTCGGTGAAGCCCGACAGTTTCTCGGCCGCTTTGGCGTCGGTCTTGCCGCCGCCCGCCAGCGCCGGAAGGATCGACCGGACCAACTCGACCTCGCCGCCCAGAAACACCTGCACCAGCAGCGCGTCCTCGTCGAACCCCTCGGGCAGGTCAAAACGGGCCAGCAGGTCGGGCCATTGTAGCGCGGGCGTGAACAGGGTGCGCTTCTGGGCGATTGCGGCGGTCAGCTTGTCAAAGCCGGTATCGGTGATGTGGCGGGCCACGTCCTCGATCAGGCGGGCCTGCGGGCCCTCGGCGAAATCCTCGACGATTTCCTCGCGCAGAAGGGCCGCGGCGCGGTCTTCCATCTCGGAAAACTGCGGGCTGACACGGGCCTCGAGCGGGAACCGCCGCAGCAACGAGGCGCAGAACGAGTGGATCGTCTGGATCTTCAGCCCGCCCGGCGTTTCGATGGCGCGCGCGAACAGGGTGCGGGCACGGGCCAGGCGGTCGGGGTCGATCACCCCTTCGACGCCCAGCTCGGTCAGTTGCCGCAGCAATGCCGCGTCGTCCAGCATCGCCCACTCGCCCAGCCGCTTGAACAGGCGGTTCTGCATCTCGCTGGCGGCGGCCTTGGTGTAGGTCAGGCACAGGATGTGCTGCGGCTGCACGCCGTCCAGCAGCAGCCGCGCCACGCGGTCGGTCAGAACCCGCGTCTTGCCCGAGCCCGCATTGGCCGCCAGCCAGGTCGACGCATCGGGCCGCGCCGCCTGAACCTGCCGTTCGGTCGCTTCGTCGCGCGGGGTCATGTCAGATCCTCGGGCTTGGTTTCGGCGGTGCGGTCCCATTCGCCGAACCGCGCCAGGTGGTCATAGTCGCCCACGTCGCTGTCCTTGTGCATCATCCGGCGCGACGAAAACCCCTGATCAGGCTCTAAATAAGTGGAAATCAGCTCCTTCAGCTCGGCCAGAACCTTGTCGGGCGGCTCTTTGTCCAGGGGTGCCGGGACCTCTTTGTAGGTGCCGCCCATACCGATGAACACGGCGCTGGCCACGGCCATCGGGTCAAATCCGTCGATCCCGCCCTGTTCGGCCATCGCGGCCTCGATCAGCAGCTGTTTGTCGAACTTGGCCTGCTGCGATTCCGAGGGCGGCGTGCCGGTCTTGTAGTCGATGATGGTCAACGCGCCGCGGCTGTTGCGGTCGATCCGGTCGGCGCGGCCATTCAGGGTGAACCCAAGCGGTTCCAGCGTCAGGCGCATCTTTGCCTCGAACGCGATCGGGCCGCCGTCGCTGCGGCGGGTGATCTCGGCGCGCAGAAAGTCGTCGGCGATCCGTTCCAGCCGCGCCAGCCACAGTTTCCGGGCGGTGGGCCAGGGGACATGCTGATCCAGCAGAGCCTCGGCCCGTTTCAGGAAGTTGTCACGGGTCAGCAGCGCGCCGTCCAACACGCTGTCCTTGACGAAATGTTCCAGGATCTCGTGGATCACGATGCCGCGCAGCAGGGCGTCGGGCGCCTGTACCAGCGGGTCCAGCGGTTTCAGGCGCAGAACGTGCTTGGCATAGATCGCATAGGGGTCGCGGATCAGCCGCTTGATCTCGGTCACCGACAGGCGGCGCGGGCGCGCGGCCACCGGCGGGCGCGGCGAGGGGCGCGGTGCGGCGGCGATCCGGGGCGCCTGTTCCAGCATCTCGGACCAGCGCAGCCATGTCTTGCCCCGGTCGCGCATCTGTTCCAGCGCCGCGCGGCCGCCCTGATCCGGCAGGCCCTGCAACAGGTTGGTCAATCGGTTCAGCCAGCGTGACGGAACGGTTTCGGCATCATCCGAACGGACCGCGCGGGTCAGCCAGACCTCGGTCGCGCCGATGGCCTGCTGGAAATCATGCGCCGACAGGCCGATGCGTCGTTCCGGCAGCAGCAGGCCGGCACGGTCGCGCATCTGGCGGTTCAGCCAGGGGTCTGGCGCGGGAGCCTCGGGCCAGCTGCCTTCGTTCAACCCACCCAGAATCAGCAGGTCGGCACCCTGAACCCGCGCTTCGAGCGTGCCCCAGATCATGATCCGCGGCTGGGGGGCGTCGCGGTCGCGGACCTCTTGTCCGGCCAGCAGCGCACCCAGCAGATCGGCGAAATCCAGCGCCGTCATCTCGCCGCCGTGCTCGGCCTCGTCCGCAAGGCCCGAGATCACCGCCAGCGCCGTTTGGCCAGCGTTTTCTCCCACAACTCGCCTGCGCCGTCGGTTCCGGCACCGGCAATCGCCTCGGCCAGATCGCGCAGGCGCTGCACCCAGCCGGTCAGGGGCAGAGTGCCGCTGATCTGCTGGTCGCAGAAATGGCGGATCAACCACTGGACCCACGCGTCGGGTATGTCTTTTTCAACGGCAAAGCCGGTCAGGCTGGCGCTGTCGGGGAAGGGCGGGCCATTGCGACGCAGGCGCAGTTCCAGATCGCGGCTGTGCAACAGATGCGCGCCGCGGTCGCCGGCGCTGTGACACAAGGGGTGTTTCAGCAGGGTCAGCAGCGCCTCGGCATCCAGACGGCGCGCGAACAGCCCGGCCACATGGCGCAGGAACCGGCCCGGTGGCGACAGTTGCAGCGGCAGGCCGGCGCTGTCATCGGGCAGGATGTTCCAGCGGTCCAGCGCGGCGCTGACCTGGCGGGTCAGCATCCGATCGGGGGTGATCAGGGCGGCGGTCTGGCCGGTCTCGACCGCCTGCCGCAGGCGCAGGGCGATGGCCAGCGCCTCGGCCCGCGGCGATTGCGCTTCGACCAAGGTGATGTCGCGAGTCGCGGCATCGAGATCGCGCATCTGCGGGCCTTCGCTCATCCAGGCATCGGTGATCGGGGCCGGGCGCAATGCCAATGAAACCAGACGGTTGCGCGCGGGCGAGGGGGGCTGGTCCGGGGTCCAGGTTGCAATCTGGGCCGGCCCGATCCCCAGTTCGGTCATCAGCTTGCGGAACCGGTATTGCGGGTGATCCTCCGAGGTCATTGCCGAATCCAGCCGCTCCCAGACATGGGCGGGCTGGTCGAAATCGTACCCCGGCAGGATCAGCGCCCCCTGCGGCAGCCGCGCCACCGCCTGCATCAGCATCAGCGTGGTCCCGCGCGAGCCGGTGGACCCGGCCAGGATCACCGGGTGTTGCGGCGGCGCGTCCTGCCAGCGGGCGATCAGGTTCTCGACCACGCGGCGTTGGCGGGCCTGCACGTCCAGGCTGCCATCCTCGGTCTTCAGAAACTGGTCGGCGATGCCGATGAAGGCCTGCGCCCGTGCCCAATGGCCCGACAGGTCGGTCACGTCCAGCTGCCGGATCGCCTCGGGCGGGACGCCTTCTCCCTGCATCTCTTCGATCAGGGCGGCGAGGCTGTCGGACAGGTCAAACAGCGATGACCGCGCGGCCAGGTCCGGTTGCTGGTCCAGCAGTCGCGCCACCAGCTGCGTCAGTTCCAGCCGGCGACGCAAGGGCGGTACGGCGGGCGGTACACGATCAAGATCGACGCTTTCGCCCAGATCGGTGACCAGCGAAATGCGGGGCAAGAGGCAGGGCGGACCCTGATCGAACAGCTCGCGCACGCGGCGGGCCATGCGGCGGGTGTTCAGCACCAGTTGCACGCGGGCCAGCGCCTCGGGCGGGCGGCCGACGCAGCGCGCCCGCAGCCCACGCACCAGTGCCTGCGGAAAATCCGCACCGGGCGGCACCGCAAAGACCCGGGGGGTGGCGCTGGGGTCAAACATCGGCCAGCATCTCCTCGGCCAGGGCGATGCCTTCGGGGCGGCCCACATCGCACCAGCGCCCGGGGTATTGCAGACCGAACAGCCGGCTATCGCGGTGCATCCGGTCCCACAAGACATTGAGCGAGAACGCTTTTTCCGGAATGTCCGCCAAACCGTCGGTCTTGAGGATCTGAATGCCGCCATAGACGTGACCCGGCCCGCGTGCAAGCCGGCCTTGGGGGTCGATCCTGAAATCTCCGGGGCCTGTATGTCCGATCGTCTGTGCGATCGGCACGCAGATCAACAGCGCGTCCATCCGCGCCGGGTCCCAGGCCGCCTGCAGCAGTTCCAAAGGGTTGGGCCCGGACCAGATCGCATCGGTGTTCATCGTGAAAACCGGACCCGGACCCAACAGCGGCAAGGCCGCCCGCAATCCGCCGCCGGTTTCCAGGATGTCCGGCTGTTCGTGTGAAAGCAGGACACCACGTGGCGCCAAATGATCCGCCAGCTGATCAGCAAGGTAATGCAGGTTCGCGACCACCCGTCGCGGCCGCACCGCATCCGTTAGGTCCAGCGCATGGTCGATCAGCGGCCGCCCGGCCACCGGGATCAGCGGCTTGGGCCGGGTGCGGGTCAACGCGCCCATTCGGGTGCCGAAACCGGCGGCAAACAGCATGATAGCCTCGGGTGTATCGGTCATCCGGCCCTCAGCCTTGCAAGGTTTTCGGGCGTTGGGGATGGCAGCGCCTGCCGAACCAGATCCGCGACCGAGACCAGCGCCGGATGCTCGAGATCGCGCATCAGATGACCCCAGGCCGCCGGGATAAAATCCACGTAATGCGGTTTGCCATAGTCGGTGGCGAGGCGGGCAAATCCGCCCAATATCCGGAGGTTGCGTTGGGCGCCGAGGACACTGTACGCCGTGCGGAAATCGTGGTCATCCACACCTGTTGCCGTGATGTAGCGGTTGACCATGCTCATCTCGATTGCGGCCGGGACAGTGCGGCGGACATCCTGCAGCAACGACATCAGGTCATAGGCGGGATGGCACAGCATTGCGCTTTGAAAATCCAGCAGGCCGACCCGGCGAACCCCGTCGCGCTCAGGCAGCCAGATCAGGTTCTCGGCATGGTAGTCCCTTAGGGTCACCACCCGCGTGCCCGAGGTTTCCTGCAGCAATATGTCGGCGAACCGATGCTGAAAACGATCATGGGCGTCTACGTCATAGGCGCCTTGTATCCCTTGGGCATATTTGGTGAAGGCAAGGGCCGACAATTCCGCCATGAGGGACGGGTCATAGCTGTCCAACGAGGGCAGGGGCCCAGAGTGCAGGTGGACCAGCACGTCGGTTCCTGCCTCGTACAATTCACGCTCGACCTCCGGTTGCTTCTCGATCAGGCGGGCAAACAGATCGTCGCCGAAATCCTCCAGCAGGAGGAACCCGTTCTCGGCGTCCTCGGCAAGAATCTCGGGCGCGCTCAGACCGACGGACTGCAGGTATTTTGCCACCCTGACAAAGGGCTCCACGTCTTCCCCCTTATCCGAGGGCGCGTCCATCAAAACGGCGGTTTGCCCCGTGTCCGGGTCGGTCAGACGTTCATACCGGCGGTTCGAGGCGTCTCCGGCCAGCGGTGCGCGAGAGGCTTTGGCCCAAGGGGTCCGTGCGATCAGCGCCTCGGCCAGAACTGCGCGGTTGGTCATGCGATCCTCTTCAATTTGTCGGTCCACTTGGGATCGGACCACGTCAGGGTCAGGTGTCGGGTTTCTTCGGCAGCAGGGTCGGCATGAAACTGCACCAACAGGGCCGAGGCCGGCTGTAGCGGACCCAGCTTGTCAGGCCATTCCACCAGGCAGATCGCCGTGTCAAAGGCCTCGGTCAGGCCCAATTCCTCGATCTCATCCACCGAAGTCAGCCGGTACAGATCGGAGTGCCAGATTTCGCCGGCTTTGCCATCGTAAACCTGAACCAGCGTGAATGTGGGCGATGGCACATCTTCGGGCACAGGCAGTGCTGATTGGATCAGATTGCGTGCAAAATGGGTTTTGCCACTGCCGATTGGGCCGTCCAGCAAAATAACGTCGCCGGGCGCCAAATGGGCGGACAGGCGGCTGGCCAGATCGGCGGTTTCTTCCGGTGATGTCAGAGTGATCGAAGCGGGCGAATTCATGGCGTCACAATGAACGGGGCCCGAACTCTCTGCAACCCGGTTCAGGCGGTGATCTGCAACATATCCGGCGTTTCTCCAAGCGCGTGTTCGATCGTGAACCGGACGATGGTTGCGCCGTTCTGGATTGGGCTGACCGTGCACAAGAGCCGGGTGCCGTCGCGCTTGTACAGATCAGAGCTCCACTCGACCCGGTTGTTGCGCATTTCCACGAAGTCCCGAATGTCACCCAGAATTGGATTGGCCTGACATTGCGACTGCCACTGACGGGTGACGTCCAGAACCGTGGCTGGTTCAAAGCCGACCTCGTCCGAGTCTCCCCACAGCAGTTGGTAGGCGTAGTTGGTGAAGGCCAGCGTCCCGTCATCGGCAAACACGGCAACCGCATCCGCAAGCTTGTCGAGGATTGACTGCATAAGGTCCATCTCGGACCGGAATCGGCGGGTCAGGGTGATCTCGGCGGTAATGTCCTCGAACAGGAAGGCGACGGCGCCGTCGGGATGGGGGCGGCCGCTGACCGAATAGACTGAGCCCGACGGCAGTGACCAGGTTTCCTGGTAGTTTCCGTCCTCGGCCGCCTCCAGAAGATCGTTCATCTGCCGGCGCCAACTGCGGTAGTTCTTAGGTTCGGGCATCATGTGCTGATCCCGAAGGCGGTCAAAAAAGCTTGAGATATTCGGCCGGCAACTGAGGAAATCGGGCGGTAAAGCAGTCAGGTCGATCAAGGCGGGGTTGAACAGTGCCAACTGGCGGTTTCGATCAAAGATTGCCAGGCCGATCGACAGCTGCGCGAAGGTTTTCGTCATCGTCTGGACGAATTTGCGCTGGGCGGTCTCGGCCTCGACAATGGCGTTTACGTCGACCGCATAATGCAGGTGACCTTCGTCCAGTTCCACACGCGTCAGATCGAACCACAGCTTGTTGCTGCTATCCTTCACCGGAATTGAGACGCGGGTCTTCTTGCCGGGCCGCGCTTCTTCGGTCAGTTCAGGGAACATGGGTTGGGTCAGATCCGTGTCCGGCCCGCGCGCCTTGCGGGCCAGCGCGACATAGGCGGCGTTGCACCATCTTATCTTGTTGGCATGATCCAGAAGCCACACGGGGTAGGGCGCGCGGTCCATGGCCAGGCGGATCGGATCGTTCGGATCCCTCCTTGCTGGTTCGGTGATGCCGGTCAAATCACGCAACTGCACCCGGACGGTGCCGTCGATCCATTCACACCGAACCTCGCGCTCGACCGTACAATCTATGGCCGAAACCACGATATTGCCCTGCTGGCGGACGGTTTCGTAAGTCTCGGGGAAGGCCGGAAAGTCGCGCTGCAGCAGGCGCCTGAGATCATCCCAGTCATTCACTGCCTCGAACCCGGACAGGGCGATGTCGGAGTGGCTGATCAGGCGGCTTCCGTTGAACAGAAACACCGCATCCAGCAACGAAGCCGGCGCAGACAAACCGAAATTGTCACCGCGCCGCGGACGGCGCGGCATGAGCCACTGCAGGGCAAAGCCCGACGAAACCAGGCTGATCGCCGCAAGTATGATCCAGTCGGCCACAGCGCCGCCTACCCCAAAAACAAACCGGACCCGAATTTGCGCTGAAATGGTTAACGGTGTCTTAACTCAGACCTGAAACCGTTCGTTCACGCCCGACGGAACCGGGTTGTCGCCTGTCTGCGCATCGATCAGCTTGCGCGGCCATGTCACCAGCACGATTGCACCGCGTCGCTCGGCCTGGTCCGTCACCGCCTGGTAAGGGTCAGACCCATTTGCAAATTTCAACTCGGCGCCGCTGCGCTCCAAGAGCGTTTTTGCGATGAATAGGCCCAACCCCATACCCTCGTATTCGGGGCGTGTGCGCAGATCGCTTTCGGCGCGTCTGCGGCGCATGAACGGGTCACCGATACGGCCGATGATGTGTGACGGATAACCGCGCCCGTCATCCATGATGCTGACGGTGATCCGGTCCGGCGTCCATTCGGCCTCGACCCAGACTTGTGCGCGAGCAAAGTCCACGGCGTTCTGGATCAGGTTTCGCAGGCCATGAATGATCTCGGGCTTGCGCAGGATCGAGGGCTGCTGGACATCCCCGTCAGGCCCCGGGCCTTCGTCAAAATGTACCTGTTTGCCCCTGTGTATGTGGGGCTCGGCCGCCTCGTGGATCACGGTGGACAAAGGTGCCTGGCGCAGGTGCAGGTCATCTTTGCCGGCCCGACCCATGTCGCGCAGAATGTCCCGGCATCGGTCGGCCTGCTCGCGGATCAGGGCGGCGTCTTCCTTCAGGTCCGGGCGGTCGTCCAATTCTTCGATCAGTTCTGAGCTGGTCAGCTTGATGGTGGCCAGTGGCGTCCCCAACTCGTGCGCTGCGGCGGCGACAACGCCGCCGAGGTCGGTCAGCTTCTGCTCGCGCGCCAGAGCCATATGGGTGGCGGCCAGCGCCTCGGACATCGACTGAACTTCGGCGCTGATGCGGTGCGAGTAGGCACCGATGAATACGATCGCGATCACGATAGCGGCCCAGTTGCCGAACAGCAGGATGTCGGGGATGTCCAGAACAAGGCCGAGATCGGTGCGCAGCGGCAGGTGAAACTGGGCCAGAAGCGTCGCCAGCACGATTGCGGCGCCTCCGATGATCAGGGTCGACCGGGTGCTCATGACGTTGGCCGCAATCGTCACGGGGCCCAGCAAAAGCAGGGCAAACGGGTTGTTCAGACCGCCTGTGAGATACAGCAGGAAAGCTAGCTGCAGCAGGTCGAACATCACCATGAGGAAGTTTTCGAATTCCGACAGGCGCTTGTTCTGCGGGAACAGCAGGATGGCGGTCAGGTTGCCCATGACCGAAACACCGATGGCAAGGTAGCACAGCCCAAGCTCCAGCTGGACGTGATAGGTCTGCTGGGCCACGGTGATGGCCGTGATCTGGCCGATGATTGCGACCCAACGCAGCAGGATCAGCGTGCGCAACCGGATCCAGCTGCTGCGTTCCTGTCCGCGCCAGAGGCTGGTGTTGGAATCCGTCATCGGGCGATTATGTCCTGTTGCGTCCGCTGGTCAACTTGATAGGTGTCCCGGCCGAACCGATCAACAACCCCATGTGTCAGGAATTTCGCCATGACCCGCCTTTATGCCATTCTTGCAACCGTCGTGCTGGCCGTGGGCCTGGGCGCCATGTGGCTGATGACGCGCGGCGGCGGCTCGGACGACAAGTTTGCCCAGTGCCGGTCCAGCCAGATTGCAGGCGGCACCGCAACCATCGGCGGCCCGTTCGAGTTGATCAACTCCAAGGGTGAAACCGTGACGGACAAGGACGTGATCACCGAGCCCTCGCTGATCTATTTCGGTTACACCTTCTGCCCCGATGTCTGTCCTCTGGACACCACCCGCAATGCCGAGGCCGTCGACCTGCTGACCGAGCGCGGTTATTCGGTCACTCCGATCTTCATCTCGGTGGACCCGGACCGGGACACCCCCGACGTTGTGGGTGATTTTGCCTACAACCTGCATGAAAAGATGATTGGCCTCACCGGTACGCCGGAACAGGTCAAGGCCGCGAGCCAGGCCTACAAGACCTATTACAAGGCCCAGGACAAGAGCGACGAGTACTACCTCGTCGACCATTCGACATTTACCTACCTCGTTACGCCGCAGGATGGGTTCCTCGAGTTTTTCAAACGCGACGCGACGGCCGAGCAGATGGCCGACACTGTTGCCTGCTTTGTGGACCAGGCGGCAGAGTAACCGTCGGTTTGACCTTTGGTGTGGCGCTGCTATTACTCATCTCAAAGCCTATCGGCATGAAATAGCAGAAAGACCACACCATGGCAGACAGTGCCCAGCTTGACATTGGCCCCGACAAATCCCTGCTTTTGGTGGATGATGACGAGCCGTTTCTGAGACGTCTCGCCAGAGCGATGGAAAAGCGCGGGTTCGAGGTGGAAACCGCCGGATCCGTCGCCGCCGGCCGCGCGATCGCCACCGCCCGCCCGCCCGCCTTTGCCGTGGTGGACCTGCGGCTCGAGGACGGCAACGGGCTGGACGTGGTTGAGGTGCTGCGGGAAAAGCGCCCCGACAGCCGGGTCGTGGTTCTGACCGGATACGGTGCAATTGCGACTGCCGTGGCGGCGGTGAAAATCGGCGCCACCGACTATCTGTCGAAACCTGCCGACGCCACCGACATCACCAACGCGCTGCTGGCCAAGGGCGACGAACTGCCCCCGCCCCCCGAAAACCCCATGAGCGCCGATCGCGTGCGGTGGGAGCATATCCAGCGGGTCTATGAGCTGTGCGACCGAAACGTCTCGGAAACAGCGCGTCGCCTGAACATGCACCGCCGGACCTTGCAGCGGATTCTGGCGAAACGCAGCCCGCGGTAGCGTTTTGCCGATCGGCACTGTTCTGGCGACAGGCTTGGGAAATCAAGAAATTAAGGTTCGCCTACAACTTCCACTGAACCTTCGCCAATAAGGTCCTGAAGTTCTGTAGTGGAACGCTTGCCGGTCCGTCTGCTTGTGCGGATTGCTTCCCCAGCAATTCGAACAACCTCAGGGGACGAAGCAAATTTCGAGTGACTTGTGCTTTGAGAGTCCTGGACTTGGCTGAGATCAATAACGGTGACTCCTGACCTTGCGAGTTCGGCTGCATCGGCTGCGCCAACACGGTCGACTCCGCCAGAAATGAACTTCGAAAAACTCAAGGCTCCGTCGTCCGAGGATACGAGAACAAAGATTTTCTGATTGTCGTGGGTGATAGTTGAGAGCTGGCTTTCGAATACGGCCAAATCGATATCGGGTGCTGCCAGAATTATGTTTCGAATTTTCTTGTTGGGATTGAACTCGCCAGCAATTTCGGCTTGCGAGATGGCTTCCATCGTAAGGAACGCTCCCATCGAAAACGCGAGTATGTCAAATTGTTGAGCCTGTGATCGCGAAATGATCTCACCGGCTTTCAAAAAGTCTGATCTGGCAGCGAGGGCGCTGTTGATATCGTAGACGTATTTCAGAGTCTCTGCAGCAGACGCCCATGACATCAATACGGGGATCCCGTCATACTCGGTATCCTCGACAAACTGTGCCAATCTAAGGATGGCATCGCTCAGGGTCGTGTTGTAGCCGTGCACAAAGACCAGAACGTTTCTGTCGGAAACGCTGAGGTTCAGTAATTGATTGTCAATTTCAGAAACAAAGGCGGCTTCCGAAACATAGACTTTTGGTTCAACTATGGTGAAGTGCTTTGAGGCAATAGGTGGCAGAGAGCTGGCTCTTTCAATTTTCCCTGCTTTGTGAATTGGCGGGATGGTGACGACTACTGAAGCCAAGCCCAAACCCTCACCGCGGTCACCGGAAAAGAAGACCCCTTCTGCACCGGACGCTTGACGCGTCGTGGCAATGAAGACTGTTTGGCGCTTGGCCTCTTTTACCTCAGATGCAGGAAGTCTTGGATTATCGATCCCTACCAATTCCGGCGGGCGGCCGCATGAAGCCGCTCCCAGCAACATCATCGTGGATAAACACAGAAGCCGGAATGCGCGCGGTAGATCCGAAGTTCCAATTCTGAGGCGTTTCATACAAGGACGGTCACTCGGCTCGGTTGCGCCTCATTAGACTGACGGTGCTGTTCTTCTGTCAACCGACGAACGCTGGAGCCGCTCTTTTTGGATCAAGCAGTGTCTTCTCTGCGGTACGATATTGAGTAAATGAGGCCGTTCTTCGGAGTTTAGACAAACGGACTGCGTGGGCGCCGCAAAGGCAATTATGTGGCTGGGGGCCAGCAAGATTCCGTTACCATTCGAGTTTCATAGCTCCGCCAACAGTTCCGCATGCCGCGCCGTATACGCCTGCCGCACATCAACTGGCGGCCTAAGGGTGATCTGCAACCCCTCCATCACCGCCGCGTCCGGTTGGCCAAAGAACTTGGTTGCCTCGGCCTCGGAAAACCCCGCGATCTGGGTGGCCTCCATCCACGCGCTGATCCGGTCGGCTCTCTTGATCTGACGTTTCACCGTTTTCGGCACCGCGGCGGGCAGGCCGAAGCGGATGTGGATCGCTGCCGCCAGCCGGTCGTCCAGCGCGCCATAGCCCGGGCCGACCGCCGCCTTCACCGGCGAGATCATGTCGCCGATCACATATTCCGGCGCATCGTGCAGCAGCGCCGCCAGCCGCCATTTCACCGGCGCCTTGGGGGCGATCCGGCCGAACAGCTCTTCGACCAGAAGGGAATGCTCGGCCACGGAATATGCGAAATCGCCCGCCGTCTGGCCGTTCCAGCGCGCCACGAAAGCCAGCCCATGGGCGATATCCTCGATCTCGATATCCACCGGTGTCGGGTCCAGCAGGTCCAGCCTGCGGCCCGACAGCATCCGTTGCCATGCCCTGGGTTGTGTTGCCATTCTGCCATGCCCCATCTTGTCCACCGTGCCCGCGACCCGGTTTTATGCTATGCTTAAGCCATCCTGATCACTGGCTGCCAACAATTTCTTGAGCAATCGTGCTTTGAACCGGCACCTTGTGATCACGACATGAAGACTGAGGGGGGCACGCGCTCCTCCCAGTGTGCCCCTCTCGGATTGAAACCCAACCGAAAGGAGCCTGTCATGTTCAAGCGTGTATTCGGACTGGCACTTGTCTTTGGAATGGCTGCGGCCGCGCCGCCTGCATTGGCACAGAACTGTGCCTTGCGCGGAGATGTGATCGCCAAACTGCAGCAAACCTATTCAGAGGAGCTTGCCTTTGGCGGCTTGCAGAACTCGCGAGGCGGACAAACGGTCATGGAGGTATGGGCCTCACGCGAAAGCGGGACCTATACCGTTCTGGTGACCCACGCCAACGGCATCAGCTGCATTGTCGCCGCCGGCACCGATTTCTTTGAAGCGATCCCAAAGATTCAAGCCGAGGGGACGCCCAGTTGACCTGAGCGCCGCTCGCGGTCCACTGCCACCCACATTGCCACTTTTCCCCAACGGTGTTAGGGGCTGCCCAAACCGTTGTTGATCGGAATGGAGCATCTGATGGCTGGCGACTACATCGTCAAAGACATTTCACTGGCCGGGTTCGGCCGCAAGGAACTGGATATCGCTGAAACCGAAATGCCGGGCCTGATGGCCTTGCGTGCGGAATACGGCGACAGCAAGCCTCTGAAAGGGGCGCGCATCGTCGGGTCGTTGCACATGACGATCCAGACCGCCGTGCTGATCGAAACGCTGGTCGCGCTGGGCGCGGATGTGCGCTGGGCGTCGTGCAACATCTTTTCGACCCAGGACCACGCGGCGGCGGCCATCGCCGAGGCGGGCATTCCGGTCTTTGCCATCAAGGGTCAGACTCTGGAAGAGCACTGGGACTATCTCGACAAGTCTTTCCTGTTCGAAGATGGCCCGAACATGATCCTGGATGATGGCGGCGACGCCACGCTGTACATCCTGCTGGGCGCGCGCGCCGAAGCGGGCGAGGACATCATCCCCGTCCCGTCCTCGGAAGAGGAAGAGGTCATCAAGGCGCAGATCAAAAAGCGGATGGCCGCAAGCCCGGGCTGGTTCACCAAGGTGCGCGATCAGATCAAGGGCGTGTCCGAGGAAACCACCACCGGCGTCAACCGCCTGTATCAGCTGGTCAAGGACGGCCAACTGCCGTTCCCGGCGATCAACGTGAATGACAGCGTCACCAAGTCGAAGTTCGACAACAAGTACGGCTGCAAGGAATCGCTGGTCGACGGTATCCGCCGCGCCACTGACACGATGATGGCCGGCAAGGTTGCCGTGGTCTGCGGTTATGGCGACGTGGGCAAAGGCTCGGCCGCGTCCCTGCGTGGCGCCGGTGCCCGCGTGAAAGTGACCGAGGTTGACCCGATTTGCGCCCTGCAGGCCGCCATGGACGGATATGAGGTGGTTCTGCTGGAAGACGTGGTTTCGACCGCCGACATCTTCATCACCACCACCGGCAACAAGGACGTGATCCGCATCGAGCACATGCGCGAGATGAAGGACATGGCCATCGTCGGTAATATCGGCCATTTCGACAACGAAATTCAGGTGGCCAGCCTGAAAAACCACAAATGGACCAACATCAAGGACCAGGTGGACATGATCGAGATGCCCTCGGGCAACCGCATCATCCTGCTGTCCGAAGGCCGTCTGCTGAACCTCGGCAATGCCACCGGTCATCCGTCCTTCGTGATGTCGGCCTCGTTCACCAACCAGGTTCTGGCCCAGATCGAACTGTTCACCAAAGGCGACCAGTACGAGAACAAGGTCTATATCCTGCCCAAGCATCTGGACGAGAAGGTCGCACGCCTGCATCTGGACCGGATCGGCGTCAAGCTGACCAAGCTGGACAAGGAACAGGCGGATTACATCGGCGTTACGCCCGAAGGCCCGTTCAAGCCCGAGCATTACCGGTATTGATCCGTCAGAAATACGCGGAGAAGGCGGCCATTTGGGCCGCCTTTTTTGTTGCGCTCAGCGGAGCGGCGGCACGAAATCGCCGCGCCCCTGCGGCGTCAGGTCCAGAATGTTCCATAGGGGCCAGGCAGCATCGACATGGCGTGGATGCCAGTCGCTGGGCTGAAAGAACAGCTCGGAGCTCCAGAAATGGTGAATGCCATCCGCATCGCGTTGAAACACGTTCAGAATCGGCAACTGGTTTCCGTCCTCGGTCTCGGCCAGATAGTCTTGCTGGTACGTTGTATCCAACGCGGAATACAGCGGCAGATCCTGCCAGCCCATGCGCCGGCTCAGCGCAGCCAAGGCATCCGGTGTATTCTGCGCCACGACCGCAAAGGCGGTTTTTCGGGTCAGATGTGCGACCTGCCCGGTCAGCCCGTCCAGAAAGGCCGAGCACATGGGGCAGGGGTCCTGCGCCTTGGGGCCAAACATCAGCGAATACACGACCAGAGTGTCATGATCACCGAACAGGCTTGAAATCGGGGCAATTTTGCCCCCGAGGTCCCGAAAAGCGTAATCCTGCGGGATTTGGCCGCCCTTGGGCAAGGTCCGGCGCAGCGCGGCCACTTCCTCGACCCGCGCACGCAGATCGGCTTCGGCGGCCAACAGAGCATTTCGGGCGGTTCGGTATTCGGCGCTTTCGTTCGGTAGGGCGATGGTCATGGCAGTCTCCTCGACTCAAAGATTAACTAAAATGTTAAATAAAAGTGAAACAATGATCAACCCGCGGGCGCGCGTATCCCTGCCTTGGGGGGAAACCGTCGGATTTTTCCCTTTGTTGAAAAGCTGTCAGCCGTTACCGTTCAGCCAGCGCCGCAAAGGCCGGAACCCAACCCACACAGGAGAGGACAATGGGAAAACGTGACGAGTTGATCGCCAAATACGCGGATGATCTGAAGAACAAGTGCGGGATGGACCCCGACATGGACCTGCTGACCAAGGTTACCATTGGATGCGGCCCGGCCATCTATGACGCGGACGCCGCAACCGTGGCTGCCAGCCAGGAAGGTGAGCTGGAAACGGTCAAGAACAACTTCCTGATCAAGAAACTGGGCCTGTCGGATGGCCCCGAGCTGATGGCCGCGATCAACAAGGTCATGGAGACCTATGGCATGTCCGAGCGCAACAAATACCGTGCGGTGGTCTATTACATGCTGACCAAGCATTTCGGCAAGGAGTCCGTCTACGGCTGATCCCGCCGCGACATTCGGAAACGCCCGCCCGACTGGTTCGGCGGGCGTTTTGCATTTGAATCATAATCTATTGATTTCATGTTTGAAAAACCGCCGCGCCTTGGGCTACGTTCAACCCGTGACCAGGACGGTCAGAACCAGAGATTTCTTTGCGTGTGGTGAGTAGGGAGCACGCGGGGTAGGGAAGGTTCTGCATCGTCAGGGCCTTCCCTTTTTTCTCAATCCGGCCGGGTCTGGCCCAGTTCGCAGATCACCGCCCATTCAGCATCCGAGACGGGCTGCACCGACAGGCGCGAGTTTTTCACCAGCACCATGTCGGCCAGCCGTGGATCGGCCTTGATCTGGTCCAGCGTGACCGGTTTGACGAAGGGGCGCACCGCCTTGATGTCCACGCAGTCCCACCGGTCGTCGTCGGTGGTGCTGTCGGGGTGGGCCTCGGCGCAGACCTCGACGATGCCGACGATCGCCTTGTCCTTCTGCGAATGATAGAAAAACCCCCGGTCGCCCAGCTTCATCTGCCGCATGAAATTGCGGGCCTGATAGTTGCGCACCCCGTCCCATTCCTCGCCCGCGTCGCCCTTGGCGACCTGCTGGTCCCAACTCCAGGTCGAAGGTTCGGATTTGAACAGCCAATACGCCATCAGCCGATGACCTTCTTCCACGGGATCAGCTCGACCGATTCGAACAGACCGGCCTTGGCATAGGGGTCGTTGTCGGCCCAGGCCTGTGCGGCGGCCAAGTCCTCGACATCCAGGATGACCAGCGACCCGATCATGGCATCGCCGTCCAGCAACGGCCCGGCCTGTGCGACCACGCCGGTTTCTTCGATATAGGCCAGGTGCGCGGCGCGGTTGTCCAGACGGGTCCGCAGGGCGCCGTCCATGTCGCGGGCGATCAGGGCGATAAGCATGTCATTCCTCCTTGAGTGGGCGATTGAGCAGGGATTGCAGGGCCTCGGCGACACTGTAGGCGCCACGGCTGAGCTGCGCCACCGTCTGGCAGATGGGCATGTCCAGCCCCTCGGCCGCGGCGATGGCGGCCATTGCATTTGCCGTGGCCACGCCTTCGACGGTAGTCGCGGCGTCAAAGGACTCGCTGCGGCCCAGCGACAGGCCGAACCGGAAGTTGCGCGACAGGTCGGACGAGCAGGTCAGGACCAGATCGCCCAGACCCGACAGGCCCATCAGGGTCTCGGGCCGGGCGCCGCGCATCGCGGCAAAGCGCTGCATCTCGGCAAAGCCGCGGGTCATCAGGGCCGCGCGGGCGCTGTCCCCCAGACCCGCGCCGATGCAGGCTCCGCAGGCGATAGCCATCACGTTCTTCAGTGCGCCGCCCAGTTCGGCCCCGGTCACGTCGGTGGTTCGGTAGAGCCGCAGGTTGGCGGTGGTCAGGGCCTGTTGCAGCCGGGTGCCCAAATCCACGTCGGCGCAGGCCAGTGTCAGCGCCGTCGGCAACCCGCGGGCAATGTCATCGGCAAAGCTGGGCCCGGTCAGCAGGGCGGTGCAGGCGCTGGGCAGCACCTGTTCGATCACGGCAATCGGACCCAGGCCGGTGGATAGCTCGATGCCCTTGCAACAGGCCACAAGGTTGCGACCCTGCAAGTCTGCCGCATGGTCCGACAGGACATCGCGCAGCTTTTGCATGGGCACCGCCAGCAGCAACACGTCGCTCTGACAGGCCAGGGTGATTTCGGCGGTCACGGTGATGGCGTCGGGCAGGGCGACCCCCAGCAGGCGGGTGTCATTGCGGCGGGTCGCCTGCATCGTCTGCGCCTGTTCGTCCGACCGGGCCCACAAGGTGACCGGACCCTTGCCCGCCAGCGAAATCGCCAGCGCGGTGCCGAAGGCGCCCGACCCAAGGACCGAGACACTCATGCCTTGGCCCCCTTGCGCCCACCGCCCAGCATGGCCGGGCTGGTTTGATCCAGCGGCCAGCGGGGTCGGGCGGTCAGGTCCAGCCCGTCGCGCGCGCCCAGCCGGAACCGTTCCAACCCTGCATAGGCGATCATTGCCGCATTGTCGGTGCAAAGGTGTAGCGGCGGGGCGGTAAACCGCGCGCCGGCATCCGCCGAAACAGAGTCTAACGACGTCCGAATTGCGGTGTTGGCGGCAACGCCCCCGGCCACGGCAATCACCGGCTCGGCAGGGTTGGTTTCAAGATACAGGGCGATGGCGCGGCGGGTTTTTTCGGCCAGTGTATCCACGACCGCCTGCTGGAACCCGGCGCACAGATCGGCGCGGTCCTGACGCGTCAGCCCGCCCTTGTCGGCCACGATCTGGTCGCGCATCCGCATCAAGGCGGTCTTGAGCCCGGAAAAGGACAGATCGCATCCGGGCCGGTCCAGCAGCGGCCGCGGGAAGCGAAAGCGTTTGGGGTCGCCATCGCGCGCCTCGGCCTCGACCGAGGGGCCGCCGGGCTGGGGCAGGCCCAACAGGCGCGCGGTCTTGTCGAAGGCCTCGCCGGGGGCGTCGTCGATGGTGCCGCCCAGCCGGGTGAACCGCTCGGGGCCGTGGGCGATCAGGTATTGGCAGTGCCCGCCGGACACCAGCAGCATCAGGTAGGGAAAGGCGATCCCGTCCGTCAGGCGCGGGGTCAGCGCATGGCCGGCCAGGTGGTTGACGCCGATCAGCGGCAGACCGGTGGCCGCGCTGATCCCCTTGGCGCACATCACGCCGGACATGACCCCGCCGATCAGCCCTGGCCCGGCGGTTACGGCCACAGCGTCCATGTCCTGCAGGGTCAGGCCCGCCTGCTCCAAAGCCTGCTGCACGCAGACATCCAGCTTTTCGGCATGCGCGCGGGCCGCGATCTCGGGCACTACGCCGCCAAAGGCACTGTGCAGGTCCGTCTGGCCATGCACGACCGAAGACAGAACCTGCACCGGTTCGCCCTCGGTCTGCCGCACCACGGCCGCCGCCGTGTCGTCGCAGCTGCTTTCCAATCCCAGAACGGTAAGTGTTTGCACCATCGGCCTGAACCATTGCATCATGATCTGGTCGCGGGGTATCACCCCGCGCCGCAGCAAACAATCCTCAAGGCCCGATCGCCCGCCCGTGTACCTGTTGATGACCCGCCCCCGCGCCGCCTCGGAAAGGTTCGTGGCGCAGCTGCCCGAACGCATACGGTCGCGGGTTCAGGTGATCTATTCCCCGCTGCTGGATATCCGACCGATGGAACAGGCGGTGGACACGACTGGAATTCGGGGCCTGATCTTCACCTCGGCCAATGGCGTGGCGGCCGCCGCGGCGCAGGATGTGCGCCGGGATCTACCCGCCTATTGCGTGGGGCCGGCCACCACCGAAATGGCCCGCCAGGCCGGGTGGGAGGCCCGAATGGCCGGCGAAACCGCCGAGGAACTGGTCGCCAAACTGCTCAAAGAGCGCCCGGACAGCCCGCTGCTGCATCTGCGCGGCGAACACAGCCGGGGAAACATCGCGGCCCGGCTGACCGAACTGGGCCTGACCGTGCGGGAACAGCCGGTTTATCGCCAGCTGCTGCTGCCTTTGACGCCCGAGGCCCGGGCGGCTGCGGCTGGTTCGGCCCCTGTGATTGCCCCCTTGTTCTCGCCGCGAACCGCGCGACAATTTGCCGACCTTTGGCCCGGACCGGCACCGCTTTTGGTCGCCGCGATGAGCGGCCCGACCGCCGAGCCCCTTGAAAACTTGGCGATTGCCCGTTTGCGGATTGCCAAACGCCCGACGCCCAAGAAAATGCGGAAAGCCGTGAAAAAACTCGTTAAATACGCGATCCGGCTTGAGGGTGCGATGGGCGCGGATTAACTTGGACGCGTCTGCGCGTCAGGTTTTATGGGAATCGACAGGGGGAAGTGACGGTGGCTGCCAAGAAAGACACAGACCAGAAACCGGCCGACGACCCCAAGGTCGATGAGGTGCCCGAAGCGGTCGACGCCAAGACTGACGCCTACACGCTTGACCCGGAAGATCGGGTTGAACAAAGCCCTTCCGAAGCCGAAGCCGAAGCCGAAGCCGAAGCCGAAGCCGAAGCCGAAGCCGAAGCCGAAGCCGAAGCCGAAGCCGAAGCCGAAGCCGAAGCCGAAGCCGAAGCCGAAGCCGAAGCCGAAGCCGAAGCCGAAGCCGAAGCCGAAGCCGAAGCCGAAGCCGAAGCCGAAGCCGAAGCCGAAGCCGAAGCCGAAGCCGAAGCCGAAGCCGAAGCCGATCGGGCTACGGCAACCGATCAGCAATCTGAGGCCAAGCGAAGCGGGTTCATGCCGGCGCTGATTGGTGGCGTTATCGCGGCGGCGCTGGGGTTCGCCGCGGGACGCAGCGATCTGCTTTGGCCGGCAGGGTCCGATCCGTCCGAGGCGATTGCGGCGCTTGAGACCAAGCTGTCCGACCAGGCTCAGCGACTCGCCGACCTGAGCAAGCAATTGTCTGAAGTTCCCGACCCGTCCGCAGATATCGCGGCGCTGAGCGCCAAGCTGACGCCGATCGAAAGCGACCTTTCCGCGCTCAAATCCAATGTCGACGATCTGTCCGGCAAGCTCGACCCCTTGGCGCAACGCGTCGCACAGCTTGAGGCACGTCCGTTGACCGACGCCGCCTCGCCCGAAACCGTTGCGGTCGTCGAGGCCGAGCTGAAGAAGCTGCAGGAGTCGCTGGCCGCCCAGCGTGCCGAAGTCGAAAAGATGGTCGCCGAAGCGCAAACCCTGGACGCACAGGCCCAGGCCCGGGCACAGGCGGCAGAGAACCTGGCCGTGCTGTCCAAGATTCAGGGTCAATTGGATGCCGGCGCACCCTATGCCGATCTGGTGGCCCAGTTGCAGACCGGCGGCGTGCAGGTGCCGGAAGCCCTGTCCGCTCCGGCCGGCGAAGGTGTGCCGACACTGACGGATCTGCGCGAGAGTTTTGCGCCTGCCGCCCGAACTGCGCTGGCGGATGCGCGCGAGGCCGACAAGGGAACGGGCCTTGTCGCCTTTCTTCAGCGACAGACCGGCGCCCGGTCCGTTTCGCCAAAAGACGGCAATGATCCCGACGCCATCCTGTCACGAGCAGAGGCCGCGTTGGGCAAAGGTGACATTGGCACGGCCTTGACCGAGCTGGGCGCGCTTCCGGAAGCGGCGCAGCCAGCAATGGCCGAATGGATCGCGGCTGCCAAAACCCGCCAATCCGCGGTCGAAGCCGCCAATGCGCTTGTGACAAGCGTGAACTCGAACTGAGGGGCCTGCCATGCTCTGGTCATTGTTGAAGATCCTGGTTTTTGTCGCGATCGTCGGCCTTCTGGCCATGGGGGCAGGCGTTCTGATGGAAACCAGCGGTGGCATCCAGATCACCGCGATGGGAACCGAAGTCACGCTCAGCCCGCTGCAGTCGGTGATCGCGCTGGGCCTGCTGGTTCTGGCGGTTTGGCTGTTCTTCAAGCTGCTCAACCTGCTGATTGCGACCCTGAAATTCCTCAACGGTGATGAAACTGCCCTTTCGCGCTATTTCGACCGCAGCCGCGAGAAACGGGGCTATCAGGCGCTGGCTGACGGGTTGATGGCGCTGGCCTCGGGCGAAGGGCGGACGGCCATGACGATGGCGCACAAGGCAGAACGACTGCTGAACAAGCCGGAGCTGACCAACCTTCTGGTGGCCCAGGCGGCCGAAATGGTCGGTGACACCAAGAAGGCCTCGGAAACCTACAAGAAACTGGTGACGGATCAGGCCACACGTTTCGTCGGCGTGCGCGGAATCATGAAACAGAAGTTGGCCGAGGGCGACGACGAAACCGCGCGCAAACTCGCCGAAAAAGCACTGGCGCTGAAGCCGCGGCATCAGGAAACGCAGGATGTGCTTCTGAAACTGCAGACCAAGGCGCAGGACTGGGCCGGCGCACGGTCGACCCTGACCGCCAAGTTGAAGTCCGGCGCGCTGCCGCGTGATGTGTACAAGCGACGCGACGCAGTTCTGGCCCTGTCCGAGGCCAAGGGAATTCTGGACGAAACCGCCAGTGTCGAACAGCAGGAGCGCGCTATCGAGGCGAACCGCCTCTCACCCGACCTGGTGCCGGCGGCAGCCATGGCCGCACGGGCCTACATCGCCAAGGGTAAGCCGCGCGCCGCGACAAAGATTCTCAAAAAGGCATGGGAGGCGCAGCCGCATCCGGATCTGGCCCATGCCTTTGCCGAGATCGTGCCCGACGAAACCGCCGAGGAACGGGTCAAGCGCTTTACGGCATTGACGCGCATTCATCCCGAGCATCTGGAAACCCGCCTGATCCTGGCCGAGCTGAACATCGTCGCCGAAGATTTTCCCGAGGCCCGCCGGGCGCTTGGAGATGTGGTCGAGAAAGGTGCCGATGCCCGAGCCTATACCCTGATGGCTGCCATCGAGCGTGGCGAAGGGGCCTCGGACGCGGTGGTTCAGGGCTGGCTGGCCAAAGCGTTGAATGCGCCGCGCGGGCCGCAATGGGTCTGCGACAACTGCCATGACATCCAGGCTGAATGGGCGCCGGTCTGCCCCAACTGTCACAGCTTTGACACGCTCAGCTGGCAGACTCCCAAAACCCCCGAGATCGCCACGGCGACGGGTGTTCACATGCTGCCTCTGATCGTAGGGACTCTGGAAGACCGGTCGGATATGGCCGAGGACGCCGAGATCGAGGATATCCCCGAGCCTGAGATTGTCGACGCCAGCATGGCAGATCAGGTACCCGAAGAGCCTGAGACCGAAGACGCCGGACCAAAACTCGCCTAGCGGGCGGTTTCGACGTCAAACGCGTCGTTCCACAGTTTGAACAACTCCGCCCGTCGGTTCGGGTCGCTGGCCACCAGCAGGGCAGGCGACAGAGGGATGAACCGTCGTGCGCTGGGCGTCAGTCCGGTCTCGACCGAGTCCATTCGGGACACAAGCCCCGAGGTTGCGAGCAAGTCCTGCGCCCGGGCAGAGAGCAGGAAATCCAGCAAACGGGCTGCGGCGGCACTGTTGCCTGCATTCTTCGGGATCAGAAAGGCGCGGGACAGGACGAGGGTGTAGTCCTCGGGCAGGATCACCCCAACCGCGGGGTCCTGGGCATTCGCGACATAAGAGCCAAGCACGTTGTAGGCGATCAGGAACCGGCCCTCGGCAACGTCGCGAATGATCTCGGCGGAACAACAGGTGGCGATGGCATCTATGCGCGCGAAACCTTCGATCAGTGACCCGAAGGTGGTGGCCTCGAGACTGTCTCCATAGGCAAACAGATACCCCAGCCCCGAGGCCGCGATGTCGTAGGTCGCCACGCGGCCGCGCAGCAGGTCGGGGCGGGTGCGCATCGCGTCCAGCAGGGCAAAGCGGCTGCGCGGCACCTCCAGATCGTCCAGACGATCCTTGTTGTAGACGATGACGGCGGGTTCGGTGGTGATCCCCCACAGCTCGTCCCGCCAGCGCCGGGCTGGGGGCAGGGCCTGCGTCAGGGCCGAGCTGTAGCGGTGGGCGCAGGCGGCATTCACCAACCAAACCATCTGCTGGACCGCCGAGGAGAACACCGCATCGGCCGGGCTGTCGCCGGTCTTGCAGGCCGTCTTGCTGTGCTGGAACAGCGCGTTCGAGCCCCATTGTTCATAGGTGATGGTCAGGTCGGGGTTTTGCGCCGCGAACTGTTCCATCACCGGGCGAATGATCCCGATATCCGTGGTCGAGCGCACCAGCAGGGGGGTGGGCCCGGTGCCGAATTCGGTCACCGCCTCCTGCGCCGCGGTGCGGGTACCCGGCATCAGCACGCACAGGGCCAGCGCGATCAGAAACCGTATCATGCGCCTGTTCCTTCGGTGGCCGCCGGAAAGCTGAGCGATACGCGAAACCCGTTATCTGTGCGGGTCATCTCGACGGTGCCGTCAAAGGCTTCGGCGGTGGATTTGACGATCGACAGGCCCAGACCGCTGCTGTCCTCGCCCGAGCCTGCGTTGCGGTTGAACCGGTCGCCCAGTCGGGCAGAGACCGACATGTCCGGCCCAGGGCCGCTGTCGCGCACCCACAGAACGGCGCGGCCACCGTCCAGGCTGGCCCCGATGCTGACCGGGGCCTTGCCGTGGCGCAGCGCGTTGCCCAGCAGGTTCTTGGTGGCCTCGCCCAGCGAGAATGCATCGCCCCGCACCCAGACCGGGTCTTCCCCGATTTTCAGATGCACCTCGACACCGGGGGCGATCACCTCGTGGTCGCTCTGCTCCAGCGCCTCGAGCGCCACTTCGCGCAGATCGACCGGCAGGCGCGGGGCGCTGTCGATGCGGTGGATGACCATCGCGCGCGACAATAGCTGATCCAGAAGTGTCCCGAGCGACCGCGTACGGTTCAGCAGCCGGTCCAACGCGCGGTGGCGAGCCGGGGCATCCGGATCCGCCTGCGCGATTTCGGCCTGCACCCGGATCGCCGCGACCGGGGTGCGCAACTGATGGGCGGTGTCGGCGATCAGGTTGCGCATCGACAGTACCTGCCGGTCCAGCCGTCCCATGAACCGGTTCATCGCCGCAATCATGACCTGCAATTCGCGCGGCAGACCGTCGCTGGCCACGGGCGTCAGGTCATAGGGGTCGCGGCGGATCAGGTCGTCCGACATCGCCTCGAGCGGGCGCAGCGCCGAACGGGTGACGAACCAGGACATGATCAGCAGCAACGCGCCGGCAGCCGCCATCGGCAGCAGGGCATCCAGCATCAGCCCGGCGGTCATCGCGCGTCGTGCCAGCAAGGTCTGCCCGACAACGATTTCAACTTCGCCCGAGAAGTCGCGCTCGGCGAACAGGCGGGGCAGTCGGACGAACCGGGCCGGTTCCCCGTTCAGGTCTGCCGCGAAATACTGGGCCGACTGGCTGAAGGGTTGCGGGGGCGCGATCACCGTGTCCGGGTCCAGCCCGGTGATGAAGCGCCCGTCGGGCCCGCGAACCGCGTAGTAGATCCGGTCATCCGGGGCCTGGGCCAGCAGTTCAAAGGCCGAAACCGGCAGGTCGACGATGGGCTGGCCGTCCTGGATGCGCACGGATTCGGCGATGTCGCTGGCAGCGCCCAGCAGCAGCCGGTCATAGGCCTGACGGGCCGCCAACCGGCCGTTGGCCCAGATCGACAGGCCGACCAGCACGCCGCCCAGAATAAGGATCAGCATCACCGCGCTCAGCACCCGGGCGGTCAGGCTATGGGGCAGGGGCGGCCTAACCATGCAGGCCGATCCGGTACCCGACCCCGCGCTGGGTTGTGATGGTCACACCGCTGCCCGAGAATTTCTTGCGCAGCCGGGCGATATACAGCTCGATCGCGTTCACGCCCACATCGGCATCCTCGAACCCGTAAAGCGAGTCGTACAGCCGCGCCTTGGACAGGAACTGCCCCTCGTGCCGGATCAGGGCGTCCAGCACGGCGGCCTCGCGTGCGGTCAGGTTCAGGCGTTTGCCGCCCAGCGTGGCGCTGCGGTCTTTGGGGGCATAGACCAGCGGGCCCAGCGTGATCTGTTCGCTTTTACGGTCGGCATCTCGGCGCACCAGCGCGCGCAGCCGCGCCTCGAGCTCGCGCTGGTCGAAGGGTTTGCCCAGATAATCGTCGGCTCCTTTGTCCAGCGCGGCGACCCGGTCCTCGACCGCAGTCAGCGCGGTCAGCATCAAGACCGGAATGCGGTCACCCCCGCCACGGATTTCGTCCAGAAAGCCCAGGCCCGACCCGTCGGGCAGGTTGATGTCCAGCAGGATCGCGTCATAGCCCTGGACCGCGCGGAAATCGCGCGCGGCCTCGACCGAGGTCGCCAGATCGCAGACGACACCGGACCGGCCCAGATGGGCCACGACGCCCTCGGCCAAATCCTCGGCATCCTCGATCATCAATACGCGCATTGTCCCCCCGAACGCCCGTCGCAACATGACAGGTTCGTGACAGCATTATTCGTTAAAGAAAATCAACCTGCAAGGAAGGGCTGCGCGCCCGGCTCCCTGCAGGGACCGGTTTCGTCTGCGTAACAGCAGGCAAAGAAGACCCTAGGAGGAGAACCAAATGAAACTGTTTGGAACCGGCGGCGTCGTAGCCGCTGCCGTATTCGCCCTGACCGGCTTTGCCGCCAGCGCTCAGGAATGTATTGCACCGGCAAACCCCGGTGGTGGTTGGGATTTCACCTGCCGTCAGGTGGGCAAGTCGCTGCAGGATCTGGGCCTGATCGACCAGACCATGCAGGTCGTGAACCTGGCCGGTGGCGGCGGTGGCGTGGCCTTTGCCGAGGTGGTGAACAAGCGCAATGACGACAACAATCTGATTGTCGCCGCAAGTGCCGCAACTGCAACCCGTCTGGCCCAGGGCGCCTATCCGGGCAACACCATGGATCAAGTCCGCTGGCTGGCCGCGATCGGCGCCGATTATGGCGTGATCGCCGTGGCTGCCGATAGCCCCGTCAACACCCTGCCCGAGCTGCTGGACCAGATCAAAGCCGACCCGGCTTCGGTTTCGGTTGCTGGCGGTTCGGCCGTGGGCGGCTGGGACCACCTGAAGGTGCTGATCGCGGCCAACGCCTATGGCATCGACGATGTCCGCTCGGTCAAGTACATCGCCTTTGACGGCGGTGGCGAGGCGGTGACCCAGCTGCTGGCCGGCTCGGTCCAGGCCTTTACCGGTGACATTTCCGAAGCCAAGGGTTTCGTGGATTCCGGCGACATCAAAGTGATCGCGGTTCTGGCGCCCGAGCGTCTGCCCGGTGAATTCGCTGACTTCCCGACCGCCAAGGAACAGGGTGTGGATGCCATCGGCGCCAACTGGCGCGGTTTCTACGCTCCGGGCGGCATGTCGGACGAGGCCTACAACGACTGGGTCGCAAAAATCGGTGACCTGTATGCGTCGGACGAGTGGAAAGAAGTGATGGCCGCCAACGGTCTGGCTCCGCTGGACCTGCAGGGCGAGGACTTCCAGAACTTCGTTGCCGAGTCCGTCGGTCAGATCCAGACCATCTCGAAAGAGATCGGGATCATCAAGTAACCGCACCACTCACGTGCAGGCGGGTGCCGCGACAGCGTGGCGCCCGCACTCTTTTTTCCCGAACAACAGGAGACACCGATGAGTGACCGCATCTTCGGGGTTGTCGGACTTCTTCTTGCCATTGGTTTCGCGATATCCGCGCTGGCGATCGAAGAAAGCTTTCTGTCCGATGCCGTTGGGCCCAAGGCCTTTCCTTTGATCATCGCCGCCATTCTGGGCGTGTCCAGCGCGGTGATCGCCCTGCGCCCGGACGCCGAGCCGGAGTGGCCGGCCCTTGGCCGTCTGGTTGAGATCGCCGCCGCGGTGGTGGTCATGATCCTGTATGCCGAATTGCTGCCCGAGCTGGGCTTCGTCATCGCGACGGCCTTTGCCGCGGCCTACCTGGCCTGGCGATTGGGGTCCGGCCCGATCGAAAGCGTTCTGGTCGGCGTGGGTACCTCGGTTGGCATCTACGTCATTTTCCACCTGGTTCTAGGCCTGTCGCTGGCCAAAGGGCCGCTGGGTTTCTAGGGGGCGATCATGGAAACTTTTGCATCCTTGGCCGATGGGTTCGCCATCGCGCTGACTTGGCAGAACCTGATGCTGGCCCTGTTGGGCTGCTTTCTGGGTACGGTCATGGGCGCGCTGCCGGGCCTTGGCCCGTCGAACGGCGTGGCCATCCTGATCCCGCTGGCCTTCACGCTGGGGCTGGGCGCGACACCGTCGCTGATCCTGCTGACCAGTGTCTATTACGGGGCGATGTACGGGGGGCGGATCTCGTCGATCCTGCTGAACATCCCCGGCGACGAGCCTGCGATGATGACCTGTCTGGATGGGCATCCCATGGCCAAAAAAGGCCTGGCGGGTGAGGCTCTTTCGCTGTCGGGTATCGCCTCGTTCGTCGGCGCGTTCCTGGCGACCTGGGGTCTGATCCTGCTGGCGCCTCAGCTGGTCAAAGTGGCACTGCTGTTCGGCCCGGCCGAATATTTTGCCCTTTTTGCGCTGGCGTTCATGACGCTGGGCGGTGTGTCGTCGACCAACCAGGCCAAATCGGCTTTTGCCGCCGCGCTGGGGCTTGGATTGGCGACCATCGGCGTTGATACCCAAACGGGCGTGCCGCGCTTTACCTATGGCGAAGTGCATCTGTACGACGGGATCGATTTCCTGGTGGCCATCGTCGGGCTGTTTGCCCTGTCCGAGGTATTCATTTTCCTCGAACACCGGCATGGCGGGTCTGACGCCGAGGGCAGCAAGCTGAAAATCGGCAAGCTCTACCCTCCGATGTCGATGATCAAGAGCTGCACGCCGACGATGCTGCGCACCTCGTTCCTGGGCTTCATCGCCGGGGTTCTTCCCGGGGCCGGGGCATCACTGGGGTCGTTCATTTCGTACTCGATGGAAAAGCGGCTGGTGGACAAGAAAAACACCTTTGGCACCGGTGATCCGCGCGGCGTGGCCGCGCCCGAGGCTGGCAACAACGCCGCCGCCGGAGGCGCATTGGTACCGATGCTGGCGCTGGGCGTTCCGGGGTCGGGTACCACGGCGGTACTGCTGGCGGTGTTGCTGGCGCTGAACATCACGCCCGGGCCGCTGTTGTTCACCCAGAATCCGGATGTGGTTTGGGGCCTGATCGCGGCGCTGTTCATCGCCAACTTCATGCTGCTGGCCATGAACATCCCAATGGTGGGCCTGTTCACCCGCGTGCTGATGATCCCGTCGCGCATCCTGATGCCGATCGTGGCCATGGTCAGCTTTGTCGGCATCTACGGCATTTCCGGGTCCAGCTTTGACCTGCTGGTGATGATCGGGTTCGGCGTGATGGGCTGGGTCCTGCGCAAGCTGGACGTGCCGCTGGTGCCGATCATTCTGGGTACCCTGCTGGGCAACGCGATGGAGAACAACCTGCGTCGCGCCGTGACCATCGACAATGGCAACTGGTGGACCCTGATCGACAGCCCGCTGTCCATCGGGTTGTGGGCGATCGCGATCATCGGCTTTGTCCTGCCCCTGATCGTGGGCGCCCGGGTCAAGGCCAAGATGCACCAGCGTCGTGACGAAGAAGGCGCGATCAGCGATTGATCTGCCTGTCCGCCGCCCGCCGAAATGGTCGGGCGGCGGATCGTTTGCCGGCCCGTGACCTGCAGGGTCCGCCTGCCGATTGTCCCAGACACTTCGCTTTGCTAACGTCACTCTCGCGTCGGGGAGGGCGTGCAAACCGAAATGCTGGATTACTCGCATAACGCTTGGCTCGTAGCGGCCTCGTTGGCCGTCGCACTCATGGCCGGGTTCACGGGCCTGTATCTGACGCATGGCGCCTCAAAGCTGGATGACCAGAGGCGGAAGTTCGTTGTCGCCTTGGCCGCGGTCATTCTGGGCGGCGGCATCTGGTCGATGCATTTCGTGGCCATGCTGGGCCTGCAACTGCCGATCCTTTTTTATTATGACGCGTTGATCACCCTGATCTCGGCCCTGGTCGCCATTCTGATGGTCGGGCTGGCGTTGCTGCTGTTGCACTTCCGCGCGCGTAGCCCGAGCACGATTGTCGGCGCGGGCATTATCGTGGGTCTTGGTATCGTGGTCATGCACTATATCGGCATGGCCGGGATGGAGCTGTGCCGCCCCGTCTACACCGCATCAGACGTTGCGATCGCGACCGTGGCTTCGGTGGTGCTGTCAGTGCTGGCGATCTGGGTTGCCTACGACAATCGCACCCAGCGCAATATCCTGCTGGGCACCGTCTGTTTCGGCCTGGCTGTGTTCACCATGCACTTCGTCGCCACGGGCCTGACCGATTTTACCGCCAGTGACAATGCAGGTGGCGCGGGCCCGGCTTTGAACAACCAGATTCTTGCGATGGGGGTGACCGTTGCGGTGTTCCTGATTTGCGGGGCATTCCTGCTGACCGGGATCACCTTTATCGGGCCCGAGCCGGCGGCCGAAGCGCCGCAGCCGGCTCTGCGCGCCGGCGTCCCGTTTGAGCGCGAGGGCCAGACCTTTTTCACCGAACCGGCGCGCATCGCCGCCATTCGGGCCGAGGGGCACTACACCGTTTTGTACATGGGCGCCGAGAAACTGTTCTGCCCATGGTCGATCACCGAGGCCGAAACCCGCTTGAAACCAGACGGCTTTTTGCGGGCCCACCGAAGTTACCTCGTGAACCCCAGACACGTTTCCCGGTTTGAGCGGCACAAGGACAACGGCACCTGTTATTTCGACCAGGTCGATGCGCTCAGCAAGGTGCCGGTCAGCCGATCCCGCCTGACGGACATCCGCGAGGCGCTGGGCCTCTGATCGCAACTCGTGCAGCCCATTCGCATTTCGTGAAACAACCCGCGCGCCCCGTTCCTGCGCGATAGCCTGCGCACGCCCTCAGGACTTTCCTTATTCCCAAGGCCCCGACTTGAACGGGCCAAGGGAGGAAAACATGATACCAGCCGGTTTCGAGTATCACCGGCCAGGCGACGTCGCCTCGGCCATCGGCATTCTGCAGGAACACGGGGACGAGGCGCGCGTGATCGCAGGCGGGCACAGTCTGATCCCGATGATGAAACTGCGCATGGCCGAGATGGGCCATTTGGTCGACCTGCAGGCCATCGAGGAACTCAAAGGCATCGAAGTCGGGTCCGATACCGTGACCCTGGGCGCGATGGTCACGCAGCACGAATTGATCACCCATGACGGTCTGGCCGACGCGATCCCGCTGATCCGCGAAGCGGCTCTGCAGATCGCGGATCCGCAGGTGCGATACATGGGAACGGTCGGCGGGAACGTAGCCAACGGGGATCCGGGCAATGACATGCCGGGTCTGATGCAGTGCCTGAACGCGTCGTTCGAACTGTCCGGCCCTGACGGCACCCGCAGCGTCCCGGCCCGCGATTTCTACGAGGCGGCCTATTTTACCGCCCGCGAGGACGAGGAGATCCTGACACGGATTTCCATCCCTGTTCCCGGCCCCGGTATCGGGCAGGCCTACGAAAAGCAGAAACGCAAGATCGGCGACTACGCAACCGCGGCCGCCGCAGTGATGGTTGGCAACGGTCAGGCATCGGTGGCGATGACCAACCTGTCCGACACGCCCGTCTGGTCTGACGCGGCCAGCGCGGCACTGGCTTCGGGCGATGTCGACGGCTGCGTGGCCGCGATGCTCGAGGCGATTGACCCGGTGGCCGACAACCGCGGGCCCGTCGAATTCAAGAAACACGTGGCCGCCGTGATGCTGCGCCGCGCCATCGACCGTGCGCAGAGCCGCGCGGGCTGAGGGGAGGAACACAGATGTCGAAGATGCATGTCAAACTCACCGTGAACGGCAAGCAGGTCGAGGGCCTGGCCGAGCCGCGCACGTTGCTGATCCACTTCCTGCGGGAGGATCTGAAGATCACCGGCCCGCATATCGGTTGCGAAACCAGCCACTGCGGTGCCTGCACCGTGGATATCGATGGCAAATCCGTCAAATCCTGCACGACCTTCGTGGCGCAGGTGAACGGGGCCGATATCACGACCGTCGAAGGGCTGACCAATGACGACGGCAGCCTTGGTGTGCTGCAGGAAATGTTCCGCGAGCATCACGGGCTGCAGTGCGGTTTCTGCACGCCGGGCATGATCACCCGTGCGCATCGCCTGCTGCAGGAAAACCCCAACCCGACCGAAGAAGAAATCCGATTTGGCATGGCCGGCAATCTCTGCCGCTGCACCGGGTACCAGAACATCGTCAAGGCGATCTCGGCCTCGGCTGACATGCTGAACGCGCAGAAGGAGGCCGCGGAATGAACGACCAGACCATGACCCCCGAAGAACGCGCCGCCAACCTCAAGGGGATGGGCAGCTCGCGCAAACGCGTCGAGGACGTGCGCTTTACCCAAGGCAAGGGCAACTACGTCGATGACATCAAGCTGGACGGAATGCTGTTCGGCGCCTTTGTCCGTTCACCCTATGCCCATGCCCGGGTTGTCAGCGTCAACAAAGAGGCCGCTCTGGCCGTGCCAGGTGTCGTGGCCGTTCTGACGGCCGAGGACTTGGCGCCGCTGGGTCTGCACTGGATGCCCACGCTCGCCGGCGACAAGCAGATGGTGCTGGCCGATGGCAAGGTTCTGTTCCAGGGCCAGGAGGTGGCCTATGTGGTTGCCGAAGACCGCTATGTCGCCGCGGATGCTGTCGAACTGGTCGAAGTCGAATACGAGGAACTGCCGGTTCTGACCGACCCGTTCGAGGCGCTGAAGTCCGACGTGGTGCTGCGTGAGGATCTCGAGGGTCAGACAGAAGGCGCCCACGGGCCGCGCAAGCATCACAACCACATCTTCACCTGGGAACAGGGCGACAAGGACGCGACCGAAGCCGTTCTGGCCGAAGCCGATGTGGTGGCCGAGGAAATGGTCTACTACCACCGCACCCACCCCTGTCCGCTTGAGACCTGCGGCTGCGTGGCCAGCATGGACAAGGTGACCGGCAAGCTGACGCTGTACGGCACCTTCCAGGCGCCGCATGCGATCCGCACCGTCGTGTCCCTGATTTCGGGCCTGGCCGAGCACAATATCCGGGTGATCAGCCCCGATATCGGTGGCGGCTTTGGCAACAAGGTGGGCGCTTATGCGGGTTATGTCTGCTCGGTCGTGGCCTCGATCGTCACCGGTCAGCCGGTGAAATGGGTCGAGAACCGGATGGAAAACCTGATGTCCACCGCCTTTGCCCGCGACTACTGGATGCAGGGCAAGATCGCCGCCACCAAAGACGGCAAGATCACGGGCCTGTGGTGTCATACAACCGCGGACCACGGGGGGTTCGACGCCTGCGCTGACCCGACCAAGTTCCCGGCCGGGTTCATGAACATCTGCACCGGGTCTTACGACATCCCGACCGCCTATCTGGCCGTGGACGGCGTCTATACCAACAAGGCGCCGGGGGGTGTGGCCTATCGCTGTTCCTTCCGCGTGACCGAGGCCGCCTATTTCATCGAGCGGATGATCGAGGTTCTGGCCATCAAGTTGAACATGGACGCGGCCGAGCTGCGCCGGATCAACTTCATCAAGGCCGATCAGTTCCCCTATCAGTCGGCGCTGGGATGGGAATATGACTCGGGCGATTACCACACCGCCTGGGACAAGGCGCTTAAAGCGGTCGACTATGACGGCTTGCGCGCCGAGCAGGCCCAGCGGATCGAGGATTTCAAAGCCGGCAAGACGCGCAAGCTTCTGGGGATTGGTCTGACGCATTTCACCGAAATCGTCGGGGCAGGGCCTGTGAAGAACTGCGATATTCTAGGCTTGGGGATGTTCGACAGTTGCGAAATCCGCATCCACCCGACCGGGTCAGCCATCGCGCGGTTGGGCACGATCTCTCAGGGCCAGGGTCACGCCACGACCTTTGCCCAGATCATCGCCAGTGAGATCGGTCTTCCAGCCGACGACATCACGCTGGAGGAAGGGGACACCGACACCGCGCCCTATGGCTTGGGCACCTATGGCTCTCGGTCCACGCCGGTTGCGGGGGCTGCAACAGCCATGGCTGCACGCAAGATCCGCGCCAAGGCGCAGATGATCGCGGCCTATCTGCTTGAGGTTCACGACGACGATGTCGAATGGGACGTGGACCGGTTCGCGGTCAAAGGCGCCCCCGAGCGGTTCAAGACGATGAAAGAGATCGCCTTTGCCGCCTACAACCAGGCCATCCCGGGGTTGGAGCCGGGTCTGGAAGCCGTCAGCTACTATGACCCGCCCAACATGACCTATCCGTTCGGCGCCTATATCTGTGTCATGGAGATCGATGTCGATACCGGCGAATGGGAAGTCCGGCAGTTCTATGCGCTGGACGATTGCGGAACCCGGATCAACCCGATGATCATCGAAGGTCAGGTTCATGGCGGTGTGACTGAGGCGCTGGCCATCGCGATGGGTCAAGAGATTGCCTATGATGAGATGGGCAACGTCAAGACCGGCACGCTGATGGACTTCTTCCTGCCAACCGCCTGGGAAACGCCCAACTATACGACCGATCACACGGTGACCCCCTCGCCGCATCATCCGATCGGCGCGAAGGGTGTCGGCGAAAGCCCGAATGTGGGTGGCGTGCCGGCGTTCTCGAATGCGGTGCATGATGCGTTCCGACCGTTTGGCCTGGTTCAGAGCCACATGCCGCATGACCATTGGCGGATCTGGAAGATCGCCAACGGTTTGGGGATGCACGGGTAGTCGGTTTCGGACCGGCGAGGCCCGGTCCGACCGAACGGAGGGGGCGCTGACCCCCTCCAACCCCCTCGGGATATTTTGGTCAAACGAAGATTGGACCCTGGTGTGACACTGAGTGACGTTCAGAACGGTTTGGCCCAGCAGGGCTATGTTGCCGACGACCGGTTGGCGATGGCGTTGCATTTGGCCCAGACCCTAGGACGACCGCTGCTGCTGGAGGGTCCGGCCGGTGTCGGCAAGACCGAAGTGGCCAAGGCGCTGGCGGCGTGGCGCGACGCCCGTTTGATCCGCTTGCAGTGTTACGAAGGGTTGGACGCCAGTCACGCGATTTATGAGTGGAACTACCAGCGGCAGCTGCTGGCCATCCGAGCCTCCGAGGCGCGCGGCGGAACCAGCGAGGCCCAACTGTTTTCCGACGACTATCTGCTGAAGCGGCCGTTGCTGGAGGCGATCAGCGCCGATGATCCGCCCGTTCTGCTGATCGATGAGATCGACCGGGCCGATGAAGAATTTGAGGCCTACCTGCTTGAAATCCTGTCGGACTTTCAGATCACGATCCCGGAACTGGGGACGATTTCCGCCAAAACGCGACCCATCGTCATTCTGACCGCAAACGGGACGCGCGATCTTTCGGATGCGCTGCGGCGGCGGTGTCTTTACAGCTTTTTGAACTATCCGTCCGGCGAGACCGAAATGGCCATACTGCGGGCCCGGATGCCCGAAGTCGAAGGGCTGCTGGCGCGGCAGATCATCGGAGTGGTTCAGAACCTGCGCAAGGAAGATCTGGAAAAGACACCCGGCATTGCCGAAATGCTCGACTGGGCCGCGGCCCTGTCGGGTCTTGGCGTGAATGATCTGTCCCAAACGCCCGAGGCCGTACAGGCCACACTGGTCTGTCTGCTGAAGACCGCTGCGGACTATGATGCCGTTCCACCCGAGGTGATGGATCGCCTGATCGGAAAGGTCGCGTGATGCAGGTAACACGGTTTCCATCGCGAGCGCACGGATTGGCCGACCGTATGGCGGGATTCTTGGCGCATCTGCGCGGGAACGGTTTGCGGGTCGGACCGCGTGAGACCGGAGATGCGCTGGCCGCACTGGCCTCGGTCGAGGCCACCGATGTCGGACAGGCGCGGGATGCCTTGTGTGCCCTGATGTCCGGGGATGCCGAGGATTGGCGGCGCTTTGACGATTTGTTCGATGCCTATTGGTTCAACGCGGGCAAGCAGCGGAGCGGTGTCGCACAGAACACCCATGTCAGGGTCCAGTCGGCCAAGCCGATGATCTGGCAGACCGAAGATCGCGGAGATTCCGCTGACGATTCCCCCGACGCGCAGGATGCCAGCACCCCGGATTCCGGGGATGGACAGGCCGAAGGAACGGACGGGAAGCTGATCGCAACACGGACCGACAACCTGTCACGCCGGGATCTGCGCGAGTTGATGGATGAGCAATCCCTGCGCCGGGCCGAAGCCGCGGCCCTCGCCCTGGCGCGGGCGATCCGGGATCGACGTTCGCGCAGGCGCAAACAGGCGCGGCGGGGTCCGGCGCTGGACATGCGTCGCATCCAGCGGGCGAGCCTTGCGCGCGGAGGCGAGCCTTTGGAGCTGTTTCGCCGTGCCCGACCGCCACGCCCGATGCGGATCGTCGCGCTGTGCGATGTCAGCGGGTCCATGACCGTCTATTCGCGTATATTTCTGGCCTTTCTCAAGGGCCTTGTGGCCAGCGGAACGGATGCGGATGCCTATCTGTTTCACACGCGGTTGATGCGGGTCACCGATGCATTGCGGGACCACGACACCTTGCGCGCCGCTGGGCGGTTGTCGCTGATGGCCGAAGGTTTTGGCGGCGGCACGGACATCTCCGGCAGTCTCGAAAGGTTTCTGGACGGATATGGTGCACGGGCGCTGAATGGGCGCACCATCGTGCTGATCCTTTCGGATGGCTATTGCAGTTCTGACCCGCAGGCGCTGGGCGCGGCTTTGGCGAGGATCCGGCGCAAGGCGCGCCGGATCGTCTGGCTGAACCCCCTGAAAGGTTGGGAGAATTATCAGCCCGTTGCCGCCGCCATGCAGGCCGCCTTGCCCCATCTTGATGCGCACCTTCCGGCAAACACGCTCGACGCGCTGGCCGCGTTGGAGCCCGAGTTTCAAAAGTTGTGAGAGGAACCGATCATGCCTGGTTTCGACATTTTCGACACGATTGACCAGTTGCGCAGCAGCGGCGAGGCGTTCTGCGTCGCAACGGTGGTGCGGACGGCAGATGCGACCTCGGCCAAGGCGGGCGCCAAGGCGGCGATCACCCGGGACGGGCGGATCCTCGGCCATTTGGGCGGAGCCTGTGTCCAGCGTGCGGTGCGCGCCTCGGCACAGGAAGCGCTGGCCAGCGGTGCGTCGCGGATGATCCGCGTGAAACCCTCGGACAAGGTGGTGGCAATGACCGATCCGGATGGCGTTCAGACCTTCAAGAGTGGCTGCCCATCCGGCGGTACGGTCGATCTGCTGGTCGAACCCTATCAACACGCACCCCGCCTGGTGATTTTTGGCGATACCCCGATTGCCCATGCGTTGGCGGCTCATGCGGCATTGGCCGGGTTGCGCGTGTTCGTGTCGTTCGAGACCAGCGACGAAGCGGCGCAATCGTGTTTCGACCCAGACGACGTGGATGCGTTGGGGGTTGAGCCCCGCGATTTTGTGGTCGTCGCCTCGCAAGGCCAGAACGACAGGGCAGCGTTGGCCTCGGCGCTGGGTACGCCGGCAAGGCGGGTGTCGATGGTGGCCAGCCAGCGCAAGGCGAAGGTTCTGACGGACAGGTTGGTATCGCAGGGCATGGACGCCGAAAAAGTTGCGCGCCTGAAGTCGCCCGCGGGGCTGGATATCGGGGCCATTGATCCGCACGAAATCGCCTTGTCGATTCTGGCCGAGATCGTGCGCTGGCGAAATGCGAACACCGCCGAGGAGACAACTCATGATGAAAAACTTGCGTAGCTGGGTGGCGCGGCTATGGCCGCCCCGGCCCGCTCAAACCCCCGAGGATGCCGCGGAACAGGCGCTACGCGTCTTTCCCAGATGTTGCTGAGCAGAGGAATACCCAATGGAACTGACTGACGAAATTCGCATCGCGGCCCCCCGGGACGCGGTCTATCGCGCGCTGAACGATCCCGAGGTTCTGCGGGAATGCATCCCCGGCTGCGAAGAGCTGACCCAGACCGCCCCCAACGAGCTTGAGGCCAAGGTGGTTCTGAAAATCGGTCCGGTGAAGGCGCGTTTCGCTGGCGAGGTGACGCTGGACCAGACCAACGCCCCCGACGGGTTTTCGCTGGTGGGCGAGGGCAAGGGCGGAGCCGCAGGTTTTGCCAAGGGTGGTGCGGACGTCACGCTGACCGAAGATGGTGATGAGACCGTTCTGACCTATACCGCCAAGGTCGATGTCGGGGGCAAGATCGCCCAGTTGGGCAGTCGTCTGATTGCCGGAACGGCCAAGAAGCTCTCGGGCAAGTTCTTCACCCGGTTCGGCGAAGTCGTTGCCGCGCAAACCGCTGCCTGACGCAGGCGCCCGGCGCCGTTCCGGTTGACGAATTGCGTGAGGGGGGTATGCACCTGCATAGTGTTTGGTGCTGATGCAGCAGGAGACAATGGTGCCCCCCACCTCGAAAATTGCCGAACTTGAGAATTGGCTGGTGATGAAGCCAGGTGATCTCAATTCGATTCGTCAGCTGGTCACACGGCTGGAACATGCGCCCAAGGCTCCGGGTTCGGCCGGGCGATTTTCTGCCGCACAAGCGGACATCGTTACCTCGCTGGGCGCCGATTGGCAGGCGGATCTATTTGAGCCCGAGCACATGGTCAAACAGTACCGCGCATGGTTGGCTGCATTGCGAAGCCGCGGCGTTTCGCAAGCGGTGCCGATCGGGCAGGTCTTTTCCGGGCGCGTTATCAAGGTACGCGGGCAGAACGCCTATTGCGGAGTTTTTCTGGACTTCTTCAAAGAGACCGGCGCCATCCCGGCGCTGTGCAATGACTGCTACAAGGTGCAGATTTTGCCGCATGACCTGCGTGCAATGTTCCAGACCTATGCCCTGCTGCTTAAGCTGGATCTACCCAATGACAACGCCCGCAAATGCATGATCGAGCTGCGCGACGGGATCAAATTTCCGTACAAGGCCTATATCTATTGCGACACCGTTGATGACGTGCGCGCCTGCCTGCAGGCGTTCCGCGATCTTCAGGCCAAGCATGGGATTGAAGGAATCAGCAGCAAGATCTCGCACGGATGTTCGGAATACGGGCAGAAGTATCCAGCATTCAAATTTCCGGAAACCGATGACGCGCCCGAGTTCGTTCCCGATCCGCAATGGCCCGCTATCGAAAAGGCCTATTTCAGGTCGATCAAGCTTCCGGCACAGACCCGGGACAGCAACACCCGTGGGCATGTGAGCCTGCGCGATGTCTTCGCCTTCTGCACATGGGTCAAATACGCCGACCTGATCGGCGACCCGACCAGCGAGGCCTACGCGGCGCTGCGCGGACCGGACCTTCCCCAGCAATTCATCAAGCGGGTGCGGTCTCAGGCAAAGATCCGTCGCCGCGAGATGGAGGAATTGCAGAAGACGGAATGAGAGCCGACCACCCGTTCGAGGGTGGTTTGCGCGGTCGTCATATCTGTTCGGGGATATGGTGCCCAGGAGAGGACTCGAACCTCCACGTCCATACGGACACTAGCACCTGAAGCTAGCGCGTCTACCAATTCCGCCACCTGGGCAGGTGTCGTGGAGGGGCGTTTAAGCCTACTCGCCGAGGGCGTCAACAGGATTCGAACGGAATTTCGAAAGTTTTTTTTCGGCCACCTTCCCGCGGCGCGATCCCGCCGGTTCCGGCAATGTTTTTTGCCTGATGCGCGGCGTTATTGCGCCTTGTTTGCCGGGCTTTGGAGCGGTAGATCGGAACAAGACCTACACAGCAGGAGCCCAACCATGTCCAAACTGGTCACGATTTACGGTGGATCGGGATTCGTCGGCCGCTATATCGCGCGACGCATGGCCAACGAAGGGTGGCGTGTACGGGTGGCGGTCCGCCGTCCGAACGAGGCGATCTTCGTCAAGACCTATGGCGTCGTCGGCCAGGTCGAGCCGATTCTGTGCAATATCCGCGACGATGCCTCGGTGGCCAGTGCGATGCATGGTGCCGATGCGGTCGTCAACTGCGTGGGCGTTCTGAACGAACTGGGCAAGAATGGATTTGGCGCCGTGCAAGACGAAGGCGCGGGCCGCATCGCCCGTCTGGCGGCCGAGCAAGGCATTTCCCGTATGGTCCATATTTCGGCCATCGGTGCTGACGCGAATTCCGACAGCGAATACGCACGCACCAAGGCTGCGGGCGAAGCTGCTGTGCTGACCCATATGCCCGATGCCGTGATCCTGAGGCCCTCGGTGATCTTCGGGACCGAAGATCAGTTCTTCAACCGTTTCGCCGGCATGACCCGTATCTCGCCCTTTCTTCCGATCTTTGGCGCCGACACCCCGTTCCAGCCGGTGTTTGTCGATGATGTGGCGCAGGCCGTGGTCAAGGGCGTGTTGGGTCAGGCCGCACCGGGTGTCTACGAATTGGGTGGACCCGAGGCCAAGACCTTCCGCGAACTGATGCAGCAGATGCTCGAGGTGATCCACCGCCGCCGCATCATCATCGGTCTGCCGTTCTGGGGTGGGCGGATCATGGCCGGGGTTCTGGACATGCTGAAATTCGTCAGCTTCCAGCTGTTTCCGAACAACATCCTGACCCGCGACCAGTTGAAGAACCTGCGCCGAGACAATGTGGTGTCCGAAGGAGCGAAAGGTTTCGCCGATCTGGGGATCGAGCCTGCTTCGCTGGAATCGGTTCTGCCGGAATACCTGTGGAAATTCCGCCCGTCGGGTCAGTACGATGACATCCAGAACTCGGCCCGGAACCTGCGCATCTGATCAGCTGTAAGCGACAATCAGCAGGATCGTACCCAGAATCACGCGATAGATCACATATGGCGTGAAGCTGACGCTGCGTAGCAGACGCATCATCAGGCTCAGCGCCAACAGGGCCGAAACAAAGGCGAATACGGCTGCAATGGCGCTGTCCTTGGCCAGCTGAGCGTTGGCCTGCCCGATCACGTCCAGCGACAGCAACGCACCCGAGGCGATGATTGTGGGGATCGACATCAGCATCGCGATGCGCGCGCCGTCCTCGCGGGTATATCCCAAGTGCCGCGCGCCGGTGATGCAGATCCCCGACCGAGAGGTGCCGGGAATCAGCGCCAGGACCTGCCACAGACCCAAAATAGCCGCGTCGCGCAGCCCCCAGTCCGCGGCCTCTTTGGTCTGGGGGCCTTTCTGGTCCATCCAATACAGCAGCAATCCGAAGCCCAGCATCGTCCACCCGATCACCGCCACGGACCGCATCGCACTGCTGAGGCCGGTCAGGTGCAGGATGGCACCAACGATGACGGTCGGGATGGTGGCTACGATCAACGCCAGGGCCAGTCGGGACTGTGGGGTGTCGATGCGCCCGCGCAAAGCACGTGGCAGGCCCGCAAGGGCCAGTTTCACGTCGCTCCAGAAATACAGAACCACCGCGCCCAATGTGCCCACATGCACCGCGACGTCGATGGCCAGGCCCTGGTCTTCCATTCCGGTGAGGCTTGGCAGCAGGATCAGGTGGCCTGATGACGAAATCGGCAGAAACTCGGTGATCCCCTGGATGATCGCCACCAGAATCAGCTGAAAAAAACTCATCTGCCCGCCCGTGTTTGCGCCCGTGTTCTTTGCATTCAAGGCGTATAAGCGCGATCAGCAAAAGGAAAGTCAGGATTTAGGTCCGAAGTGGTCCTAAAAATGAACAGAAAGTCGCCCAAAGAGATCGATCTTTCCGATTTTTTCCAATTTAGGTCAGCATAATTGACTTTTCATCCGAATTGGCTTCGCATAAAGAAATCCGACCAAGCCAATTCATGGAGTCTGACCGTGGCCAAGCAACCGATGCTGAAATTTGTGCAGATCGATCGTGACATGCCTGAAAAGCGCGCCGCAACCGATCGCAGAGCGGACTTTCATGAAATCTATGCCGAATACGCCGCGGAAAAAGCCGCCGAGCAGGCCAGCCGTTGCAGCCAATGCGGTGTGCCGTATTGTCAGTCGCACTGCCCGCTGCACAACAACATCCCGGACTGGCTGCGCCTGACCGCCACCGGACGGCTTGAAGAAGCCTATCAGACCAGCCAGGCCACCAATACCTTCCCCGAGATCTGCGGACGTATATGCCCGCAGGACCGACTGTGCGAAGGCAACTGCGTGATCGAGCAATCGGGCCATGGCACTGTCACCATCGGTGCGGTCGAGAAATACATCACCGACACCGCGTGGGAGGAAGGCTGGGTCAAACCTGTCGCTCCAACCGCCGAACGCCCCGAAAGCGTCGGCATCATCGGGGGCGGACCCGGTGGTCTGGCGGCGGCGGACATGCTGCGCCGGGCCGGGATCCAGGTCACGGTCTATGACCGCTATGACCGCGCGGGCGGCCTGCTGATGTACGGCATTCCGGGCTTCAAGCTGGAAAAGGACGTGGTTCAACGCCGCAACGACCTGCTGGCCGAGGGCGGCGTCACTTTTGAACTGAACTGTGACGTCGACGCTGCCAAGTTCGCCGATATCCGCGCCAAACATGACGCCGTGATCATTGCGACGGGCGTCTACAAGTCGCGGGATCTGTCCATGCCCGGCAGTGGCCTGCCCGGTATCGAAAAGGCGATCGATTTCCTGACTGCCTCGAACCGCAAAAGCTTTGGTGACGCGGTTCCCGAGTTTGACGATGGCCGCCTGAACGCCAAGGGCAAGAAGGTGGTCGTGATCGGTGGCGGTGATACGGCGATGGATTGCGTCCGCACCTCGATCCGCCAGGGCGCGACCTCGGTCAAATGCCTGTATCGCCGCGACCGGGCGAACATGCCTGGCTCGCAGCGCGAAACACAGAACGCCGAGGAAGAGGGCGTGATCTTTGAATGGCTCAGCGCGCCCGAGGGGTTTGTCGGCGATGAGCGGGTCACCGGCGTGATGGTGCAGAAGATGCGCCTGGGCCAGCCCGATGCCACCGGCCGCCAGGCCCCCGAAGTGATTGAAGGCGCAGATTACGTCGAAGAGGCCGATCTGGTCATCAAGGCGCTGGGCTTCGAGCCCGAGGACCTGCCCACCCTGTTTGGCCAGCCCGACCTGCCCGTGACCCGCTGGGGCACCATCAAGGCCGCGTTCGAAACCGGCGAGACCGAGATGGACGGCGTCTATGCCATCGGTGACATCGTGCGCGGTGCCTCGCTGGTGGTCTGGGCGATCCGCGACGGCCGTGACTGCGCCCAGGCCATCATTGACCGGTTCAACGGCAAGGCCGCGCTTGCGGCCGAGTGACCCCGCAGCCCAGCGACAGGAGGGATAGGATGCCCGAATTGCAAGGCCAATGCATGTGCGGCGCGGTCACTGTGACCGCGACCCCCGCCCGCGACGCGCTGGGCGCCTGCCATTGCGACATGTGCCGCCGCTGGACCAGCAGCGCTCTGGTCACCTTTCCGGCCCAGCCGGGCTATGCGGCGCTGGGGCCAGTCAAGACCTTCACCTCGTCCGACTGGGCCGAACGCGCCTTCTGCGAAGAATGCGGCTCGGCCCTGTGGTACCGGATCACCCTGCCGGGCGAGATGCACGGCCAGACACAGATCGCGGCCGGCCTGTTCGACAACGCGGCCGGCAACACGCTGAAACTTGAACTTTACATCGACAAGAAGCCCGAGGGTTACGCGTTCGCAGGTGAACGCCGTCAGATGACCGAAGCCGAGGTCATGGCCATGTACGCCCCGTCGGAAGAAGGAGACAGCCAATGACGAAATATGATGCCGATTGGGTCCGGGCCGAGGAAGCCAAGCGCAAGTGGATGGCCGAAAATGGCCTGTATTCCGAGCAGGAAGAGCATTCCTCGTGCGGGGTCGGCCTGGTGGTTTCGGTTGACGGCAAGAAAAGCCGCAAGGTGGTCGAGGCCGGGATCAATGCGCTCAAGGCGATCTGGCACCGCGGCGCGGTGGATGCCGACGGCAAGACCGGCGACGGCGCGGGCATCCATGTGCAGATCCCGGCCCCCTTTTTCTATGACCAGATCCGCCGCACCGGGCACGAGCCCAAGATGGACGAGCTGATCGCCGTGGGGCAGGTGTTCCTGCCGCGCACCGATTTCGGCGCGCAAGAGCGCTGCCGGACCATCGTGGAAACCGAAGTTCTGCGGATGGGTTACTACATCTATGGCTGGCGACACGTGCCGGTGGATGTCACCTGCTTGGGTGAAAAGGCCAACGCGACCCGGCCCGAGATCGAGCAGATCCTGATCTCGAATTCCAAGGGCGTCGACGAGGACACGTTCGAGCGCGAGCTGTACGTCATCCGCCGCCGGATCGAGAAAGCCGCCGCCGCCGCGGGGATTTCGGGCCTGTACCTGGCCTCGCTCAGCTGCCGGTCGATCATCTACAAGGGCATGATGCTGGCCGAGCAGGTCGCTGTGTTCTACCCCGACCTGATGGACGAGCGTTTCGAATCCGCCTTTGCGATCTATCACCAGCGCTATTCCACCAACACCTTCCCGCAATGGTGGCTGGCGCAGCCGTTCCGCATGCTGGCCCACAATGGCGAGATCAACACGCTGAAGGGCAACATCAACTGGATGAAAAGCCACGAGATCCGCATGGCCTCGGCGACCTTTGGCGACTATGCCGAAGACATCAAGCCGATCATTGCGGGCGGATCGTCGGATTCGGCGGCGCTGGATTCGGTGTTCGAGGTTCTGGTGCGCGCGGGCCGCTCGGCCCCGATGGCCAAGACGATGCTGGTGCCGGAAAGCTGGTCGAAACAGGCGGTGGAACTGCCGCAAGCCTGGCGCGACATGTATTCCTACTGCAACTCGGTGATGGAGCCGTGGGACGGCCCTGCCGCGCTGGCCATGACGGATGGGCGCTGGGTCTGCGCCGGGCTGGACCGCAACGGCCTGCGTCCGATGCGCTATGTGGTCACCGGCGACGGACTGGTGATCGCCGGGTCCGAGGCGGGCATGGTTCCGATCGACGAGGCCAGCGTTGTCGAGAAAGGCGCGCTGGGCCCCGGCCAGATGCTGGCCGTCGACATGAAGAAGGGCAAGCTGTATCGCGACAAGCAGATCAAGGACAAGCTGGCCGCGACGCTGCCGTTCGGGGACTGGGTCAGCAAGATCAACGATCTGGACGAAAAGCTGGCCAAGGTGACTGAAAAGCCGCTGTTCTCGGGTGAAGAGCTGCGCAAGCGCCAGATCGCGGCGGGCTACACGGTCGAAGAGCTGGAGCAGATCCTTGCACCGATGGCCGAGGACGGCAAAGAGGCGATCGCTTCGATGGGCGACGACACGCCTTCGGCGGTTCTGTCCAAACAGTACCGGCCGCTCAGCCATTTCTTCCGCCAGAACTTCAGCCAGGTGACCAACCCGCCCATCGACAGCCTGCGCGAATACCGCGTGATGTCGCTGAAGACGCGGTTCGGCAACCTCAAGAACGTGCTTGACGAGGACAGCAGCCAGACCGAGATCGTTGTGCTGGAAAGCCCCTTTGTCGGCAACGCCCAGTGGGAAGAACTGGTGGCGAATTTCGATGCGCCGCTGGCCGAGATCGACTGTACCTTCGAACCCGGCACCGGCGCGCTGAGCGCCGCGCTGGCGCGCATCCGCTCGGAGGCGGAGGAGGCCGTGCGTTCTGGCGCGGGTCACCTGGTGTTGACCGACCAGTATTCCGGCCCCGGCAAAGTGGCGATGCCGATGATCCTGGCCACCAGCGCGGTGCATTCGCACCTGATCCGTCAGGGTCTGCGGACCTTCTGCTCGCTCAACGTGCGTTCGGCGGAATGCATCGACCCGCATTATTTCGCGGTGCTGATCGGCTGTGGCGCGACCGTGGTCAACGCCTATCTGGCCGAGGATTCGCTGGCCGACCGGATCGAACGCGGCTTGCTCGAAGGCAGCCTGACCGAAAACGTCGCGCGCTACCGCGAGGCGATCGACCAGGGCCTGCTGAAGATCATGGCCAAGATGGGCATTTCGGTGATCTCGTCCTATCGCGGCGGCCTGAATTTCGAGGCCGTGGGCCTGAGCCGCGCCATGGTGGCCGAATATTTCCCCGGCATGACCAGCCGGATCTCGGGCATCGGCGTCACCGGCATTCAGTCCAAAGCCGAAGGAATCCATGCCAAAGGCTGGGAGAGTGGCCTGGACGTTCTGCCCATCGGTGGCTTCTACAAGGCCCGCAAATCGGGTGAGACCCATGCGTGGGAAGCGACCTCGATGCACATGATGCAGATGGCCTGCAACCGCGCCTCTTACGAGCTGTGGAAGCAGTATTCGGCCAAGATGCAGGCCAACCCGCCGATCCATCTGCGCGACCTGATGGATTTCAAACCGCTTGGCAAGCCGATCCCGATCGAGGAGGTCGAGTCGATCACCTCGATCCGCAAGCGGTTCGTCACGCCGGGCATGTCGCTGGGCGCGCTCAGCCCCGAGGCGCACAAGACGCTGAACGTGGCGATGAACCGGATCGGCGCGAAATCCGACTCGGGTGAAGGTGGGGAAGATCCCGCACACTTCGTGCCCGAGCCGAATGGCGACAACCCCTCGGCCAAGATCAAGCAGGTGGCCTCGGGCCGGTTCGGTGTGACCGCCGAATACCTCAACCAGTGCGAAGAGCTGGAAATCAAGGTGGCCCAAGGTGCCAAGCCCGGCGAGGGCGGCCAGCTGCCCGGCATGAAGGTCACCGATCTGATCGCGCGCCTGCGTCACTCGACCAAGGGCGTGACGCTGATCTCGCCGCCGCCGCACCACGACATCTACTCGATCGAGGATCTGGCGCAGCTGATCTATGACCTCAAGCAGATCAACCCGCGCGCCAAGGTGACGGTCAAGCTGGTGGCGTCCTCGGGCGTGGGCACGATCGCCGCCGGGGTGGCCAAGGCCAAGGCCGACATCATCCTGATCTCGGGCCACAATGGCGGCACCGGGGCATCGCCCGCGACCAGCATCAAATATGCCGGCCTGCCGTGGGAGATGGGCCTGACCGAGGCGCACCAGGTTCTGGCGATGAACAACCTGCGCGAGCGGGTGACCCTGCGCACCGATGGCGGTTTGCGCACCGGGCGCGATATCGTCATGGCGGCGATGATGGGGGCCGAGGAATACGGCATCGGCACCGCCGCCCTGATTGCGATGGGCTGCATCATGGTGCGCCAGTGCCAATCGAACACCTGCCCGGTGGGCGTGTGTACGCAGGACGAGAGCCTGCGCGCGAAGTTCACCGGCAATGCCGACAAGGTGGTGAACCTGATCACTTTCTATGCGCAGGAAGTGCGCGAGATTCTGGCCAGCATCGGCGCGCGGTCGCTGGACGAGATCATCGGCCGGGCCGATCTGCTGGCGCAGGTCAGCCGCGGGTCGGCGCATCTGGACGATCTGGACCTGAATCCGCTGCTGATCACCGTCGATGGCGCACAGAACATCGTCTATGACCGTGACAAGCCGCGCAATGCGGTGCCCGATACGCTGGACTCTGAAATCGTGCGCGACGCGGCGCGGTTCCTGAAAGATGGCGAGAAGATGCAGTTGTCTTATGCCGTGCAGAACACGCACCGGACAGTGGGCACCCGCGTGTCCAGCCACATCGTGCAGAATTTCGGAATGCGCAACACGTTCCAGCCGGACCACCTGCATGTCAAGCTGCAGGGCTCGGCCGGTCAGTCGCTGGGCGCCTTCGCCGCGCCGGGGCTCAAACTGGAAGTGTCGGGTGACGCCAACGACTATGTGGGCAAGGGCCTGTCGGGCGGCACCATCGTCGTACGCCCGCCGCAGGTCAGCCCGCTGCAGGCCGACCGGAATACAATCATCGGCAACACGGTCCTGTACGGCGCGACCGACGGGTACCTGTTCGCGGCCGGCCGTGCGGGTGAGCGGTTCGCCGTGCGCAACTCGGGTGCCACCGTGGTGGTCGAGGGCTGCGGCTCGAACGGGTGTGAGTACATGACCGGCGGCGTTGCGGTGATCCTGGGTGACATCGGCGCGAACTTTGGCGCGGGGATGACGGGCGGCATGGCCTATCTGTACGACCCCGAAGGCAAGGCGCAGCTGCTGATGAACATGGAAACCCTGGTGACCTGCCCCGTAACGGTCGAGCATTGGGAGACCCAGCTGAAATCGCTGATAGAACGTCACGCAGCGGAAACCGGCAGCCGCAAGGCCGCCGACATCCTGCAGCACTGGGATGTCGAGCTGTCGAACTTCCTGCAGGTCTGTCCGAAGGAAATGCTGAACAAGCTCAGCCACCCGCTGAGCCACGAGGCAGCGGCGGTTCCGGCCGAGTAAGACTGCCTGTGAAACCTGCCCCGCGTGTTTGAAAAGACACGCGGGGTTTTCGTTTTGTGTCCCCCCGTTTCCGGATTTCTTGAAAAAACATTGTGTGTCGCTAGGCCTGTACACGGAAAGTTTGGAAATTTCGCCAATGCTTCCGCTTGCCACCAATTACGCCTGGGAGTCGTCGCATGCCCACGACCTATCTTGACCAGTTCTTTGCCATGGATCCGGCCAGCCCGCCGGCAACGGGGACCCTTCTGACGGTTGAGAAGTACAATCTGGTCGACCAGAACGACGATGGCGATATCGACAGTTCCGACAATGACTCTGTCAACGGCATCGATGTTACCCGATCCTGGCCGGGCGATACGGTGACGATCAACGTGTCCGGTGTGGGCAACGTCACCTACACGGGAATCACATTCTATCTGGCTGATGGCAGTAGGGTATTCACCCCGACGGACGGTCAGGTGCTGCAAGAGGGGACGCTTGTCTCGACGACTTTCGTCAATACCGAGGGTCCCCTTGTGGTTCCGGGTGAGCTTGGGCCGCCGTGTTTTACCGCCGGAACGATGATAAAGACTCCGGATGGGTTGCGCCGCGTCGAGGATCTGCAGCCCGGTGACCTGGTCACGACGGTCGACAAAGGCGCGCAGGCTCTGATCTGGGTCGGCAGAACCACCGTTGCGGCCGAGGGCAACGCCGCACCCATCCGCTTTGCCGCAGGGGTTCTGGGACTGGACCGTGACACTCTGTTCTCGCCGCAGCACCGGATGCTGATCGACGATTGGCGCGCGGCTTATTTCTACGGCCACCCCGAGGTTTTGATTGCCGCACATTCCCTGGTCAATGGCACGACGGTGACCCCGGTCGAAGGCGGCGAGATCGAGTATTTCCACCTGTTGTTCGACCAGCACGAGATCGTCATCGCCAACGGCGCCAAAAGCGAAAGCTACTATCCCGGTCACGCCGCTACGCGGTCTGACCGGGAAACCCAAGCCGAGCTGTTGCGCCTGTTCCCGCAATTGGGAGTGGTGGAAGATGGTGGTCCGAAAACCGCTCGTCCGGTGGTGCGCCCGCGCGAAGGGCGGCTGATCGCGTCATAATTCCGTTCCAAATACCGGTGCTGCGGCGTATAGCAGGAACATGGCGAAGAAAGCAGCGCGCAAATCCCGCGGTAAGTCCAAAAAGGCAACCCGGTCTCGGAAAACGGAAACGCTCATCGTTCGGATTCGGCGGTGGGTACTGCGTGTCATCGGTGCCCTGGCCGCGGCGTTCGTGGCGCTTGTATTGCTTTACACCGTGGTCAACCCGCCGATCACCCATACGATCTGGTCCGAGTGGCGCCGCCTGGGCAAGGTGGACCGGGAATGGGTCGCGATCGAGGATATGTCTCCGCACATGGCCCGGTCGGTCGTTGCGGCCGAGGATGCGAATTTCTGCCTGCATTGGGGTTTTGACGTGAACGCGATCCGCGATGCGCTTGAAGATGGTGGCAACCGCGGGGCGTCGACCATTTCTCAGCAGGTGGTCAAGAATGTCTTTCTGTGGCAGGGGCGCAGTTGGGTGCGCAAGGCGCTTGAGACCTCCATGACCCCGGTCGTCGAAATCTTCTGGAGCAAGAAGCGCATACTCGAGGTGTATCTGAACGTGGCTGAGACCGGTGAGGGCCTGTTCGGGATCGAGGCGGCCGCCCGGAAGAATTTTGGTGTCAGTTCCGCCCAACTCAGCCCGGTGCAGGCGGCGCGTCTGGCGGCAATCCTTCCGTCACCGCGCAACCGTTCGGTCACGGACCCGTCGGTTTACACCCGCAGACGAGCCGCCGCGATCCGCGATGGAGCGGCCACCATCCGCGCAGATGGTCGCGCAGATTGCTTCGAGGATTGAAACTTCTGCCCGTCAGCGGCTATTGCTGAGCGGTACTCAATTGGTTCGAATGGATCCACATGGCGCGTTTGTTTCACGTTCCCCTGTCCCCCTTTTGTCGAAAAGTCCGCCTGTCACTGGCGGAAAAGAAGATCGAAGTCGAATTGGTCGAGGAAAAGTACTGGGAAAAATCCCCGGACTTCTTGCGCAGAAACCCTGCGGCCAAGGTCCCGGTTCTGCGGCTGGATGGCCGGGTGATGTCAGAAAGCGCAGCGATCTGCGAATACATCGAAGAGACGCGGCCGGAACCCGCATTGATGCCGAAAACTCCGGAAGCCCGGTTTGAGGTGCGCCGACTGGTCAGTTGGTTTGATGACAAATTCCACCACGAGGTGACATCCAAGCTGCTGTACGAGCGAGTGAACAAGAAAGTGACCGGTCAGGGCTATCCCGACAGCAAGAACGTCAAGGAAGGCGCGCGGGCGATCAAATTCCACCTGGATTACATGGCCTGGCTGCTGGATCAGCGGCGCTGGCTGGCCGGAGATCAGATGACATTGGCCGATTTCGCGGCTGCCGCGCATCTGTCGGCGCTGGACTATATTTCGGACGTGGACTGGAATCGCAGCCAGGTGGTCAAGGACTGGTACGCCAAGATCAAGTCGCGCCCGGCCTTCCGGTCGATCCTGGCGGATCAGGTGCCGGGCTTCCGCCCGCCCGCCCATTACGCCGACCTGGATTTCTGATAGGTTGGGGCAGGGGGCTGTCTGCCCCCTCTTGGCCCGTTGGGCCAATTCACCCCAGAGGATATTTTGGGCCAGATGAACAGCGCGACGGCATTGAAGGACAGGTTGGTGGCGCAGGCCCGGGCCGAGGGGTTCGTGTCGTGCCGGATCTGCCGACCCTGGGACGTGCCCGAGGTGCCTGCGCGGTTGGCCGCCTTTCTGGCGGCGGATTATCACGGGCAGATGGGTTGGATGGCCGAGCGGGCCCATTGGCGGGGCGATCCGGCGCAGCTGTGGCCCGAGGCGCGCTCGGTCATCATGCTGGCCGAGAGTTACACGCCGGATCATGATCCGACCGAGGTTCTGGGGCGACCCGATCGCGGGGCGATCTCGGTCTATGCGCAGAACAGGGATTACCACGATCTGGTCAAGAAGCGGCTGAAGCGGCTGGCCCGGTGGCTGATCGCCGAGGCCGGGGGCGAGGTGAAGGTGTTCGTCGATACCGCGCCGGTGCCCGAGAAGGCTTTGGGCCATGCGGCCGGGTTGGGCTGGCAGGGCAAACACACCAATCTGGTCAGCCGGGAATGGGGCAATTGGGCCTTTTTAGGGTCTGTTTTCACCACCCTGGACTTGCCGACGGATCCGCCGGAAGTGGATCATTGCGGGTCGTGTCGGGCCTGTCTGGATGCCTGCCCCACGGATGCCTTCCCGGCGCCCTATCAGCTGGATGCACGGCGTTGCATTTCTTATCTGACCATCGAGCACAAGGGGCCGGTGGATCAGGAGTTGCGCGGCAAGCTGGGCAACCGCATCTACGGTTGTGATGATTGCCTTGCCGCCTGCCCGTGGAACAAGTTCGCGGTGGCGGCCAGCGACATCCGCTATGCCGCGCGCCAAGACCTGATGGCGCCGCCGCTGGCGGAACTGGCCGGGTTGGACGATGCGGCGTTCCGGGCCAGATTCTCGGGCTCACCGATCAAGCGGATCGGGCGGGACCGGTTCGTGCGCAACGTTCTGTATGCCATCGGCAATTCCGGGTCGTCGGCGTTGATCCCGGTCGCGCAGGCGCTGACCGAGGATCCCGACCCCACGGTCGCGGACGCGGCGCGCTGGGCGGTCGAACAACTGTCGTGAATGCCGCAAACAGGCTGGACGCGTCGGTTCAAACCGCTACACCCGTGACTGCGAACAGGATGGAGATCCCGATGGCGTTGGCTTTGGGCGTGGATACCGGTGGAACCTACACCGATGCGGTGCTGATCCGGGACGAGGAAGAGGTGATCGCCTCGGCCAAGTCACTGACCACACGCGAGGATCTGGCGATCGGCGTCGGGCGGGCGATCCGGGCGGTGCTGGACCAGGCGCAGGTCGCGCCCGTTCAGATCTCGATGGCGTCGCTGTCGACGACGCTGGCCACGAACGCGCTGGTCGAGGGGCAGGGCGGGCGCGTCGCGCTGATCTATGTCGGATTTCGGGACGGCGATCTGGACAGGCATGGGCTGCGCGATGCGCTGAAGGGTGACCCGGCGCTGGTGATCGCGGGCGGGCACAGCCATGCCGGGGCCGAGGCCGCGCCTTTGGATACAGGGGCGTTGCGCGAATTTCTGGACCAGCAGTCCGGGATTTCCGGGTTTGCGGTTGCGGCCCAGTTCGCCACGCGCAACCCCGTGCATGAGCTTGAGGTCGCGCGGATCATCGCCGCAAAGACCGGCGCGCCGGTGACCTGCTCGCATCAGTTGTCGGCCAAGCTGAATGGGCCGAAACGTGCGGTGACGGCGGTGCTGAATGCACGTCTGATCGGAATGATCGACCGTCTGATCGGCCGGGCGCAGGATGTTCTGCTCGAGCTGGGCATCGACGCGCCGATGATGGTGGTGCGCGGGGATGGCGCCTTGATGAGCGCCGAGCAGGCGCGGGAGCGGCCGATCGAAACGATTCTCAGCGGTCCGGCGGCCTCGATCGTGGGGGCGCGCTGGCTGACCGGAGTTCAGGACGCACTGGTGTCGGATATCGGAGGGACGACGACCGATGTGGCTCTGATCCGCGACGGAAAGCCGGCGATCGACCCGGCGGGCGCACGGGTCGGCGGGTTCCGCACCATGGTCGAGGCGGTGGCGATGCGCACGCATGGTCTGGGCGGTGACAGCCAGGTGCATGTGGTGACCGAAGGCCTGCGCGGCGGCGTTTTCCTGGGTCCGCGCCGGGTGCTGCCGGTGTCGCTGATCGCGTCTGAGGCGCCCGAAGTGGTCCATGCCGCGCTGGACGAGCAGTTGCGCGCGACCACGGTGGGCGAGCACGACACCCGTTTCGCCCGCCGCGTGCCCGGCATCCACGCCGAGGGTCTGGGACCGCGCGAGGCGGGGCTGCTGGAGCGGCTGGGGGACAGGGTTCTGCCCCTGAGCGCCCTGCTGCGCACGCGGATGGAAAACGGCGCTCTGACCCGGTTGGTGGATCGCGGGATCGTTCAGGTCTCGGGGGTGACGCCGTCTGATGCCAGCCACGTTCTGGGGCGCCTGTCCGATTGGGATAAGGGTGCCGCGCGCAAGGCGCTGGAGCTGATTGCGCGCCGACGTGTGGGGTCGGGCGACCGGCTGGCGGGCTCGGCCGACGAACTGGCCGGTATGATCGTGGATCAGTTGACCGAACAGACCGTTTTGACCTTGTTAGAGACTGCTTTTGCGGAAGAGGCCGACGCGTTCGGCCTGCCGCCCGAGGATCTGGCGCGCCATGTGCTGACCCGGCGGGGCTTGCGCGGGCATCGCGGTCTGCTGGCGTTGGATACGACGCTGAACGTGGATGTGGTCGGGCTGGGTGCCTCGGCGCCGAGCTATTACCCGGCGGTCGGTGAGCGTCTGCGCTGTGCGATGGTGCTGCCCGACCATGCCGGGGTGGCCAACGCGATCGGGGCCGTCGTGGGGCGGTTGACCATGCGGCGGGCGGGCACGGTGACCGCTCCGTCCGAAGGCCGGTACCGCGTGCATCTGAATGAAGGTCCGCAGGATTTCCCCACACCCGAACCCGCGCTGGCCCTGCTGGAGGCCGAACTGCGGCGCGAGACCGAAAGCGCCGTGCGCGAGGCCGGGGCCGAGGATATCCGCGTGATCGTCAACCGCGACATCCGCACCGCCCGGATCGAAGGCAAGGATGTCTTCGTCGAGGCGATGCTTACCGTCGAAGCCAGCGGCCGCCCGCGGGTGGCCGTCGGCTGAACTTTATTCGGCAGCGCTGCTGCGTTTGGGCAGAACCCAGTCCGGGCGCGGAAAGTGGCAGGTATAGCCGTTGGGGATACGCTGAAGGTAGTCCTGATGCTCGGACTCGGCCTCCCAGAAATCGCCGACGGGTTCGACCTCGGTCACGACCTTGCCGGGCCACAGCCCGCTGGCATCCACATCGGCGATCGTGTCCAGCGCGATCTGTTTCTGCGTTTCGTCGCAGTAATAGATGGCCGAGCGATAGCTCATCCCGATGTCATTGCCCTGACGGTTCACGGTGGTCGGGTCGTGGATCTGGAAAAAGAACTCGAGCAGATCGCGATAGGTGATCTTTGCGGGGTCGAACCAGATCTCGATCCCTTCGGCATGGGTGCCGTGGTTGCGATAGGTCGCGTTGGGCACGTCGCCGCCGGTATATCCGACGCGGGTGCGCAGAACGCCGGGCAGCTTGCGGATCAGGTCCTGCATGCCCCAGAAGCAGCCTCCGGCCAGAACGGCGCGTTGTTCGGTCATTTCGGGTCCTCCACTTGATCGAGGTATTCGCCATAGCCCTCGGCCTCCATGTCGTCACGATGGATGAACCGCAGCGCGGCGGAGTTGATGCAATAGCGTAGCCCACCCTGATCCAGCGGACCATCGGGAAACACATGGCCCAGGTGACTGTCGCCGTGTTTCGAGCGGACCTCGGTCCGGATCATCCCCAGCGAGCGGTCCTCAAGCTCGGTGACGTGGTCATGCACGATGGGTTTGGTGAAACTGGGCCAGCCGCAGCCCGATTCGTATTTGTGGGTCGAGGCGAACAGCGGCTCGCCCGATACGATATCCACGTAAATGCCGGGTTCCTTGTTGTTCAGGTGCTTTCCGGTGCCGGGGCGTTCGGTCCCGTTGCGCTGGGTGACGTGGAATTCCTCGGGCGACAGAGCCGCGACAACCGATGGATCTTTGGTATATTTGGGCATGGGTCCTCCGGCATTGCATACGTTGCCGAGATATTTGGGGTGCGCCGCGACAAAAGCAAAGCCCTGTTTCACCCGGCTCGCGCGATCGTGCGGGTGATCTGCCGCCGTGCTTCGAGCGTATCATTACCAAAGAGGAGGTCACGCCATGTTCAGAATGTTGCTGTTGTCTGCCTTGTTGTTGATCGGTCGAACGGTGCAGGCCGCGCCCGTGTCCGGAGAGTTCCCGTCGATCGATGGCGGCACGCTGTCGCTGTCGGACTGGCGTGGCCAGCCGGTTCTGGTGGTCAACACGGCCTCGCAATGTGGGTTTACCGGGCAGTATTCCGGGCTGCAAAAGCTGCAGGACACCTATGGACCCGAAGGTTTGGTGGTTCTGGCGGTCCCGTCGGACTCCTTCAACCAGGAATTGGAAACCGCCAGCGAGGTCAAGGAGTTCTGTGAGCTGAACTATGACCTGACCTTGCCCATGACCGACATCACCCCCGTGACCGGCCCGCAGGCCCACCCGTTCTACAAGGCGGTCGCGGCTGAAACCGGGTTTGTGCCGGGCTGGAATTTCAACAAGATCCTGCTGAGTCCCGATGGCGAGGTCGTGGCGACCTTTGGGTCGACGACCCGGCCGGACTCTCGCAAGCTGCGCAGTCAGGTCGAGGCGCTGCTGCGCTGAACCGGCTGGCGTGACAACTGCACGGCCAGAATGCCCAGCGTGGTGACCGCAACGCCGACGGCATCCATTGCGCCCAACCGCTCACCCAGCAGAATCGCGGCGATCGTGACCCCAAACACCGGGTTGAGGAAATGGAAGGTCGCCGCGCGGATCGGCCCGATCCGGTTGAGCAGCAGGAACCAGATCAGAGTGGCCAGCAGGCCGGGGAACAGGGTCGTGTAGGTGAAGGCCAACGCCAGCGGCCAGGTTGGACGGACATAGATCGTCTCGAACAACGGGGCGGCGATGAACAGAACCGCCGACCCGACGAACATCTGCAAACCGACGACCATCATGAAATTCCCGCCCGAGGTCGCGCCGCGCACGGCCAGCGTGGCGAAGGTCAGCGCCAGCGCGCCCAACCCGCAGAGAGCAACTCCAAACAGGTCGATCCCGGCGCTGATCCGGCTGCTCATGATCAAGGCCACGCCGGCGAACCCGGCCAGCAGACCCAGAACACCCAGCGGGCGTAACCGTTCCCCGAACAGCAGCCAACCGGCCAGCGCCACCAAGAGCGGCATGGTCGAGGCGATGATCGCCGCGACCGAGGCCTCGACCGTTTGCATTGCATAGAAATTCAGACCCAAATACAGGGCATTCTGGCAGATTCCGAACAGGATGGTCGCGTACCATTGCGACCGCGTCAGGCGCCAGCTCTGGCCCATGGCCCGGGCGATTGCGACACCCAGGATGCCGGAAATCAGGAAGCGAACCGCCAGTGAAAACAGCGGCGAGGCATCCGCGACGATGATCCGCGCCGACGTGAAGGCCGACGACCAGATGAAGGCAAAGGCCAGCCCCATGGCGATGGCGCGCAGATCCATGACCGCTCCTGTTTGAACGTGCGGCGACTGTTTCCGATTTTCCCGCAGGCCACAAGCGCCCGAGCGTCAAAAAAGACACATGGTGCACGCAAGTTTTCCCTAGATGTCGGTTTTATTGATTGACTAGCCAATTAAAGATATCCGCTCGGTGATCTGACATCTAAAGGGAGGTTTGTCGGTGCTACTGGAATACATCCTGTCATTCGGGGTCCTGCTTGCTCTTGGGCTGGTAGCGTTCTTCGTCGTGAAATGGTGGAACCTGCGGTGCGTGGGCGTAACACCTGTTCATCTGTTCACTTTCATCGCGATCCTGTTCACATCCGGCCTGGATGTCGGGCTGATCATGTTCCCGCTGACCGAATTCGGCGGCTATGCCGAAGATCCAGCCTATGCCTTCGCAAACCCGCTGGCGATTGAGTTCGGGTTCTGGGGTTTTCTGATCTGGGCCTTCTATTTCCTGACGGCCTTCTATTTCTGCGTCATCGAACCCCGAGTGCAGTTCTTTGAAATCCCGGTGGTCAAGCTGATCAACAATGTGGTGATCATCGGGACCTGCGCTTTCACCGCCAGCCTGTTCCTGATCTACCTGCCCGGATACCTGCCCGAAGTTGGTGATGGCGAGTCCGTAGTGACCACGTTTTACATCATCGTGTTTGTCGTCATTCTGGCCGCGGCCTATTCCTCGACTGACCTGAAATACGTGCGGATTCTTTCTGTCGGCTCGACGTTTCTGTTCCTGGCACTGATCCTTGGCATGTGGGCCGCGGCCGGTATGGGCCTTGCGGGTTTCGTGGAAACCAGCAGCAATATCGGGGCGTATTTCGCCAATATCCACAAGTTCGTACTGCCTCTGACCGACTATCACGCCTTCTACCTGTTCTGGTGGTTTGCCTGGTCGATCATGATCGGTCAGTTCACCTCGCGCTTTGTCGGAGGGCTGACCACCTGGCAATTGCTGGCGGCGCTGCTGATCTTTCCGTCGATCCCCTTGGCGATCTGGTTCAGCGTGCTTTACTACTATCACCTGAACGGCATCAGCACCGCAGGCATCACCAACATCGCGATGGTGATCGTCGGCGTGACATTCGTGATCAACTCACTGGACTCGCTGATCAGGCTCTATACCGACAACCTGAACATGACGGTCGAACGCTTCGGCAAGACGGCCTATGTTGCCGGCAATGTGGTGCTTCTGTTTGTGCTGACGCTTCTGTTCCAGAGCCAGTGGCTGCAGATTCAGTGGATTGGCGCCGTGGTGGTTGGCCTCTACCTCGCCTGCGTGGTCTATATCCTGATCGCCAAGCGCAAAGAGGTGATGAGCATCGACTCGATGCCCGAAGATCGGGACTTGGATTTCCACAAGGTCGAGACTGTTCACTGACCTCGACCCACGAGAACACCGGGTCTGGTCCAACGGACCCGGTAAACAAATACCAAAGAAAAAGGGCCGCGAAATCGCGGCCCTTGATCGTTTTGCCTAAGGCGCGGATCAGCTGTTGACGCTGTCCTTCAGGGCCTTGGCGATGGTCATCTTCACAACCTTGTCGGCATCTTTGGTGAAGGTCTCACCAGTGGCCGGGTTGCGCACCTGACGCTCGGGGCGCTCGCGGCAGTAGATCTTGCCGACGCCCGGCAGGGTCACAGCGCCTCCGGCCGAAACTTCGCGGGTGATCAGGCCAGTGATCGCCTCCAGCGCCGCGTTCGCGGATTTCTTGTCGGTTCCCATTTCCTCAGCGAGAGCAGCAACCAGCTGAGTCTTCGTCATAGGCTTTGCCATTTCTTGGTCTCCTTAACGTGCCCGATCTATTGGGCCTCACCGCGTAACTGTAACGGGATATTGTGGGCGAACACAACGAATAGTAGCACCGAAACCCCAAAAAATATGGGGATTTCGTTGCTTTTTTGCGTCAGAGGAAGGCCGTTTCGTCGAACGAGCGCAATTTCCGGCTGTGCAAACGTTCCAGCGGCATGCCTCGCAGGTGTTCCATCGCGCGGATTCCGATCGCCAGATGGCGGCTGACCTGGGTTGTATAGAACTCGGACGCCATGCCGGGCAACTTCAATTCTCCATGCAGGGGCTTGTCGGATACGCACAGCAAAGTGCCGTAGGGAACGCGGAAGCGATAGCCGTTTGCGGCGATCGTGGCGCTTTCCATGTCCAGCGCGATCGCGCGCGACTGGCTCAACCGTTGCACCGGGCCGGATTGGTCGCGCAGTTCCCAGTTTCGGTTGTCGACCGAAGCCACCGTGCCGGTGCGCATGATCCGCTTCAGCTCATAGCCTTCCAGCTCGGTCACTTCTGCCACGGCGCGTTCCAGCGCGACCTGAACTTCGGCCAGCGGCGGGATCGGGACCCAGACGGGCAGATCGTCGTCCAGCACCTTGTCTTCGCGCAGATAGGCATGGGCCAGCACGAAATCCCCCAGAGCCTGCGTGTTGCGCAGCCCCGCACAGTGGCCGACCATCAGCCAGGCGTGTGGTCGCAGCACCGCGATGTGATCGGTGGCGGTTTTGGCGTTGGATGGGCCGACGCCGATATTGACCAGCGTGATCCCCGACCCGTCGGCGCGTTTCAGGTGATAGGTCGGCATTTGCGGCAGTTTCAGCGGCTGTTCCAGCGGCGCGTCGGGGTCGGTGATCTCGACATTCCCGGTCGAGACGAAACTGGTATAGCCGCTGTTCGGGTCGGCCAGTTGCGCGCGGGCGTAGTTCTCGAATTCCGAGACATAGAACTGGTAGTTGGTGAACAGAACGTGGTTCTGGAAATGGTCCGGATCGGTGGCGGTATAGTGGGCTAGCCGGGCCAGCGAATAGTCGATGCGCTGCGCGGTGAACAAGGCCAGCGGGCCGACGCCATCCTGCGGTTCGTGCACACCGTTGACGATGTCGTCATTGGTGGTGGTCAGGTCGGGCACGTCGAACACGTCGCGCAGGGTGAACCCGGCCGCACCCTGATGCGGCACCACCAGATCGGGGTTGCCGGCCACGGCGAAATGCACCGGCATCGGTGTGGTCGAAGGGCCGATGGTCACCGGCTGGTTGTGGTTCTTGATCAGCAGCGCGATCTGCTGCGTGAGGTAGGACCGGAACAGATCCGGCCGGGTCACGGTAGTGGCGTGAACCCCCGGCTCGGACACGTGACCAAAGCTCAGGCGGCTGTCCACATGCGCGTAAGACGCCGTACGGATACGGATTTCCGGGTAATAGGCTCTGTACCGGACCTTGGGCGCGCCGCTTTCCATCGCCTCGGCAAAGCTTTCGCACAGAAAGGCGGTGGCCTCGTTATACAGCTCTTCCAGCCGGGCAACGGCTGCGGCGGCATCGGTGAAAATCTCGGGGTCCCGTGGGTCGGGAGTTGTTATTTTTGTCATGCGAGGGGTTCCAGAAGGTCAATTTTTTCGAATGTTCGGACATCCACCAGTCCCAGATCGGATATCCGCAGTTCGGGGATGACGACAAGGGCCAGCAGCGAGTGCTGCATATAGGCGTTGTTCAACTGACAGCCGCAGGCCTGCATCGCCTCGACCATTTTCTGCGCCTTGGCCGCGACGTCCGCGGCAGGGCTGTCGGACATCAGGCCCGCAATGGGCAGTTCGACCAGCGCCAGCTCTTCGCCATCACGGAAGATGGTGATGCCGCCGCCCACTTCGGCCAGACGATTGGCGGCCAGCGCCATTTGCTCGCGGTCGGTGCCGACCACGATCATGTGGTGGCTGTCATGCGCCACGGTCGAGGCCATGGCCATTCGGCCCTGATAGCCAAAGCCCGACACGAATGCGTTGGTGACGCCGCCCGTGCCCCGGTGCCGTTCGACCAGCGCGATCTGGCAGACGTCACCTTCGCCCTCGACCAGCCCGCCGATGATCGGCAGCTCGGCCTTCAGCGCCTGGGTAGGGGCCTGGTTCTCGACCACGCCGATCACGTTGGCGCAAACGCGGTTGGCGCCGTTTGGCGCGGGGATCTCGAAATCGGCGGCGGTCATGGCATGGCCCAGATGCACCGTGTTGCGTGCCCGGTCGGGCCAGTCGTAATGCGGGCAATCCACCGTGATCGCGCCATTTTCGGCCACCACCTGTCCGCGCGCTACGACCATCTCGATCGGCAGTTCAGTCAGGTTCGAACTGAGGATCACGTCCGCCCGGCGGCCCGGCGTGATTGAGCCGATCTCGCGCTCAAGCCCGAAATGGGTGGCGGTGTTGATCGTGGCCATCTGCAGGGCGATCAGCGGGTCGCAGCCACAGGCGATGGCATGGCGCACGACGCGGTTCATGTGACCCTCGTTCACCAGCGTGCCCGAGTGGCAGTCATCGGTGCACAGGATGAAGTTGCGCGGGTCCAGCCCCTTTTCGGTGACGGCGGTGATCTGGCTTTCCACGTCATACCAGGCCGAGCCCAGCCGCATCATCGACCGCATCCCCTGCCGCACGCGGGCAATGGCGTCGGCCTCGCAGGTGCCTTCGTGGTCATCCGCCGGGCCGCCGGCGACATAGGCTGCAAAATCAGGCCCTAAATCAGGGGATGCATAGTGTCCGCCCACCGTCTTGCCCGCGCGCTGGGTGGCGGCGATCTCAGCCAGCATCTTGGGGTCTGCGTTGATCACACCGGGAAAGTTCATCATCTCGCCCAGCCCGATGATGCCGGGCCAGGTCATCGCCTCGGCCACGTCTTCGGCGGTGATCTCATAGCCGGTGGTTTCCAGCCCCGGCGCCGAGGGCGCGCAGGACGGCATCTGGGTGAAGATGTTGACTGGCTGCATAAGCGCCTCGTCATGCATCATCCGCACGCCGTCCAGCCCCAGTACGTTGGCGATCTCATGCGGGTCGGTGAACATCGACGTGGTGCCATGCGGGATCACCGCGCGGGCGAATTCGGCCGGGGTCAGCATGCCGGATTCGATGTGCATATGCGCGTCGCACAGGCCGGGGATCATGTAGCGGCCCTTGGCTTCGATGATCTGCGTGTCGGGGCCGATGCAATGGCCAGCGTCGGGGCCGACATAGGCGATGCGACCTTCGGCGATGGCGATGGAGTGATCGGGCAGCGCCTCGCGGCTGTGCACGTTGATCCAGATCCCGCCGCGAATGACCATGTCGGCGGCTTCGCGGCCGGCGGCAACGGCGATCAGGCGGGGGGCGACGTCGGGCCAGGATGGGAAGGGTGCGTATTCCATGGCACAACTTTCCCGAATGCATCGGAAGGTGCAACCCCTGCCGTGCCACCTTCATGAAACCGTCATCCGACCGATTGCGGGGCAGCAAATGCTTGATCCGCGCCGCGATGCGGGGTCTGGTAGGGACATGGATTACGAAACCATGGATGCCGACAGTTTCGGCCGCAGCCTGCGCGGGATCGGGCTGAACCTGCTGGTGCGCGATGTCCCGGCGGAATGCGCATTTTTAGAGACTGTTTTTGGCCTGAAATCCCATCAGGTGACGGCGGATTTCGCCATCGTCACCTATGGCGCTCAGGTGTTTCAGTTGCATTCGGACGGCACCTATCATTCCAACCCGCTGCTGGGGCTGGTTCCCGAAACGCCCCCACGCGGTGGCGGGATCGAGATCCACCTGTACGACACCGACCCGGACGAGGCGGCGGAGCGCGCCAGGTCCGCTGGTGCAGTCGTCCTGCAGGAGCCGACCGACAAGCCCCATGGCCTGCGCGAGACCTATATCCTGTGCGAGAACGGCTATGCCTGGGTCGCCAGCCGCCCCAAGGACGGTTGAAAGTCAGGCGCGGTGTTGCTCGGCCGCGATTTCCGCCCTGATCCACTCGGCAAAGGCCACGGCACCCGGGGTCTCCTCGGCCTGGGGCGACAGCAGCAGGTAATAGGCCTCGGGCATCGGTGCGCGATGCTCGAACGGCGCGATTAGGCGGCCATCGTCCAGAAGGCGTCTGGCGATCGTGTCATGGGCCAGACACAGCCCGCCTCCGGCCATCGCGACGGACAGGCCGACCATATAGGTCGTGGCATAGGTAATCGGCGGATTCTCCCAGTTTAGACCCTGATCTTCGGCCCAACTGGCCCAGTTCGACAGCAGGTTTGAGCAATCGTAGAGCGGTTGCCGCTGAAGGGTCTCCAGCGTGACCGGGAAACCGGGGGCGCAGACCGGGTAATAGTGATCGCTGCGCAAAAGCTCGGTTCGGACCGTGTCGGCCGGGCGCAGGGAATAACGGATTTCCACCGCCGCGCCTTCGGCCATCTCGCGCGGCTCCCACAACTCGGTGAAGATGTTCAGGCGGACATCGGGGTGCAGCACGCGGAAGGCGGGCAGGCGGGGGGCCAGCCAGTTCACCGAGAAGGTGATGTTGCACTGCACCTGAACGGTATTTTCCTGCTGCCCGGTCACGGCCTGGGTGCCACGCACCAGCGTCCGGAACGCCTCGCGTACGACGGGCAGATAGGTGATTCCGGCCTCGGTCAGCCCCAATGCGCGGGGGCGCCGGTGAAACAGAGGTTGGCCCAGATAGCCTTCGAGCGATTTGATCTGCTGGCTGACGGCGCTTTGCGTCATGTTCAGATCACGCGCTGCGCCGGTGAACGACAGGTGGCGGGCCGCGGCCTCGAACGTGCGCAGCCAACCGAGGGGGGGGAGCGGGTTTCTCATCGCATAACCCTGCCATAAGCTGGGCTTATGCCAAAGCGGCGATTTTTTCGTTGGTCAATTGCGCCCCGGCCCGGCACGGTTTTCACCAGCCACCTGTCCAAGCCGAATGGAGCCCCCCGGATGAGCGTCACCAGTCTGAAACGGAATATCGACCATTGGCAGGAGCGCGTGGACATGGCCGCCGCCTTCCGCTGGACCGAGCGGTTGAACATGCACGAAGCGGTCGCCAATCACTTCAGCCTTGCCGTGAACGAGGATGGCACGCAGTTCCTGATGAACCCGAACCAGATGCATTTCGCGCGCATCCGTGCCTCGGACCTGCTGCTGCTTGATGCCAACGATCCCGACACAATGAGCAAGCCCGGCGCACCGGACCCCACCGCATGGGGTCTGCATGGCTCGATTCACCGCAAATGCCCCAATGCGCGTTGCGTGATGCATGTGCATTCGATCTTTGCCACCGTCCTGGCCTCGCTGGCCGACAGCAACTTGCCGCCGATCGACCAGAACACTGCGACCTTTTTCAACCGCTATGTCATTGATGACGAATTCGGCGGTTTGGCCTTTGAAAGCGAGGGTGAGCGTTGCGCTGGAATGCTGCAGGACCCGAAAAAGAAGGTCATGATCATGGGCAACCACGGGGTGCTGGTGATCGGCAGCGATGCGGCCGATGCCTTTAATAGACTCTATTATTTCGAGCGCGCCGCCGAGACCTATATCCGCGCCCTTCAGACGGGCCTGCCATTGCGGGTGCTGTCGGATGAAATCGCGGAAAAGACCGCGCAGGAACTGGACGACTATCCCGATCAGGCCGCTGCGCATCTGCGCGAGATCAAGGCCGTTCTGGACTCCGAAGGCTCGGACTACGCCACCTAGAGGGTTTTGTCATGACCGATGCATCGCATGATCCCGAAGCCGCCCGTTGGCACTATCGGCCGTCTGACCCTGTGGCGTTGAACCCTTTGTTCAGCTGGCCGCCCAGACCGATGGCGGTTGTGAAATGGTACGGCGGTGCATGGTTGCAGATCACCGCGCTGACCCTGTGCCTGGTGCTGGCGCTGGCGGCTTATGTGTTGTTCCTGCCGCCGCTCGATGCGATGCAAAGCTTTGCGCCGGGCTGGATGTTCCGCGTCTGGCTGCTGAACATGGTGCCTCAGATCCTTGTCGCGGGCGGGCTGCACTGGTGGCTGTACATGCGCAAGGGGCAGGGTATGTACAAAAAGTTCGATCGCCGCGACCTGACCCGCGACAACGGAACCTTCACCTTCCGCAATCAGGTCTGGGACAACATCTGGTGGACGCTGGGCAGCGCCATGACGGTGGCGACCGTCTATCAATGGGTGATCTACTGGGCAATGGCCAACGGGTATGCGCCAACAGTCACTTGGACCAGCGCGCCGGTCTGGTGCGTGATCTGGATGCTGTTCATCCCGATGTGGTCGGGTCTGCATTTCTATTGGGTGCACCGGCTGGAGCATCATCCGAAACTGTACAAGCATGTGCACGCGGTACATCACCGCAACGTCAATGTTGGGCCGTGGTCGGGCATCTCGAACCACTGGTACGAGAACCTGCTGTACTTCACGACCTATTTCATCCACCTGATCGTGCCCTCAAACCCGCTGCACCTGCTGTTCCATGTCTATTTCCAGCAGATCAGCCCGGTCCTGTCCCATTCGGGGTTCGAGAAGCTGAAAGCGGGGGATACGGACGCCGCGCGGGCCGGCGATTTCTTTCACCAGCTGCACCACCGGTATTTCGAGTGCAACTACGGCACGTCCGAGATTCCGTTCGACAAATGGTTCGGCACCTACCATGACGGATCGGCCGAGGCGACGACGCGGACGCGGGCCTACAAGAAACAGATGTATACCTAGCGGGCCCGGCTGCGCAGGGCTCGTGGACTGAGACCGAACTCGGCCCGAAAGGCGCGGGTCAGCGCGCTGGGGTCCTCATAACCCGCGCGCAGAGCGATTTCGGCAACACTCAGGTCGGTTTCCGCGGCCAGCTTGCGCGCAAGGTTCAAACGCATCCGACGATAGACCTTGGCCGGCCCGGCCCCCAGGTCCGCCCGCATTCGGGATTCCAGCGCTTTTTGCGACCGTCCCACGCGTCGGGCAATCTCGGGGATCGGCAGAGGGGTCTCGAGATTTTCCTGCATCAGTGCCAGCGCTTTGTTGACATGCGAACTGGCCGAGCCAGCGCCGCCGGAATGTGACCGGGCGGAGTCGCGGGTCATGAACAGCTGCGCGACTTCCAGTGCCAGCGCCTGACCGTGATCCTGCCCGATCAGGTGCATCACCAGATCAAAGGCGGCCATCGCGCCCGAGCAGGTGATGCGGTCACCGTCGATGACATATCGCTCGCGGCAGGTCTCGACTTCGGGGAATCGCTCGGTGAACGCGGTCAGCTCCTCCCAATGGATCGTGGCGCGGTGGCCGTTCAGCAATCCGGCCTGGGCCAGCAGCCAACTGCCGGTGTCCAGCCCGGCGAGGGTGCGAAAGCGCCGCGTCGCCGCACGCAACCCCGCCTGGGTGCGCCAACCTCCATGTGCCTGAAACCCGTAGGAGGGCATCACCAACAGCATATCCCCATCCGCATCCGTAAGCGCCGCGTGGGGCGCCACCTGCAACCCTGAGGATGACGTGACCGGCCTCGGATCCAGTGACAGGAATTGCCAGTCATACAGTCGCTGCCCCGACAGCGTGTTGGCCGCGCGCAGCGGCTCGACCGTGTTGGCCAGGCAATGGTTCGAGAACCCGTCGAACAGAAGTACCCCGAATCGCTGCGGTGCGGCGGGTGATTTGCTCCATTTCTGCATGATCGAAGTCTAGTTCTGCATTATTGAGACCTCAAGCCGCGTCAGGATTATCGCACGCCCAGAAACCGGAGACCCGCGATGCAATATGGCCTGACCGACGAGCAGGAGATGATCGTCTCGACCGTCCGCAGCTTTGTGGAAAAGGAAATCTATCCCCACGAAGAGCTGGTTGAACGCACCGGCGAGGTGCCGAAAGAGATCGCTGACGAGATCAAGCGCAAGACGATCGAGCTGGGCTTCTATGCCTGCAACTTCCCCGAAAGCGTCGGCTGTGCCGGGTTGAACCACTTGGAATTCGCGCTGGTCGAGCGCGAGTTGGGGCGCGGGTCGATGGCACTGAACCACTTCTTCGGGCGGCCGCAGAACATCCTGATGGCCTGTCAGGGGGATCAGATCGAACGCTATCTGATGCCCGCCGTGCGTGGCGAAAAGATGGACGCGCTGGCGATGACAGAACCGGGCGCGGGTTCGGACGTGCGGGGCATGAAATGCTCGGCCGCGCGCGATGGCGGCGATTGGGTGGTGAACGGCACCAAGCATTTCATCTCGGGCGCGGAACATGCCGATTTCATCATCGTTTTCATTGCCACGGGCGAGGATCAGACGCCGAAAGGTCCCAAGAAGCGCATCACCGCCTTTCTGGTCGATCGCGGCACGCCGGGCTTCACCATCCGCGACGGCTACAAATCGGTCAGTCATCGCGGTTACAAGAACATGGTGCTAGATTTCGACGACTGCCGCCTGCCCGACGCGCAGGTGCTGGGCGAGGTCGATGGCGGGTTCGAGGTGATGAACACCTGGCTGTATGCCACTCGCATCACCGTGGCGGCCATGTGCGTGGGCCGCGCCCGCCGGGCCTTCGACTATGCGCTGGACTATGCCGCCACCCGCGAACAGTTTGGCCAGAAGATCGGCAAGTTTCAGGGCGTCAGCTTTCAGATCGCCGACATGATCACCGAGATCGACGCCGCCGACCTGCTGACCCTGGCCGCCGCCGACCGGCTGGACAAGGGCCTGCCCGCCAATCGCGAGATCGCCTCGGCCAAGCTCTATGCCTCGGAAATGCTGGCGCGGGTGACCGATGCGGCGATCCAGGTGCATGGCGGAATGGGTCTGATGGATGACTATCCGCTGGAACGCTTCTGGCGCGATGCCCGGGTCGAGCGAATCTGGGACGGCACCAGCGAGATCCAGCGCCACATCATCAGCCGCGACCTGCTGCGCTCGTTGGGGGCGTGAACATGACGCCGGGCCTCAGCGGCGCGGCGGGTGCGCTCGCGCCGGGAAAGCTCGCCGCGCTGAGGCGGATGCTGGGGTTCCGCTCGCTGGCGGTGATTGGCGGGGGCGCATGGTGCGCCGAGGTCATCCGCCAGGTGCGAAAACTAGGGTTCACCGGCCCTGTCTGGCCGGTGCATCCCAAGGCCGACGAGGTGGCGGGCGAGCGCGTCTTTGCCAGGGTCGAAGACCTGCCCCAAGCGCCCGACGCGGCCTTTGTCGGCATCAATCGCCGCGCCACCATCGAGGCGGTCGAGGCTCTGTCCCGCATCGGCGCGGGCGGCGCGGTGTGTTTCGCCTCGGGCTTTACCGAAGCGCTGGCCGAGGACGCCGACGGGGCCGATCTGCAGGCGCAGCTTGTGGCTGCAGCGGGGGACATGCCGATCCTCGGTCCCAACTGTTACGGCTTCGTCAACGGGTTGGACCGGGTGGCGATCTGGCCCGACCAGCACGGGATGCGCCCGGTGGACCGGGGCGTCGCGATACTGACGCAAAGCTCGAACATCGCCATCAACATGACCATGCAGCGCCGGGCGCTGCCGCTGGCCTTTATGCTGACCTGCGGGAATCAGGCGCAGACCCATCAGGCCGAAATCGCGATGGCGCTGCTGGAGGATGACCGGATCACCGCCATCGGCCTGCATGTCGAGGGCTTCGGCGACCTACGCAAATGGGAAGCGCTGGCGGCCAAGGCGCGTGACCGGGGCGTACCGATCGTGGCCCTCAAGGTGGGGCGGTCAGCACAGGCGCAGGCGGCGACCATTTCGCACACTGCGTCGCTGGCGGGAAGTGATGCCGGGGCGCAGGCGTTTCTGGACCGGCTGGGAATCGCGCGGCTGAACGACGTGCCCGAGTTTCTGGAAATACTGAAACTGTTGCATGTCACCGGGCCGCTGGACGGGACCGGAGTGGCGACGATCAGCTGTTCCGGTGGCGAGGCCAGCTTGGCCGCCGACATGGCCGAAGGAACCGGCCTGCACTTTCCGCCGCTCACCGTAGATCAGGTTTCGGGCCTGCGCGCGGCGCTGGGGCCGATGGTGGCGCTGGCCAATCCACTGGACTACCACACCTATATCTGGCGCGACGCTGACGCGATGGCACGGGCGTGGTCGGCGATGACGGGGCCGCATGTGGCGATGACGATCTCGATCGTCGATTACCCTCACACCGATGCCACCGATTGGGACTGCGCCACCCGCGCGGCGTTGACTTGCGCCCGCGAAACCGGCCGTCCCTTTGCCGTGGCCGCGACCTTGCCGGAACTGATGCCCGAGGGCGTGGCCAAGCGGTTGATGGCGGGCGGTGTCGTGCCCTTTGGCGGGCTGCGCGAGGCGCTGGCGGCGACACGCGCTGCAGCACGCCCGCGTCCCGAGCCGCAGGAGCCGGTTCTGCTGCCCGCCCCCGTTGAGGCCACAACCATACTTACCGAGGCCCAGGCCAAGGCCGACCTGGCCGCTTTCGGCGTGCCGGTTCCCCGCTCGGTCGTCGCGCGGGCGGATCGGGCGGAAAAGGCGGTGGACGGTCTGAGCGGACCCTTCGCGGTGAAAGGCGTTGGTCTGGCGCACAAATCCGAACATGGCGCGGTGCGACTGGGCGTTTCCGCGCAGGGTTTGCCCGAGATCGCGATATCATTCGGCACCGATGAGGTCCTGATCGAGGAAATGGCCCCGGCCGGGGTGGTCGAGCTGTTGATCGGCGTCACCCGCGACTCGGCGCATGGTTATGTCCTGACCCTTGGGGCGGGCGGGGTTCTGACCGAGATCTTGCGCGACTCCACCTCGATCCTGATCCCGTCCATGCCGTCTGCGGTCCGCGGCGCGCTGGGCAAGCTGGCCTGTGCGCCCGTGTTGAGCGGATATCGGGGCAAGCCCGGCGTGGATATTGATGCTGTCGTGCGGGTGGTCATGGCGGTGCAGAACTACGTCATTGCCAACGCGGCGGTCGTGGACGAAGTTGAAATCAACCCTCTCATCTGCGCGGCCGACGGTGTGGTCGCCGTTGATGCCCTGATCCGAAAGGCATGTTCATGAACCCGATCAAGACCTACCGCGATGGTGCAATCCTTCAGGTCACGTTGGACCGGCCCAAGGCGAATGCCATCGATCTGGCCACCAGCCGCGTCATGGGCGAGGTCTTCCGCGACTTCCGCGATGATCCCGACCTGCGCGTGGCGATCCTGACGGGGGGCGGCGAAAAATTCTTCTGCCCTGGCTGGGACCTGAAGGCCGCGGCCGAGGGCGATGCGGTGGATGGGGATTACGGCGTCGGCGGTTTCGGTGGTCTGCAGGAGCTGCGGGATATGAACAAGCCGGTGATTGCGGCCGTGAACGGCATCGCCTGCGGCGGCGGGCTGGAACTGGCCCTGAGCGCCGACATGATCCTGGCCGCCGATCACGCCACCTTTGCGCTGCCGGAAATCCGCTCGGGCACGGTGGCGGACGCGGCCAGCGTCAAGTTGCCCAAGCGCATTCCCTATCACATCGCGATGGAACTGCTGCTGACCGGCCGCTGGTTCGACGCAGAAGAAGCACACCGCTGGGGCTTGGTGAACGAGATCGTCCCGGCCGACCAGCTGATGGACCGCGCGTGGGACCTGGCCCGCCTGCTGGCCAGCGGCCCGCCGCTGGTCTACGCCGCGATCAAGGAGATCGTGCGCGAGGCCGAAGATTCCAAGTTCCAGGACATCATGAACCGCATCACCAAACGCCAGCTGCGGACGGTCGATGTGCTCTATGGCTCCGAGGACAATCTGGAAGGCGCCCGCGCCTTTGCCGAAAAGCGTGACCCGGTCTGGAAGGGCCGCTGAGCCGGATCAGGATTTCTCGAACAGGGCGATCAGCGCGGTGTCGTCCTTGTTGGGGCCGGCGGCCAGATCGCCGTAGATGCGTACCGGGGTCAGGGTCAGATGTTCGATCCGGCCCTTGGCCTGCAGAATGTCGAAGGCGGTTGCGAATCCCAGCGCCTCGAAGTGATTGGCGTTGATCGACAGGGCGAATTGCGCCCCGGGCCGGGCCACCCGCAGCAGGGCGGGCAGAACCTCGGGGCCCAAATGGCCGTGGGTGAAGGTGCCCGACGACACGATGCCCGAATAACTGTCGCGCGGAACGGGGATGCCCTCGTTCAGGTCGGCCTCGATCGCGTCGCGGTAGATGTCCTTGCGCATCGCCTTGTCCAGCATCTCGGCGCTGATGTCGGTGGCATCGATCGGCCCCACGCCCAGATCGGCCAGAACCGCGCCGCACAGGCCGGTTCCCGCGCCCACATCCAGCACCGGACCCTGTCCCCCTGCGCCGACAAAGGCGCGGGCGGTATGGATATGCAGCTGGTAATCCTCGCGCGCGGCGAATCCGCGATCGTAATCTCCGGCCCATTCGGCATAGAGCCGTTTGTTGTCTGCCGGAGTTTTCAGCGCATAGGCCGCGTGCAGGCTGGGTTTGTCATCACTCATGACACCATGAAGGCGCAGGCGGGGATTCGAATCAAGTGCGGCCATCCGGCGCTTGCATCCCGCCCGCGGCGCGATCATCAAGGGACCATGACTGGAACGCTTTTTTCATTCGGGCACGGCTATACCGCCCGCGCCCTGTCGCGCCGGCTGGCCCCCAAGGGTTGGCGCATCGTCGGAACCACCCGCGATGCCGCCGAGAAGGACGCCATCCGCGCCGCCGGGGCCGAACCGCTGGTCTGGCCGGGCGAGGCCCCCGATCTGGACGGGGTCACGCATCTGCTGATCTCGACCGCGCCCACGGCCAAGGGAGATCCGGTTCTGGCCGCCCTGCGGGATGAGATTGCCGCGCGCGCCGGTCAGTTCGACTGGGTCGGGTACCTGTCGACCACCGCCGTCTATGGCGACCACCAGGGGGACTGGGTCGATGAAACCACGCCGGCGACACCCACGGCCGAGCGCGGGCGCTGGCGGTTGCGGGCCGAGCAGGACTGGGCCGCGATCCCCGGCCTGCCGCTGCACATTTTTCGCCTTGCGGGCATCTACGGGCCGGGCCGGGGGCCGTTTTCCAAGCTGAAAAAAGGCGGTCTGCGGCGGATCATCAAGCCGGGGCAGGTGTTTTCTCGTATTCATGTCGAAGACATTGCGCAGGTGCTCGAGGCGTCGATGCGACGTCCTGATCCGGGCGCGATCTACAATGTATGCGATGACGAACCGGTGCCGCCACAGGACGTGATCGGCTATGCCGCGCAACTTCAGGGCCTGCCGCTGCCGCCTGCGGTGGATTTCGACACGGCCGACCTGACGCCGATGGCCCGCAGTTTCTACAACGAGAATAAGCGCGTTCGGAACGACCGGATCAAGACCGATCTGGGCGTGACGTTGAAATATCCCAACTACCGCGTGGGCCTTGAGGCGCTGCACGCGGATCAGACGTTGAACGGCGACTGATCAGACCACATCCGCCAGGATCATGTCGGCGGCCTTTTCCGCGATCATGATCGTGGGGGCGTTGGTGTTGCCCGAGACCAGCGTCGGCATGACCGAGGCATCGACCACCCGCAGCCCCTGCAGCCCACGCACGCGCAGCTGCGGATCGACCACTGCCAAATCGTCTACCCCCATCTTGCAGGTGCCCACGGGGTGATAGATCGTATCGGCCCGCGCGCGGATATGGCCTTCCCAATCCGGGTCGGTCCGGGCGGTGTCGGTGCCGAACACTTCCTTGTGGCGGTATCTGGCGAGGGCCGGTGCCTCGAGGATTTCGCGCGTCATCCGCGCGCCCTTGATCATCGTGTCCAGATCGCGCGGGTCGGACAGAAAGGCCGGGTCGATCGCCGGGGCGGCAAAGGGGTCTGCGCTGTGCAGCGAGACGGTGCCGCGGCTTTCGGGGCGCAGTTTGCAGATATGGCAGCTGAACCCGTAGCCCAGGTGCAGTTTGCGCGCGTGGTCATCTACCAGCGCGATGGTGAAATGCAGTTGGATGTCGGGGCGGTCCAGATCGGGAGAGGTCTTCAGAAAGGCCGCGCCTTCCGCAAAGGGGGTGGCCGCCATCGACACACCGGTCTTGCGCCACCGCAAAAGGTGTTTGACCAGCCCCACCGTACCGGCGGCGCCGATGCCGAAATTGTCTGTGTCCTTTGTCTTGTAGGCCAGGATGAAATCCAGGTGATCTTGCAGGTTCTTGCCCACGCCCGGCAGCGCGTGGCGGACGGCGATTCCATGCGGGCTCAGGTCCTCGGGGTCGCCGATGCCCGACAGCTGCAGCAGTTGCGGCGATTTCAGCGCGCCCGAGCAGACCAGAACCTCGCGCGTGGCGGTGACGGTGAGATCGGCGCCTTTGCCGCCCTGGCGATAAATCACGCCCGTGGCGCGGTGGCCGTCAAAGGTGATCTCGCGCGCCTGCGCCCCGGTGATGACCGTCAGGTTGGGCCGGTCCATGACTGGAAACAGATAGGCTGCGGCGGCCGAGCACCGCTCGCCGTTTTTGGCGGGGTCATGGAACTGGGTGACCTGGTACAGCCCCGCGCCTTCGTTGTCGCCACGATTGAAATCGTCGGTCACCTTGTGTTGCAACTGGGCGGCGGCCTCGACGAAGGCGCGCGTGATCGGGCGTTCTTCTTTCTGGTCGGACACCTGAAGCGGGCCGTCGGCGCCATGCAGGTCATCCGCGCCGCGTTCGTTGTTCTCGGACCGTTTGAAATAGGGCAGAACGCTGTCCCAGTCCCAGCCCTCGCAGCCCAGATCGGCCCAGCCGTCATAATCCTGCCGCTGCCCGCGCACATAGAGCATTGCGTTGATCGCGCTGGACCCGCCCAGGGCCCGGCCACGCGGCTGATAGCCCGTTCGCCCGTTCAACCCCGGTTGCGGCACCGTTTCAAAGGCCCAGTTGTTGATCTTGGGTCGCCCCGGCAGCATGGCAACCACAGCGGCAGGCATCCGCACCAGAATGCTGTTGCCGCCCCCGCCCGCCTCGAGCAGGCAGACCCGCGTGCCCGGATTGGCGCTCAGACGGTTGGCCAGCACGCATCCCGCGGACCCTCCGCCGACGATGACGTAGTCGAATTGCATGGCGATCCTCCCCTGTGGCCCGCGCGGTGTCGCGCGTCACGGCCCGCAGTTTGAAGCACCGGCGGCAAAACGCAATCGGGGCGGCGGGGAACGCCGCGTCATGTGAATGGGGATCGGTTTGAAAGATCATGGCAGAGCCATAATCAATAGCTATCAAATCAATCCGAAAACAAAATTTTTTCTCATGACTGGGATTTGCTATGACTCTGGGTATTCCAGCGGACTGCTGTCCGCCCCTTTTTGACGTGCCATTCGCACGGTTGCCTCGCAAACAGACTGACACCAGCCAGGATCGGAGATTGAGATGGACGGAAGCGACAACCCCAACACGGGCAAATGCCCCATCATGCACGGCGCCGGAACCCGATCGAACCGGGACTGGTGGCCCAACCAGCTGAACCTGGCGATACTGCACCAGCACCAACCGGCCGGCAATCCGCTGGGGGCCGAGTTCAACTATGCCGACGCGTTCAAGAAGATCGACTATGACGCGTTGAAACAGGACTTGTATGACCTGATGACGGATTCGCAGGACTGGTGGCCGGCGGATTACGGCCATTATGGCGGTCTGTTCATCCGCATGGCCTGGCACAGCGCCGGCACCTACCGGACGGCTGACGGGCGGGGCGGTGCCTCGACCGGGAACCAGCGGTTCGCGCCTCTCAACAGCTGGCCGGACAACGGCAACCTCGACAAGGCCCGTCGTCTGCTGTGGCCGATCAAGCAGAAATACGGCAACCAGATTTCGTGGGCCGACCTGATAATCCTGGCCGGCAACTGCGCCATCGAATCGATGGGCGGCAAGACCTTCGGCTTTGCCGGCGGCCGGGAGGACATCTGGGCGCCCGAGGAAGATATCTATTGGGGTGCCGAGACAGAATGGTTGGCCCCGACCGAAAACCCGCACAGCCGCTACTCGGGCGAGCGCGATCTGGAAGATCCGCTGGCCGCCGTGCAGATGGGCCTGATCTATGTGAACCCCGAAGGCCCGGACGGAGAGCCGGACGTGCTGGCCTCGGGCCGCGACATCCGCGACACCTTTGCCCGGATGGCAATGAACGATGAAGAGACGGTTGCACTGGTTGCCGGTGGCCACACATTCGGCAAGGCGCATGGTGCCGGGGACCCGGCTCTGGTCGGACCCGAACCCGAGGCCGCGCCGATCGAAGAGATGGGCTTTGGCTGGATCAACAAGTTCGGCACAGGCAAGGGTGACGATACCACGACCAGCGGAATCGAGGGCGCCTGGACCGCGAACCCGATCAAGTGGGACAATGGCTATTTCGACCTTCTGTTCGGTTATGACTGGAACCTGACCAAAAGCCCTGCCGGAGCGTGGATCTGGGAGCCGGTCGGCGTCAAGGAAGAGGACATGGCACCAGCTGCGCATGACCCGTCGAAAAAGGTCAAGACGATGATGACCACCGCCGACATGGCGATGCGCATGGATCCGATCTATGGGCCGATCTCGAAGCGGTTCCACGAAAACCCCGACGAGTTCGCCGACGCCTTCGCGCGCGCTTGGTTCAAGCTGACCCATCGCGATATGGGGCCAAAGGCGCGCTACATCGGCCCCGAGGCGCCGGCCGAGGAGCTCATCTGGCAGGACAACGTGCCGGCGGTGGACCATGATCTGATCGATGCCGCGGACGTGGCCGACCTGAAAGCCCGGCTGCTGGCTTGCGGCCTGTCGGTGTCGGAATTGGTCGCGACGGCATGGGCCTCGGCTTCGACCTTCCGCGGCTCGGACAAGCGCGGTGGCGCCAACGGTGCCCGCATCCGGCTAGCGCCCCAGAAGGACTGGGACGTCAACGAGCCCGAGAAACTGTCCAAGGCGCTGGATGCTCTGGCGGCGGTGCAAGCCGAGTTCAATGCCGCGCAGTCCGGCAACAAGAAGGTTTCGCTTGCGGATGTAATCGTGCTGGGCGGCGTTGCGGCGATCGAAAAGGCCGCCAAGGCTGCCGGGCATGACATTGATGTTCCGTTTGCACCCGGCCGTACGGATGCCACGCAGGACCAGACCGATGCCGAATCCTTCGCCCCGCTTGAACCATTCGCGGATGGGTTCCGGAATTACCAGCGCAAGGAGTACAGCGTGTCTCCTGAAGAGTTGCTGGTGGACAAGGCGCAATTGTTGACCCTGTCGGCACCCGAGATGACCGTCCTGGTCGGCGGTATGCGCGTTCTCGGTGCGAATTTCGGTGGCACGGCGCATGGCGTCCTGACAGACCGGGTCGGGGTTTTGAGCAATGACTTCTTTGTCAATCTGCTGGACATGGGCACCGAATGGAAGCCGGCGGCAGACGCCAATGGAGTGTATGAAGGCCGGGATCGGGCTTCGGGTGAGGTGAAGTGGACCGGAGCCCGGGTGGACCTGGTATTCGGTTCCAATTCACAACTCCGGGCTCTGGCCGAGGTTTACGGCCAGACAGATGCCGACGCCAAATTCGTTGGTGACTTCGTGTCGGCCTGGACCAAGGTGATGAATGCGGACCGCTTCGACCTGACTTGAGGCGGAACAGCTCCAATGATCAGCGCCGTCACGGGAAACCGTGGCGGCGTTTGTCGTGTCCGAGTCCTGGTCTTGCCAAGACGCGCGGCCACGATTCCACCCGCACCGCGCGGAGGGACCCTGAAAAATGGCCGACGCAAACCGCAAAAATGGGGAATATCGTGGGAGTTATTAAGCTAACCTATTGTTTTTATTAACACAGGAAAGATTCCGCCGAGAATTGCGAAGTTTTTTCAAAATGGGGGTTGCAGGTCCCGGACCTAATCCGTAAATACCCCTTCACCGGCGCTGCTGAGGCGGTGTTGGTTGGTCGGATGGACGGCCTGACGGACTGGAAAGACGGTTGAGACGCCTGGGAGAGACCGGGGGCATCTTGAGTGAGTGTTTAGGCGGGCGCGCTGATTTATTGGCGCAACGGTCTGGTTTTTGGCTCTTGGTGTTATGTTCTTTGACATTGCTGGATACTGAAGAGATATGTGGGCGGTTTGGTTCGTTTCGACGGATTGAATGTCTGTATATCGCGCTCTTAGGGTTTCGGCCCGATGATTGAGTGTCAGCTTCACTGTTTGAGTGGTTCACTGATTTCTTAGGAGATCTGTGTACATCAAACAGATGACTTCATCTGGTTTAGCCACCAGATGAGATGTGCAGAGGTTCGAACGTCAAGGATAGGTTAGCAATAGCCTTTCAACTTGAGAGTTTGATCCTGGCTCAGAACGAACGCTGGCGGCAGGCCTAACACATGCAAGTCGAGCGCGCCTTTCGGGGCGAGCGGCGGACGGGTTAGTAACGCGTGGGAATATGCCCAAAGGTACGGAATAGCCTCTGGAAACGGAGAGTAATACCGTATGTGCCCTTCGGGGGAAAGATTTATCGCCTTTGGATTAGCCCGCGTTAGATTAGGTAGTTGGTGGGGTAATGGCCTACCAAGCCTACGATCTATAGCTGGTTTTAGAGGATGATCAGCAACACTGGGACTGAGACACGGCCCAGACTCCTACGGGAGGCAGCAGTGGGGAATCTTGGACAATGGGGGCAACCCTGATCCAGCCATGCCGCGTGAGTGATGAAGGCCCTAGGGTCGTAAAGCTCTTTCGCCTGTGAAGATAATGACGGTAGCAGGTAAAGAAACCCCGGCTAACTCCGTGCCAGCAGCCGCGGTAATACGGAGGGGTTAGCGTTGTTCGGAATTACTGGGCGTAAAGCGCACGTAGGCGGATCGGAAAGTTGGGGTGAAATCCGGGGCTCAACCCCGGAACGGCCTCCAAAACTATCGGTCTAGAGTTCGAGAGAGGTGAGTGGAATTCCGAGTGTAGAGGTGAAATTCGTAGATATTCGGAGGAACACCAGTGGCGAAGGCGGCTCACTGGCTCGATACTGACGCTGAGGTGCGAAAGTGTGGGGAGCAAACAGGATTAGATACCTGGTAGTCCACACCGTAAACGATGAATGCCAGTCGTCGGGTAGCATGCTATTCGGTGACACACCTAACGGATTAAGCATTCCGCCTGGGAGTACGGTCGCAAGATTAAAACTCAAAGGAATTGACGGGGCCCGCACAAGCGGTGGAGCATGTGGTTTAATTCGAAGCAACGCGCAGAACCTTACCAACCCTTGACATCCTAGGACCGTCCCAGAGATGGGTCTTTCACTTCGGTGACCTAGTGACAGGTGCTGCATGGCTGTCGTCAGCTCGTGTCGTGAGATGTTCGGTTAAGTCCGGCAACGAGCGCAACCCACGTCCTTAGTTGCCAGCAGTTCGGCTGGGCACTCTAAGGAAACTGCCCGTGATAAGCGGGAGGAAGGTGTGGATGACGTCAAGTCCTCATGGCCCTTACGGGTTGGGCTACACACGTGCTACAATGGCAGTGACAATGGGTTAATCCCAAAAAGCTGTCTCAGTTCGGATTGGGGTCTGCAACTCGACCCCATGAAGTCGGAATCGCTAGTAATCGCGTAACAGCATGACGCGGTGAATACGTTCCCGGGCCTTGTACACACCGCCCGTCACACCATGGGAGTTGGTTCTACCCGACGGCCGTGCGCCAACCTTTTGGAGGCAGCGGACCACGGTAGGATCAGCGACTGGGGTGAAGTCGTAACAAGGTAGCCGTAGGGGAACCTGCGGCTGGATCACCTCCTTTCTAAGGATGTATCTAGTTAGATTTGTTCGCAGATCTCGTGATACACTTAGCAGAAGATCAACAAGCAAAGTTGGTCAAACTCAAGGACCGAGCCGTCCTCATATCTCTTCAGACAGATGGATCCTGCGATTGGTGCTGGATCCGGCAAGGGGCCTTAGCTCAGCTGGGAGAGCGCCTGATTTGCATTCAGGAGGTCAGGAGTTCGATCCTCCTAGGCTCCACCATGATTTGCAGTCGGCCCTATTGAGAGATGGGTCGGTAGCTCAGGTGGTTAGAGCGCACGCCTGATAAGCGTGAGGTCGGAGGTTCAAGTCCTCCTCGACCCACCATTCCTCGCTTCGATCAGATCGTTGAGCACTTGTTTGAGTGTTCAGCCGTCCGATTGGACGTATCCTTTGACATCGTTAAGAGAGAAATCAATCAACACTGTTTGATTGGCGCCGAGTGTGGCGTTGATCTCAGTCGTTCTCATCTTCGGGTGAGCGGGTTGTGACACGGGTGTTTCCTCGCCTGTCCACGGCTATCGCGGCTGAAACGAACAGAGTTGTCCAAGTCAAGTACACTAACCCGCATAACTTAACGGTTATGCATTGTCTTCCATTCTCCGTGCGGGGCCGACCGACATCGGCAGCGCGGGTTCCAGGATGGAAGGCGGGAAAGTATGCTTTTGGTTCAGAAGAAAGATCGCCTTTAGTTACCAGCTGGGCGGTCGCGATTGATTTGATTACTAGCGCAGCTTTGGTTGTGTGCGGTCAAACGCACTCAAGTAGCCGAATAGGCGGTAGTGCCAATATCAAGTCTTTCTCTTTCTGGATCAAATCAAGCGCGAGAAGGGCGTTTGGTGAATGCCTTGGCAGCAAGAGGCGATGAAAGACGTGATACTCTGCGATAAGCCATGGGGAGCTGAGAATAAGCTTTGATCCATGGATCTCTGAATGGGGCAACCCACCTGAATGTTTGTTATTGTTAGCACAGCTGATCAATAATGAGCATGACCAGGTACTTAAGACCTGAATACATAGGGTTTTAAGGGCAAACCCGGGGAACTGAAACATCTAAGTACCCGGAGGAAAGGAAATCAATTGATACTCCCCTAGTAGCGGCGAGCGAACGGGGACCAGCCGAGCCGGATAAGTGAGAAGAACATGTTGGGAAGCATGGCCATAGCGGGTGACAGCCCCGTATTCGAAGCTTTGACGGACGTATTAAGTAGGGCGGAACACGTGAAATTCTGTCTGAAGATCGGAGGACCACCTTCGAAGGCTAAGTACTCCTTGCTGACCGATAGCGAACCAGTACCGTGAGGGAAAGGTGAAAAGCACCCCGACGAGGGAGTGAAACAGTACCTGAAACCGAACGCCTACAATCAGTCGGAGGCTCCTAGCGAGCTGACGGCGTACCTTTTGTATAATGGGTCATCGACTTGGTCTCACGAGCAAGCTTAAGCCGTTAGGTGTAGGCGTAGCGAAAGCGAGTCTTAATAGGGCGTATGAGTTCGTGGGATCAGACCCGAAACCGAGTGATCTAGGCATGGCCAGGTTGAAGGTGCGGTAACACGCACTGGAGGACCGAACCCACATCCGTTGAAAAGGATCGGGATGAGCTGTGCCTAGGGGTGAAAGGCCAATCAAACTCGGAGATAGCTGGTTCTCTGCGAAATCTATTTAGGTAGAGCGTCATCCGAATACCCCGGGGGGTAGAGCACTGGATGGGTAATGGGGCCCCACAGGCTTACTGATCCTAACCAAACTCCGAATACCCGGGAGTACTAGATGGCAGACACACTGCGGATGCTAACGTCCGTAGTGGAGAGGGAAACAACCCTGACCTACAGCTAAGGCCCCCAATTCATGGCTAAGTGGGAAAGCAGGTGGGACGACCAAAACAACCAGGAGGTTGGCTTAGAAGCAGCCATCCTTTAAAGATAGCGTAACAGCTCACTGGTCTAAACAAGTTGTCCTGCGGCGAAGATGTAACGGGGCTCAAGCCATGAGCCGAAGCTTAGGATGCCGTAAGGCATGGTAGCAGAGCGTAGTGTGACATAAGACTTATCCTCTTTAGTGTCTTTCGGGGCACCTTGGAGGATCGAGTCTTTTCGATGAAGCCGGCCTGTGAGGGATCCGGTGGAGAGATCACTAGTGAGAATGATGACATGAGTAGCGACAAAGAGTGTGAGAGACACTCTCGCCGAAAGTCCAAGGGTTCCTGCTTAAAGCTAATCTGAGCAGGGTAAGCCGGCCCCTAAGCCGAGGCCGAAAGGCGTAGGCGATGGGAACTAGGTTAATATTCCTAGGCCAGGAGGATGTGACGGATCACAGGTGTAGTTCAATCTTATCGGATTGATTGGGCTGCTGAGTGGTTCCTGGAAATAGCCCTCCATCAGACCGTACCCTAAACCGACACAGGTGGACTGGTAGAGCATACCAAGGCGCTTGAGAGAACGATGTTGAAGGAACTCGGCAAAATACCTCCGTAAGTTCGCGAGAAGGAGGCCCGGTTCCTAGGCAACTAGGGGCTGGGGGCACAAACCAGGGGGTGGCGACTGTTTATTAAAAACACAGGGCTCTGCGAAGTCGCAAGACGACGTATAGGGTCTGACGCCTGCCCGGTGCCTGAAGGTTAAAAGGAGAGGTGAGAGCCTTGAATTGAAGCCCAGGTAAACGGCGGCCGTAACTATAACGGTCCTAAGGTAGCGAAATTCCTTGTCGGGTAAGTTCCGACCTGCACGAATGGCGTAACGACTTCCCCGCTGTCTCCAACATCGACTCAGCGAAATTGAATTGCCTGTCAAGATGCAGGCTTCCCGCGGTTAGACGGAAAGACCCCGTGCACCTTTACTACAGCTTCGCACTGGCATCAGGACTGCAATGTGCAGGATAGGTGGTAGGCTTCGAAGCAGGGACGCCAGTTCCTGTGGAGCCTCCCTTGAGATACCACCCTTTGCATTCTTGATGTCTAACCGCGGTCCGTTATCCGGATCCGGGACCCTGCGTGGCGGGTAGTTTGACTGGGGCGGTCGCCTCCTAAAGCGTAACGGAGGCGCGCGAAGGTTGGCTCAGAGCGGTCGGAAATCGCTCGTTGAGTGCAATGGCAGAAGCCAGCCTGACTGCGAGACTGACAAGTCGAGCAGAGTCGAAAGACGGCCATAGTGATCCGGTGGTCCCGAGTGGAAGGGCCATCGCTCAACGGATAAAAGGTACGCCGGGGATAACAGGCTGATACTGCCCAAGAGTCCATATCGACGGCAGTGTTTGGCACCTCGATGTCGGCTCATCTCATCCTGGGGCTGGAGCAGGTCCCAAGGGTACGGCTGTTCGCCGTTTAAAGAGGTACGTGAGCTGGGTTTAGAACGTCGTGAGACAGTTCGGTCCCTATCTGCCGTGGGTGTAGGAGACTTGAGAGGAGTTGCCCCTAGTACGAGAGGACCGGGGTGAACGATCCACTGGTGGACCTGTTGTTGCGCCAGCAGCAGTGCAGGGTAGCTATGATCGGACAGGATAACCGCTGAAGGCATCTAAGCGGGAAGCCCCCCTCAAAACAAGGTCTCCCTGAGGGCCGTGGAAGACCACCACGTCAATAGGCCGGAGATGTAAGCGCAGCAATGCGTTCAGTTGACCGGTACTAATCGCCCGATAGGCTTGATTTGATCCAGTAACAGAAAGACAAATCACCAAAAGCATACACTGACCTTGAGTTGGACAATTACGTCGCTTTTGCTACGCAAATAGCGACGGTGTTGATTGATGTGAAACCCCGCAAGGGGTGACACAACAACCGTGCGGCAACGCGCATTCGCTTCGCGAATACGCTGCCTGCCGCGCGCCGCCTTTTTGCAAAGCAAAAAGAGCGACGGGGATTTTCCTCGGTTTGGTGGTCATAGCGCAAGTGAAACACCCGGTCCCATCCCGAACCCGGAAGTTAAGCACTGCAGCGCCAATGGTACTTGGGCTCAAGCCCCGGGAGAGTAGGTCACCGCCAAACCTAGAAAAATCCCCCCTCTCAAAAACGATGAAAAAACACGACCAGGTCTCAAACAGCCAAATAGGCAACAGACCAAACCAAAGTGTCGCGGGATGGAGCAGCCCGGTAGCTCGTCAGGCTCATAACCTGAAGGTCGCAGGTTCAAATCCTGCTCCCGCAACCAAACTCAAAAAATCAAACTACAGCCCGAAAACCCAAAATTGATCCACTGGATCAATTGCTCAACGTCTTCACCGCGTCAGGCTCAAAACCAGAAGGCGCAGATTCAAGCTGCGCAGTTTCACAAAACGCTTACAAGAATTTTCATGCCCTTCGCAATTTAATGATGTCTCCGTACTGTAAATTAAGTAAGTCTCATCGAATGGTCGTTGCTTAGCCAACACAGAAGCACAGGTCCGCAGCCTAAGGTGACAACATGCTGTCGAATTTTGGATGGAAGTGGTTAAAGCTTTTGCTAAACCGCCAACAGAAAACTGAAGGCGATGCGCTTCGCGTGTTGTCGGATGATCTTGGCCACTATCGAAGCGTACTTGAGGTGCGCTGCGTAGACGCTGCGGGAGAAGAGATCCCCTGGTACGCATACTCGGCGATTGAATACATCGATTCGTATGATTTGAACGGAGTTCGCGTTCTGGAATATGGCAGTGGGCACTCCTCAGTGTTTTATGCAAAACGTGGCGCGATGGTCACCGCGATTGAGCATAATCAAGGATGGTATGATGAGGTGTCAAAAACGCTGGCCCGATCAGCAGGGTTTGACATTCATCTCGCCACCGAACCCGAAACATATACCCGGCGACCTGAAGTGGCAGATGCGGATATCGTGGTGATCGATGGAACACATCGCCGTCTTTGCACAGCGTATGTCTTAGAAGAGGTAAAGGCCGGTCGAGCTGTTCCTGCGCTGATTGTCCTCGACAATTCTGAACGCTACCCAAGGGTTCTGGCTTCTCTCGATGCTGCAATGAGGTGGCCTCGTGCTGATTTCACCGATTTTGCCCCTATCAATGCGTATCGGCAGGTCACTTCGATCTATTTCAATCCCGCTCGTCAGATCTCGCGCCGTAGGGCGCCAGCTCCGATTGGCGGTCTGGGAGAGATTGCGCCGGATGACGGACCGCTTTAAGGCACGTGTATTCGTATTACTGACTGATAAGGGTTCTCATAGGCTGAGCCAATGCGTGCCGGGGCAAAGCTGGCCTCGGCATGGGCGCGGGTCCAAGGCCGCTGGGTGTGGCGGGTATGCCAGGGCACCCATCTCGCGATCGGCTACAAGATTAGGTAAGCCTCCCGTGGCAATACCAACTAGGGGCATGCCTCAGGCCTAGGCTTTGACACCCGTGTTGGGCAGATTGTCCTGCAAAGAGCCCAGCGCAAATAGGTCAGCCTCGGCATAGACAGCTTAGCTTTGCGCACCTAAAGCTTCTCACCAAGGGTTGGCAGAACATGCTCTCAAATGCGAAGGGTTGTAGTGTTGAGAGATCTTTGGGGTGACGCCAAATGTCTCGGTAGTTTTGGTCACAAAAAACCAAACTTGGTTTTCTCAAGCAACTCACTTACTTAAATCGGATGCGAAGCGCGCGCCTTAGAGTGCCACCGCAGACTGCGCTCGTGGAAAAACATGCTTGTTGAGCATGCATATTCAAGTGATCTTGCGTGCAGATGTCAGTGCACTTGTAGAAAGACGGTTGTGATGAATATTCTTTTCACTTTTGACAGAAATATGATCGCGCCATTGTCGGCGGCGCTTTATTCACTTGCTGCCACAAATGTTCGAAGTGATTTGGAATTGTATCTCGTGCATGGTTTTCCCGCATGTGACGAGCTGTTTAGGCTGCAAACCTTTTGCAACGACATAGAGCTCCGCACCCAATTCATTGAAATCTCAAACAACGCGTATTCGGAGATTTGGGGCACCTTGCGGGATGAACCGCATATTTCATCGGCGGCGCTCTACCGGTGTTCTTTGGGGAGCATTCTTCCAAAGACTGTTACCCGGGTCTTGTACTTAGATTGCGATACTTTGGTACTCAGTTCTTTGGCGGAACTATATGATCGAGATCTCGGTGGCAGCATAGTTGCGGCATATCAGGTTGGCAACGCACTTCATGAGGATTTGGGCGTGGGTCCGTCACAGTATTTCAGCTCAGGCGTTATGTTGATTGATCTAAACCTCTGGCGGAAACAAAACGTCGAAAAACGTGTGTTTGAAGTTCTTACAACCATGTCCGATCGGCTTGTCTGGCATGATCAATGCGCGCTGAATATCGCACTTGCAGGACAAGTCATGGGATGCGAGCGGAGATACAATTATACATTTTACCCTACACGTTTGATCGGCGATTTTGAGGTGCCGGTTATCCTTCATTTTGCGGGTTCCGTTAAACCGTGGACTGCGCCTCTTAAGCACCCTTGGGGCGGCATCTATTGCGAAATGGCCGGGCGCACGCCTTGGGCCGAACAACTGGATTTATCGCCCGATGCTGGAATGTCACCGAAGCGCAGATATCGCCGCCATTTGCTAAGGCGCTTTGGTTTGCACTGGCTCGCCCGTCGGATTTAGCTCACGAGAAACTGTGCTTGGAACCGGCCGCAGAGTACTACTTCATCGATCTTGCCACTCGCGCGGCGGATTTGTTGCCTTTCTCTCAGGCGAATTTTTGCACTAGGATCAACCGCCTATCTTGACATAGCAGCGGACCACTTCAGTGGTTGAAGACTGCAATTCTGTCGGATGTAGTAAATCTATTGTATTGCCAACCCAAAAGGGTCAACTGTCGGCGGTTTCATGCTCCCGCAACCAGCACAGTCGAACAAAACACCGAACGAGCCGCCTCAGGGAGGCATTGCTCGCCTTCCACCGCTCATTTTGCGCCAACCCAACCATCGCAGCCATACAAAAGGTAATACACGCGCAAAATGCGCAAGAATTGCAGCGCGCCACCAAAATATCTCAGCACCTGTCGAAATCTGAGAAAACCCGGCGTCCTTGGAGCACGAACCTGAAAACCGGAAGGACGATAGATGGTTTTTTTAACGACACCGATTTATGCGCTGCTTGTGGCGCTGGTCCGGCTCATCTTATGGTTTCGTGTCTCGGGGATGCGGTCGGCCACGGGCCAATCCATCGGCGTTGGCGGCGACATGGCACTGATGTTGCGCGTGCGCCAACACGGAATCTGCCAGGACTGGGCGACCTTCATATTGATATTGATGATGCTGGGCGAAGGGGGCGGAACACCAGCGCTTTACCTCAACGCGGCGGGCATCTTGCTGGTGACCGGACAAGTTGCGCATCCTTTCGGGCTGAAGATTGACAATGCCGCCCACCCGCTGCGCTATGTCTGTAATGGCACCAATATTTTGGCTGCGCTGATCATGGTGATTTGCATCGCAGCCCGGGTCTCCAGTCTTTGACCCAGAACTTTTTCAAAGGATTGTTGCTATGAAATACATGATGTTGATCTACACTGACCCCGCGCAGGAACCGGCCTATGGCACCCCGGAATTTGACGAGATGATGAGTGGCTTCTTTGCCGCCAATGAGCGGATGAAAGCGGATGGTGTTCTTCGCGATGGTGAGGGCCTGCAAGGGATCGAAACTGCGACCACCCTTCGGATCCGCTCCGGAAAAGTTGAAACCATGGACGGGCCCTATGCCGAAACGCGGGAGCATTTGGGCGGATAATATGTGGTTGACGTTGCTGACTTGGATGCGGCGCTGAAATACGCGGCACTGATCCCGGCCGCCAACTACGGCACAATCGAGGTTCGGCCTCTGATGGACTACAATCCGGCTGGATAATCCATGAAGAACGCCGCCCCCAAAGCGTTCGCAGTTGGACATGTCATTGATGATGTGTTGCGGCGGGATCGGGGGCTGCTTTTGGCCGGTCTGATCAACCGGTTGGGTGACTTCCAACTGGCCGAGGACGCACTGCAGGAGGCCGCAATCTCGGCCGTGAAACACTGGAGCCGCAACGGAGTTCCGGACAACCCGACCGCATGGTTGATGCGGGTTGGTTTGAACAAGGGCATCGATCGCATTCGAGCGCAACACAGGGAGGGACGGAAAACAGCAGCCCTGGCCATAACCCTGCCGGACTCTGTGACGGACGATATGTCTGAGCAGATACCGGATGACCGGTTGCGTCTGATCTTCACCTGCTGTCACCCCGCGCTGGACCAGAAATCACGCACCGCGCTGACCTTGCGCACGGTCTGCAACCTGACCACACGGGAAATCGCCGCGGCATTTTTGGACAACGACCAGACCATGGGCCAGCGCCTGTCCCGAGCCAAGGCCAAGATTCGCGCCAAGGGGATTGGCTACTCTTTTCCCGATCCGAAAATCTGGCCGGAACGTTTGGAAACGGTGCTGACGACCCTCTACCTGATCTTCACCACCGGATACGTGACCGAGGATACAGGACCGCGGGACCTCTGCCACGAAGGTATCTACCTTGCGCGGGTTCTGCGGGACCTCCGACCGGGAGAGCCGGAAATCGAAGGTGCGCTGGCCCTGATGCTATTGACCGATGCCCGCCGCCCTGCGCGTATCGACGCTGATGGCGCTATGGTGCCCGTAGAGGATCATGACCGAACACTTTGGCAGCAGGATCAGATACGTGAGGCGCAGGGCATCCTGGAAACTGCGGTCGACCAAAGAAAGCCGGGACCGTTTCAACTCAAGGCCGCCATTGCGGATTGCCACATGATGGCGCCGGCCCCGGATTGGCGGCAGATGTCGCTGCTGTATCAGTCCTTATGGGCCTGCGAGCCAACCCCGGTGGTTGCCCTGAACTGGGCCGTCGTGATGGCCGAGGCAGGTCATGCCCAACTGGCCTTGGACAAGCTGGACAGCCTACGGCCCGATCTTGATGATTTTCAGCCCTGGCAGGCGGCCCGCGCGCATATTCTGCAGAAGACGGGCCGCACCGCCGCGGCTGCCGCGGCCTATCGGCAGGCCATAGAGGCCGCACCGAATCTGGCGTCCAGAAAGTTTCTGCAACAAAGACTGCAGCGGCTCGCGCATTGAGGATCTGACAAGATCAGGAGCCATTGCGCCGATTGCTAGGACCGGGACTCAGCTAGTGCCTTCCGTGTGGGCCAGCATTTCCTTGCCGACCCGCCGATAGTTCACGAAGGAATTGGCGCTCATGACGACAAAGAAGCTGTCCATATCAATCATGACATAGCCCATTTCCAGAAGTTCGCGGGTCAGAGCCGTGATGTCCTCCTGGTACAGCCTTCTCCGGCCACACAGTTCACGCAGCAGCTTCTGCGGGATGCGATACCGGCCCGAGGCCTTTCCTCCGAATTCCCGGGTATAGAGCCCGGCCAGGGTTTCTGCGGCATTCGTGAAGTCAGACATTCTAAATCTCATATAATTTTGTCTATAGACAAAAAATTATCACCTATATAAAGGAACGACAACCCAATTGAATGGCTAAGGCATGGACGGAAACGTAGACATTCCCTCAACCGACGAAGAGCTTTCGGTTCGGATCAAGGAAGCGGTCGAGCAGTCCAATGCGTCCGAGCTTGAGGCGCTTCTGGATCCGCTGACCAGCAGCGAAGCCCTGCGCGAAGTTCTTCAGCTGACACCGGCTGAGCGCGATACCGTTCTGGAGATCGTTCCCGTTGGGCTTGCCGCGGAACTGGTCGAAGAAGCGCCAAACGAGATGGCGGTCGAGCTTGTGGAACGCCTCAAGCCCGAGCGTGCTGCCGAGATCATCGAACAGCTGGATTCGGACATTCAGGCCGACGTTATCGGCGAGTTGGATACGCCGGATGCCGAGGCCATCCTGTCCGAAATGGACGCTGAAGAGGCTGCGGATGTCCGCCTGCTCAGCACATTCGAGGATGACACCGCTGGCGGTCTGATGATGACCGAGGTGTTCAAGTTCCGCGACACGCAGACCGTTGGCAATGTCCTGCGCGAACTTGCTTCGGACGACGAGGATTTTGAAAGGTATCGCGGGCAGCACCCCTATATTGTCGATTCCGAGGGGCGCGCCGTTGGCGTGGTATCGCTGCGCAGCCTGCTGACCGCCAAGCGCAGCGAAAAGCTGACAAGCATCATGGTTCAACCTCTGACCGTGACCGTGGACACCCCGTTGGAACAGCTGGAAGACGTGTTCAACGATCACCCTTTCCTGGGGGTGCCGGTGGTTTATGCCGACGGAGTCCTAGCGGGTGTCGTGTCCCGCACGGCGGTGGCAGAAGCCATTTTGGAACGCTCGGAAAGTGAAAGCCTCAAACGTCAGGGTGTGGTTGGCGACGAGTTGCGCTCGATGCCTTTGTCGGTGCGGTCCCGTCGCCGGCTGGCCTGGCTTGCGGCCAACATCGTACTCAACATCATCGCGGCCAGCGTGATCTCGGCCTACGAAGAGACTCTGGCCGCCGTGATCGCGCTGGCCATCTTCCTGCCGATGGTATCGGACATGAGCGGCTGTTCCGGCAACCAGGCTGTCGGCGTCACCATGCGCGAACTGAGCCTTGGATTGGTACGGCCGCAAGATGCCGTGCGGGTCTGGATCAAGGAAATTTCGGTCGGGGTCATCAATGGGATCGCGCTAGGTGTTCTGATCGGGCTGGTCGCGTGGTTCTGGAAAGGCAATCCGGCCCTGGGTTTGGTGATTGGTACTGCGCTGGCACTCAACACGATGCTGGCGGTATCCATCGGCGGTGTTGTTCCTTTGCTGCTGAAGCGGATCGGACAGGACCCGGCCGCCGCAAGTGGCCCGCTGTTGACCACGATTACGGACATGGCCGGCTTCTTCTTCGTGCTGAGCCTTGCAACCCTTATGATGCCCTGGCTGGTGTGATCATGGCAAACGTATCGGACAAGGGTCAGCCGCAGATGCCGAAAGTCATTGGTTGGATGGAATACATCGACCTTCCCGACCTGCCATTGAACGACATCAAGGCCAAGATCGACACCGGCGCCCGCACGTCAGCGCTGCATGCAACCGACATTCGGCGGTTTCAACGGGACGGACATCACTGGGTGTCCTTCCTGACGGAGGTGCCGGGCGGAGAAGGCATGATCCGTATCGAGGCTCCGATCAAGGAACGGCGCAACATCAAGAACACCAGCGGAATTCCTGAAAACAGGATCGTCATCCGAACCACCATCCGGTTGGGCGACGAAACCTGGCCGTTGGACCTGTCTCTGACCGATCGCACGAACATGACCTTTCAGATGATCGTGGGCCGGGCGGCGCTGAAGAACCACGCAATCGCCGTTCACACCAAGCGCGCGCATCTGTTGCGCGGCAAACCAAAACACCAGGACAAAGGGGATTTGTCATGAAGATTGCCATGCTGGCGCGCAATGCCAACCTGTACACGCACCGCCGCCTCAAGGAAGCGGCCGAGGAGCGTGGGCATCAGCTCGACATCATCGACACCCTACGGTGCTACATGAACATCGCAACCCGTCGCCCCGAGATCTATTACAACGGCGAAAAGCTGACGGGGTATGACGCGGTGATTCCGCGGATCGGTGCCTCGGTCACCTTCTACGGAACCGCAGTGCTGCGTCAGTTCGAAATGATGGGTGTCTACCCGTTGAACGAAAGCGTCGCCATCGGTCGGTCGCGCGACAAGCTGCGGTCGATGCAGTTGCTGGCCCGCGACGGTGTCGGTCTGCCCGTCACAACCTTTGCTCACGACCCCAAACAGACCGACGAGGTGCTGAGACTGGCCGGTGGCGCGCCCATCGTCATCAAGCTGCTGGAAGGGACGCAAGGCATCGGTGTGGTTCTGGCCGATACGGACCGGTCCGCCAAATCGGTTGTCGAGGCGTTCCGCGGCGCGGGTGTGAACATCCTGCTGCAGGAGTTCATCAAGGAAGCCGGCGGAACCGACATTCGGGCCATCGTGGTGGGCGGCAAGGTTGTCGCTGCGATGAAACGCACCGGTGCGGAGGGCGATTTCCGCTCGAACCTGCATCGCGGGGGTTCGGCCAAGGTGGTCAAACTGACACCGGAAGAGCGTGCAACGGCCGTTCGCGCGGCCAAGTCGATGGGCCTGAATGCCTGCGGCGTCGACATGCTGCGCGCCAATCACGGCGCTGTGGTGATGGAGGTCAATTCCTCGCCGGGTCTGGAGGGCGTGGAAAAAGCCACGGGTCTGGATATTGCCGGAAAGATGATCGAGTTCCTGGAAAAGAACGCAAAAGCCGGAGCCACCAAGACCAAGGGCAAAGGGTAACGGCATGGCAAAGCGGCAGCCATTCACGATCGGCCACGCCACGGTGGCGCCGGGATCGCGGCTTACCGTGGATCTGCCGGTCAGCGTTCTGTCGGACCATACCCCGGTGACCATGTCCGCGCATGTGGTGCATGGCCGACAGGACGGGCCCACCGTTTTTGTCAGCGGTGGGGTGCATGGTGATGAGGTGATCGGCGTCGAGATCATTCGCCGTCTGTTGCGTGCGCCCAACCTGGCGACATTGAAAGGCACGCTGATCGCGGTGCCGATCGTGAATGCGTTCGGCTTCATCAACCATTCCCGCTATCTGCCCGACCGTCGCGACCTGAACCGGGTGTTTCCCGGCAGCGAGAACGGGTCGCTGGCCTCGCGGCTGGCGCATCTGTTCATGACCGAAATCGTCGCCCGCTCGGATCTGGGGATCGATCTGCATTCGGCGGCGATACATCGCACGAACTATCCGCAGATCCGGATCTCGCCCGACAACCCTCGGACCAAGGAACTGGCCAGCGTTTTCGGAGCACCGATCGTCATCCAATCTCCCCTGCGCGATGGATCATTGCGCGGCGCGGCGAAGGCGCAGGGGAAAGATATTCTGTTGTACGAAGCGGGCGAGGGTCTTCGCCTGGATGAACTGTCGATCCGCGCGGGCCTTGCAGGCATTCTGCGGGTACTGAGGCACATGGGGATGGTTCCCGCCAAGCGGATCTCCAAGCCCAAAGCGGCACCGCAGTTCTGTTCGTCAAGCAAGTGGTTGCGCGCCCCGATGGGTGGGATCCTCCGGATTTACAAAGCGGACGGTGAACTTGTCCGCAAAGGTGATCTGTTGGGTGCCGTATCGGACCCGTTCGGCGAAGCCAGCGAGGACATCATCGCTCCGTTCGACGGATTGATCGTCGGGCGTGCGGTCATGCCTGTGGTGAATGAGGGCGATGCCGTGTTTCACCTGGGGCGGGTCGGGTCCGTGGAAAAGGCCGAAGACTCGATGGAAGACATCAACGCGCAGCTGGAAGATGATCCCATGTTCGACGAGGACGAGATCATCTGAACGGTCCGACACGGATAGGAGACTGGCAATCCAGACACTTGGGGCGGCCTTGGTCGCCCCTCTATTATCCCAGGCGTTTCTTGAACCTGAGCGTCGCGGCCAGCATCCCAAGGACGGCAAACCCGATCATCCACAGGATGTCACCGCGCAGAGCGTAAAGCGTTGCATCCCGCAGAACCACGCCGCGGATCATGTCCATGAAATGGGTGGCCGGCAGCACTTGGGAGATCACCTGAACCGGCTTGGGCATCCCGTCGAACGGGAACATGAATCCCGACATCAGGATCGAAGGCAGCAGAACGAAAATCGTCATCTGCATGGACTGCAGCTGGTTCTGGGCCAGTGTCGAGATCACTAGGCCAAGCGACAGGCTGGCGATGATGAACAGAAGCGTTACCACCAGCAGCGGGATCATCCCTCCGTTTATGGGGACGTCGAACAGGAAATGTCCCAGCCCGAGGATGATCGCGACCTGCAGCAAGCCCAAGAAGATGTAGGGAATGATCTTGCCGATCATCAGTTCGATGGATTTGACCGGGGTGTTGATCAGCATCTCCATGTTCCCCCGCTCGCGCTCTCGGACAATGGCGGCCGAGGTGAACAGGATCATGGTCATGGTCAGGATGACACCCACAAGCCCGGGCACGATGTTCACCGCCGAACGTTGCTCGGGATTGAAATACAGCGTGACCTCGAAGGTCGGGACCTGACGGTTTGGCGGCTGTCGCAGCAATTCGGTCAGTGGCATGCTGCGCAGGGATTTGATGGCGCTGGCCACCATGGTGTCCGACCCGTCCACGATCCAATGAGCCACGGGGCGGCTGGATGTCTGGTTCGTCGCGTTGGGCAGACCCAATCCGATGGACGGGCTTCGGGCAAGCCGGTCATCGACGTCGGGCGGAATGATGAACGCGGCGCGCACGGTGGACTCGGTGATCGCCTGTTCGGCTTCTTCCGGGGTCGAGAAGACCTCGGTGATGGTCACGACCTGCGTAGCCTGAACGATCTGAGCCAAGGTCCGGGACAGCGACGAATCGGCCTGATCCACGATCCCGACCGGTATATGGCGGATGTTGGTGTTGATTGCGTATCCGAACAACAGCAGCTGGATTAGCGGGATCATGATGACCATGGCAAAGGTCATCCGGTCGCGCCGCAGTTGCAGCAGCTCTTTCTTGAGAACGGCGGTGATGCGGCGGAGCGATTTCATTGGGCGGGCCCCTTCGTCGCGCTGACGAACACGTCTTCCAGATTGGGGCGCTGCATCGACATCGTCACGTTGGGAAAGTCCGAAAGGCGCGACGTGATCATCGCCATCGGTTCGGTTTCCGACTTGTCCACCAGAACGCGCAATCGGGCACCCACCTGCGCCGTCGACAGCACCTTGGGCGTGTCGTCCAGCAGGTGTTTGACCTGCCGCAGCCCCTCACCCTCGACCTCGATCACGGTGGCGTTCAGGTCTTCCATCAGTTGCCGGGGCGATCCATCCGCCTTTTTCACCCCATGCTCGAGAATGGCCAGCTTGTGACACCGTTCCGCCTCGTCCATGAAATGCGTGGACACGATCATCGTCGCGCCCTGATCGACCAGGTCGAACAGCTGTTCCCAGAAAGACCGGCGGGTTTCGGGGTCGACGGCCGATGTCGGCTCGTCCAGAAACAACAGCTTGGGGCCGTGCAGCACCGTGGCCGCCAGCGCCAGTTTCTGCCGCTGCCCGCCGCTCATGCTGCCGCTCAGTTGATTGGCGTTTTCGGTCAGGTCGTAGGTTGTCAGCAGTTCGTCGATCCGGTCGGCAGATTTGCGGCGCGGCATCCCATAGATCTCGGCGGCAAAGCGCAGGTTCTCCAGCACCGTCATGTCGCGGTAATACGAAAAGATCTGCGTCATGTACCCGATTTCATTCTTCAGCGGCTCGGCGTATTGCGGCATCGGTCGGCCCAGCACCGAGACGGATCCGCTGCTGGGCGTCAGCAGTCCGGTCAGCATTCGCATCGTCGTTGTCTTGCCGCAGCCGTTCGGGCCCAGAAACCCATAGATCTGACCCTGGCGTATCTCCAGGTCCAGGTTGCTGACGGCTGTCTTTTCCTTGAATCGGCGCGTCAGACCCTGGGTCGAGACCACCAGATCACTCATGGCATCTTCACCTGAACGGGAACGCCCGCAGGCAGATCTCGGGCGGTTTCCGGCAGGTCGATTTCTGCCAGATAGACCAACCGCGTCCGATCATCCTTGTTCAACCCGTAGTAGGGGGTGAAGGACGGGTCGTCGCTGACCCATCGCACGGTGCCCGTCAGAGGTTGGTCCAGCCCGTCGACCCGAACCTCGAGAGAGTCTCCGGGAGCGATGTCCACCCGGCTGGGTTCGGGGACATAGACGCGGGCGAAAGGGGCCGCGCCGGACACCAACACCGCGACCGGGCTGCCCTGGGCGACCCGTTCCCCCAGGTTCCAGGGAAGGGAATCCAGGATGCCGTCCCGTGTCGCAACAACCGTCAGGTCATCCAGAACGGTCTGCTCGGCGGCAACCGCCGCTTCGGCCGCCCGCACATTGGCCCGGGCAACCGACAGATCTTCGGGGCGGGTTCCGTTTTCCAGTTCTTTCAGGGACTCCCGAGCGCTTTCCAGTGCCGCCCGAGCGGAATCGCGTGCGGCAATATCCTGGTCCAGGCGCGCCTGGCTGACGACCGAGTTGACGACCAGCTGGGAATTCCTCTGATACACGGCCTCTGCGTCCAGCAGACGCGCCTCGGCACCGGCGACGTTGGCGCGCGCGATCGCAATCTCTTCCTCGCGCGGGCCGACTTCCAGTTTCAGTAGCGTGGCCTGCGATTTTTCCAGTTCCGCCTGCGCGAGGTTCAGCTTCGCGGTCTGCAGATCCGTGTCGAACCTGACCAGCACGTCGCCGACCTTGACCGGAGACCCTTCTGCTACAGGCAGTTCCACGATGATCTCATTGGCCGTTGCCGTCAGTGCGACCCGGTCCCGCGCCAGAACTCCCAGCGCGGTGCCGGTGTTCTGGCCCGAACATCGGTCCAGCAACGCAGCAGGGAGAATGGCCATGACCAGCAGCGGAATCGGCAGGGACACATTCATCAAATCATCGTCTCCTTGGTCGGGGCGGTTTGGTATCGGTGTCAATTTCTGCCCCGACTCAAAGGTTTAACAGACGATTGAAAAATCACAAAAGCAGAACCAAACGGGCCAAAACCAAGCCATCCAAGGATGCCCAGGCTGCAAATTCAAGAGATTGACCCCGCCCACGACCGGCTGAGTTCTGTCCTGACCGCGGTGCAATGGCGGGCAAGAGCGCGGGCACATACAGGGCGCAAATAATCCTTGCAACCGGTTGCAAAAAAGAACATGCTCCCGCCAGAAATATACCCAGAGGTCACAATGCTCAGAATCGGATTGCTTGGAGCAGGGCGCATCGGAACCGTCCACGCGCAAGCCATTTCGGACCACCCGGACAGCACGCTTGTTGCGGTTTCGGACGCAATGGAAGACGCCGCTGCACGTCTGGCGCAAGCTCATGGAGCCGTGGCGCGGACGTCGGAGGACATCATCGCCGACCCGGATATCGACGCGGTGCTGATCGCCACGCCGACGGATACGCATTCGGACCTCATCGAAGCGGCGACCGCCGCGGGCAAGGCCGTTCTGTGCGAAAAGCCGGTCGATCTGGACCTGAACCGCGCCTTGGCCTGCCAGCGAGCCGTGTCAGGTACCGGTCAGCCGGTCATGATCGGGTTCAACCGGCGTTTCGATCCGGGCTTCGGCGCATTGAAATCCGCCGTTCAGTCTGGCGAGATCGGAAGCCCGGAATTGCTGTCGATCACCTCGTTTGATCCGGCCCCGCCCCCGATTTCCTATGTGAAAGTCTCGGGAGGATTATTTCGGGACATGACGATACATGATTTCGACCTCGCCAATTTCATCATGGGTGACGTACCAGTCACTGTTTCGGCCGTTGGCACATCGACCGTGGACCCGGCCATCGCCGAGGCAGGGGATGTGGACACAGCCGTCGTCACCATGACCTACAAGGATGGTCGGATCGCCGTCATCAAGAATTCTCGCCGGGCCGTATACGGCTATGACCAACGGGTCGAGGTGTTGGGGTCCGGCGGGCTGCTGCAGGCGTGCAACGTGCTCGAGAACAACCTGGTTAAATCCACGGCCGATGGCGTGATCAGTGCCAAGCCGACCTACTTCTTCCTCGAACGCTACATGCCTGCCTATCGGGCGGAATGGGATGCGTTCGTGACTGCGGTCAAGACCGGATCCGCTGTGCCGGTGCCGCTGGAAGACGGCGTCGCAGCGCTGGCCCTGGCCGAAGCTGCGACCCGGTCGGCCCGGACGGGTATTCCGGTAAAGCTAGAGGAAATTTTGAAACCGGTTGCAAAATGACGTGAAGTATTGAAACTGAAACGGCCCCGATGCGTATCGGTGCGACAGAGATTCGGCCTTGCCGGATGAATGGGTCCAGGACCCGGACAAGACAAAAATCTGTCCTAGTGGGAGGAAACGAAATGAACAAATTTTTCAAAGGTGCTTTGGCCGCCGGCGCGCTGGCGCTGGCCACTCCGGCCTTTGCGCAGGACATCGTAGTGGTATCGCACGGTCAGGCGAATGACGCGTTCTGGAACGTGGTCAAGAACGGGGTCGAGCAGGCAGGCACGGATATGGGCGTTAACGTCGAATACCGCGCGCCCGAAACTTTCGACATGGTTGCCATGTCGCAGCTGATCGACGCTGCCGTAAACCAGGAGCCCGACGGGCTGATCGTCTCGATCCCGGACGCCGACGCGCTTGGCCCCTCGATCGAACGCGCGGTTGCCGCGGGTATTCCGGTGATCTCGATGAACTCGGGCTCGGACGTGTCCAAGGAGCTGGGCGCGGCGCTGCATGTGGGTCAGGATGAATTCGACGCCGGCAAGGCCGCCGGTGAGAAGCTGGCCGAAATGGGCGGCAAGAATGCGATCTGTGTGAACCACGAGGTCGGCAATGTCGCGCTGGACCTGCGCTGTGCGGGCTTTGCTGAAGGCTTTGGCGGCAATGTGACCGTTCTGCCGACGTCCAACGACCCGTCCGAGATCGAGTCGAAAGTGTCGGCGGCTCTGGCTTCGGATGAAAGCGTCGATACCGTGATGGCGCTCGGTGCAAGCTCGGCCGGTGAGCCCACCGTGGCCGCCGTCAAAGGGTCGGGGCGCGACGTGAACGTGGCCTCGTTCGACCTGTCGGCCAACTTCCTGCAGTCGATCGTCGATGGTGACGCGGCCTTTGCGGTGGACCAGCAGCAGTATCTGCAGGGTTATCTGCCGGTCGTGTTCATGGCGCTGAACGCCAAGTACGGCCTGATGCCGGGCGGCAACGTGCCCTCGGGTCCGAACCTGATCACCGCCGACAAGGCCGGTCAGGTGGTCGAGCTGTCCGCTCAGGGCATCCGCTGATACCGGCGGGCTGAAAATCGGGGCGGCGTCAGGGCGCCGCCCCTGCCAAACGGGAGGAAACCATGACCGAGTCTGCACAAGTGGCGGTGGACGAACGGATCAAGAAGGAGCCGTTCCTGACCAAGCTGATGAAGCGGCCCGAACTGGGGGCCATCGCAGGGGCGATCCTTGTCTTCATCTTCTTCGCCATCACGGCCGATGAATCGATGTTCACGCTTGCCGGCATCATGAACTTCATGACCCCGGCCGCCCAACTGGGTATTCTGGCCATCGGCGCGGCGCTGCTGATGATCGGGGGCGAGTTTGACCTGTCGATCGGCTCCATGGTGGCCTTTGCCGGCCTGTTCTTCGGGGTCTGCGTGGTGACCTGGCAACTGCCCTTGGTGGCCGCGATTCCGATGACCTTTGTCTTTGCGGCCTTTGTCGGGGCAATCAACGGCACCATCGTCATCCGTTCGGGCCTGCCATCCTTCATCGTGACGCTGGCGTTTCTGTTCATTCTGCGCGGCCTGTCCCTGGTGGGGCTCAAGGCGGCCACCGGCGGATCGACCCAGCTGCGCGGCGTGCGCGATCAGGTCGAAAATGACTGGCTCGCGCCGTTCTTTTCCGGAGAAGCCTTCGGCAGCCTGTTCAGCTGGCTGGCCGAAAAGGGCCTGATCGACACGTTCAAAAGTGGCGCGCCCAAAGTGCCGGGTGTCCCGGTTGAAATCCTGTGGTTCGTGGCCTTCGCCATTGCCGCCACCTATGTTCTGCTGCGCACCCCGGCCGGCAACTGGATCTTCGCCTCGGGCGGCGACCGGGTTGCGGCGTCGAACTCGGGTGTGCCGGTGAACCGGGTCAAGATTTCACTGTTCATGCTGACCGCCTGCTGTGCCGCGCTGGTGGCGATCATAACCGTGATCGATGCAGGCTCGACCGATGCGCGGCGCGGCTTCCAGAAGGAGTTCGAGGCGATCATCGCCGCAGTGATCGGCGGCTGTTTGCTGACCGGCGGGTATGGTTCGGCCATCGGGGCATTCTTCGGGGCGATTATCTTCGGCATGGTGGTCATCGGCCTGACCTATACCGATTTCGATCAGGACTGGTTCCAGGTGTTCCTGGGGGCGATGCTGCTGATCGCCGTCCTGTTCAACAACGCGATCCGCAAACGCGTAACCGGGGAGCGCTGACATGACCGAAGATACCAAGTTCCATCACGGCGATGCGGTCAAAGACGTGGCCCCGGTCGTCGAAATGAAAGAGATCGAAAAGCATTTCGGCAACATCATCGCGTTGGCGGGCGTCAGTTTCGACGTCAAGCCGGGTGAATGCCACTGTCTACTGGGTGACAACGGGGCGGGCAAATCGACCTTCATCAAGACGATGTCGGGCGTGCACAAACCCACCAAGGGCGAGATCTATTTCGAAGGCCAGCCGATGTCCTTCGACACGCCCCGCGACGCGATGGAGGCGGGCATCGCCACCGTGTTCCAGGACCTGGCGATGATCCCGCTGATGAGCGTCACGCGCAATTTCTTTATGGGGCGCGAGCCGACCAAGGGGAAAGGCCTGCTGAAACGGTTCGACATCGAGCACGCCAACGAGGTCTGCATGGAAGAGATGCGCAAGATGGGCATCAACCTGCGCGGCCCCGATCAGGCGGTGGGCACCCTGTCGGGGGGCGAACGTCAGACCGTGGCGATTGCCCGTGCGGTCTATTTCGGCGCCAAGATCCTGATTCTGGACGAACCGACCTCGGCGTTGGGCGTGCGGCAGACATCGAACGTGCTAGCCACCATCGACAAGGTGCGCCACCAGGGCATCGGCGTGGTCTTCATCAGCCACAATGTCCGGCACGCGTTGGCCGTGGGCGACCGGTTCACGGTTCTGAACCGCGGCAAGACGCTGGGCACCGCCCGGCGCGGCGAGATCTCGCCCGAAGAGCTGCAGGACATGATGGCCGGCGGGCAGGAGATGGCCGAGCTGGAAGGGTCGCTGGGCGGTACCGTCTGAAGGTTTCTCCCCGGTGTCCCGTATCGTGCGGGGCACCAATATCACCAGGGTCCGGCAGGCCGGGCCACCCGGTCTGGGTGGTGGGCGTGTCGGATCCTTTCACGACAGAATGATTGCAACGGATTGCCCATAGCGGCCTCGTTCTGAAAGGGATCATGATGAGCAAGACAATCCGACTGACCGCGGCGCAGGCCTTGGTGCGCTACCTTGGCGCGCAGATGAACGAGAACGGCGAGCCCTTCATCGCCGGTGTCTGGGCGATTTTCGGCCATGGCAACGTGGCCGGTCTGGGCGAGGCGCTGCACGGTGTGCGCGACAGCCTGCCCACCTATCGCGGTCACAATGAACAGACCATGGCCCATTGCGCGATCGCCTATGCCAAGCAGATGCGGCGCAGCCGGGCCATGGCGGTGACCTCGTCGATCGGGCCGGGGGCGACCAACATGGTGACGGCCGCCGCGCTGGCCCATGTGAACCGCCTGCCGGTGCTGCTGTTGCCCGGCGATGTGTTCGCCAGCCGTGGCCCCGACCCGGTGCTGCAACAGACCGAGGATTTCACGGATGGCACCGTCAGCGCCAATGACTGTTTCCGCCCGGTCAGCCGCTATTTCGACCGGATCACCCGGCCCGAACATCTGCTGACCGCTCTGCCGCGCGCCTTCCGCACCATGACCGACCCGGCCGATTGCGGGCCGGTGACCCTGGGTTTTTGCCAGGACGTGCAGGCCGAGGCCTATGACTATCCGCTCAGCTTCTTCGAGCCGTGCATCTGGCACCAACGTCGCATCCGCCCCGACGCAGGCGAGCTGGCCCGCGCGGCCGACGCCATCCGGTCGGCCAAACGCCCGATCATCGTGGCCGGCGGCGGTGTCCATTATTCCGGCGCGACCGACGCGCTGCAGGCCTTTGCCGAGACCCACAGCATTCCTGTTGCCGAGACGCAGGCCGGCAAGTCGGTCCTGGCTTGGGATCACCCGCTGAACTTGGGCCCGGTTGGCGTGACCGGAGGTGAGCCCGCCAACACCGTGTGCGCCGAGGCGGATCTGATCCTGGGCATCGGCACGCGGTTTCAGGATTTCACCACCGGGTCCTGGGGGCTGTTTTCCAACCCCGAGCGCAAAATGGTCTGCCTGAACACCGCCGCCTATGACGCCGCGAAACACGGCGCGATGCCGCTGTTGGCCGATGCGCGGGTCGGGATCGAGGAATTGGGCGCGGCCCTTCAGGGCTATCGCGCCGACCCGGTTCCCGACACGCTCAAGGCCGAGTGGTTTGCCAAGGTCGATGCGCTGACCCATGCGCCGGGTGACGCCAACGCGCTGCCCACCGACATGCAGGTGGTGGGTGCGGTACAGCGCGCGGCACATGACGACACGGTGGTGATGTGCGCCGCCGGCACCATGCCGGGCGAGCTGCACAAGCTGTGGAAGGCGCCGCGTCCGGGGGCCTATCACATGGAATACGGCTTCAGCTGCATGGGCTACGAGATCGCCGGCGCCATGGGCATCAAGATGGCCCAGCCCGATCGCGACGTGATCTGTTTCACCGGGGACGGCACCTACATGATGGCCAACTCGGAAATGGCGACGGCGGCGATGATGGGCGTGTCCTTCACCGTGGTGATCACCGACAACCGGGGCTTTGGCTGCATCAACCGGCTGCAGATGGGCACCGGCGGGGCCGAGTTCAACAACTTGCTGGACCATGCGGTGCACGAGATGCCCTCGGCCATCGACTTTGCGGCCCATGCGGCGGCGATGGGGGCGACCTCGGTCAAGGTCGGCTCGATCGCCGAGCTGGAAGAGGCGCTGGCAAAGCGTGCTGAAGTCAAAGGCCCCTATGTGATCGTCATCGACACCGACCCGTACCCCTCGACCGAATATGGCGGCACGTGGTGGGAAGTGGCGGTGCCCGAGGTCAGCACCCGCCCTGCAGTGAATGAAAAACGTGCGGCCTACGAGGCTGCCATCAAGGAAAGAAACACCAAATGAGCGTGAAGATCGGCATCTCTCCGATTGCGTGGCAAAATGACGACCTGCCCGACCTGACGGCGGCGTTCACGATGGAACAGGCCCTGAAAGAGGCGCGTCAGATCGGCTATACCGGGGTTGAGCGCGGGCAGCGCATGCCCGCCGATACCGCAGGCCTGCGCGCCTATCTGGAAGGCAACGACATTGCACTGTGCGGCGGCTGGTGTTCGGGCAATTCGCTGATCAACGATTTCGCTGCCGAACGCGACGCGGTGCGCGCGCAGGTCGAACAGTTCGTGGCGCTGAACAGCCCCTGCATCGTCTATGCCGAATGCTCGAACACGGTTCAGGGCCAGATCGGCACCCCGGTCAATGACCGCCCGCAGCTGTCGAAAGACGAGATCAAGGCCTACGGCGCCAAGATCACCGAACTGGCCAAGTGGATGGCCGATCAGGGGATGCCGATGGCCTATCACCACCACATGGGCACGATCATAGAAAGCGAAGATGACGTGAACTGGTTGATGGAGGGGTCGGGGCCGGAGTTGAAGCTGTGCTTTGACACCGGGCATCTGCTGTTCGGCGGCGGTGATGTACTGGCTACGCTGAACCGCTGGGGTGATCGGGTGCATCACGTGCATTTCAAGGACATCCGCCCCGGCATCGTGCGCGACACCCGCGGCAACCGGCGCAGTTTCCTGGATGCGGTGATCGCGGGGGCCTTCACCGTGCCCGGCGATGGCTGCATCGACTTTCAGGAGGTCGCCCATGCGTTGAAAGCCCTGGATTACGAAGGCTGGATCGTGGTCGAGGCCGAGCAGGACCCTGCCAAGGCCCCGCCCTATGAATACTCGAAGATGGGTTATGACCACATCGTCGAGGTCTGCGGTCAGGCCGGCTTGACGATCACGGCCTGATCTTTCGCCCCCCGGGGCGCCGCCATGGGAAAGGAGCGTTTCATGGTCCGTCAGCAACCTGGTTTCGTCGGCTATTTCGGCCCCGAGTCCTGTGATCTGGACGAATTCAAGGTGCTGACCTCGCAGAGCCTGTGGCCCGAGCAGGTGCCTCACGCGGCCGCGGTGGAGAAGAACGTGCCCATCTATGACATGCACGCGCTGCGGCCCGCCCTGGAAACGCCGGACACCCGGCGTGCCCTGCTGGCCGAATGGGGCTGGGTTCTGGGCCGATCTGCCGGGGTGATCGCGTTGAAAGGGGCCTATGCCGAGACCTCGGTCATCGATCGGGCGACCGAGGTGTTTCGCCGGATCATCGAAGATGAGCGTCAGGCCGGGGGCGGCGAGGGCGATCACTTTGCGGCCTCGGGCGCGAATGACCGGGTGTGGAACGCGCTGCAAAAGCAATGCCTGCGCGACCCCGAGGGCTTTGCGCTCTATTTCGGCAACACGGCGATTGCCGCCGCCTGCGAGGCCTGGCTGGGCCCCGATTACCAAGTGACCGCGCAGATCAACCAAGTGCGGCCGGGCGGCAAGGCGCAGCAGGCGCATCGCGACTATCACCTGGGGTTCCAGACCGCCGACAAGGCGGCGCAGTTCCCGGCGCATGCCCATATGGTCACCGCCGCGCTGACCCTGCAGGGCGCGGTTGCCCATTGTGACATGCCCATCGAGAGCGGCCCGACCAAGCTGTTGCCCTTCTCGCAGCTGTATGGCCCCGGCTATGTCGCGTTCCACGACGACGCGCATCGGGCGCATTTCGAACGGGCCTGCATCCAGTTGCCGCTGGCCAAGGGCGATGCGGTGTTCTTCAACCCGGCGCTGTTCCATGCCGCCGGCGAAAACAGCAGCGCCGACATCCACCGGATGGCCAACCTTCTGCAGGTTTCGTCGGCCTTCGGACGGGCGATGGAGGCTGTGGACCGCAATGCGATGTGTGTGGCCGTTTTCCCCGCACTGATGGCGCTGAAACAGCGTGGCAATCTGGATGATGCCCGGATCGACGCCGCAATCGCGGCCACCGCCGAACGCTATCCCTTTCCGACCAATCTGGATACCGATCCGCCGGTGGGCGGAAACGCTCCGCCCAGCCAGGCCGACATCCTGCGCCGGGCGGTGTCGGACAGCTGGACGCAGGCGCAGCTGGAACAGGCGCTGGACGCGCTGCAGGCGCGGCAGGCGGCATGACGGAACCCGGGCGGCTGGTGCTGCCCCAACACAGGTGAAACCGATGGCAGAACTTCTGAGAAAACCCTTCGGAACCCACGGCAAGGTGCATGACATCACGCCGGCCAGCGCCGGCTGGCGCTTTGTGGGCTTTGGCCTTTATCACCTGCGGGCCGGCGACCGCGCCGCCGAGGTCACCGGCGACCGCGAGGTCATTCTGGTGATGGTCGAGGGCAAGGCCCGGATCACCGGCGCCGGGCAGGATTGGGGCGTGTTGGGCGACCGGATGAACGTGTTCGAAAAATCTCCGCCCCATTGCCTGTACCTGCCCAACGGCACCGAGTGGGAGGCCACGGCCGAAACCGATTGCGTGATCGCCGTGTGCTCTGCCCCGGGCAAGGGCGGCCATGCCCCGCGCCGGATCGGGCCCGAGGGCATCACCCTGACCGAGCGCGGCAAGGGAACGAACACGCGCCACATCAACAACATCGCGATGGAGGCCGAGGATTACGCCGACAGCCTGCTGGTGACCGAGGTCTTTACCCCCAGCGGCCATTGGTCATCCTACCCCAGCCACCGGCATGACGAGGATGACTATCCCCGCATCACCTATCTGGAAGAGACCTATTACCACCGCCTGAACCCGGCCAGCGGCTTTGGCATCCAGCGCGTCTATACCGATGACGGTCAGTTGGACGAAACCATGGCCGTGTCCGATGGCGATGTGGTACTGGTGCCGCGCGGGCACCACCCTTGCGGGGCGCCCTACGGGTTCGAGATGTATTACCTGAACGTCATGGCCGGGCCGCTGCGCAAATGGCGTTTCGTTCCGGCGCCCGAAGTGGAATGGATCATGGAGCGCGACAAATGACCAAGACCTTTGCCATCTATCCCGGCCTCAAGGGGCGCACGGTGTTCGTGACCGGCGGGGCCTCGGGCATCGGGCGCGAGATCGTGCGCGGCTTTGCCGAGCAGGGGGCCAAGGTCGGCTTTGTCGACATCAACGCCGAGGGCGGAAACACGCTGCTGGCCGAACTGGACGGAAACCACGCCTTTGCCGCCTGCGACCTGCGCGACATCGCGGCGTTGCGGTCGGCATTCGAGGAACTCGCCGACGCGCTGGGCGCGGCGGACGTTCTGGTCAACAACGCCGCGCATGACGACCGGCACGACTGGCGCGAGGTGACGCCGGACTATTGGGACGAGCGCATGGCGACCAACCTCCGCCACATGTTCTTTGCCATCCAATCCGTGGCGCCCGGCATGATCGGCAAGGGCGCGGGGTCGATCATCAATATCGGCTCGAATTCCTGGTGGGAGGCCGGCGCGGGCTTTCCCGCCTATGCCACCGCGAAATCCGCAGTGCACGGCCTGACCCGCACCATGGCGCGGGAACTGGGCGATCACCGCATCCGGGTCAACACGGTCGTGCCCGGCTGGATCATGACCCAGCGCCAGAAAGACCTGTGGGTCACCCCCGAGGCGCTGGCAAAACAGATCGACCGCCAATGCCTGCCTGATCCGATCGACCCGGTCTATGTGGCGCGGATGGTGCTGTTTTTGGCCTCGGACGACGCGGCCATGTGCAGTGCCGGGAACTTCATGGTCGAGGGCGGCTCGATCTGACGACCTTGGGGCCTTCCATGCCCGGAATCGACGTGCGCCGATGCGCTGGTGCCGGTTGACGGATTGACACCCTGCAAGGGAAGATGCGGCATGATTTCCTATGTCACGGTCGGCGCGGACGACATCGCGCGTGCAAAACGGTTTTACTGCGCCTTTCTGCCGGATCTCGGCTATGCGCTGGAGGAAGGCCCAGAAGGGCTGAGTTTCGCCCTGCCGGTGCCGCCGGGCCAGCAGCCGGTTCTGCCGGAATTTTATGTCAAACCGCCTTTTGACGGGGCCGCGGCCTCGGCCGGGAATGGTGCGATGGTCGCGTTCGAGGCGCGCAATCAGCAGCAGGTGTGCGACCTGCACGCCGCCGCGCTGCGGGCCGGCGGGTCTGACGAAGGCCAGCCGGGCTTTCGCGCCATGTACGGGCCGCGTTTCTATGTCGGCTATCTGCGGGACCCACAGGGCAACAAGATCGCCCTGTTTTCCAGCAATCCAAACGAACCGGGGCGTGACGACTAGGACCCGCCTGCGTATTCTGCAGAACGGCCCAGGTCGGGACGCTTAGCGCTGCGGCGGCGCACCAAAGGCGCGGATCACGGTGCGGGCGGCGGCCTCAACCGGGTCATGGGTTTCCTTCAGGATCGTCACCCGGTCGAACCGGTCGGGGTCACGATTTACGGCCTCGCGTAGGGCGGCGCCGAAGGCCATGCGCAGCTCGGTCCCGATGTTGAACTTGCAGATCGCGGTTTCACGCGCCAGCCGCGCGCGCTGTTCGACGGGCACGCCCGATCCGCCATGGATCACCAACGGTACGCTGGTCACGGCCTGAATTCGGCGGATGCGGTCCTCGTCCAGCCCGCCTTCCTTGTTCTGCTGAAGGTGGACGTTTCCGACCGAGATCGCCATCGCATCCACGCCGGTCTGGGCGGCGAAGGTGGCGGCCTCGTCCGGGTCGGTCCCGGCCGAGCCTTCGCCCCCGGAGTAGCCGACGAAGCCGATCTCGCCCTCGCACGAGATCCCGGCGGCATGGGCCATTTCGGCGATCGCGGCGGTCTCGTCGATATTTTGCTGCAGGGGCTTGCGCGATCCGTCGAACATCAGCGAGGTGAACCCGCTCTCCAGCGCGATCTTGCACTCCTCGAACGTATAGCCGTGGTCCAGATGCGCCACGACGGGCACCGAGGCGTTTTCGGCCAGATACCGGAACATCTTGCCCAGAACCGGCAGCGGCGTGTGCTCGCGGCAGCTGGGTCCGGCCTGCAGGATCACCGGGGCGTTCTCGGCTTCGGCGGCGGCGACATAGGCGCGCATGTCCTCCCAGCCCAACGTCACGAGGCCGCCGACGGCATAGCCCTGTTCATAGGCGGGTTGCAGGACGTCTTTGAGCGTAACGAGGGTCATTTGAACTTGGCGATCATGTCTTTGATGCCCGGGATCGTCTCGATCTGATAGGCATGGGTGGGTTGGAAATACTGCACCAGCGATCGTTGGGTCAGCCCGCCGAGGATGGTGAAATAATACATCTCGTATCCCGGCAGAACGCAGCAGGGGTGATAGCCCTTGTCGATACAGATCGTCGAGCCATCGACGATGTGATAGGCGTCACCCGGTTCGTTGTCCTCGCGCTGCAGCATCTGCAGGCCCGAGCCCCAGTTCGGTTTGAAACGGAAATTGTAGGTCTCGTCATGCCGGGTCTCGTCCGGCAGGCGGTTGGTGTCGTGCTTGTGGCTGGGAAAGCCCGACCAGCCGCCCTGACCCACGGTGAACAGCTCGCTCACCAGCAGGCGGCCGACCTTGTCATGCTGCTTCTGGCCCAGGATATGCTTGATCTTGCGATGGGTCTTGGTGTCGTCGCTGCCATATTGCACCAAGTCATGCTCGCGCACGTCGAACGGGTCCAGCACCTTGTCATACTTTGCGCCGGCCACGAACACCTCGGCCGTATCCGAGACGCAGACCATCTGCGCCCGTGCCCCTGACGGGACATAAGCCCCCTCGGGCTCGCCATCCCAGACATCCTCGCCCCGGTTGCCCAGATGGGCAAAGTGCACGCCCTCGACATCCACATCGACGCTGCCGGTGGCGGGCACGATGCAGGTCTCGTACCCTGGGACCTGGTATTCGAAGGCTTCGCCGCGCTTCAACTTGACGATGTTGAAATAGTTCAGCGGCACGGTCGGATCATCGACATCGACGATGGGTTTGTTCTGGTTGTCGAACGGGGGGATGTGCATCGGGCTCTCCTATCCGGCCGGGGTGGGGCCGGGGTGGGACGCAAGGAAAGCGTCCAGGTCTTCGGTGGTTGGCATGGCGGGCGCGCAGCCTGGTTTGGACACGACGATCGAGGCGCAGGCCGAGCCGCGCAACACCGCCTGTTCCAGCGAATGGCCCGCCGCGATCGAGGCCAGCAGCCCGGCCATGAAGCTGTCGCCCGCGCCGTTGGGTTTGACGGCGGTGACCGGGTAGATGCCGGTGTGGATCTCTTGCCCGTCGGTTAAGGTCACGGCGCCCTTTTCGCCCATCTTGTAGATGACGATGCGGCCGGGTTTCTCGGCCAGATCGCAGGCTTTCCGGAAGCCTTTCTCGATCCCACCGGCCATGAAACCGAACTCTTCGTCATTGCCGACGATCATGTCGCTGGCCTCGCCCGCGCGCGACAGCACGTCGGCGGCGACCTGCGCCGAAGGCCAGCTGTAGGGCCGGTAGTCGATGTCGAAGATCACCGGCAGCCCGGCCTTGCGCGCGTTTTCGAAGGCGCGGAAGGTGGCGCTGCGCGACGGTTCGGCGGCAAACACGGTTCCGGCCGAGATCGCCGCGCTGAAACGGCCATAGTCGACCCGGTCCATGTCATCTTCGGTGACCTGAAAATCGACGGCGCCGTTTCGGTAGATGACGTTCTGAAAGTCCTCGATGCAGCTTTCATAGACCGCCAAGGACATGCGGTATTCACCGCCGACGACGCGGATGAAAGAGGTGTCGACACCATAGTGATGCAACTTGTTGAGGCAGAACCGCCCAACCGCGTCATCCGAGACGGAGGTGATCAGCGACGCCTGGCTGCCCAGCTTGACCAGACCCGCGCAGATATTCGCGGACGAACCGCCCAAGTCCGCGCGGAACATGTCGGCATGTTCGCTTTTGACACCGACCGGATCGGCGAACATGTCCATGCCAGCGCGCCCGAAAACGGCAAACCGGTTTCCTTTGATGCCGTCGATCAAGTGACTCAAACTGTACCTCCCAGGCATTTTGATCCCGCCGATCCGATGGACCTTGCATTGGATCGATTCTCACGATACTGATTTTGCAACCGGTTGCAATCAGTATGTTCGGAGCCGCCCAAAATGCGAGAAATCGGAATTGGAATCGTCGGAGGCGGCTATATGGGCAAAGCCCATTCGGTGGCCATGTCCGCCGTGGGCGCCGTGTTCGACACCGCGCTCAGACCGCGGCTCGAGATGATTTGCGCCTCAAGCCTTGACAGTGCCGAACGCTACCGCGCCGCCTACGGGTTCCGCCGTGCCACCGCCGACTGGCAGACCTTGGTCAAAGATCCGGTGGTCGAGGCCGTCGTGATTGCATCGCCCCAGTCCACCCACCGGCAGATCGCCGAGGCGGCGCTGGCGCTGGGCAAGCCGGTGCTGTGCGAAAAACCGCTGGGCGCGTCGCTTGAGGACAGCCGTGCCATGGTGGCGGCGGCCGAGGCCTCGGGCACCGTCAACATGGTCGGGTTCAACTATATCCGCACCCCGGCCAGCCAGTTTGCCCGCCAGCTGATCGCCGACGGCGCGATTGGCGACATCACATGGTTCCGCGGTGAACATACCGAGGATTTCTATGCCGACCCCGAGGCCCCGGCGACCTGGCGCACGACCGGCATGGCCAACGGCACCATCGGCGATCTGGCGCCGCACATGGTCAATGGCGCGCTGGCTCTGGTGGGGCCGATCGCGCAGGTCATGGCCGATGTGGAAACCGTTCACCACACCCGCCCGGGCGGTGCAGTGACCAATGACGACCACGCCCAGATGATGTGTCGGTTTGAAAACGGCGTCATGGGGAACCTATATTTCAGCCGTATCGCGACCGGCCGCAAGATGGGTTATGCCTACGAGATTTCGGGCACCAAGGGCGCGATCCGGTTTGACCAGGAGGATCAGAACGCCCTGTGGCTCTATCGCCGCGAAGGCCCCGAGGCCCAGCGCGGTTTCACCAAGATCCTGACCGGTCCGGAGCATCCCGATTATGAGCCCTTTTGCCAGGGTCCCGGCCACGGCACCGGATATCAGGATCAGATCATCATCGAAGCCAAGGATTTTCTGACCGCCATTCATTCCGGCCGGAGCAACTGGCCCACCTTCCGGGACGGGCACGAGGTCAACCGGGTTCTGGCGGCGGCGCTGGCCTCGGCCGACAGTCGCGGTTGGCAGGACGTCAGCACGTTTTAGGCCCGACACGTAATCCAACATTGTTCGCAGAGAGACCAAGACCATGGCAAAGTTGAAATGGGGCATGATCGGGGGCGGAGAAGGCAGCCAGATCGGACCCGCCCACCGTCTGGGCGCACAGGCCGACGGCCTGTTCGAATTCGCCGCCGGCGCGCTGGACCACCGGCCCGAGGCGGGGCGCGCCTATGCGCAGCGGCTGGGTGTGCCCGCCGACCGCGCCTATGGCGACTGGCAGGAAATGCTGGCCGGCGAAAAGGACCGGCCCAACCGGATCGACCTTGTAACCATCGCCACCCCGAACGCCACCCATTTCGAGATCGCCAAGGCGTATCTCGAGGCCGGGTTCAACGTGCTGTGCGAAAAGCCGATGACCATGACCGTGGAAGAGGGCGAAGAGATCGTGCGCGTGGCCCGGGCCTCGGGCAAGATCTGCGCGGTCAACTACTGCTATTCGGCCTATCCGATGGTGCGGCAGGCCCGCGCCATGGTCCGCGCCGGCGAGATCGGCAAGGTGCGCCTGGTCGTCACCAATTTCAGCCACGGCCACCATGGGGACGCCACCGACGCGGACAATCCGCGCGTGCGCTGGCGCTATGATCCGGCCATGGCGGGCGTGTCGGGGCAATTCGCCGATTGCGGCATCCACGCGCTGCACATGGCCAGCTTCATCTGCGATGACGAGGTCGCGACGCTGTCGGCCGACATGGCCTCGACCATTCCCAGCCGCCAGCTGGAAGACGACGCGATGGTCAATTTCCGCATGGAGGGCGGCACCGTGGGCCGGTTGTGGACCTCGTCCGTGGCGATCGGGCGGCAGCACGGGTTCGACATCCAGGTGTTCGGCGAAACCGGCGGGCTGCGCTGGGCGTCCGAACACCCCAACCAGCTGATCTACACCCCGGTCGGTGGACGAACCCAGATCATCGAAAAGGGCGAGGGCGGCCTGCATGACGACGCGATGCGTCTGTCGCGCGTGGCGATTGCCCATCCCGAGGGCTTTCCGCTGGCCGTGGCCAATATCTATTGCGATCTGGCCGACGCGATCCGGGGCGAACCGCGCGATGGGCTGCCCAACGCCGCCGATGGCGTCCGCTCGATTGCCGCGGTGCACGCAGCGGTGGCCTCGGCCCGGGCCGAGGGCGCCTGGCAGGACGCGCGCCCGCCGATGTTCCGCTGATCAGGGGCGGGGCCGCAACGTGCCCCGCTCGATCACCCGGCAGGGAAAGATCCGCGCCTCGGGGTAGCGGTCGGGCGTCTTCAGCATCTCTTCCACCAGATCGACCGACGAGGTGATGATCTGCTTGATCGGCTGATGGATGGTCGTCAGGTTGATGTATTCCCAGCGCGACATCTCCATGTCGTTCAGGCCGATGATCCCGATGTCAGAACCCGGTTTCAGCCCGTGGTCGGCCAGCGCCGACAGCGCCCCGATCGACAGGATGTCGTCGCCGCAGAAATAGGCCTGCGCCGGGTCACCCGCCAGCAGGCGCAGCATCTCGGCCCGGCCGGCCTCGAAGGAGTAGGCCCCAGCGAAGGAGTGGCTGACGGGAACCTGCGGGTGGTTTGCCATTTCCTCGGTAAAGCCCCGTTGCCGGTCCCGCGCCGAGGTCGCATCGATCGGCCCGCCCAGATAGCCCACGCTGGCATAGCCCCGCGCGACCAGCTCGCGCGCGGCCATGCGTCCGCATTCCACATTGTCGATGCCCACCACATGCACCTCGGGCGAGGTCGCCGAGCGCCCGAAGGTGTGCACCACCGGCACCCCTGCATCGTGGAACGCCTTGGCAAAGCTGGGTGGCAGGGTCGACGAGGCGACGATTACCGCATCCACTGAATATTGCCGCAGCATGCGCACAGAATTGGCGGGCTCGGTCTCGTCGGTCAGGTTCACGATCAGGGGGCGCAGCCCGCGTTCCTGCAGGGCGCGGGTGAACTGGTCGAAAACCTCAAGGAAGATCGGGTTGTGGAAGTTGTTCGAGATCAGGCCGATCAGCTTGGTCCGCCCCGTCGTCAGCGACGAGGCCAGCGCGTTGGGGCTGTAGCCCAGTTCCTTGGCGGCCTTTTCCACTTTGGCGCGGGTCTTGGCCGAGACCGAGGCGCCCGGCGTGAAGGTGCGCGACACAGCCGACCGCGACACCCCGGCCAAGGCCGCAACTTCCTTCAGCGTAACGCCCAACTGCTTGCTCTCCTCTATGCGGTCGATTGGATCTGTTGAATGTCGCATCATTGCAAAAATGGTGCAATCGGTTGCAAAGCATTTCCTCCCCTGACTTCAGGTTTCGAAGCGCTGCGGATCTCGATCTGACATTTTGATTCAATTACCGTCAATATGACGGAAAAGCTGTCCGTTTCGTCAACTCGATTGCTGTGCTCGGACGGCGGCGCGGTCATACTGGAACCAGAGCAGAGGAGGAGGCGCGCAATGAGTTGGAACATCTGCGTCGTCGGGGCCGGGAAGATCGGACAGATGATCGCCGCCCTGTTGAAGAAATCGCACAACTACACTGTAACCGTGGCCGATCATGACCTGACGGCCCTGTCGGCGTTGAACAGGCAGGGCATCACCACCCGCCAGATCGACGCGGGCGACGAAGCCGGGCTGGCACAGGGGGTTGCAGGGTTCGATGCGGTGATCTCGGCCGCACCGTTTTTCCTGACGCCTGCCATCGCCAAGGCAGCCAAGGCCGCGGGTGCGCATTATTTCGACCTGACCGAGGATGTCGCCGCCACGAACGCCGTGCGCGAACTGGCCCGCGACAGCGGCACCGCCTTCATGCCGCAATGCGGGTTGGCACCGGGTTTCGTTGGCATTGCGGGGGCCTCTCTTGCGGCCGGGTTCGACACGCTGGACAGCCTGCACATGCGGGTGGGCGCGCTGCCGCTCTATCCGACAAATGCGCTGAAATACAATCTGACCTGGTCCACCGACGGGCTGATCAACGAATACTGCAACCCTTGCGACGCCATCGTAAATGGCGAGCGGGTCAAGACCGCGCCGCTCGAGGATTACGAGATCATCGGCCATGACGGTGTGGAATACGAATGCTTCAACACCTCGGGCGGCCTGGGCACGTTGCCCGAGACGCTGGCCGGCAAGGCCCGGGCGGTGTCCTATCGCTCGATCCGCTATCCCGGCCATCGCGACATCCTGAAACTGCTGTTGACGGATCTGGGCCTGGGCCAGCGCCGCGACCTGTTGAAGGACATCTTTGAATCTGCGCTGCCGCGCACCGATCAGGACGTGGTTCTGGTCTATTGCACGGCCAAGGGCATGATCGACGGGGCACTGCGCGAGAAATCCCTGATCAACAAATCCTTTGCCCGCACCATCGACGGCCAGGTCTGGAGTGCGATCCAGATCACCACCGCCGCCGGCGTTCTGGGCGTGGTCGATCTGATGCGCACCGGCGCACTGCCCACCCAAGGCTTTGTCCGGCAAGAGCAGGTCCGGCTGGATGATTTCCTGAACACCGAATTCGGCCAGCTGTACCGCGCTGGCGAAGTGACCCCCCAGAACAAGGCGGCCTGAACATGAAAGACGTAGTCATGACTGCAGAACACACACTCGAAAAACTGGGCCTGACGGCGGCCGAGCTGACCGGCGGCACGCTGGAGGTCCGCTCGCCCATCGACGGCCGCGTGCTGGCGCGGGTGCATGAAACGCCTGTTGCCGACATGGACGCGGTCTTTGCCCGCGCCACGGCGGCCTTCAAGGCTTGGCGCACCGTGCCCGCCCCGCGCCGGGGCGAGCTGATCCGCCTGCTGGGCGAGGAATTGCGCGCGGCCAAGGAGGACCTGGGCGCGCTGGTCAGCTGGGAGGCCGGCAAGATCACCTCGGAAGGTTTGGGCGAAGTGCAGGAGATGATCGACATCTGCGATTTCGCCGTCGGCCTGTCGCGGCAGCTGTATGGCCTGACCATCGCCTCCGAACGCCCCGGCCACCGGATGATGGAGACGTGGCACCCGGCCGGGCCGGTCGGCGTGATCTCGGCCTTCAACTTCCCGGTCGCGGTCTGGTCGTGGAACGCGGCGCTGGCGTTGGTCTGCGGCGATCCGGTGATCTGGAAACCGTCCGAGAAAACGCCCCTCACCGCGATGGCCTGTCAGAAGATCTTTGAAAAGGCCGTGGCTCGGTTCGGCGACGCGCCCGACGGGCTGCTGCAACTGCTGATCGGCGGCGCCGATCTGGGCAAGGCGCTTGTGGCCAGCGAGACGGTGCCGATCATTTCGGCCACCGGCTCGACCCGAATGGGCCGCGCGGTCGCGCCGATCGTGGCGCAGCGGTTCGGCAAGTGCATCCTGGAACTGGGCGGTAACAACGCCATGATCGTCGGCCCTTCGGCCGATCTTGAAATGGCGGTGCGGGCCATCGTGTTCTCGGCCGTGGGCACCGCGGGTCAGCGCTGCACCACGCTGCGGCGGCTGATCGTGCACAACTCGATCCGTGCCGATCTGGTTGCGCGGCTGAAAAAGGCCTATGCCGGTCTGCCCATCGGTGACCCGCTGGCCGAAGGCACCTTGGTCGGGCCGCTGGTGGACGAGGCTTCGGGGCAGGCGATGGAGGCTGCGCTGAAGGCGGCCGAGGCCGAGGGCGGCACAGTCTTCGGCGGCAAGCGCGTGACCGATGGCGTGCCCGAGGGCGGTGTCTACATGAAGCCCGCGATCGTCGAAATGCCGGGCCAGACCGAGATCGTGAAGACCGAAACCTTCGCGCCGATCCTCTATGTCATGGGCTATGACGGTTTCGACGAGGCGCTTGAGATGCAGAACGACGTGCCGCAGGGCCTGTCGTCTTGCGTGTTCACGCTGAACATGCGCGAGGCGGAACAGTTCCTGTCGCCCGCCGGGTCCGATTGCGGCATCGCCAACGTGAATATCGGCCCCTCGGGCGCCGAGATTGGCGGCGCGTTCGGCGGTGAGAAGGAAACCGGTGGCGGACGCGAAAGCGGCTCGGATGCCTGGAAGGGCTATATGCGGCGCCAGACGAACACCGTGAACTACTCGGCCGAATTGCCATTGGCGCAGGGCGTGAAGTTCGACATCTGAGAACCCGGCCCGGCGGCCTAGCGCGGCCGGGCCAACACATGCGTTCAGTCCGTGAACAGGTAATCAAGCCGCATGATCGACTGGGCGGTTTCCTCCGAAACCCAAAGGAATTCTGCGATCGCGGCCACGTTCTCGGCCGGGTCAGCGGTTTCGCGCAATCGGAAGAACCTCTCGATCCCCGCACCGCGCAGCTGTTCGGATTCATAGGCCAGATCGCTGCGTATCGTCGGTAACAGGCGTTCGACGGTTGCGGCTGGGCTGTTTTCTCCGGCCAACCCGACCCTGTGGGCGTGGCCGACAAGATACGCGTCTGAATAAGTGCACTCGATTTCAAGCACATGGGTGCGCGCCTTGTCCGAGCAGAAATCCTGTACGATATCCAGACTGGCCGGATCCAGGCAGATCAGCAGCCGGTTGGCGCCGAAGTGATCGTACAGCATCCGGGTGACCGCCCTGCGATGCCGGGATCGTTTGACCAGCGTGGCCTCCAAGCCCCCCAGATCGGGCAGGGGGGCGGCTTCTTCGTTGAACAGGTATTCGATGCAGGACAGGTTGGTCTCAGAGGCGATCTGGTCGATCAGCCGCTTGGCCACATGCCACTTCTTGCAGACGACCATGTACAGATCGCGATCGGCGCCCAGCGTGTTGGCGGTTTCCCAGAAGCGGGGTGCATACCGGCGTCCCACGCGGCCACGGCCGGTCAGAAATCCGTGCAGATTCCGACCCTCGTTCGAGATCTGGAACGCGACCCCTTCGCTGGCATAGAGCGCACCCAATTTCTGCTTCAGCAACTGCGCCTCGGGGCTGATCTTGCGGGCGAACAGGTAATCTTGGGTCAGCAGCAGGTTGTAGTGATCGTTGTAAAACGTCACCGGCATCCCGTAGTCCGAGAACATCAGGAAAGTCAGCGTACGGTTTTCGATTTCGATTTTCGGGATCAGGTGGCGCACGAGGGTCTGAAAGAACGTCTCGTCCGGAATCCAGGTGGTCGAGAAAAAACGGACCAAGTCCCGGCGCTGGCGCAGGAAATCCAGGATCATCTCGATTGTCCGGCGGCGAAGGCACCACCACTGGCTGCCGATCATGATCTGGAGATCCTCCGGGATCTCGCGGGTCAGGCCGAGACGTTTCTGGGCCTCGTAGGCGGCATAGAACAGTTTGCTCTGCGTGCGTTCGTTGAAATAGTGGCGATAGATCAGCCGGTCTTCCTTCATGCCGGTCTTGATCCAGTCGCTTTCGAAAAAGTCGTGGCTTTCGATGAAATCCTTGTCGGTTTCATCCAGAAACCGATGCGCATATTCCGCGGTCTTTATCGCCATGCAGTCGCCCGACAGCATGTAGAAATGGGTCGCTCGCGGGAAGGCCTCGACCGCAGCTTGCACCGCGTTCAGTGTTGCCTGCACCAGCGACCATTCCCCCCAGCCACATTTGATCCGCCTGGCCGCGAAGGTCACATTGGGATTGCTTTTCAGGGCCGTCTGGATTCGGTCAAAGTCTCCTGCGGATGCGCTGGCGTCGAAATGGATGGCCATGCAGTCCCCTGCGGCCGTCAGCCGTTCGGCCTGTGCGATAATCGCGTCAGGGTCTTTGTGACACAGCAGAATGTAGGCGATCTTGGCCATTGGCGTTGCATGAAGTCCGTTACTGCCCGGTTCCAACCGTGATACTGAGGATGAGCGATTGAATAAACAGAATATTTTTGCTTCTCTGGCGTCAAAAGCTGGCGCATCACCTTGAGACTCGGCCGGCTAAGGAGGCATGGCAGATGGGATTTCCCGGTACATGGATGACCGAAAGCGAAAGCATGGTCTATCGCGTGGTGCCCAAATGCGCCTGCTCGACCATCGGGCAGATCATGTATTACTCGGATCACGGTCGGTTCTTTGACGGCGATATCCACGACGCCAAAGACGGGATGCACAAATGGGCGTTTGACCACAGCCAGGATGTGATCTCGGCCAATGTGCGCGGACACAAGTCGTTCGCGTTCACCTGCGTGCGCAACCCCTATACGCGGATCCTCAGCTCGTTTTTCGACAAGATCTGCGGGATCCAGCGCAACGGGAAACGGTACCGTGGCAATCTGGTGCCGACGCTGATCTACAATTACGGGATCGAGGTCGGGGGCGAGGACGGGAAGGGCGAATTCGACCAGATCGCCAGTTTCCGCCGGTTTCTTCTGTTTGCCCGCGACACGATCCGTTGGCGGCGGCCAATGGACCCGGACATTCACTGGTCGGCCATGTCGGGGCATGTGTCGACCTTCATCGTGAATGGCGGGCGCTATGACCGGATATTCTGGACCGAGAAGTTCAACGAGGGCATGCAAGGCGTGCTGGACGCGCTGGAAACCCCGCATCCCGTGACCCTGTCCGAGATCCCGCGCTTCAACGAATCCGAGGGCCACGGCCCCAAACGTGCGCACCCGGTCGAGGACTATTTCGACGACCTGTCGATGCACCTGGTCTATGAGATCTACAAACAGGATTTCGAACTGTTCAAATACGATTTCGAGAACCCGGCCAACAAGATGCCGACAGGTGAAATCGACCTGGATGAGATTCACGCCAAGCTGGGTGATTGATCCCACAGGCAGGGGCGCTCCCGCCCATCGTCGAGGTCTCTGGCGAGACATCTCCTCTGGTTGGGCCGGGCGCCGCGCACAGCGCGGCGCCCGGCCCAAGACTGAAGGAGGCAGCGGCGCAGCCGATGGGTCCTGTCAGGCGCGGGAGCACTTCGGTTTCAGGCAACGGACCGGCCCGCATGACGCGGGCCGTCAGCGTTCAGACCTGACGCACCGCGCCTTTTGCAGCGCTGGTGGCCAGCTTGGCATAGGCCTTCAGTGCTGTGGACACCTTGCGCTTGCGCGGTGCAGCGGGAACCCAACCTTTTTCGTCCTGGACTTCCCGGCGGGCTGCCAGCTCTTCGTCGGACACGGCCAGGTGGATCGAGCGGTTTGGGATGTCGATTTCGATCGTGTCCCCGTTCTGCACCAGACCGATCTCACCGCCTTCGGCCGCCTCGGGCGAGACGTGCCCGATCGACAGACCCGAAGTGCCGCCCGAGAAGCGACCGTCGGTCAGCAGCGCGCAGGCTTTGCCCAGACCTTTGGATTTCAGGTACGAGGTCGGGTACAGCATCTCTTGCATACCAGGCCCGCCGCGTGGGCCTTCATACCGGATCACGACCACGTCGCCTTCCTTGACCTTGCCAGTCAGGATGTCGTTCACCGCCTGGTCCTGACTTTCGCAGACATAGGCGGTTCCGGTGAATTTCAGGATGTTCTCATCCACACCTGCGGTCTTCACGATGCAGCCGTCGCGCGCGATGTTGCCGAACAGAACAGCCAGACCGCCATCCTGACTGAACGCATGGTCCTTGGACCGGATCACGCCGTTTGCCCGGTCGGTGTCCAGTTCCTTGTAGCGGTTCGACTGGCTGAACGCCTGGGTCGTGCGCACGCCACCGGGGGCGGCCTTGAACAGATCTTGCGCTTTGGGGTTGTTGGTCACCGTGATGTCCCAGTTGGCGATGGCCTCGGCCATGCTGGCCGAATGCACCGTGCAGCAGTCGTCATGCAGCAGGCCGGCGCGGCTCAGCTCACCCAGGATCGAGAAGATGCCACCCGCGCGATGCACATCCTCCATGTGGACGTTTTCGGTGTTGGGCGCGACCTTGCACAGGCAGGGCACCTTGCGGCTCAGCCGATCCATGTCGGACATGGTGAAATCCACCCCGCCCTCATGCGCGATGGCCAGCAGGTGCAGCACCGTGTTGGTCGAGCCGCCCATGGCGATGTCCAGGCTCATGGCGTTTTCGAAGGCCTCGAAGGTCGCGATCTCGCGCGGGAGGAAGCCTTTTTCGTTCAGCTCATAGTGGCGCTTGGTGATTTCGACGATGCGGCGGCCGGCCTCCAGGAACAGCTCCTTGCGGTCGGCATGGGTGGCTAGCGTCGAGCCATTGCCCGGCAGCGCCAGACCCAGCGCCTCGGCCAGGCAGTTCATCGAGTTCGCGGTGAACATGCCCGAGCACGATCCGCAGGTGGGGCAGGCGTTTTCTTCGATGTGTTTGACCTGCTCGTCGGTGTATTTGTCATCGGCGGCGGCGACCATGGCATCGACCAGGTCGATCTTCTTCACATCCAGATCGGCGATGTCGATCTTGCCGGCCTCCATCGGCCCGCCCGAGACGAAGATGGCCGGGATGTTCAGGCGCATCGCTGCCATCAGCATGCCCGGGGTGATCTTGTCGCAGTTCGAGATGCAGACCATCGCATCGGCGCAATGCGCGTTGACCATGTACTCGACGCTGTCGGCGATGATCTCGCGCGAGGGCAGCGAATACAGCATCCCGTCATGGCCCATGGCGATGCCGTCATCGACGGCGATGGTGTTGAACTCTTTGGCTACACCGCCGGCGGCCTCGACCTCGCGGGCGACCATCTGACCCAGATCCTTGAGGTGGACGTGCCCCGGCACGAATTGCGTGAACGAGTTGACGATGGCGATGATCGGCTTGCCGAAATCGTCGTCGCCCATCCCGGTGGCGCGCCACAGGCCACGGGCACCGGCCATGTTGCGGCCATGGGTCGAAGTTCTGGATCGGTACATTGGCATGATGCTGTTTCCCTTTTGCCCGGTTGCAAAACCAGTGTTGCGTGCGTTATAGCGCACGTAACACATGTGCGTTATAACGCACAAGGTAAATCGCGGGACATGACCATGGAATCGGACGACATCACCCTGAAACTCAGAGACGTCCGGGCAGCATCGGGGCTGAGCCTGGCCAAAGCGGCCGAGTTGACCGGAGTCAGCAAGGCCATGTTGGGTCAGATCGAACGCGGCGAATCAAGCCCCACCATCGCGACGCTGTGGAAGATCGCCAAGGGGTTCCAGATGCCGCTGAGCGCGCTGATCGGCACCAGCGCCCTGCGCGATCCAGCGGACGCGGCCCGGTTCCGCACCGTGACCTTTCCGGGCAGTCTGAAGGTCAAGATCGTCTTTCCCTTCGACCCGGTTCTGGGGGCCGAGACCTTTCACGTCGAACTGGACCGCAACCAATGCCACGAATCCCCCGCCCATGCCGCCGGCGTGACCGAGGAAGTCTTTGTGCTGAGCGGCGCGCTCGAGGTGCTGCGGAACGGCGAATGGGTGCCGTTGAGCGCGGGCCAGGGGTTGCGCTTTTCGGCCGATCTGCCGCATGGCTATCGCGCCGGGCCCGAGGGCGCGGCGTTTCTGAACATGCATCACTACGGACACCGGTCCGCGACCGCCGCGGCCGGTTGATACGGCAGAAGGAGATGACCCGATGACGGAATTCCTGAACGGCCTGACGTTGGCCGATGGCATCGGGTCCTTCGGGGCGCTGATCGTGGTCGCGGCTTATTTCGCCACCCAGATGCGGATGATGAATTCTGACGATCTGGCGTTTCCGGTCGTCAACCTGGTGGGGTCGGTTCTGATCGTCTATTCGCTGCTGCAGAACTTCAACCTGGCCTCGATGCTGATCGAAAGTTTCTGGATCGCCATCAGCTTGATCGGCATCATCCAGCATTTCCGCCTGCGACGGGCGCGATAGGGCCGCAGGGACCCGATCCAGCCTTGAACCCGCACCCTTGCGCGTATAGGGAAATCCCTGCGCGTAAAGGGGAGGCTTTGATGCTGGACGATCCAAAAACCCTGGTTTCCACCGAGTGGCTTGCCGCCCACCTCAAGGACCCGGATCTGCGGATTCTCGACGCCTCGTGGTACCTGCCGCAGCAGGGGCGCGACGCCCGCGCCGAATACGAGGCCGGACATATTCCTGGCGCGCGGTTCTTCGACATCGACGAGATCTCGGACCACCGCTCGGACCTGCCGCACATGGCGCCTCCGGTCGAGAAATTCATGTCGCGCCTGCGCGCGATGGGTGTCGGCGATGGCCATCAGGTCGTTGTCTATGACGGCGCGGGCCTGTTCTCGGCGGCGCGGGTCTGGTGGTTGTTCCGCCTGATGGGGCAGGAGAACATCGCCGTTCTGGACGGCGGCCTTCCCAAATGGGTCGCCGAAGGGCGCGAAATCGAGGATCTGCCCCCTGTCATCCGCGATCGCCACATGACCGTGCGCGTGCAGAACCACCTGGTCCGCGACGTGACCCAGGTCTCAGCCGCCGCCAAGCTGGCCGATCACGAAATCATCGATGCCCGCGCCGCCGACCGTTTTGCCGGATCCCAGCCTGAACCGCGCGAGGGTTTGCGGGCGGGGCACATCCCCGGTTCGCGCAACGTGCCGTTCGGACAGTTGCTGAATGCCGATGGCACCATGAAATCGCCCGAGGACTGCCGCGCGGTGTTCGAAGCCGCAGGCGTCGATCTGTCGAAACCCGCCATCACCACCTGCGGGTCAGGCGTGACCGCCGCGATCCTCAGCCTTGCGCTCGAGCGCATGGGCAAGAAAGACCATTCGCTTTATGACGGCAGCTGGGCCGAATGGGGCGCCTTCCCGACCCTGCCCGTCGCAACCGGAGACTCCTGATGTTCGAAAATCTCAAGCCGCAGCCAGCCGACAAGATCCTGGCCCTGATGCAGATGTATCGCGAGGACCCGCGCGAGCAGAGGATTGATCTGGGTGTCGGCGTCTACAAAGACGCCAATGGAGTGACCCCGGTGATGCGCGCGGTCAAGGCCGCCGAGCACCGCATCTGGGAAGAACAGCAGACCAAGGCCTATACCGGGCTGGCCGGTGACCCGGCCTATGCCGATGCGATGATCACGCTGATTCTGGGCACCAGCGTGCCGCGCGCCAATATCGCCGCCGTGGCCACCCCGGGCGGCACAGGCGCCTGCCGGCAAGCGTTCGAGCTGATCCGCATGGCCAACCCCTCGGCCCGGGTGTTCGTGTCGAACCCGACCTGGCCGAACCACATCTCGATCCTGAACTACCTGGGCATCGAAACCGTCGCCTACCGCTATTTTGACGAGGAAACCCGTGGCGTCGATTTCGACGGCATGATCGAGGACCTCAAGACCGCCAAGGCCGGCGACGTGGTGCTGCTGCATGGCTGCTGCCACAACCCGACCGGCGCCAACCTGAACATGGTCCAGTGGCAAGAAGTGGTGAACCTGATCAACGACCGCGGCCTGGTGGCGATGATCGACATCGCCTATCAGGGCTTTGGCGACGGTCTGAACGAGGATGCGCAGGCGACCCGGCTTGTCGCTTCGTCGGTCAAGGAATGCCTGATCGCGGCGTCCTGCTCGAAGAATTTTGGTGTCTATCGCGAGCGGACCGGTCTGCTGATGGCCATCAGCGCCGATGCGGGCCAGACCGCGCTGAACCAGGGCACGCTGGCGTTTCTGAACCGCCAGAACTACTCGTTCCCGCCGGATCACGGCGCACGCGTGGTGACCACGATCCTGATGGATGAGGGTCTGCGCGCCGACTGGATGGCCGAACTGGAGGAGGTTCGCCTGTCGATGCTCGGCCTGCGCCGCCAACTGGCGGACGAGCTGCAGCGGCTGAGCGGATCGGACCGGTTCGGGTTCTTGGCCCAGCACCGCGGCATGTTCTCGCGCCTGGGCGCCGCGCCCGAACTGGTCGAGAAACTGCGGGTTGAGCACGGCATCTACATGGTCGGCGACAGCCGTATGAACATCGCCGGGTTGAATGAGGCCACCGTGCCGATCCTGGCCAAGGCCATCATCGACGTCGGCGTCTGAGGTTAGGCATTTCAAAAAAGAAACCCGGGCACGAATGCCCGGGTTTTTTGTTTGGATTGAAAGGGGCTCAGCCCTTCGAGAACTCGGGATAGGCTTCCATGCCCAGCTCGCCCATGTCGAGGCCGTTGATCTCTTCTTCCTCGCCAACCCGCAGGCCGACGGTGGCTTTGAGGATCGAGAACAGGATGTAGCTGACCACGAAGACGAAGATCCCGATGGCCGCAAAGCCGATGATCTGGGTCACGAAGGACGCGTCCCCATTGGTCCAAGCCACGATGAAGGTGCCCCAGAAGCCCGCGATCAGGTGAACCGGGATGGCGCCGACCACGTCGTCGATCTTCATCTTGTCCAGCAGCGGCACGGTGTAGACCACGATCACGCCACCGATACCGCCGATGATCAGCGCCTGGAACAGCGACGGTGCCAGCGGTTCGGCGGTGATCGATACCAGCCCGGCCAGCGCACCATTCAGCACCATTGTCAGGTCGACCTTGCCGTACATCACCTGGGTGAGGATCAGGGCAGCGACTGCGCCGGCGGCGGCGGCCATGTTGGTGTTGGCGAAGATACGGCTGATGTCAGCCATGTCGCCGATCGTGCCCATGGCCAGCTGCGAGCCGCCATTGAAGCCGAACCAGCCCAGCCACAGGATGAACGTACCCAGGGTGGCAAGCGCCAGGTTCGAGCCGGGGATCGGAACGACCTTGCCGTCCTTGCTGTACTTGCCGATCCGGGGGCCCAGCACGATGGCACCGGCCAGCGCGGCAAAGCCACCTGCGGCGTGCACCAGGGTCGAGCCTGCGAAATCGCTGAAGCCCATTTCGGACAGCCAGCCGCCGCCCCACTGCCACGATGCTTCGATCGGGTAGATGACACCGGTCAGGACGATCACGAAGATGAAGAAGGGCCACAGCTTGACCCGCTCGGCCATGGTGCCCGACACGATCGAGGCAGTGGTGGCGCAGAACATCAGCTGGAAGAAGAAGTCCGAACCGACCGACGCATAGGACAGATCGGTTTCGACGCCATCAAGGCCAACCGGTTCCAGCGAGGTGGGCGAGAAGGCGCCCAGAATGCCGGTGATGGTCCAGCCGTCGCCCGGATACATCAGGTTGAAGCCAACCAGCCAGTACATGATGGCGGCAAAGGAAAACAGGCCGATGTTCTTGACCAGCTGCATGGCCACGTTCTTGGAGCGCACCAGACCGGCCTCGAGCATGGCAAAGCCCGCGGCCATCCAGAACACCAGGAAGCCGCCCATCAGGAACAGCAGCGAGGTCAGGATATATTGCGTATGCTGCGCGGTTTCGCCGGTTGCGGCGGCCTCCTGCGCCAGGCCCATCTGCGGCAGCGCGACGATCGCGGCGGCAGGGATGAGGGATTTCATCAGGTTCATGTTCAGTCCTCGAATGATTGTCGGTCGCGGCGCCTTACAGCGCCTCTTCGTTGAGTTCCCCGGTCCGCACGCGCAGGGCCTGCTCGACATCGAGGACAAAGATCTTGCCGTCGCCGATCTTGCCGGTCTTGGCGGTTTTGGTGATGGTTTCGACGATCTGGTCGGTCATCGCGGCGGGCACCACGATTTCCAGCTTGATCTTGGGCACGAAGTTCACCGCGTATTCGGCGCCCCGATAGATTTCGGTGTGACCGGATTGCGAGCCGAAGCCCTTGATCTCGGTCACCATCATGCCGCGCACGCCCGCCTCGGTCAGTGCCTCGCGCACCTCCTCGAGCTTGAACGGCTTGATTGTCGCAATGATCAGTTTCACGTCTTTCCCCTCTTCTGTTCCGGTGGGTCCGGCTTTGCACCTGCAGAAAAAGAGCCCGACATGGCCGCTCAAGGAACGATTTCGGCAAAAAGACGCTGGGGAAGAGGGGCAAAGTTGCACATTTTTTGCACAAAAGCGGCAAAGTGATTAAAAAATACGCAAGTGTGAGAGGGAAATTCGCGCTATTTCACACCTCTACATAGGCGCGACAGCACGGTATGGTGCCACAAAAGCAAAAACGGGCAGAGTTTGAGCATGACTGAGTCCAAGCGTCGAAAACCGCTGGTGGCGGACAAACGGTATCCGTCCGGAGGCCGCAAGACCTCGTCTGCCAAGCGGACGGCGAAACCGGCGGGCAAGAAGGCGACGGCGCGCAAGACTACGACCCGAAAGACCAGCCGCAAGCCCCGGCGCAAGCGTTCGGGAGGCGGGCAAGGCGGCTTCTTTCGCCGGCTGTTCCGCTGGATATGGCACCTGATCTGGGGGCTGACCTGGCGGGTGGGTGCGATAGCCGCTCTGCTGCTGGCGCTTGCCGTTGGGGTTGTGTACTCCACCCTGCCCGAGGTCGATGCGCTGCTGGACGGGCGCGCGCGCGGGTCGGTCACCCTGCTGGATCGGGACGGCAAGGTCTTTGCATGGCGGGGTGATCAGTTCGGCGGCGTTATCACCACCGACACCGTGTCGCCGCATCTGAAGAATGCGGTAGTCGCGACCGAGGACAAGCGGTTTTACCGTCACTTCGGCGTAAGCCCGCGCGGCATTGCCAGTGCGGTGAAGATCAACCTGTCCGAGGGGCGTGGCCCACTGTCGGGGCATGGCGGTTCGACCATCACCCAGCAAACGGCCAAGCTGCTGTGTCTGGGCGTGCCGTACGATCCGACCGAGTGGGAATCGGAAGCGGCATACGAGGCTGACTGCCGCCAGGGGTCGCTGTGGCGCAAGGCCAAGGAAGCGATCTACGCGATGGCAATGGAGGTCAAATACTCCAAGGATGAGATCCTGACCATCTATCTGAACCGGGCGTTTCTGGGGGCCGGGGCCCGCGGGTTCGAGGCGGCCAGCCAGCGCTATTTCGGCAAGTCCGCGGCCGAGGTGGATCCGGCCGAGGCGGCGATGCTGGCGGGGCTGCTGGTTGCGCCCACGCGCTATGCACCCACCAACAACCTGCAACGCTCGCAGGACCGGGCCAAGGTGGTCATCAGCCTGATGGAGGATCAGGGTCACCTGACCACGTCACAGGCAACTGCGGCCCGCAACAACCCGGCCGAGCTGTCCGAGGCCGCCGCCGCCCGCGCCGGGGGCTATTTTGCCGACTGGGTCATGGCCAGCGGCCCCGAGTTCTTTACCCGCAACACCACCGAGGACGTGGTTATCAAGACCACGCTGGACCAGCGGATCCAGCAGGCGGCCGAGGCGGCGCTGAAACAGGTGTTCGACGAAAAGGTCAGCGAAGGCTCGAAAGCGCAGGCCGCGATCGTGGTGATGTCGGCCGATGGTGCGGTCCGGGCCATGGTGGGCGGACGCAAGACCAAGGTGTCGGGCGCGTTCAACCGCGCGACGCAGGCGCTGCGCCAGACCGGGTCTTCGTTCAAGCCCTTCGTCTATGCCACCGCTCTGGAACTGGGCTATTCGCCATTGGCCACGGTGGTGGACGAACCCTATTGCATCGACATCCCGGGGTCCGGCCAGTGGTGCCCAAAGAATTACACCAATAAGTTCTACGGCCGCGTGACCTTGGCGGATGCGCTCAAGAACTCGCTGAACATCCCAGCCGTCAAGGTGGCCGAGGTTGCCGGGCTGGACAATGTGCGCACGGTGGCTAGCGGGTTCGGGATCGAAAGCGATCTGGCGGCGGGCCCTGCGCTGGCGCTGGGCGCCTCGGAAAGCACGCTGATCGAAATGACTGGCGCCTATGCCGGTATCCTGAATGGTGGCTCGTCCGTGGAGCCGTACGGCCTGACCGAGTTGAAACTGCTGGGTGATGATGCCCCGATGATGGTGACAACGACCGGGATTGGCGAGCGAGTGATCCGAGACGAAGCTGCCAAGCAACTGACCTGGATGATGGAACGCGTGGTATCCGAGGGAACTGGACAACGCGCCAAGTTGCCGGGATGGCAGGTTGCAGGCAAAACAGGCACGACCCAGGCCGCCCGGGATGCGTGGTTCATCGGCTTTACCGCGGACTATGTGGCCGGTGTCTGGATGGGCTATGACGACAACACACCGTTGTCGGGCGTGACCGGCGGTGGGCTGCCAGCCGAGATTTGGAAGGAAACCATGGTGCGGGTCACCGAAGGTATGACTCCGACCCCTCTGCCGATGCTGGCTCCGGCCGCTCCGGTCCAGACGACTCAGCAATCCCAGCCACGCCGCAGGCAGCAGGGTGGCTTTGCCAAGGCCGTCGACAGTCTTTTGAAGGATCTCTTTGGCGGCAATTAGACCGCAGATGATCAGACGGGCGGCGCTGGGCGCCGCCCGGATCGGTCGTTACAGGCTTTCGTCCAGCGCGGCGACGATCGCATCGCCCATTTCGCTGGTCGAAACCGGCTGAACGCCTTCTTCGGCCAGCAGATCAGCCGTGCGGACACCATCGGCCAGAACCTTTTCGACCGCCGCTTCCAGACGATCGGCCTCGGCGCCTTGGTCAAAGCTGTAGCGCAGCGCCATTGCAAAGCTGAGGATACAGGCGATCGGGTTGGCCTTGCCCTGGCCGGCGATGTCGGGGGCCGAGCCGTGGACGGGCTCGTACAGCGCCTTGGGCCGGCCATTGGCCATCGGTGCGCCCAGCGAAGCCGAGGGCAGCATGCCCAGCGATCCGGTCAGCATTGCAGCGCAATCAGACAGGATGTCGCCGAACAGGTTGTCGGTCAGGATTACGTCGAACTGCTTGGGTGCGCGCACCAGCTGCATGGCGCCGTTGTCGGCATACATATGGCTCAGCTCGACCTCGGGGTAATCCTTGCCGACGCGGGTCACCACCTCGCGCCACAGGATGCCCGATTCCATCACGTTGGCCTTCTCCATCGAGCACAGCTTCTTGTTGCGGCGCATCGCCAGTTCAAAGGCCGAGCGCGCGGCGCGTTCGATCTCGGATTCGGTGTAGCGCTGGGTGTTGATGCCCACGCGCTCGTTGCCTTCCTCGAAGATGCCGCGCGGCTCGCCGAAATAGACGCCCGAGGTAAGTTCGCGCACGATCATGATATCGAGGCCGGCAACCACGTCCTTTTTCAGCGACGAGAAATCGGCCAGCGCGTCAAAGCACTGTGCCGGGCGCAGGTTGGAATACAGGTCCATTTCCTTGCGCAGGCGCAGCAGGCCGCGCTCGGGCTTCACGCTGAAATCCAGATCGTCGTATTTCGGGCCGCCCACGGCGCCCAGCAGAACCGCGTCGACCTCTTGCGCCTTGGCCATCGTCTCGTCCGACAGAGGCTTGCCGTGCACGTCATAGGCGGCACCGCCGACCAGATCCTCGCTCACGTCGAATTCAAGGCCGCGCTTGGCGCCGAACCAGCCGATGATCTTGCGCACTTCGGCCATGACTTCGGGGCCAATTCCGTCTCCGGGCAGGATGAGGAGCGAGGGGTTGGACATGAACGGTCTCCTTGCGTTTTTCAGCATCGGGCCTAGCGTTTGCGGTGCATCTGGTCAATGAGGCGATCTGGTCAAAATGCGCGGATTCTGGGCCGTACGGCGCGAAAAACGCCGCTGAACATGCGCCTGGCACCCGATCTGGGTTACAAGCTGGCTTTCAGTCCTTCTGCCAGCAGGTCCCAGACCCGGCGAATGCGCGGCGTCTGCCGCATGGCCTGCGGCGCAGCCAGCCAGACCGGCAGGACCGGGATGTCCACACCCAACGGCAGAATTTCGACCGCAGGATCAGCCTCGGCCACTTGAACCTGGCTGAAACCGATGCCGCAACCCGCACGGATCAACTCCCAATAGGCGCTTTGAAGATCGCAACGGGTGGCAAAGTTTTCTTTGCTGGCAGGCCAACCCTTGGCCTGCATCTTCGAGATGATCAGGTCGTTGGAGTCGAATCCCACCAGGTCATGCTGAAACAACTCTTCGGGGGTGGTTGGACGACCGGCACGGTCCAGATACGACCGGGCTGCGCAGAAACACAACGGTACGTCGCCCAGATGCCGGGTCACGATATCGACCTGCTCGGGGCGATACATGCGAACTGCGATATCAGCTTCGCGGAACAGCAGGTTCTCGCTGATGTCGGTGGCGACCAGTTCCAGCTGGATCGAAGGTTCTTGCCTGCGGATGTCCGCCAGAATGGACGGCAGGATATGGTGTGATGCGAAGACCGATGCCGTGATGCGAACCGTCCCGCCCAGCTGTTGCGACTGTCCGGCGGCGGCCAAGTTCAGCTGACGCATGGCCGCGTGCATCTGTTGCGCCATCGGTAGCAATTGCTGGCCGGCGGCGCTGAGCTTCAGGCCTCGCGCATGGCGATCGAACAGCGACACGCCCAAATCCGTCTCGAGCGCCTGCACCTGGCGACCAAGCGTCGGTTGACTGCGCCCCAGTTCCCGCGCGGCCGCCGACAACGATCCCGTTTCCGCAACTGCCAGAAAGCTCTGCACCAAAGACCAATCAGAAAGAGCCAAGGTTTTATCCATGCGCAGATGAATACATGCTCTGCGTTTTTCGGCAATTCCCAAAGGTGCGTGAATGGATATCTTTTGTTCAACCGCCAGGGCTGACAGGAGGTCGAGATGACGGGAAGGGTGCTGATCCTGGGATCTTCGGGGCGTTTTGGCCGCAATGCCGCAGACGCGTTTCAAGCGGCCGGATGGACGGTGCGGGGATTTGACCGCGCGAGGGATGATCTGTCCACCGCCGCCAGAGGCACGGATGTCATCGTGAATGGCTGGAACCCGCCATACACCGAGTGGGCGCGGCAGGTGCCGGAGTTGCATGCTCAGGTCATCGGTGCGGCACAGGCAACCGGGGCGACCGTGATCGTGCCCGGGAACGTCTATGTTTTCGGGGCCGATACGCCCGGGCCGTGGGCGGCAGATACTCCGCATCTTGCAACCAACCCTCTTGGCCAGATTCGGATCCGGATGGAGGAGGCCTATCGGTCGTCGGGCGTGCGCACTGTGATACTGCGCGCCGGGGATTTCCTCGACACGCAAGCCTCTGGGAATTGGTTCGACCAGATCATGATCAAGCCGCTGGCCAAGGGGCGTTTCGTCTATCCCGGTGACCCTGACATTGCCCATGCCTGGGCCTACCTGCCGGATCTGGCCCGCGCTGCGGTTCTGTTGGCCGAGATGCGGGATGACTTGCCGCGTTATTGCGACATTCCTTTTGCCGGATACACGCTGACCGGCCGCCAACTGGCACAAGCATTGACGGAAGTGACCGGAGCTCCGGTGCGCCTAAGGCAGATGAACTGGTGGCCAGTTGTTCTGGCCCAGCCGTTCTGGAAACTGGCCCCGCATCTGCTTGAGATGCGCTATCTGTGGGACACGCCGCACCGCTTGGATGGCTCGTTCTTCGACTCGTTGATCAGCGATTTCGCATCCACGCCGCCGCACGAGGCTTTGAAATCCGCTGTGCAGTCCGTGTCGCATGATAGCCCGCGAACCACAGACGTGGATCGAGTTCAGGGCCTGTCATAGGCCCGGCCGCATGTCCGGGTGTGACAGGTCAACCCAAATCAGACGATGTCGGCTGGCCTTGCGGGCCGCGGCAAGGGGCGCACCGTTGGCGTCGGTCCAGTGGATGCCGGCGTCTTCAACCACCCAGTCGGCCGATGGCAGCAGATAGTCAACACGCCGTTCGCCCACCGCTTTCCAAACCACCGTTACAGCCGAGCCTGCGCCATCCACGGGTTGCGGATCCTGCAGGCTGGGGTGCTGTAACAGATCGCGTATGGCTTCATTGCGCCCCTCGCCCAGGTTCGGGTCAAGATTGGCGTCCCCGGCAATGATGAAACGACTTTTCGGGGTTGGACCCAGCCCGCCGTCAAGCAACACCGACCACAGCCGGATCTCATCGCGATTGCGCAATCCGTTGCGATCCTCAGGCCCGTCAAAGACAGGAGGGGTGGCGTGAAAGGTCATCAGGTTCAGGCGGCCTTGAGGTGTCTCCACTGGCACGATCCAATGGGCGGTCGACGACAGGCGTTGAACCGCGCGGGCCTGTTCAGACGGGAAGGGCAAACCGCCACGGGTGGGTAGCGTCGCGCCGGGCAGGTCCTTCCACAGCAGCGCCGAGAGGTCACGAACCTCATCCTTTGCGATTGGATAACGGGACAGCACGGCCAGCCCGCCATTCCCGGTGAAACGGCCCCATCCCTGGGCGTCCCCGGGTCCGCCCCGTTCTCCGTCCCCGTCCAGATCAAGCGACGTCATCAGCCCCGAGTTGGGCTGGCCAGCGAAGAGATGCGGGTAATCCAGCCCTGCCGCGCGCAACCGATCAGCCAGAGCGGACAGGGCCAGGTTGTCATGGTCCCAGTCGATGCCTTGCAGGGCCAGAACATCGGGGGCAGTGGCGGTCAGAACGTCAATCACGGCCTGCACCTGGGGATCATCACGCCGAATATCCCGCAGCAGCAGGCCCGGACCTTTCCGGCCTAGCTCAGCATTGAAGCTGGCAACGCGCACTGGCTCTGCCTGCGCCGCAAACGGCAGCAACAGCAGAACAAGAATACGGATCATGCGGTTTGGGTCGTCTCGGCGGTCGAGTAGGCGCGGCGTTTTTCCACGATCAGCCCGGCAATGCGCAGGGTTGCCATCCCGCGCATGATCATGCTGGCCGGCAGGAAGGCCCACGCGCTCATGGTCCAGATCAGCGTCTGCGGATTGGACAACGACAGCGGATCAATGAAATCCGTGAGCAGCTTGATCAGGGCCGGAATCAGGAACGGCAGCAGAACGCCGACCGAGATGTTCAGTCGACCGTCGCGCTGCAGGCGAGTCACCACGTCTCCACCCTTGGTGGGGTCGAACAGGGGCAGGTTGGTCCAGACATTGAACGCCCCATTGCCAGTGGGCCATCCACGCAGTTTGACCGCGTAGGCGAAGCTGGCGATCGTGACCAAAGCGGCGACATAGGCGACACTTGCCGTTATGCGCACCAACTCGACCAGGGGTTGGCTCGCGTCAGCAGGCAGCATCAACACCACCAGGCGGACAGGCGAATAGGGGAAGTCGACGACATTCGCGACGGCCAGACCGACCGAATACACGGTGCTGGTCAGTTCCGTCGGCGCATAGGCGTTCTTGCAGATCAAGGTCAGAAACGAGATCATCGACATCAGGCCGACAAAGCGCAGTCTGTTCACGGGCGGCGCATCGCGGAATTCGATAAAGCTGGGAAAGGCCGAGTTGTATTCGGCGAATGTCAGGATGAATGCTAGGATTGCCAGAAAGACAACGATCTCGGTCCCGTTGGACGTAGATGCGGGCAGATACAATGCGGGTGTCAGCACCAGAAGTGCCACCAACAATCCCCGTATCGCAGCCCCTGTTGTGCGAGCAATCACTATCCGAACCCTTTCCAAACCGGACCAGTCGATTCTTTGCCGACTTGGTTCCAACTTGATGCCCGCCAATCTCGATATTTGGCGGATGCCCCTTTAGCGCCATCATTGGCGATAAGCGGCATTTCGCTCAAGCCGAGGTGCAGAAAACACGTGATTTCGGGCAAAAAGATGGCGAAACTGGTGCGGCTTTGCATCATTCACGTCGCAAATTCGACGTGTAATGGAAATGGTTCTCTACATGTTGTGGTTGCTTTGACTTTAACCCCAAGAATGCGAACGGGGCCGCCTTGGCGACCCCGTCAGGTTGAGTATCCACAGGTTCTTCCCCAGAATCACACCCAGGGGCGCGCCTGGCTGGCATGGGACTCGAACGAGTCGATGTGGTGATCTTTTTCCATCGTCAGGCCGATATCGTCCAGACCGTTCAGCAGGCAATGCTTGCGGTGCGGGTCGATATCAAACTCGATCACGACGCCGTCCGAGGTGACGATCTGCTGATCTTCCAGATGCACGGTCATGCGCGCGTTCTCGCCCTTGTGGGCATCCTCCATCAGCATGACGTGGTGGTGTTCTTCGACCACAATGGGCAGGATGCCGTTCTTGAAGCAGTTGTTGAAAAAGATATCGGCGAAGCTGGTCGAGATGACCACCTTGATACCGAAATCCTTGATCGCCCAAGGCGCGTGTTCCCGAGATGAGCCGCATCCGAAGTTGTCGCCGGCCACCAGAATCTCGGCGTTGCGATAAGCGGGTTTGTTCAAGACGAACTCTTCGTTTTCGCGCCCGTCATCGTGATAGCGCATCTCGTCGAACAGCACGACGCCGAGGCCGGACCGTTTGATCGTTTTCAGGTGCACCTTGGGAATGATCATATCGGTGTCGATATTGATCAGGGGCATGGGGGCTGCCACACCGTGGACTTTTTCAAACTTTTCCATGTTCACACTCCTGCGGGAGAGGTCAGGCCCCATGCCCCGCGTTTCAAGCTTGTTGAGCTTCTGTAGTTTCGTCTTTGGGCGCGTTCTTGACGAAGAACGCCATGAAGACCAACCCGAACCCGTTGAACAGCATCTCGATGCCCAGCAGGATACCCAGAAGGCTCAGCAAAGCGGCAGGTTCGCTGCTTGCATAAGACCAGATGATGCCTGCCAGGATGATCGACAAGATGCCCGAGATCAGGGTTGGCCAGAAAAATGACGTGCCTCGCATCTGAAACGAGAGAATGATCCGTGCGATCCCGCCTGCCATGAACAGGATAAGCACGACTGTTGCCAGCGTCAGAGTGCCCGCCAGCGGATGGTCCAGAAACGACCAGCCCAGGAACAGCATGACCGCACCCATGATGAAGGCCAGGATCTTGTTTCCGGTTCCTTCGACGGTGAAACCGCCGACAACCTGCAGAACGCCGGACACCAGCAAAAGGACGCCGGTGACCACGGTCACTGCCACGGATGCCACAACCGGTGCGCCCAGCACGAATATGCCGAACACGATCGATAGAAGCCCCATCAGGAGCCATTTGACCCATTCACTCATTTCAGTCTCTCCCTCAAATATCTAGATATGAGGGGACCTTACATCAATTCACGCACATCTGTCAGCTTTCCCGTGATTGCCGCAGCGGCAGCCATCGCGGGGCTCAGCAGATGGGTGCGTCCGCCGCGGCCCTGACGACCCTCGAAATTGCGGTTCGAGGTGGCGGCGCAACGCTCGCCCGGGGTCAGCTGGTCGGGGTTCATGGCCAGGCACATCGAACAGCCCGCAAGGCGCCATTCGAAGCCGGCCTGCTTGAAGATGTCGGCGATGCCTTCCTCTTCGGCCTGCGCGCGGACAAGGCCCGAGCCGGGCACGACCATGGCGCGGATGCCGTCCTTGATCTTTTTGCCCTTCAGGATCTCGGCAGCGGCGCGCAGATCCTCGATCCGGCCGTTGGTGCAGGAGCCGATGAAGACGGTGTCGATCTCGATGTCGCTCAGCTTCTGCCCCGGCTTCAGGCCCATGTATTCGATCGAACGGCGCGCGGCCTCGACCTTGCCGCCCTCGAAATCCTCGGGGTTGGGCACGGTCGCGGTGATCGGCAGAACGTCTTCGGGGCTGGTGCCCCAGGTAACCACGGGGGCGATGTCCTCGCCGCGGATGGTGACGACCTTGTCCCAATGGGCGTCGTCATCGGAATAGAGCGTCTTCCACCAGGCCAGGGCGGCCTCCCACTGCGCGCCCTTGGGAGCGTGCGGGCGGCCCTTGACGTATTCGAACGTCTTTTCGTCCGGCGCGATCAGGCCGGCGCGGGCGCCGCCCTCGATGGCCATGTTGCAGACGGTCATGCGGCCTTCCATCGACAGGTCGCGGATCGCTTCGCCGCAATATTCGATCACATAGCCGGTGCCGCCGGCGGTGCCGGTTTCGCCGATCACGGCCAGAGTGATGTCCTTGGCGGTCACGCCCGGCTGCAGTTTGCCGGTGATCTCGACCTTCATGTTCTTGGACTTTTTCTGGATCAGAGTCTGGGTGGCCAGAACATGCTCGACCTCGGAGGTGCCGATGCCGTGGGCCAGCGCGCCGAACGCGCCGTGGGTGGCGGTGTGGCTGTCGCCGCAGACCACGGTCATGCCCGGCAGGGTCCAGCCCTGTTCGGGGCCGACGATGTGGACGATGCCCTGACGGATATCATTCACCGGGTAGTAGTGAATGCCGAATTCGCGGGCGTTTTTGTCCAGCGCTTCGACCTGAATGCGCGACTCGGGGTTTTCGATCCCGTTCACGCGGTCGGGCGTGGTGGGCACGTTGTGGTCCGGCACGGCGATGGTCTTTTCCGGCGCGCGCACCTTGCGGCCCGCCATGCGCAGGCCCTCGAACGCCTGCGGGCTGGTGACTTCGTGCACCAGGTGGCGGTCGATATAAAGCAGGCAGGTGCCATCGTCGGCTTCGTGCACGACATGGGCATCCCAGATCTTGTCATAGAGTGTTTTGGGGGACATCGGTCCTCTCCCGTCTGTATTGAGAAATGCTGGCGAGTGGCTGGGCGCCGATTATAGGCGGGCCAGAACCGTGCGGGCGGCCCCGAAGAACCGTTCACGCAGGCGCGCGCGGTCTTGCAGGTTCGGAGCAGGGGCCTGATGGAATCTCATGCGATCCAGATATATCGCGCCCCCTCGTCAATCAAGGCTCAATCCGCGTCCCGGGACAGGTCGGTGGGCCTTGCAAGCCGCCACATTGCTGTTCAATCTGGCGGCAGGAGACCCGCATGGACAATGATTTGATCCCAAGTTCGATTTCTGAGCTGTTCGACAACATGGCCGAGGCCTTTCTGTTGCAGCTTGGGAACCTGGTCGAGCTGATCGTGACTCCGGGGTGGAGGCAGTATCAGATCGCCATCATCCTGGGGCTGGTGGCGCTGTCCTTCCTTTTGACTCTGCTGACAAAAAGCCGGTGGGAAGCCTGGGCGCGGGCGCGCAGTGGATGGCCCAAATGGCGGTTGCGGGTTCTGGTTCAGCTGATGCAGCGGATGACGCTGGTCTACTTCGTCGTGCTGGCCTGGGGCGTTTATCTGGTGATGCAGCAGGTCACCTGGCCATCGCGGAGTTACATCATCGGTGTTCTGGCGACGCTGGCAACCGCGTGGCTGGCGATCGCGCTGATTTCGCGACTGGTCCGCAACCGGACGATTCGGCGCATCTTCCGCTGGTCGATGTGGATCTACGCCACGCTGGTCGCGCTGAGTCTGACCGATGACGTCGCCGAGTTCCTGGACGGCGTGGCGATTTCGATCGGCAGCCTTCACATCTCGGCATTGGGGATTCTCAAGGCCATTCTGCTGATCGGCACGTTGTTGGTGCTGGCGCGGCTTGGCACCCGGGCGGCGGAACGCGGGCTGAAAAGCAATGACGACATCTCGCCCTCAATGCAGGTGCTGCTGGCCAAGGGGATCCAGGTCGCGTTTTACGGGCTGGTCTTTCTGGTCGGGATCCGGACGCTGGGATTCGACCTGACCGGGATCGCGCTGTTGTCCGGTGCGGTTGGCGTCGGTATCGGCTTCGGCCTGCAGAAGGTCGTGTCGAACCTGATCTCGGGGATCATCATCCTGATGGACCGGTCGATCAAGCCGGGCGACGTGATCTCGCTGGGCGACACGTTCGGTTGGATCAACGCGCTGGGCGCCCGCTACGTCTCGGTCGTCACCCGCGACGGGCGCGAATACCTGATCCCGAACGAGGATCTGATTACCGGGCAGGTGGTGAACTGGTCCCATTCCGACGAGTTCGTCCGCCTCGATCTGACCTTCGGCACCAGCTACGGCGACGACCCGCACAAGGTGCGCGAGACCGCCGTGCGAACGGTGAAATCAGTCAAACGCGTTCTGAGCGGCGGCAAGCACGAACCGGTCTGCCACATCACCGGGTTCGGCGACAGCAGCGTCGATTACGTGCTGCGGTTCTGGATCCGGGACCCGACGGCCGGCCTGACCAACATCCGCGGCAATGTCTATCTGGCGCTGTGGGATGCATTCCAGGCCGAGGGCATCTCGATTCCCTTCCCGCAGCGCGAAGTGCGCCTGCTGGGGCAGGGTGCCACCGACACCGCTGTGCCACATCTGGACACGGATTGATCAGCCCCGAGCCATCAACGGTTGCCGTTCATTGAAATGTTGCAATTGCCTTGCTACCTTAATAGTACCCCGGCGCCGGGGTTACACGGCGCTTTAGCAAGGAGGACCATGTCCTGTCTCTACACACACAGGCGGGTTTGCCCGCCGATGAAGGGGCCGCTGTGATGGCCCGCTCTCAGTCAATCAGCGACAAGCTGCTTGAACGCATCCTTTCCTCACTTTCCGATGACAAGGCCGAAGATGTTGTGCAGATCAACCTGCAGGGCAAGTCTTCGGTGGCCGACTACATGGTCATCGCTTCGGGCCGGTCGACGCGTCAGGTGTCGGCGATGGCGGAAAAGCTGACGGATCGCATCAAGCAGGAATTCGGTTTCACCTCGAAGGTCGAAGGCAAGGATGCCGGCGACTGGGTGCTGATCGATACGGGCGACGTGATCGTCCATATCTTCCGCCCCGAAGTGCGCGAATTCTACCAGCTGGAAAAGATGTGGTTGCCTCAGGGCGGCAGCGCCTCGGCCAACTGAGGCGCCATCCCGGCCCGTATTGAAGGGCCGGCGGCGAGAGCGACATGCGTATCAGCATTTGTGCGGTCGGGCGATTGCGTGCCGGACCGGAGAAGACCCTGCTTGACGACTATCTGACCCGTTTCGACCGGACCGGCCGCGGCCTGGGCCTGGGGCCTGCGCGCGTGATCGAGGTCGAAGACAAGAAGAACGCCGGTATGGGCGCCGAGGCCAGCTTGCTGCGCAAGGCGATGCCCACTGGGGCGGTGATCTGCACATTGGACGAGCGGGGAAAGGTGATGTCGTCACCCGATTTCGCGCAGAAACTGGCCGGGTGGCGTGACATGGGCCGGCAGGATCTGGCCTTTGTCATCGGTGGTGCCGACGGGATCGACCCGGCGCTGCGGGCTGAGGCTGATTTTTCGATTTCTTTCGGCGCGATGGTCTGGCCGCATATGCTGGTCCGGGTGATGCTGTCGGAACAACTCTATCGTGCCGCGACGATCCTGTCGGGCGGCCCGTACCATCGGGCCTGACCGCCGTGGCCCGTCTGCTGATCGTCTACCATTCCCGCACCGGCGGCAGCCGGCAGATGGCCGAGGCGGCCGCACAGGCGGCCAGCGCCGAGGCCGAGATCAGCCTGAAGCCCGCCGAGCAGGCCGGGCCCGACGATCTGTTGGCGGCCGACGGATACATCTTTTGCGCGCCCGAGAACCTCGCGGCGCTGTCAGGCGTCATGAAGGACTTCTTCGACCTATGCTACTATCCGGTTCTGGGCCGGATCGAGGGGCGGCCCTATGCGCAGATGATCTGCGCCGGGTCCGACGGTCAGAACGCGGCGCGGCAACTGGCACGCATCGCCACCGGTTGGCGTTTGAAAGAGGTGCAGCCGCCCCTCATCGTCTGCACCCATGCCCAGACGCCTGAGGCGATATTGGCGGAAAAGACCATCCCCGAGGATGAACTGGACAAATGTCGCGAGATCGGCGCGGCGCTGGGCGCCGGGTTGTCGCTGGGCGTGTTCTGACGATCAGTCCAGAGCCACAAGCGTGGTGTCCGCGTTCCAACCATCGACACTGCACCGGGCCTGTACCTGAACCTGACTCGCACCTTCGGGGATCGCGACCCCGCCCAGCGATCGGGTAAAGGGCTGCTCGGTCTCGTGCGGGTGATGCAGCACCCGCATCCCCAGCTCGGTCCCGTCCATCGCCAGAACACGCCAGCCATCGGCATAGTGGTCCCACCCGGTATCGGGATGGCGGATGGCCACGTCGAATCGCCAGGTCTCGCCCGTGCGCGTCGCGGTGACATTTTCGACCGTCGGCGGGTCGGCGAGGGCCGGGGCGGCCAGAAACAGGCAGGGGATCAGGTGTCGCATTTCGCCAGTCTAGGATCTGATCGGGCGGGGCGCGATCACGACTGCGTGTCCGGCGGCAGGCTCAGCAGGATCGCGCGGGAATGCGAGGCAAACTCGCGCCGGTACAGGACTCCCAGCGTCAGAAGCGTGCCGATGATCAAAGTGATCGGGCCCAGTATCCACGCCAGCGAGGCCAGCGCGAAATAGGTGGCGCGCAGGGCACGGTTGAAGCTGCGCGCGGCGGTCACGCAGATCTCGGCCGCCTGTGCTGCGCGCGGATAGGCCTGCGGATCCTCGGGGTCGTTCGGCACCGCCGCCATCAGCACCGCGCAGTAGCCGAACAACCGATGCGCCCAGACGTATTTCAGAAACGCATTCGACAGAAACAGCAGCATGATCAGGATCTTGACCTCCCACACCATGGCCGGTGCGCTGCCGATGGCCAGATCCTTGGCGACGCCCGACAGCCGCTCGGTATTGCCCAGAAGGGCCAGTCCCCCCCCGATGGCGATCATCGTGGTCGAGGCAAAGAACGTGCTGCCCTGACGCATCGTGCCGACGACCTGGGCGTCGAACATGCGGGGCTGACGGGTCACCATTTCGCGCATCCAGCAGCGGCGGAATTCGTCCATCATCACCGCGACCGAACGCTTGTCCGGCGCGGGGTTCTCGATCCGCCATCCGATCCATTGCCAGGCGATCAGCAATAGCAGGACGGCGGCGTAGTCGAGGGGTGAAAACAGCAGGGCGCGTTCGGTCAGTGTCATGGCGCGACAGTACGTCCGACGAAGGCAACTTGCCAGATGCAGAAATTGGTAATATTATTTTACCAAACTGGAGGATCCGCCATGGACATGCCACAGCTCAACCCCGACGTTCTGGCCCGCAAGGCCAGCGTTCTTGCCCGTCTGCGGCAGGTTCTTCCCGAAGATGCCATCATTGCCGATCCGTCCGAAACCCGCGCCTATGAGTGCGACGCCCTGACCGCCTACAAATGCGCGCCGATGATCGCGGTTCTGCCGTCTTCGACGCAGGAGGTCTCGGACATTCTGCGAATCTGCCACGACGAAAGCGTGCCGGTCGTGCCGCGCGGGGCCGGGACCTCGCTGGCCGGTGGGGCGCTGCCCACCGCCGATTGCGTGATCCTGGGCGTGGCCCGCATGAACGAGGTGCTTGAGGTCGACTATGACAACCGCTTCATCCGCGTGCAGACCGGCCGCACCAATCTGAGCGTCACCGGCGCGGTCGAAGAGGAGGATTTCTTCTATGCGCCCGATCCGTCGTCGCAGCTGGCCTGCGCCATTGCGGGCAATATCGCGATGAACTCGGGCGGCGCGCATTGCCTGAAATACGGGGTGACCACCAACAACCTGCTGGGCGTGACCATGGTGCTGATGGATGGCCGCGTGGTCGAGATCGGTGGCGCGCATCTGGATTCCGGCGGGCTGGACCTGCTGGGCGTGATCTGCGGTTCGGAAGGTCAGCTGGGGGTCGTCACCGAGGCGACGCTTCGCATCCTGCGCAAGCCCGAGGGCGCGCGCCCGGTCCTGATGGGCTTTGATGACAATGCGGTGGCGGGCGAATGCGTCTCGGACATCATCAAATCGGGTATCCTGCCCGTGGCGATCGAGTTCATGGATCGGCTGTGCATCGAGGCCTGCGAGAATTTTGCCCATGCCGGCTATCCGAATTGCGAGGCGCTGCTGATCGTCGAGGTCGAAGGCTCGGACGCCGAGATCGACAGCCAGCTGGCCAAGATCGTCGAGATCGCCAAACGCCACAACCCGGTCGAACTGCGCGAAAGCCAGTCGGCCGAGGAAAGCGCCCGCATCTGGCTGGGCCGGAAATCGGCCTTTGGCGCGATGGGGCAGATCAACGACTATATGTGCCTGGACGGCACGATCCCGGTGTCGGCCCTGCCGGACGTGCTGCGCCGCATCGGTGAACTGAGCAATGAGTTTGGTCTGCCCGTGGGCAACGTGTTCCACGCCGGCGACGGCAACATGCACCCGCTGATTCTGTTCGACGCGAACAAGCCCGGCGATCTGGAAAAATGCGAGGCCTTCGGGGCCGAGATCCTGAAACTGTGCGTGGACGCCGGCGGCTGCCTGACCGGCGAGCATGGGGTGGGTATCGAAAAGCGCGACCTGATGCATCATCAATACGCGCCTCAGGACCTTGAGGCGCAGATGGCCGTGAAGGACGTGTTCGACCCTAAATGGCTGCTGAACCCCGCCAAGGTGTTCCCGCTGGATGCTAGTGCGGCCCGGCGCGTCGTGCCGATGGCGGCGGAATGACTCCCAAGACAGAACGGACACCGCAATGAGACCTGAATCAGAGTCTGAACTGGCCGAAATCGTGGCCGGCCTGAACGAACCGGTACGCGTTTTCGGTGGCGGCACCCGTGGTGTGACCGGCCCCGACCGGATGCTGAGCACCGAGGGGCTGCGCGGTATCACCCTGTACGAGCCCGGGGCGTTGACGCTTGTGGCGCAGGCTGGAACCCCGCTGGCTGAGATCGAGGCCGCGTTGGAGGCCGAAGGCCAGCAACTGGCATTCGAACCGATGGATCACCGCGCCCTACTGGGGTCCTCGGGCGCGCCCACGATCGGCGGTGTCGTGGCCGCCAACGTCTCGGGGCCGCGCCGGATCCAGGCCGGTGCCTGCCGCGATTTCCTGCTGGGCGTGCGCTTTGTCGACGGGCAGGGGCAGGTCATCAAGAATGGCGGCCGGGTGATGAAGAACGTCACCGGCTATGACCTGGTCAAGCTGATGGCCGGGTCCTGGGGCACGCTGGGCGTGCTGACCGAGATGTCGCTGAAAGTGCTGCCCAAACCCGAGGCCAACGCGACGCTGGCCGTACCCGCCAAGGACGCAGCGACTGCGGTTCGCGTCCTGTCCGAGGCACTGAAATCACCCTTTGAGGTCACCGGCGCAGCCTATTATCCGCAGCAGCAGCGCGCCTTGATCCGGATTGAGGGGTTTGCGGAGTCCGTCTCGTATCGCTCCGGGCGACTGCAGGAGTTGCTGGGCCAGTTCGGCGCGGTTGATCCGGTCGAGCCGTCGGACGCCCTGTGGCAGAGGGTCCGCGATGCGGCCGATTTCGCAGACACGCCTGGCGACGTCTGGCGGATCTCGGTCAAACCCGGCGACGCGTCCGAAATCGCCGCGCGGGCCGAGGCCGACCGGACCCTGTTCGACTGGGGCGGCGGGTTAATCTGGGCGCTGGTGCCCGCAAGCACCGACCTGCGCGGGCGCATTGGCGCGTTTTCCGGCCACGCCACGCTGGTGCGGGCCGGGGCCGATACCCTTGCCCGGCTGGGCCGGTTCCAGCCGGAACCGCAGGGCATTGCGGCTCTGACACAGGGGATTCGACAGAAATTCGACCCGCGCGGAATGTTCAACCCCGGGCTGATGGGATAGGGCGATGCAGACCACATTCACCGAAGACCAATTGAAAGACCCCGGCACCCGCCGCGCAAACGAGATTTTGCGCAACTGCGTGCATTGCGGGTTCTGCACCGCCACCTGCCCAACCTATCAGGTGCTGGGCGACGAATTGGACAGCCCCCGCGGGCGCATCTACCTGATCAAGGACATGCTGGAAAACGAGCGTGTGCCGGATGAAAAGACCGTCAAGCATATCGACCGCTGCCTGTCCTGCCTGGCCTGCATGACGACCTGCCCGTCGGGCGTCCATTACATGCATCTGGTCGATCACGCGCGTGAATATATCGAAAACCGCTACAAGCGCCCCTTCTCGGACCGGGCGCTGCGGTGGGTTCTGGCGCGGATCCTGCCCTATCCGATGCGGTTCCGCTGGGCGCTGATCGGGGCCAGGCTGGGGCGGCCGTTCCGCTTTCTGATGCCCGATGCGCGCCTGAAGGCGATGCTGGACATGGCGCCGAAACACATCCCGCCGGTCAGCCGCAATGACGACCCCCAAAGCTTTGCGCCCGAAGGGCAGGCGATCAAACGCGTGGCTCTGATGACGGGCTGTGCGCAAAAGGCGCTGAACACCGACATCAACGATGCCACGATCCGCCTGCTGACCCGGCTGGGCTGCGAGGTCGTCGTGGCCGAGGGCGCCGGCTGCTGCGGAGCGTTGACCCATCACATGGGCAAGACCCACGAAAGCCATGCCACCGCCGCCGCCAATATCCGTGCCTGGACGCGCGAGATGGACGGCAAGGGATTGGATGCGATCGTTATCAACACCTCGGGCTGCGGCACCACCGTCAAGGATTATGGGCACATGTTCCGCAACGACCCGCTGGCCGAGGACGCGGCGCGGGTGTCGGGCATTGCCATGGATGTCAGCGAATTCTTGATGCAGCTGGACTTGCCGCAGGGCGACGACAAGGGGCTGACGGTGGCCTATCACGCGGCCTGCTCGCTGCAACACGGGCAGCAGATCAAAACCTATCCCAAGGATCTGCTGAAAAAGGCGGGGTTCACGGTGGTCGAACCCGCCGACAGCCACCTGTGCTGCGGCAGCGCGGGCACGTACAACCTGATGCAGCCCGAGATCTCGGCCAAGCTGAAACAGCGCAAGGTGCGCACGCTCGAAGCCAAGAACCCCGATCTGATCGCGGCCGGGAATATCGGCTGCATGATGCAGATCGGGTCGGGTACCCAACTGCCCATCGTGCATACGGTCGAGCTGTTGGATTGGGCCACGGGCGGGCCTCGGCCCCCTGCACTGGATCGGGCCGGACAGCCTGCGGATACGGTGCCGATCCTGCGGTGATCGGGCCTGATGCGCCGACGCATCAGTCTGGTGCGGATTAGGTGCGGTCCGGCTCTGCCCTATTTTCGCCAAACGCCAGGCGTAAGTAGATTGGCCGATACCTCATGCCGGAGAACCGCGTGCGCACATGGAGCAGGGCGATAGCGTTATGTGTTCTGCCATTGGCAGCCACGGCGCAGGATACTGGGCTGCAAAGCCTTGAAACCTCGGATTCCGGGCGCGAATGGATGGCGGTCGGACGGCTGAACATCGACGGCACCGGCTTCTGCACTGGTGCGTTGATCTCACCCACGCTTGTTCTGACTGCAGCGCATTGCCTGTTCGACCAAGCGACCCACCAACGAATTGATCCGGGCCAAATCGAGTTTCTGGCGGGGTGGCGACACGGCCGCGCATCGGCCTATCGCACGGCGCGCCAGGCGGTCATTCATCCGGAATACGAATATGACCGCGCCGCATCCGTCAGCCGCGTGCGCCACGACGTCGCGCTGATCGAGTTATGGCAGCCGATCCGAAATACGACCGTGATCCCGTTTGAAACCGGCTACAGGCCAACGCGTGGCGAGGATGTCGGAGTGGTCTCGTACGCCCACAACCGCGCAGAAGCCCCTTCGCTGCAACAGGTCTGCTCGGTCATGGCGCAGCAATCGGGGGTGCTGGTCATGTCCTGTGACGTGGATTTGGGTGCGTCCGGCGCGCCGATCTTCTCGTTCTCAGGGGATCACCCCCGGATCGTATCGGTCGTGTCCGCGAAGGCCGAATTGGAAGGCCGGCGGGTATCGTTGGGAACAGCGCTGGAAGAGTCGCTGGAGGTGCTGCGCACCGAACTGTCCGCAGGGAATGGATTTGGCGCGTCCGGCAAGACGCTCGAGCCGGGAAAGAACGTCGGCGCAAGGTTTGTCCGGCCATGATCCGCCGTATCGTGACAGCGGCCCTGATTTTGGCCGGGATTGCTGCGTCGGCGGTGGCCCAGGACAGTGGCAAGCGCCGGCTGACCGATCGGGACGACCTGTATGGTTGGGAGGCCATCGGGCGGCTGGACATCGGAGACCGCTCGTTCTGCACGGGTACGCTGATCGCGCAGGATCTTGTTCTGACCGCAGCCCATTGTGCGACGGACAAGGCCACCGGCCGGACCTACGCACCCGGCGAAGTCACCTTTCGCGCAGGTCTGAGCGATGGACATGCGCTTGCCGAAGGCACGGTCGTGCAGATCGCCGTCCTTCCCGACTATGACCCCCGGGTTGGCCTGTCACCCGAGATGGTCCGGGTCGATGTCGCCCTGATGCGACTGGATCAACCGATCCCGTATACCGTCGCCAACCCATTTGCATTGCACAGTGGCCGGGTCGCCGGGGATGAGATCAGCATCGCTTCGTACGGGCGCGGCCGATCCGAGGCAATCACGCGCCAGCGGTCCTGCCGGATTCTGGAGCGGCGCCAAGGTTTGATTACCTTCAATTGCGATGTCACGTTTGGATCTTCCGGTTCGGCAATTCTGGCCCGCAATGGGCCGCGTTGGCAGATCCTGTCGGTGGTATCTGCGGTTGGTACCGACGGCCGTCGGAAGGTCGGGTTCGGCATGGAACTTGAGGGGATCGTCTCGGACCTCAAGGCCATCATGCGGCGGGATGCGCCGCAGCCAAAGGCCAAGATCCGGCGGCTGCAGGTCGGCTCGGGCAAGTCCAGCTCAGGCGCGAAATTCATCAGCTCCGGCGGGTCTTGAACTCAGCCAGATCCTTTCCCATTTCATGTGTGTCGGGCAGCCAAACCGGGGTCCGACGATGACCAACGCCCGTCCAATCGGAGGGCAAAACTCGTAAATCGCTCTGAACATGAGGATAACGAACATGCGTAGCTTTGATTTTGCACCACTGCACCGTGCAACCGTCGGCTTTGACCAGATTGCCGACATCATGGATCGGGTCATGACCAGCGAAGTGTCACAACCCAGCTATCCCCCGTACAACATCGAAAAAACCGATGCCGATGCGTATCGCATTTCGATCGCAGTCGCCGGCTTTGCCGAAGATGACCTGACGATCGAAGTCAAGGAAAACGCGCTGGTCGTGGCCGGTAAGAAAGCCACCGAAGACACCAAGCGCACCTATCTGCATCGCGGCATCGCCACCCGCGCCTTCGAGCGTCGTTTTGCTCTGGCCGACCACGTCCGCGTGACCGGCGCCAGCCTGGAAAACGGCATGCTGCACATCGACCTGAAGCGCGAGGTGCCCGAAGCGCTGAAACCGCGCCGGATCGAGATCACCTCGACCAAGGCGATCGAAAAGGACGTGGTTGACGCCAAGCCCGTGAACTGAGGCTGAGACCGCCCAAGCGGCGATGATCGTCTCCTCCCTCGGTTGTCGCACAACCCCGCGTTCCTCCGGACGCGGGGTTTTTTCATGACGGTTGCAAAGAAAAAGGGCGCCCAAAGGCGCCCTGGTCTCATGGTCCGTCCGATCAGATCGCCATGCAGATGTATTTCATCTCGAGATAGTCTTCCATGCCGTGGTGGCTGCCTTCCCGGCCAAGGCCGGATTGCTTGACACCACCAAACGGGCCCAGTTCCGAGCTGATGATGCCGGTGTTGATGCCGACGATGCCGTATTCCAGCGCCTCGGCCACCTTGTACACGCGGCTCAGATCCTTGGCGTAGAAATACGAGGCGAGGCCGAAGATCGTGTCATTGGCCATGGCGATGACCTCGTCCTCGTCCTCGAATTTGAACAGGGGCGCCAGCGGACCAAAGGTCTCTTCCTGCGCGACCTTCATGTCCTGGGTCACGTCGGTGATGATCGTGGGCTGGAAGAAGGTGCCGCCCAGATCGTGCGGCAGGCCTCCGGTCAGGATCGCGCCGCCATTGGCCGTGGCATCGGCGATATGTTCCTGCACCTTGGCCACCGCCTCGTCGCTGATCAGCGGGCCGGTCGTTGTGCCATCGGACAGGCCGTCGCCGATTTTCAACGCCTCGACCGCGGCCTTGAGCTTGGCGGCAAAGGCGTCATAGACGCCAGCCTGCACATAGATGCGGTTGGCGCAGACGCAGGTCTGGCCGTTGTTGCGGAATTTGCACAGCATCGCGCCTTCGACGGCGGCATCCAGATCGGCGTCGTCGAACACGATGAACGGCGCGTTGCCGCCCAGCTCCATCGAGCATTTCATCACCTGGTCCGCGGCCTGGCGCAGCAGGATCCGGCCCACCTCGGTCGAGCCGGTAAAGGTCAGCTTGCGCACGCCGGGGTTCTCGCAGAACTCCTTGCCGATCTCGCTGGCCTGTGACGAGGGCACCACGTTGAACACACCCGCCGGAACGCCGGCCTGTTCGGCCAGCAGCGCCAGCACCAGCGCCGACAAGGGCGTTTCGGTGGCCGGGCGCGCGACAAAGGCGCAGCCGGCGGCCAGTGCCGGGCCTGCCTTGCGCGTGATCATCGCGTTGGGGAAGTTCCACGGCGTGATCGAGGCCGCCACCCCGATAGGCTGTTTCAGCACCATGATCCGCTTGTCGCGCTGATGGCCGGGGATGGTCTCGCCATAGACCCGCTTGGCCTCTTCGCCGAAGAATTCGATGAAGGACGCGCCATAGGCGATCTCGCCCACCGCCTCGGCCAGGGGTTTGCCCTGTTCGGCGGTCAGGATCTTGCCCAGATCCTCGGCGTTTTCCATCATCAGGTCGAACCACCGGCGCAGGATCGCGGCGCGCTCCTTGCCGGTCAGCTTGGCCCATTCCTTCTGTGCCGCCTCGGCCTGCGCGATGGCACCGGCCACCTGGGCGCGGCTGACATCCGCGACCTCGGCGATCACGTCGCCGCGGGCCGGGTTGGTGACGGCAAAGGTGCCGTTGTCACCATCGACCCACTGCCCGCCGATATAGGCCTTGGTGACCAGAAGGTCGGGGTTCTTCAAAAGCGATTTCAGGTCGGTCGTGGTATCCAGCATGGGTCGGCCTCCGGGAAGGGAAAGAATTTGCGCGTACCCAATCAGGTGGCGCAGAACATGTCTAGGGCCACCCGGGGGCGTCAATCAATCCAGATTTGATCAAAAAATCGATCGACGTGCGATGCAAGGGCCGGAAAGCATCAAAAGCCAGCCAGCTGTTGGTTTTGACGCCTATCTTTTTCGATAGGGTTTTGCCAAAGTTCCGGTGATTTGAGAGACCCAAGGGGATGTAAATCGTTATAACATTCCCTATCTTGTTGGGTAGATAAGAAAAACAAGGATTGGACAGATGTCGAACCAGCAATTCGAAGCATTGATCGAGGAAACTCAGGCCAAGGTGCGCGAAAGCCAGTCGCAGATCGAAGGGCTGACCTCGCGGATCGAGGCCGCACGCGCCAAGATCGGAACGGCCGAAGCGGATATCGACATCGAAAATGCCACGCTTGAAGACGTGCACGCCCACACCGAGGTGATGAACGCGAACATCGCCGAACTGATCATGGGGCTGGACGACGTCACCAGCGCGTTTTCCAAGGATTTCGACGAAATGCGCTCGAAGACCGGGTGGGAATCGTTCGTGGGCATCTTCTCGAAGGGTAAATCCGAGTCCATGCGCCAAGAACGGATGCGCTCAGCCAATATCGACGACAAACTGCAGGACCTGATCGCGAAATCAGACGTGATCGTGAAGCTGCTGGAAGGACAACTGGCCTTGCTGGAAGAGCAGCGCGTGAAGGTGGAGAACAACCTGACCGTCACGCTGGACGACCGCGAGGCGACCGTGGCTGAACTGGAAGCGCTGCGGGCCGAGATTCAGGGCATGGACCCGGCGATCATCACGCTGGAAAACAAGATCAGTGTCGAGCAGGACGCCGCCGCGCGCACCAAGCTCGAAACCGAACTGGCCGAACTGAACAAGCAATACAACGCCAAGGTTCAGGAAGAGCAGGTCAAGCTGGCCAAGTCTCAAACGCTGGAACGGTACATCGAAAAGGGCAAGACCTGGGTCGATTCACTGCAGAACCAGGCTGCGACGCAGATGGTGCTGATCAACAAGCTGCAGACAGACACGCAGCAGCGCGTTGTGCTGTATGACGCCCTGACCAAATCGCTAAAAACCGCGCAGCAGCAGGACGTGGCCCACCGCATCAACGAGATCGGTGTGCAGACCGACCAGGAGGCGCAGACAGCCATGGCCGCCATCGGCACCGCGACCAACCAGAAAATGGCCGACATGCTTGAGGCGCATGAGGACCACATGGTCTTTGCCCGCGACGTGCTGGAGAAAAAGGCCAAGGCGGATGAACGCTTTGCCCGCCGTTTTGCCTCGATTGTCGAGAAGCATGATAAGAATTTGTATGGGGGATAACCCCTAATGTGGAACTGGAAAGTTTTTCGTAAATTTGGCCTTTTAGGCATTTTGATCACGGTTGCAGGGGGATTAGTTTCACTGTTCTCTGACGACGGTGTTTCCTTGGCGAAAATTGGTGCTGACGCACCATTTCTTATCACCAGTCAGGACGGCATAAACGGAATTCTGGTCGCGATACTCTTTCTAACACTTCTGTTTATTTTGCTTGGGTGTTTCGGAAATCTCGCGCGAGCGCTGTTTTCCATGACTGCTCACACAATTAGGAGCCGAGAGCCAAAATTTTTCAATGCGCACCAATCGGAGGCCAATATGGTCTTTAGTTTCTTTGAACTCGATGCGTTAGGAAGAGTGCCTTCCGTCAAGGATGAACCGCAGTGATTTCAATAGGTGAAATGCTGCTGAGAGCCGCCAATGACTAACCCCACCCAAGACCATGTCGGTCTGACCGACACCTTCGCCTCGCGCCGCTATTTCCGCAAATTCGAGGTGATCACCGTCCACCTCCTGCGCGTGGCCGCGACGATGGAGGCGGAGGGCGCGATCAGCAAGCAAGAGGTGCGGATTATTTCGCGTTACCTCTCGGGGTTGCTCTACACCTTCCGCGCGCTGAGCATGAAATACCTGCTGGTCGGGCGTGATACCGGGCGGTTCTTTGGCAGCCTCGCCATGGACAAGCGCGACAGCGGGTTTCCGGTGGCGGCCGAGTTGCTGACCATGGCCAATGACGCGCAGCAGGCGCAGGTACATCTGGCGAATATGCCCTCGGAAGATGACCTGAAAACCGAGATGGTGCGGACCATCATCAGCGACAGGGAAATCCCCACCAAGCTGCAATTCGCGCTGTCGCAAAGACTCTATTACGAGGAATTGCTGAAAGGTCAGTTGTTCTGGGCCCGCAATGATCCGGAGTGCCATTGGATCGAGACCGAGGGCGAACGTAGGAAATTCCTGATTCATTGGGCGGTCTATGACAGCCAGATCAACCTGCCGGTCATCTACCTGATGCAGTTGGAGGACAGCGGCAAAACTGCCCTGCCCAAGGATCAACGCCGCTGGCCTGAAGTGCAGGCGCATCTGATGGCGCAATCCTTGGCCGGGCTGAAACTGGTGACCATCGCCAAAGGCTTCGATCAGGATTTCGACGACCTGCACCCCAAACACCTACGCCGCATTCATGTGGGTCCGATGTATTCCTCGGCTTATACCGAGCAGTCCGGCCCTCTGCGGCAGGTGCTGGAAGACGCGCAAGCCCCCGCGGGGCAGGACTGGGCACTGGCCTGGACCACCGAAGAGCTGCACAGCGAAGAGGTGATCGAAGAACGCGCCGGATGGTTCTCGACCGTCGAGCGCGAGGTCTTTGCGTTGGACCCCTTCGGCGGACAGGGGGCCGAGACCGGGGCCACACGCACCCAGCGCTCGATAATCCTTCCGCAGCGTCCGTTCCAGGTTCTGGCCGAACGCAATCCGCCGGGCTTTGCAGATGTGCGCAAATTCGTGGTCAGCAAGTCCGGGCAGGTGTTGCGATATTGATAATACAAAGGCGATTTTGAAATGAGTTTGACATCAGACCAGATGGAATTGCGCGAAGACGATATTCGCAAGCACTATCCTGCCGCCACCGCATTGCTGAACGGGTTTGAGCATGCGCCGCGTATAGCCAAACCCGCCGAGGCCGCCGTCGAACGGTCCCCCGGTGTGTCGACGGGGCGGCGGTTTCGGTCGACCACGCCGGGGTTGGTAACCCGCCGCACTGCCCGGGCCGATGGGGTGCATCTGGTCGAACGGATCGAGGCCGCGGATGACGGCGATGCGCTGGTGTCCCCACAGCAGGCGACCACACAGCAGGCGATCCGCCGGGCGATTGCCATCGCTTTAACCGTGGCCGAAACCTATGCCGACCAGACCCCGCTGGCCGATCTGAAACGCGCCAATCTGGCCGGAGATCTTGCCGCCGCGCGCAAGACCGAATTCTCGGATCTGCTGACCGCCGAAGCGTTGACCACCTTGCACACCTTCGGCAATGCGTTGGCCTATCTGATGTCCTCGCATCTGGGGGAGGCCACGGTCGAAATCGGTGAAATCGAAGAGGTCCTGACAGACAACGGCCAACTCGCCCTGCACGGTGCCCTGTGGGAGCTGGATCAGGTTCTGGCCAAGCACGCGCCCGATGATGCCCATCTGATCGCGGCCACCAGTGCCTATGCAGAGCAACTGATGGAAAAAGCTGCTCTGCGCGCGCAAACGGCTGGCCATCTGGCCCCGTTCCAGAACGCCGCCTGGCATATCGAGGCCGACGATCTGACGATCCGGGGATTTGAGCCCGCGTCGAAGGCCAAATCCACCACGCTCACCATGACGTTCAAGAAACCGAACGAGGTGGTGGGCAATCATATCGCCAAGTATCAGGCCATGAAGCTAGCCAAGATGCTGATGGCTTATGATTTTGACCGCCGCCTGAATCCGTTCGCGGAGCTTGGCGGATTCATCTTTACCTTCATGGGCGACGGCAAGCCGGGCACCGGCAAGACGACCCTGATCCAGATGATGGCCGGGCTGATTAATGACTACTGCCAGAACGCGGGCTATCCATTCCGCTATCAGAACCTGAGCACCGACAATATCGACAGCTATCAGGGAAAATCCGGCCAGAATGCCAAGGCGTTCATCAACACGATCATCGACCCCTCGGTCATCGGTTTTGGCACGATCGACGATATCGATCAGCTGGCGGGCAAACGGGGCGACCGGCAGTCCAGCGCGGGCCAGCTGGAAATCACCGCCGTGCTGATGGAGAGCTTTGCTGGGGCCAACACCGTGGTGCGCGGCAACTGCACCTTTGGCATGTTCTCGAACTACCCCGAGAATGTGGACGACGCCCTGCGCCAGCGGGCGGGTGCGCGGTTCCTGGTGGACGGGCCGCAAACACGCGAGGATTACATCGACATCCTGCACCTGCTGATGGGGCGCAACCACGACATCCCGCTGGGTGAACACGAAGCCTATGCCGCGCAGGAAATCAAAAAGGCCGTCGCCGCCAGTTTCGAAAGCCACTCGCGCCCGCACGAGGACGCGTTGCTGCGGGTCTATGAGCGTGTTTCTGGCCAGATCGGCCAGATGGATACGATCGCCAAGCTGGGCACCTACCTCAAGGCGATCCAGCAGGCGGATGAGCGTTTTACCGGCCGCGCGATCAAGAACATCACCGACGCGGTCAAGGTCCGCGCGATGGATTTCGAACTGCCCGACGAATGGATGGAAAACCCCGACCTGTTCCTGTTCCGCGACTACGACACCAAGAAGGCGATGATCGAGGAGCTGCGCCAGCCGATCACGGTCGAGATGGTGATCCAGGAGATCAATCGCTACGCCGACAGCGAATTCCGCTATGCCGACAAGAGCGACGAGGTCGCTATCGAGAACGCTGTGCGTGAGATGGGACGGATGGAAGAGGCCAAGCGGCGGTATCTGGAGGGGAAGGGGTGAGCGGCGAAAACTACTCTGCTCTACACTTTAAGGAATTGCCTCTGAATGTGGGCGAACTAAGCCACGTTTCCCGAGACAGTTTGGCTTTATTTGCGGTGAGTAGTTTTGCAGTTACAGAGTTGAACGTTATCGCGCGTATGGTTCTATCTACTTCGCAGACTTCCGAAAAAGACGAACCAATAAACGTTGCTGCTTTCATTCAACAAAGCTGCATCTTGAGGATTTGGACATTGAAACTCTTCGAGTTTCATGAGTGCATCAAGAAATTGGTCAACGGCAAAGACTCTGCTGAGAGCGAGGTAAGACGCGTTGCCGAATACTGCTTGCGCAAGTTCAAGGAAGAACTTCAACTAGATGAATCGTATTCACTCGCGAGAGATGTAAGAAACGAGGCTGCGGGGCATTACTCGTTCGGCGCCGCAAAAAAAAACCTAGACCACGTAAAGAACGAGGGCGTTGCTAGCATGTTTGTACACAAGCAAGCTGGAAATTCGTTCTATCCTTTCGGCGAAGAGGTCATGTTTGCTGGCAGGCTAAACCGACACGGTGCCTCTCCTTCTAATGCAGCATCGAGAGACAAACTAATTGACGAGCTGTTTAGTTGGAATTTGAAGGCAAACAGCTGGGTGAGAAATTCCCATTTGCACGTTTTTTCTAAATTGGTAGCGCCAGAACTTCCTGGCAAGTTTCTAAAAAAGTGCGTGTTTTGGGTTACGTCAGAGAAGGTTGGAGACGTTTCCGATTTTCGTGTCCCGCTGTTTGTATGCCGAGATTTTGGGGAAGAATTATGATCCGCCTCATCGAAAAAGGCCTGATGTTCGGCAACCTCGTCCACATCTCCAGCCCGGCTCTGGTCGAGCGGTATAACCGCGCGTTGCAGCATCTGGCGGGCAAAACCACGGCGCTGACGGATTTCCATGTCGATATCTCGGGTTATTCGCCCGAGGTGGGGATTGAACTGGACGACCCGCTCTACCTCAACCCCAACGGAGTCAACCGGCAGTTCATTCTGCTGACGACCGAGCAGAAACGCGCGCCGCTGCTGAACGTCAAATTCTCGACCTCGCGCGATATTCTGCGCGAGTTTATCGAGATGAACGAGGCGCAGCTGTTTGCCCTGACCGCCACCGATGCGGTGGCCGGAGAATTGGTGAACTCGGTCTTCAAACTCACCACCCCGCGCGACCTGCTGAACCTGCGCAAGATTGAGATCGAGGCCGACACCGTGGGCGGCACTCTGCGCAAGGCCGAGCAGCTGGCGGGCATGGTCGAACAGTTCAAAACCGAAGAAGACGCGTGGTTCGACGATGTGCTGATCGCGAAGATGATCGAAACGGCGAAAGAGACCGGCGACGTCACCCGCAACCCTGTCCGGCTGCGCCACACGGTGTTTGAACAGCGCAACTTCTGGACGGCGCATTTCGGCGGCATGTATCTGTTCCCGGATCTGGATCACCCGGCGGCGATCTGCATGGGTGAAAGGCCAGAGGATCTGCCGATCAAATATGTCTTTGATCCGTCGCAGCGAAACCAGATCGCCAAATTTCTGAATTACAACGATCTGGTCGAGCCGATCGTCAAGGCCCGCGGCGTGGATGCCGCCGCGATCCTGCAACAGAAGATGGACTTTCTGACCGTTGACGCCGCCGCGGATGCGGGCATTGATCTGACCGGGCTGGACCGCAGCGACATGCGGCGTTTGGCGCGCAATCACGCGGATCGCTTGCCCGAAGCCTATCATGGCCTCGCGCAATTGTTGCGCTGGGCGACCGATGGTGGGCCTTGGCCGCGTATCACCTCGGATCATCCGGCCTATTTCTATTCGCTGCGCGCCGCCAATACCCCGAACCGCGATCTTGTGAATATGCTGCTGGCCGAGCTTGCACCGCTGGACCCGCGCCAGATGTTCATTTGCCACAAGGAACTGTTCTACCGTACCTATGGTGGCTGGTCGGAGCCGAAAAAGGCCTATGTGGCCGAGTTTCTTGCCCGTGAATATCAAGTGGACAAGGCCGGGGCCCGCGCCGCACTGTTCGGGCATGAACCCGACATGAGCGGCGAGGACCGGGTCAGCGAGGCGGTGATCGCACGGGTCGGCCCTTGGGGCGCGGTAAGGAAAGAGTGATATGTTCGGAGCAATGCGCCTGTTTCTCGGTCTGCTCGTCGTTCAGACGATTGCCTACTTTGCCTTGTCTCTTTACTCGCGCCGTGTCCGGCGACAAAAGCTTGAAACATGGTGGGAAAAGAAGGGCAAGACCGGCAACAAGGAAGCCTTCGTCGAACGCGGATTGCACGTCTATGACAATTCGTTCCGTCGCAAACTGATCTTGGGTGTTTATATCGTGCCTTGGGTGGCGATCGCCGCGCTGATCTATGTCGTGAACTACATGTGAGGTTTTGGGAATGGTCTACATCAAATGGGCGTTCATCCTGATTTTCTGGATCACGCTGGGTGCGATCCTGCAATACTCGCTGCCGCAGCACGACATTGTCCGCATCGTGAACACCTACGAAGAGCGGCAGGATCTGACGGATTGGACCCGCATTTTCTGGTCCGAGCCCGATGATCAGTCGACCAGCCTTTCGAACCGCGATGTGCAGTTCATCCAAGCCGTGCGGGCGAACGGCAAGCCGATCGTCTATCGGAACGAGGATACCAGCTGGGGTTGGCCACCCTATTTCAAGTTCGATACCGCCAACCTTTATACCGAAGCCAACGACGCGATCTCGGACAAGGATGATCCGGATTGGGTTGTCGTGACCCACTACGGCTGGCGCAACGAGTTTCTGTCGATCTTCCCGAACGCCATTTTCATCAAACATGTCGAAGGACCGGACGTCCGCATCATTCCCTGGTTCAACATCATTTTCCTGACCGTGTTCTTTGCCATCGTCTGGGCGCTTTGGGTGCGTTGGCGCAGGTTCCGCGAAGCCCGCATCGACCCCATGCTTGAAAGCGTCGAGGATGGTCTCTACGCCGCTGGGGATGCAATCGATGAGCGAAGATCCAGCTTCCGGCGCTGGCTGGACAGTTGGAAGTCAAAATAGGTCAGAACCGGAAACCTGTCTGACCATCGGCTACCCGCCTATACGCACAGCTATCTGACGACAAACTCGGCATGGAGGGCCCCGGCCGCTTTGATGGTTTTGAGGATGTCGATCATATCCCGCGGGGACACGCCCAACGCGTTCAGGCCGGCAACCACCTGCGACAGCGTCGTCGCTTCGGGTATTTCTGCCAACCCGGTGCCGGCGTCCTCCTCAATCCCTGCGATGGTTCGTGGAACAACAACGGTCTCCCCTCTGGCAAAGGGGTTGGGCTGAACGGCGATCGGAGATTCCTCTACGCGAAGTGTCAGGTTGCCTTGGGAAACCGCGACACGTGAGATTCGGACCTCCTGCCCCATGACGATTGTGCCGGAGCGCTGATCAACAACCACGCGAGCCTTGGTTTCGGGTTCAATCAGGATGTTTTCGATCCGGCCGATCGCATGCGCGGTGGAAGGAGCCCGCGTTTCCGGGATGCTCAATTCCACCGTGCCCGAGTCGCGCATGACCGCAACTGCGCGATTGAACTCGCGGTTGATGGCCGCTTCGATCCGACCGGCGGTCGTAAAGTCCGGCTCGCGCAGGGCCAACCGCAATTGGGAAAGACCTGACAGTTCAAAATCGATCTCCTGCTCGACCCGGGCTCCGGCGGGGACGACACCGGATGTCGGCACCCCTTGAACAACCGATGCAGCGTCGCCCTCGGCGACTGCACCACCTGCCAGAACTGTGCCCTGCGCAACTGCATAGATCTGCCCATCCGCGGCGTTCAAGGGTGTCATGACGAGGGTGCCGCCCAGCAGGCTTTTGGAATCTCCGATCGCCGAAACGGTCACATCGATCTGCCCACCAACCCGCGCAAAGGGCGGAAGGGTGGCGGTGACAAGAACGGCGGCGACATTCTTGGGGCGAAAGTCCTCGCCAGTGACGTTTACGCCCAACCGTTCAAGTATGTTCGACATGATTTCTTCGGTGAACGGGGAATTGCGCAACCCGTCACCGGTTCCGTTCAGTCCAACGACAAGGCCATATCCCACCAGATCATTGCCGCGTACACCGTCAAAATTCACCAGATCCTTGAGCCGAACAGCCCCGGAAACCGCCACCGAAGGCAGCATGATCAGAAGGAAGGCCAGAAGTCTCATCTCAGGAAATTCACCAATGATAGGGTCGAATTGCGGACGGTGACCGAATAGAGGCTTTCAAGCTGGAACTGCACGGTCTGCAGGTGTGCTGCGGTTTCGTAGGGATCGGCGGCGACAAGTTCGTTGCGCGCGTATTCAAAACTGGTCCTGGCCGCAGCATTTCGTGTTTCGGCCTGTTCGATGCGGGCTTGCGCCGCTCCGATCTGAGCGCGCATCGTCACGACGTCATCCTTGGTGTTGGCCAGAGCCACGCCCAGATCGGTGAACAAGGCAGTTTGCAGGTCTGGTGGCCATCCCAGCGCGCCCTCCGTTGCCAGCGCCGCAAGCGCGACATCGCGCAATCCATCCCGAAGTTTCGGATCATTGGACGTGAACTGCATGTTCACCCGCTCGGTTTCCGAAATCTGCATAGGTGCGAGGGTCGTGTTGGAACCGTTGTACATGACCGCCTCAAACCCGGCAGGATCATTGAACCAATCTTCAGCCACCTGGCGAATATCGGTCAGGGTTGTCAGCCCCGCCAATTCGGTTCGCAGAGCAGCCAGTAGCGTGTCCGTCGACTGCAGCGGAGAGGCGTCCGTGGCGGTTCCCGCGAACAAGCTGCGGCCACCGACCCGCGTGTTCAGTGAAGAAATCATCGTGTCCAGTTCGTTGCGCGCCTGAGCCGAGGCCTGAGCATGCGATGTTGCTTGGTTGGATGTCCCAAACGCGAGCAGAGAAGCCGAAACCTCGCCAATCGAGGTTTCAAACGTCTCGAGGCTGATCTGAGTGGCATCAGCAAACAGATCTGCCTCGGCGGTCGCCGTAGAGAAGGCGTCCAGCTGTGCAATTTTTCGATCCAGGTCCAGCAAATGCGAGTAATCGCCATTGAGACGTCCAGAAATGTCAGCGGTTTTTCCCGTGGACATTTCATAGGACAGGGTTTCGATCTGCGTTTTGATCTCGGTGCTGCGCGCGCGCAAGGTCAGACCGCGGGCCAGATCACCAATCGAATTCAAGGTCATGGTTACATCCTCAGCAGCAAATCCATCAATTCGTCGACAACAGTGATGATCCGCGCATTGGCGGCATAGGCCTGTTCAATCTGCATCATGCGCTGCAATTCGGTGTCACTGTCCACGCCCTGCTCGGCCACTAACTGCTCCATTTGGAGTTGCGCGTTGGCTGCGTAGCTTTGGCGCGACAGAGCGGTATGGGCAGCTGTGCCTGCTTTGGACAAAAGCGCCGCCGACACCTCACTGGCCCGCAGGGTCCCAGTGCCGAAAGCCGGGGCAGGGCGTGGCGTGGTCAATACGGCGCCAAAAGCCTGCAGCTGGGTTGCCTCGCCGGGGTCGTTGGGTGCAACGGCCCCCAACCCCGCGCGCAGTTTCCAACTGTCGCCGCCGGCATCAGGATCGACAATCGGGTTGAGCTCAAGACGGGACGCGAGCCCCGCCGGCGCCGTGGCATCGAAACGGGCACCGGCATCGGTGAACAAGCCCAGATCAGTCGGCATCGCGGTCGGGTCCAGGCCGGCAGTTTCGAACCGTTCGATCAGATCGCGCGCGACTGCGTCGAGGTCCTCATGCGCGTCGATGGCCAACACGTCGCGAATGTCAAACTGGGCTGCCAGAGCGCCGCCGCGGATTTGTGCGGAATCACCGGATGTGCGGACTGGCCGTCCATTGAGTTCGAGCCCGGACAGCAGCCCGTTTCCCGCGGTCATGTGCGGTTTGGTATCACCGGTGACCGAGAACGCGAACTCTGCGGCTGATCCTTCCAGAAGTATCAGCCCACCGTCGGAAAACAGTGAGACGCGGTTGTTGTCGCGCGCCACGACATTGACTGGAACCAGCTGGTTGACTTGGTCAATGAGAACCTGGCGTTGATCCAGCAACCCATTGACATCGCCGCCTGCGTTCTCAACAGCCGAGATCTTGGCATTCAATGCTTCGATATCTTTCAGGGTCGTATTCAGTGTTTCGACATACGTCCCGATTGCTCGGTCCGCGTCAGAACGCATCTTGCTGAGGCCGTCGGACGCCGTATTCAGATCGGCAACCAGATCCCCAGCTGCGCGCGCCGCCAGATCTAGACGCTCGACCGAGCCGGGATTGCTTGCGGCCGTGATCAAGCTGTTCTCGAATGCGCCCAAAGATACCGCGATCGATCTGCCGTCATCGGGGGTACCGACCAATGCTTCGAATTGCGAGTAAAATTCAGAGATTGCCGAGGCCGCCGCGTTATCCGCTGTTGCCGCGCGCAGGTTCGCCATCAGAACAGGGTCTTGATGGCGGGTGATTCCCACGACCCTGACGCCGTTGCCGGAAATAGAGTTGGTGGTCAGCTCCAAGGTCCGCTTGGCGTAGCCGGGCGTCAGCGCATTGGCTATGTTGCCCGAGACGACGGCGGCGCCGTGGCTGGCCGCGCCCAGCCCACCCAGCGCGTTATTCAGGGCCGTTGACATGCTCATGAGGCCGCTCCTTTCCGCTTTGCAGGTTCAGATCAGCGCTTGATGTTGGTTGTTTCCTGCAACATCTCGTCGACTGTCTGGATCACCTTTGCGCTTGACGAATAGGCGCGCTGGGTTTGGATCATCGACGTCAGTTCAGTCGCAACGTCGGTCGTCGATTCTTCGCGCGCGAAGGAAATCAATTCTCCCGTCGGACCTTCGCCGGCATCCCACAGGAAATAAGTTCCACTGTCGCGTGACGGCGCATATGTCTGGCTGTCGAGTGCGGTCAGCCCATTCGGGTTGGGGACGTCCGCCAACGGTATCTGATACATCCGACGGGTGACACCCGTGTCATACAGCGCGTAGACGTATCCGTTTTCATCGACCTGAACGCTGGACATGGTTCCGACTGCGGATCCGTCCCGGGTGATCGAAACTGGCGCAAACGTGTCAGAGAGTTGAGTGATTCCGTCGCTGTCACCGATCAGGCCGATATTGACCTCCATCGGGCCGCCGGCGACGTTGACGACAAAGCTGCCGGTGGTCGGATCATAGGTGCCACCGGACACGGTGGTCACACTGGCAAGGGTACCGCCTGCCGTTCTGCTGTCCGTAAATGTCAGCGTATATTCACCGATCACGGTTCCGCCCGAAGCCGAATCGCGCAAGATCATCGTCCATTCGTTGCTGGACCCGGTGGCCGGCACAGTCGGGATCAGTTCGATATCGACATTCTCGGGTTTGCCCAAATTGTCGAAATATTCTACGGACAAGGGCTGCGTGTCACCAGGTGCGCCGGCATCGGTGGCCGTGGCGGGCAGGTTCATGCGCAGGTTCATTGCGGTGGTCGGCGAGCCGGACAGTTGATTGACGCTGAGTTGAACCGGCTGCAATGCTGCGGATGTGTCGCGCGAAACGTTGGGAATGGACCCATCGGCGTTGGCGGGCCAGCCCAGCAGCACAAGTCCGGACTCGGTAACCAGATACCCTTCCGCATTGGTTCGGAAGGATCCGGTGGTGGTCAGAAGCATTTCGTTAGAGTCGGTTCCGATCTGGGAACTTGGGCGAACCGGCAGCATGCCCCGGCCGCGCACGGCCAGGTCGGTTGAGTTGTTGGTGGTAACCAGCGAGCCGCGCTGATCGATCAGTCGCTGGCTGGTGGTCCGGACACCGCCCGCCGAATAGCTTCCGCCCTGGCCCGACGTCACCATCGAATGAAAATCCGTCTCAACCCGCTTGTAACCGTAGGTCGAAGAGTTGGCGATATTGTCCGATATGGTCGCCAACCTGTTCGCGTTGGCCTTCAAGCTGGCCACACCGGCATTCAGCGAAGAGGAAATTGTCATCTGCACGCCCTTCTGTTGCGTCAATCGTTCCCGCAACAGCTAACGCGCTGGGCCTTAACAGCGCGCTAACAAGTAAAATGCCAGATATCCTCCGATCTCAGGGATTGCGCAGAAACACGATCTCGATCCGGTTGTTGCGGGCCGCCATCGGGTTTTTCACCGCCAGCTTGCGATCGGCATGACCCGTGACCCGTTCAAGCCGTTTGGCGCCGACCCCCTTGTCCTGAAGCATCTGCCGTACCACCTGCGCGCGCGAAGTCGACAGATCCCACGACGGATTTCGGGCCAGAACCACCGGAGAGGAATGCACGTGACCCTCGACCGAGATGGAATTCGTCACCATGTCCGATGAACGTGCAACCAGCAGTACCAGTGCACGCATCATCTGTGTTGGAGAATCGGAACCTCTCTCGAACAACGGCTCATCTTCGGTATCGAACAGCTCGACGATCAGACCCTCGTCCGTCACCCGAGTGACAATATGCTTCAAGGCCTTTTTGGACACCATGCTTTCGCCTGACCGCCCCAGCAGCCGCGCCTCGAGCGACGAGAAGTCTTCGAACGCGCCGCGCCTGCCGCCATCGGCATCCACACCGGTCGAACCCCGCGCGCGCTTGGCCTCGGTCGGGTTCTTGTTCGTCGCTCCCGAGCCGTCCATCACCATGGTTTTCTCCGAGAACATATTGTCGCCCCCAAAGGCCCCGTCGCCCCCGCCGGAAACGGGATTGATCGGAATTGTCGGAGAGAAGTAGTCCGCCAAACCCTTGCGTTGCTTTTCGGTCGTTGCGTTCAGCAGCCACATCAACATGAAGAACGCCATCATGGCCGTCACGAAGTCCGCATAAGCGACCTTCCAGGCGCCGCCGTGATGGCCATCGCCACCCGAAACGCGCTTCTTCTTGATGATGATCGGCGCCGCATTTGATTGCGCACCCATCTAAACCACCCTTTTTCACCCACCCATTGGATTAGCAGTCCGGGGATTAAGGGCGGCTTAATATATAAAACTGTTCAGCCTTTCCCGACCCGCTCATTGGGTCATCGCGGCGCTGGCCCGACGCAGGATGACCGAAAGGCGGTTGAAACTGTTCTGGATTCCGTCTGGATCGAGTTTGCCGAAAAAGCCATCAAGCTCGTCATGGATGCGAACCGCCTGATCCAGGAGGGGGTCAGTGCCCGGCGTGTACAGACCCGCCTTGATCATCACTTCCGACTGCTCATAGCTTCCGACCAGCCTGCGGGCTTCAGCGATCAGCTTGTTTTCCTCGGGTGTCGCCGCGGCCGGTAAAGAGCGCGAAACCGACCGGCTGAGCGCGATGGCTGGAAAGCGCCCTCGCTCGGCGATCTCGCGACTTAGCACGATATGCCCGTCAAGAACGCCGCGCAGGATGTCGGCCACCGGTTCATCCATGTCCGAACCCGCGACCAGAACACTGAACACGGCGGTGATGTCGCCCTGATCGGCGGTTCCCGGACCGGCGCGTTCACAAAGTCCGGCGATGATCGGTGTGACCGAAGGCGGAAACCCCCGCAGGGACGGGGCCTCACCCATGGCGACGGCGATCTCGCGATGCGCCTCGGCGAACCGGGTGACCGAGTCGCATAGAAACAGAACGCTCAGACCCTGATCCCGCAGAAACTCGGCCGCTGCCATCGCAGACCAGGCGCAGCGCCGGCGGGCCAGTGCTGATTGGTCGGACGTGGCCGCGACCACGATCGAGCGCCTCAGACCTTCGGCGCCCAACGCGGTCTCGACGAATTCATTCACCTCGCGCCCGCGTTCGCCTACCAGCGCGACGACCACGGCATCGGCTTGCATGGATCTGGCCAGCGTTGCCAGCAAACTTGATTTTCCCAAACCCGACCCCGCAAAGAGACCGACACGCTGCCCCTGGACGACCGGAAGCAGGGTGTTCAGAATCGCCAGCCCGGTGGCCATACGGTCTCCCAGCGGTTTGCGGTCGACGGCCCGGGGTGGCGCGGACATGACGTTGCGGGCCTGCGCCCCGGGCAGAAGCGGTTTGCCGTCCAGCGGTTTGCCGAACGGATCGACCACGCGACCAAGCCAATGCAAACCGGGTGCAAAAACCGGAGTCGGCTCAAGATAGACCCGGTCCCCCAGGCGCACGCCGTCAGGGGCTGCGCCAGGCAGCATGTGAACAGCGCCGGCCTCGACCTGCAACACTTCGCCGGCCAACGGTTGGTCGTGGCGTCGCTGCAAAATCAGATGGTCGCCGATGCGCGCTTGTTCTGCCAGCCCTTCGACCTCGATCACCCCACCGGAAACACCCGCGACCAGACCCATGTGCCGCACCGGAGAAAGTCGATCGAACTGGTACTTCAGAATCGAGGGATCGAGGTCGGACATGGCGTCGGCTCCAATTGGTTTCTGAAAACGGTTTCTAAAGGAATCGGGGTTAAGCCTTGATTGAAATTGATCGAGGGAGAAGCCCCGATGTTCTCGGACCTGAACGTCTTTACAGTTGCGTACGCCTTGGCAACCCACGCCGGACAACGGCAGGCCGTCATCTCGCGCAACATGGCCAACGCGGATACGCCCGGCTACCGGGCTCGCGATATTGAGCCTTTCGCGGAAGCCTTTGAGAAATCCAGTGCCACCAGCGCAATGAGCGCGACCCGCGAAGGGCATTTGAACGGTGTCGGGCCGGGCGGCATGACTTTGGCCGAACATATGCGCGGCGGCGCAGTCGATCCCAATGGCAATGGGGTTTCGCTTGAAGAAGAAATGCTGAATGCGGTCGAGGTCAAGCGACAGCATGACCGCGCGCTGGCCATCTACAAATCCTCGATCGGGATCCTGCGCACCGGTCTGGGCAAGGCGTGAGGAGACCGTCATGAGCGATTTCTCCAAATCCCTGGCCGTCACCGCCAGCGCGCTGCGGGCGGAAGCCGCGCGCCTGCGCCATGTTTCGGAAAACATCTCGAATGCGGACACTCCGGGTTACCGGCGCAAATCGGTTCCTTTCGAGACGGTGCAAAAAGACGGCACTGAATTGGTTCTGGCCGGTCGGGTCAGGCTGGACCGGCGGGCGTTGCCCCGGATCTATGATCCCAGTCACCCGATGGCGGATGCCAGCGGGTATTACTTAGGGTCCAATGTCGATCTGATGGTCGAGATCGCCGACGCGCGTGAAGCGCAACGCAGTTACGAAGCAAACCTCAAAATGTTCGACCAGACCCGGAAGATGTCGGCCAGCCTCATGGAATTGTTGAGAAAATAAAGGAAAGCCAGAATGGATACCCGATCGATCACCGCGGCTCAGAGCTATGCGCATGCCCGCCCGGCCACCCAAGCGGATCCGGGAACAAGTGGCGCTGCACAAGGGCTGCGCGCAACCTTTCAGGACTTTGCGGCAACCCTGAAACACAGCGAAGAGGTCGCCAATGCCGCCATGATTGGCCAAGCCGACCCACATGCCCTCGTGCAGGCACTGGCCCAGACCGAACTTGCTGTCGAAACAGCGGTTGTCGTGCGCAACAAGGTCGTTGAGGCCTACCAGGAAATTCTGCGGATGCCGGTCTGAACGATGCTCAGCGAAGGTCTGTTCTATGACGTCGTGCGTCAGGCCCTGTGGATTGCCGTGATCACGTCAGTTCCGATTCTGACGGTTGCGCTGGTCACGGGTTTGGCCGTGGGCCTGTTCCAGGCCTTGACGTCCATCCAAGAGATGACCCTGACCTTCGTTCCCAAGTTGGTGGCCATCGTCATCGTGTTCTGGGTCTCGATGGGGTTCATGACGCAGACGCTGGTCACATTCTTCACCTCGACACTGGTTCCGCTGATTGCAGGAGGCCGCTGATGGATACAGCCTACGTCACCTTGTCCCGTCAAACCGGGCTGATGAACGAAATGCGTCTGGTCGCGAACAATATCGCCAATGCGCACACGACGGGTTACCGCCAGCAGGGTTTGGTGTTTTCCGAGTTTGTGCGGGACCTTCCCGGCAGCCCCTCTCTGTCCATGAGCCGTGCTCAGGCACGCAACACGTCTTTTACGCAAGGCGTGCTGACGGAAACCGGTGGGCAATTCGATTTTGCAATCGAAGGCAGTGGATTTTTCTTGGTTGAAACTCCGTCCGGCAACCGTCTGACCCGGGCGGGCAGCTTTTCACCGGACGCCAATGGCGATCTGGTTACGATGGATGGGCACCGCGTACTGGACAGCAACGGGGCCCCAGTCTTCATTCCACCGGACGCAGCAACCATTGATGTGGGCGGCGACGGGACGCTCAGCGTGAATGGGCAGGTTTTGGGGCAGATCGGGGTGATTCAGCCCGCGGAAGGCACCGAGTTGGTGCGGGAAGGCAGTACCCTGTTCAAACCGGAAGGCGAGGTCGAGCCGGTCGAGCAGCCGGTGGTTCTCAACCGGTTTCTGGAGGGTTCGAACGTCAATGCCATCGGCCAAGTGGCCCGGCTGATCGAAATCCAGCGTGCCTACGAGCTGGGTCAGAGTTTTCTGGACGCCGAAGATGAAAGGGTCCGCGGCGCCTTGAAGACCTTGATGCGCTGATCTGAAACTGCAGGAGAAACCGAAATGCGAGCCCTGAAAATTGCCGCGACCGGAATGGCGGCGCAACAAATGCGGGTCGAGACGATCTCGAACAACCTGGCGAACATGTCGACCACGGGCTACAACGCCCGGCGGGCTGAATTTGCGGATCTGCACTATCAGCAGATGGCTCGCGCCGGCACGGTGAACGCCGCGGACGGGACTGTCCTGCCGACGGGAATACAGCTTGGTCTGGGTGTTCGTCCTGCAGCCGTGACCGTCGAGTTGGCCCAAGGCGCGTTGTCCGCGACGGGCAGTGACCTGGACATTGCGATCGAAGGGCGCGGGTATCTCGAGGTGGTGCTGCCAAACGGTCAGTCGGCCTATACCCGTGACGGCAGTCTGAAGCGATCGGCCGAAGGCCTCATCGTCACGTCGGACGGGTTTGCGGTCGCCCCCGAAATCACTATCCCGGACGACGCGCGGTCGATTTCCATCAACGCGTCCGGCGAGGTCTACGCCTATTTTGACGACACCGCGGAAGGGCAACTGCTGGGGGAATTCACGCTGGCCAGCTTTTCCAATGCCAAGGGCCTCGAGGCCATCGGCAGCAACCTGTTCAAGGAAACCGAGGCTTCAGGCGCACCGATCGTGGGTACCCCAGGCGAGGACGGGCTCGGAATGCTGCGTCAAGGCTATTTGGAAGACAGCTCGGTTGATGCGGTACGTGAGGTGACCGATCTGATCGAGGCGCAGCGCGCTTATGAAATGAATGCCAAGGTGATTTCGGCCGTCGACCAGATGATGGGCGCGACGACACAGGTACGCTGATGCGGGTCGTGGGCTTCATATCCCTGTGGCTTCTTCCGGTTGCCGCCTTCGCTGACATAGTCGTGCCGACCAGAACGATCCGGGCCAAGGAGATCATTGAATCCGCTGATCTTCAGGTGAAATCCGGTGAGGCGCCCGGCGCGGTAAATGATCCTGCAGACCTGATCGGGAAGGAAGCCAAAACCGCTTTGTATCCCGGTCGGCCAATTCTGAAGGCAAGTGTCGGCCCTCCCGCTCTGGTCGATCGAAACGATCTGGTGACGCTTGTCTTCGTGAAAGGTGGACTGTCCATCGCGGTCGAAGGGCGTGCGCTGGGCCGCGGAGCCGCCGGAGATCGCATCCGCGTCATGAACCTGTCGTCACGAACGACGGTAACCGGAAAAATCCGTTCCGACGGCCAAATCGAGGTATTTTGATCATGAAACTGTCCAGATCCCTGTTGCTGGCCATCCTGTCCCTTTCCGCCTGCGGGCGTTTGGACCATCTGGGCAAACCGCCCAGCCTGTCGCCAACTACGGAAACTCCGGAACACGTGGCGATGTTGTGGCCGGGTTTGCCGTTGCACACTCAATCTCAGCGCGCCGTGGACGGCGCGTCTCTGTGGAGTGGGGGTCAGCAGTCTCTGCTGGGTGATCAGCGCGCCATCAAGAAGGGCGATATTCTGACTGTCGTGATCGAGCTTGATGAAAAGGCCGAAATCTCGAACGATACAAACCGGTCGCGCGGCAGCTCGGAAGATCTCAAGGTTCCCGGCCTCTTGGGATTGCCCCAGCGCGCAGCGAAACACCTGCCAGATGGTGCGTCACTGGACGAGGCGGTTTCGATCGATTCCGCGTCAGTCAGCAAGGGCAAGGGGTCTGTGAAACGCAAGGAAAAGCTGACACTGCGCGTCGCCGCAACGGTGATCGATGTCCTGCCGAACGGCGTCCTGTCGATTTCCGGAACGCAGGAACTGAGGGTGAATTTCGAACTTCGCGAGCTGCTGGTGTCTGGTTATGTGCGTCCGCAGGACATCTCGCGCCAGAACGAGATTACCTATGACAAGATTGCGTCTGCACGGGTGTCCTATGGCGGCCGCGGCCAGATCACGGATGTTCAGCAGCCACGATACGGGCAACAGGTGCTGGACGCGCTGTTACCGTTCTAAGGTGTTCAAATGATGAAGAAACTACTCCCCGTTTTCTTTTTGATTGCAGGTCTCGGGGCCGGCGCTGCGGCTGGGCTGCTTTTGACACCGGAACCAGAGGATACCGTGGCCGATGCCAAAGCACCGGAGCCCCACGCCGAGGAGACCGTCAAGGCAGACAAGGCGAACAAAACTTCCGGCCATAGTGAGACGTCCGGCAAGGCCGGTCCCTATGAATATCTCAAGTTGACCAAACAGTTCGTCGTTCCGGTCGTCGAAGAAAACGAAATCTCTGCTCTGGTGACCATGTCGCTGAGCCTGGAAACCCGGCCGGGCATCTCGGAGGAGTTCTACGAAATCGAACCGAAACTGCGGGACGGGTTTCTTCAAGTGCTGTTTGATCACGCGAATATTGGTGGGTTCGACGGCGAATTCACGCAATCGGACAATCTTGAGGTGCTGCGAAGGTCTCTGTTGGAGGTTGCCCGAAAGGACCTTGGCGATGACGTGTCCCGTGTTTTGATCATGAGCGTGAGCCGCCAGGACACCTGACGCCAAAGGGCGGGCTTCAGCTTTCGGTTTACTGGTTCATCAGGTTCCTGGCGCGTGCAATGCGCAGCGCGGTTTCTTGATCGCGCTGCAACGACTCAACCGCCTGCTTGCGGCCGAATGCTCGGCGAAGGTCCTCCATCATTGCCAGTTTCCGGGATCTGACGCGCGCCAATTCAGTGTTTAGGTCACGCCGGGTTCTGGACTCCCACCCGTGCCACAAGACGTCGGCGCCAGCGATCTGGTACCCAGGGGTTTGCGCGGCGTCCGACGCCGTTTGGGCGACCTGCGCGTTCAGTGCGCTGATCTGTGCCTGAATGCGGCTTTCGGCCTCAAGTATCGGTTTCAGTTTCTGAAACTCTCTTTCGAATGAAGCCGCCGTGACCGCCGCTAGATCCCCTAGTTTCGTGCGTGTCATCCGACCGTTCCCTTCGCGCGTTTTCGCATGGCTTCGGCAAATCGGATGGCGGCAGCGACCGGACGATACAGGTCTTCCGTTATCTCCTTTCCGATTTCGACGGTCGCATGCAGGGCTCGCGCCGTCGGCGGGTCCGAATGAATCGGAACTCCTGACTCCATTGCCGTTCGGCGGATTGTCGCGGCAACTTCGTCAACGCCCTTTGCGACGCAGACGGGTGCGGTTCCACGGGCGCGGGTCCATTTCAATGCCACCGCAAAATGGGTGGGGTTGACGATAACCACGTCGGCCTTTGGAACCTCGGCCATCATCTGGTTGGTCGCAATCTCTTGCGCGCGCTGGCGTCTCTGCTGTTCGACATGCGGATCGCCTTCCGAGTCCTTCGTCTCGTCCTGCAGTTCTTTGCGCGACATTCGATTTTTGCGCATGTGCTCGGAATACTGCCACAGGTAGTCGATGACCCCGATGGTCAACGTGACGGCGACGACGATGAACAGGAACCGAAACAGAAGGGTCATCATCAGCGGGATGGAGGCTCGTGCGGGGCTGGCTGCAGCGGTCAGGATGTCCGCCAGGTTGGATTTCAAAAACACGGCAAGGCAGATGCTGTAGATCACCAGCTTGATGAAGCTTTTGAGGAACTCAAAAAGTCCGGCACGACCGAACTTGTTCTTGGCATTGGATGGGACTGAAATGCGGGATATCTTCGGCGTCAGTTTGCTTGGGGCAAACACCAGGGCGCGCTGCGCCAGCAAATTCAACAAGACAAGCGCCGCTGGAACCGCCAACAGAATGCCTGCGGAAACGGCAACCTTTGTCATCAGCCCGCCGACCGGTGCAGCCGCGCTGCCAGACAACAACAGTGACAGTTCCGGGGCCTGATCAATCAGGACCATCAGGGATGATCCCAAATGCTCGGTCGAAAACTGCCCGACCGCCAAAAGAGCGATTGTCAGGCCGGAATAGGCGGCGACGGCGGACAGGTCATTTGATTTGACGACCTCACCCTTTTCCCGAGCCTTCTGCAGTTTCTGCGGTGTCGCCTCGAAGGACTTGTCGGTGTCGTCGTCCGAGCCGCTCATTCCGGTGCTCCGATCGGATCAAGCAAATACTGGAACAGGACGTCAGACCAGACCGCAAGGATGGTCGGCGTTCCCGCGAACAAAAGGAACGATCCGGCAAAGGTGATTGCCGGCGCGCCCACAAAGGCGACCATCAGTTGAGGCATGGCCCGGTTGATGACACCCAGAGCCAAGTTGTAGATCAATGATGCAATGACAAACGGCATGGCCAGCCCAAAGGCCAATGCAAAGCTGCGCGATACCTGCGACACCCCCCAACGTGACAGATCGGTCGCCATCGGGGCGGCACCCACCGGGAATAGTGAATAGCTGTCGATCAGGAATTGGGCCGCCCGGATGTGAACGCCCATCAGTGTGGCAAGGGCCAACCCGGACAGGGTCAAGAAATGACCCATCGCCGGGGCCGGGTCCGCAGCGGCACCACCCAGGATCTGCGATAACGACGTGGCTTGCGCGGCCATCGACCCGGCGGTTTGAAGGGCGAGTACCAGTAGCCGAAGCCCGATCCCCAGGGTCAGGCCGATCAGGATTTCGGTCAGTATCAATTGAACCAGCGGCATCAGGCCACTGTCGGGCTCGGCAACGGAAACCGACGGCGCGACGACCAGCGTGAATGCCATTGCGACCCCCAGCTTTACGCGGGTTGGAATGCTGCGCTCCCCGAAGGCTGGCAGCAGGGAAACCACCGCCGAAACCCTGAGAAAAACCGCAAACGAGGACCACAGGATGCCCCCCAGCTGAGCCAGCAAATCCGGCGGCAGCCCAATCACGCCGGCACCGTTCCGACCAGCGCCGGCCGCGCTTCGAGCCCAATTTCCTCGAACGACAGGACTGGATTCGAGATTCCCCGCGCGTGCATGATGGTACGCAGCAACCTGCGCCGCCGCGTCGAGGTTACCAACGCCGGGAACACACCCTGATCCGCGCTGCGTGTTATCGTCGTGACGACGCCATCGGCCAGTTTGTTGAACAGATTGGGGGGCAGCGCCACATCCAATCCAGCATTCGGAGTGTCGATCTGGTAGGTGGAGAACGTCTCCTCCCATTCCGGCGCCAACTGGATCAGGGGAATCGAGCCGTCGCCACGCTTCAGGTCCGCCACCAGCTGGAAGCCCAGTCGCTGGCGCACGATCTCACAGATCGCCTCAGGCTGCGTCGTGGTCATCCGCGCTTCGGCGACGCTCTCCAGGATCAGCGCGATGTTGCGGATCGAAACCCGTTCTTCGAGCAGCAGACGCAAAACCGCGTGCAAGGTGTCGATCGGAACCTTGTCGGGGATCAGCTCATCCAGCAGCTTTCGGTTTGCCTCGGCCCGGACCGGGTCGCTCAGGCGGGTCATCTCGGACAGGAGCCGACGCAGGGATTTCAGGGTCAGCAGGCGCGGGAAGTTCTGCTTGATGATTTCCAGCAGATGGGTCGCCAGAATCTCGGGCGGGGTGACGATGGTTGCGCCGCTCAGCGCGGCGGACTCTTGATCCTTGGGCAGGATCCACCGGGCGCGCGCGCCGTAGACGGGTTCGGTGACGTCATTGCCTTCCGGCAACAGGTCCAGCCCGTCCTGCACCAGCGCCAGGATCAGGTCGGGGTGAAGCACCCCCCGGGCCTGTTCGACGCCCTGAACACGAATGACGTAAGTGCCCGTCGGCAAGTCGGCCCGGTCTGTCAGTCGGATCTCCGGAAGGATCAATCCAAAGCTCGACGCCACGTAGGTCCGCATGTTGGCGATCCGGGCGTCCAATCCGGTGCCAGGGTTCAACACCATACTGACCAGATCCGGGGCAAATTCGAGGTGAATGTCGTCGAGGTCAAGGACGTCGCCGATGCCTTGTGATGCCTTGGGCTCGGCGTCCGAAGCCGCCATCTGTGCCGCCTCTGTGGCAGCTGATTGCTTTCTGTGAACAACGAAGGCCGCATAGCCCAGGATCACGCCACCGAGAATGAACGGCAGAAAAGGCAACCCGGGCACCAGCGCAAACAGCACCATCAGGATCGCAACGGTTGCCAGCGCAGCCGGATGCCGCCCCAGTTGCGAGAACAAGGCGGTGTCGGTTGCACCCTGCGTGCCACCGCGGGCCAGCAACAGGGCGGATGCGATGGAGATGATGACAGCCGGTATCTGCGTGACCAACCCGTCACCAACAGTCAGGATCGCATAGGTTTCAAACGCCGAGGCGACCGGCATACTGTGCACGATCACCCCCATGATCAACCCCATCACCAGGTTGAGCAGGGTAATCAGCAGCCCTGCAATTGCATCGCCCTTGACGAATTTGGATGCCCCGTCCAGCGACCCGAAAAAGGTGGTTTCCTGTTGCTCGAGCTCGCGCCGTTCCTTGGCTTGCTGATGGTCGATGGCGCCGGCAGACATGTCGCTGTCGATGGCAAGCTGCTTGCCCGGCATTCCGTCAAGGGCAAAGCGGGCCCCGACTTCGGCCATACGCGCCGCACCTTTGGTGATCACCATGAAGTTCACGATCAGCAGCACACCGAATACCACGAGGCCCAGGAAGATGCTGCCGCTCATGACGAATTGGGCAAAGCCCTCGATGACGTCACCGGCGGCGTTCGGCCCGGTATGACCCTGCCCGATGATCAGCTTGGTCGACGACACGTTGAGCGACAGGCGCAGCATCAGCGAGGCCAGCAGTATCGTTGGAAAGGACGAGAAATCCAAAGGTCGCTCGATGAACAGGGTCAGGGTGAAAATCAGGATGGCCAGTGCGAACGAGGCCGCAAGGCCAATGTCCAGTACCCAGGATGGCATTGGCAGGATCATCATGACGATCACCGTCATCAAGGCCAACGCCAGTAGAACGGTGGGTGAAAACAGGGATCGGGCGTCAAGCTTTGGCACGCGTCACTCCTGATCGAACGCGATGAAGGCAGCAGCAGCGGCTGAGGCGGGAACCAATGAGCCCAAGCGGCCCGGCCCGGTTCGGCCACGACCGGGCGGGATCAAAGGCGCGGCCGCCCGTGAAAACGGATCGCGCCCCGTGTGTCCCGGTTGCGCCGACGGTACGCCGTCGAGATTGGCCAGGATGGTTTCAAACCGGTCCGTATAAGCCTGTGCAAGGCCCGGCGTGCGCGAGTGATAGGCGCCAACCGCATGCCCCCACGAACCCTGTTCGGCATGGAGCGTCTTCAGGAACTGCGCCGCGTAGGCGGCGTTCTGGTCCGGATCAAACATAGCGTCTATGGACCGGAAGGCTTTGCCATGCCAGCGGTAGTTGATCTGGAAACAGCCAATATCAAAACTGCGGGCACCCGCTTTGAACACGTCGAAGACAAAGGCCTTGGCCTCGGTTTCGGTGGCGAACCAGTACCCTTTGCCCTCGACATTGACGGTCCAGGGCCAGGGTGTCAGGCGACCCATCATCGTGCGCCCGGTCTCGGTTCGGGTGACGGCCAACAGGATATCCTGCGGCACACCTTCGGCCATTGCCGCCCGTCTCGCGGCCCGGTCGCAGACATCAATCGCGGGGCCATCCGACCATGCCAAGGCAGCAGGCGCGGCGGCGGCCAGCCAAACGGCGATCGAGATGAAAAACTTGAGCTCTGGCATTCTGCCGGTCCGGGGATTCTTGTGTCCGGGCCAAGCTAGCCAGTTTTGGGTTTACAGAGGGTTATCGGGACCTCAGCCCCGATCGATGCGGCGGCCGAACACAACGCTGGTGTTGGTCCGCAGCACCCCCGGGATCGCCGCAAGCTCATCAACCAGAATGTCCAGATCCTCGATCCGCGGCGCTTCGGCGGACAGCAATAGATCGAATTCTCCATTGATCGACAGGCACAGCTTGACCTCTGGATAGGCTTCGAGCCGCTTGATGATGCGGGCGGTTTCTTTCTGCTGTACCTCCAGCAGGACAACGACCTGGACCTTGGGCGTGTCCTCGGCCTGGCGCAGGATCACCGAGTATCCGGCGATCACACCGTTTCTCTCCATCCGGCTGATACGTTCATGCACCGTAGTCCGGGCCACCCCGAGCGTTGCCGCGATATGGGTGGTCGAGGCGCGCGCGTTGTGTTGCAGCGCGGCAATGATGCGGCGATCAAGCTGGTCCATCGATGCTCCGTGTTCCGAAGGGATGGTTCGGGTGTATGCCAGTTTGGCGCCTGCGCTCAAGGCTGATGCGGGTATCGGGGGTGAAGGTCGTCGATGATGATCGGGTGGGCGTGCTCTGCCGATCCGGACAGGTGCGGATGGTCGACCGGCAGGTCCGGATGCTGGTGGATGACCGCGCCCGGCTCGGCGCGAGGCCATGCCAACAGAGCTCCGACCAGACCGCACAGTGACAGAACGGTCAACAAAGCCATGGCCACTGTCGCACCGAACGCTGTCATGACCCATCCGGCCAGCGGGTAGAGAACCAACCAGCAGGCATGCGACAGGGTGAATTGGGCGGCGAAGACGGCCGGGCGGTCTTCGGCGTGGGCCGACCGGGTCAGCAGGCGCCCCGACGGGGTCAGGGTTGCCGAGTATCCGAAGCCGACCAGTGCCCAGATTGCGGACAGCCCGGCAAGGCTCATGGGTACAGCTGCAGACAGGATCGCAGCAAACGCCATGGCCGCGGTGGCAATTGTCGCACCCGTCAGCATCACTTTGCGGTCCTCGAACCGCCGCAAAACCGCCGGCAAGACAAATGCCGCCAGCATGGACCCGCTCCCAAATCCGGCCAGCGCGATGGCCACGGCACTGTCGGACAACCCCAGGCTTGCACGCACGATGACGACGGTATTGACCAGGACCATCGCGCTGAGCGCTGCGGCGCTCCAACTCAAAGCCAGCAACCCCCGAAGGCGCGGTGTGGCCAGATAGATCCGCAGACCGCGGGTTGTGCGGTCGAAGATCCCGCGCGACCGGACGGGCGTGGGTGAGGGAAGGGCAACCGACATGACCAACAAGGCCGAGGCGACAAAACCGAGGCTTGTTCCCAGAAACAGGCTGTCGAAGCTGACGAAGATCAGAAGGAACGCAGCCAGCATCGGGCTCACCAGACTTTCCAGATCATAGGCCAGGCGCGACAGCGACAGCGCCTTGGTATAGTCCTGCTGGTCGGTCAGAACGTCTGGTATCGTGGCTTGGAACGCCGGGGTGAACCCGGCTGAGGCAGATTGCAGAACGAAGATCAGAACGTAGACCTGCCAGATGTCGGTCACGAACGGCAGGCACAGGGCCACTGCGGCGCGGACGAGGTCCAGCGTCACAAGGAGTTTTCGTCGGTTCAGCCGTTCCGCAAAGGCCGCCGCCACCGGCGCGACCGAAACATAGGCAACCATCTTTATCGTCAGTGCCGTACCCAGAACCAGGGCCGCAGAGCTACCAGCCAGATCGTAGGCCAGAAGCCCCAGGGCCACCGTGGCAAGACCGGTGCCCGTCAAGGCCACGATTTGCGCAGCAAGCAGGTGACGATAGACCCGGTTTTGCAGAACGCTCAGCATCACAGGTACTTGGTGATGGCCTTGAAGGCGTCGACCGAGTCGGCGTCGCCCGAAGCAAGGCAATGGTCGACATGATCATGGATCAGTGTCCGCTTGGCATTCGTGATCGCCTTTTCCACGGCGAAAAGCTGCTGAGCGATGTCCGGACAGGGCTCCTGGTCGTCCAGCATTGCGATGACCTTGGCCAGATGCCCATGTGCGCGTTTCAGGCGCGCGATGATCTGCGGGTGTGTTGAATGCTTGTGAGGGTTCATGCATTAACCCTATCCCCCCCATGGGGATGCATCAAGCCTGCCGGAGATCAATCGCGGCATCGGTCCGGATGGCGTTGAGTTTGCAGGCCAAACACCCTATTTCGGGGACGATACCGAACGAAGGAAACACGTGTGGCGAACCATCTGTACAAGAACGACCTGCCCGATGGGCTGGATCTGGGCCCGATCGTGGCCATTGATTGTGAGACCATGGGTCTCAACCCGCACCGGGATCGCCTGTGCGTGATTCAGATGTCCGGGGGTGACGGCGATTGCCATATCGTGCAGGTCGAAAAGGGCCAAACCTCGGCGCCAAACCTGAGTGCCATGCTGGAAAACCCGGATGTGCTGAAGCTGTTTCATTTCGGGCGGTTCGACATTGCCGCGATGTATCATGCCTTCGGGGCGTTGGCCGCTCCGGTATATTGCACCAAGATCGCCAGCCGCCTTGTGCGCACCTATACCGATCGTCATGGACTCAAGAACCTGTGTCAGGAGTTGCTGGGCGTCGATATCTCGAAACAGCAACAGATGAGCGACTGGGGTGCGGAGACCCTGACCGAGGCCCAACTGGAGTATGCGGCCTCCGACGTCCTGTATCTGCACCGTTTGCGTGATGCCTTGAACGCGCGGCTGGCGCGTGAAGGGCGCACCGAGATGGCGCAGGCCTGTTTTGACTTCCTGCCGATGCGTGCCAGACTGGATCTGGCCGGATGGCCTGAAACGGATATTTTTGCGCACTCATGACAGACAATGAATCCTTTCTGAAGGTTGCCCGTCAGGTAATCACCGACGAAGCCCGGGCGTTGGATGTTTTGGCCGACAGCCTTGACGACCGGTTTGCCGAAGCCGTTCAGCTGATCCTGCAGGCCACAGGGCGGATCATCATCAGCGGCATCGGCAAGTCTGGACACATCGGCCACAAGATCGCCGCAACCCTGGCCAGCACCGGTACGCCGGCCTATTTCGTTCATCCGGCCGAGGCCAGCCACGGCGATCTGGGGATGGTGTCGAAAGGAGACGTGGTTCTGGCGATCTCCAATTCGGGCGAGGCGCCGGAACTGGCCAATCTTCTGGCCTTTACCCGGCGGTTCGGCATCCCTTTGATCGGCCTGTCCAGCAAGCCCGAAAGCTCGTTGATGAAACAGGCGGACGTGCATTTGCTGATCCCCTCTCTGGGCGAGGCCTGCGGCTATGGGATGGTGCCGTCGATTTCGACCACGCTGACGCTGGCCATGGGTGATGCGCTGGCGATTGCGCTGATGAAATATCGCGACTTCAAACCAGAGGATTTCCGCGCCTTTCATCCGGGCGGCAAACTGGGCGCGCAGCTGAGCGCAGTACGCGATCTGATGCACGGTGGCGATGCGGTGCCGCTGGTTTCTGCCGATACACCGATGAGCGACGCGTTGATCGAGATCAGCCAGAAAGGCTTTGGCGTGGTCGGGGTGACGGACGCGGACGGCAAGCTTGCCGGCATCATCACCGACGGCGACCTGCGGCGCCACATGGAGGGGCTGCTGGACAATACGGCCGCTCAGGTCATGACCCGCAATCCGACCACGATCGCACCAGATTCGCTGGCCGAAGAAGCCGTGGCGATCATGAACGCGCGCAAGATCACCTCGTTGTTCGTCGTCGACCCCGAACAACCGGGATTGGCGCAGGGCCTTCTGCATATTCACGATTGCCTGCGCGTCGGGCTGGGCTGACAGGAGGCGCAGGTGGACCGCTATTCCCGAATGGTGCAGTTCCTGAAGGTTCTGTTGCCGCTGGCGGCGATTCTGCTGCTGTCCACGGTATTCCTGCTGTCGCGCAGCATCGAAACAAACGTCTCGGGTCCGTTTTCCCAAGAGGATATCGACGAACGGCTTGAGGGGCAGCTTGTGACCCGCCCGAACTATCGCGGGACCACCCGCAAGGGCGAAGATGTCCAGGTCGAGGCGGTGCGGGCCAGCCAGGGAACTGCCGACAGCGATCCAAGAGCAACGGAATTCCGTGGCCGGTTCGGCCTGTTGAACGGTGGGGTGATCACGCTGGATTCCAACTCGGGGTCGATCCGACCGGACAAGGCGACGGCCACCTTCACCGGGGACGTGGTGATCACCACCACGGACGGTATACGGGTGACGACAGACCTGTTGAATACTTCATTGGACGAGATCCGGGGCGATACGCCAGGTCAGGTGCAGGGAACGGGGCCAATCGGCAATTTCTCGGCCGGGCGGATGACATTTGGCGCTGAAAAAGAGGGTGGACCGGTCCATATTCTTTTTACAGATGGCGTTAAGCTGTTATATGAGCCGAAAAAAGCCGAAAGATAGACTGTGTTTGATTTTCGTTTCGCCCTCGTTTGTTTCGCCCTGGCCGTGGGTTCGGTGCCAGCGTCCGCGCAGGAAGCGCAGGTGGCCTTTGGGTCGGTGAAGGCCGATCCCAGTCTGCCGGTCGAAGTGACATCCGAGACACTGAACGTCAATCAAGAGGACGGTTCGGCCGAGTTTCTTGGCAACGTCATTGTCGTTCAGGGCGAAATGCGCCTGTCCGCCGGTCGCGTGTTGGTGATCTACAACCAGGATCGGTCGGGGATCAAACGCATGGAGGCGTCGGAAAACGTCGTGCTTGTCAGCCCGCCGGATGCCGCCGAGGGGGACTGGGCGGAATACACCATCGACTCGGGTGTGATCGTGATGAAGGGCAACGTTCTGCTGACGCAGGGGCCCAGCACGATCAGCGGCGACCAGATGATTGCGAACCTGACAAGCGGAACCGCGACCATGTCGGGGCGGGTCAAGACGATCCTTCAGCAGGGCGGAAATTGATGGCGGGCCCGCAACTGTCCGTTGCCGAAGGGTCTCAGGGTCTGAAGATTCAGAAACTGCGCAAATCCTATCGCAAAAAGACCGTGATCCGGGACGTGTCGATGACACTGGACCGGTCCGAGGTCGTTGCGTTGCTAGGGCCGAACGGCTCGGGCAAGACGACCACGTTCTATTCCGTTGCCGGGCTGGTGTTCCCCGAGGCCGGAACGGTCACGTTGGACGGTCAGAATGTGACCACGCTGCCGATGTATCGCCGGGCGCGCATGGGCATCGGGTATCTGCCGCAGGAAATGTCGATCTTTCGCGGCTTGAGTGTCGAGGACAATATCTCGGCCGTGCTCGACATTGCGGTGAAGCATGTGCACCGCCGCAAGGAACGTCTGGAAGAGCTGCTCTCGGACTTTTCGATCGAGCATTTGCGGCGGGCGCCTGCCCTTGCATTGTCGGGTGGTGAACGCCGTCGCGTCGAGATAGCCCGCTGTCTGGCCGCCGACCCCAAATACCTGCTGCTGGACGAGCCGTTTGCCGGCGTCGACCCGATCAGCGTGGGCGATATCCGGCATCTGGTGGCGGATCTGAAAAAGCGTGGAATCGGCGTACTGATCACCGACCACAACGTGCGGGAAACGCTGGAAATTGTGGACCGCGCGTACATCCTGCACGACGGCCAGGTGCTGATGTCCGGATCGCCCGACGAGGTGGTGGAAAACGAAAATGTCCGCCGCGTGTATCTGGGTGAAAATTTCAAGATTTCATAGGCTTAGTTGTCATTGCGCCAGGCGCATGACAGAATTCGCGTATATACACTCCTGTTTTGATTGACTCTTCTGCCGCCTCTTGGCTCAATTGGGACATGGCATTTTCGCGGTTCCAGACTGGATCTCGATCTCCCTTCTCCGAAGGGCCTTACCGAGGACAACCGCGAAACATGTCTCTACCCCCCACCCGATAAAAACAAGCATGTCACCCGACGTGACGTCATAATGGGTGTGAATTGTGAAGGAGATCACATGCGTTACCAAATCAGCGGCAAACAGATCGACATTGGTGCAGCCTTGCAGACACACGTGCAGGACGCATTGGGCGAGGTCGTGAGCAAATATGCCCAGCGACCGACGGATGCCAACGTCGTCTTTTCCCGTTCAGCGCATGAGTATGTGTGCGAAACCACCATACATATGTCCACGGGCCTGACAGCCCAGGCCAAGGCACATGCAACCGAAATCTATGCAGCATTCGAGGCGTGCTGCGAAAAGATGGAGAAACAGCTGCGTCGCTACAAGCGTCGCCTCAAGGACCACCATCGTGAACGGGCTCAGCCGGTTGAACTCTTCGGAGCGTCATCTTATATCCTCGCCTCGAACGAATCGGACGTGGCCGACGAACCCGACTCATTGCAGCCCATCATCGTGGCTGAGATGGAAACCAAGATCCCATCGTTGAGTGTCGGCGAAGCTGTCATGCAAATGGAATTGGCCGGCGCCCCGGTGCTGGTGTTCAGGAATGAAAACAAGGACGGATTGAACGTCGTGTATCGCCGGGATGACGGCAATATCGGCTGGATCGATCCGTAACAGGCAAGAATTGGGCGGGGCCCCCGGATTCTGGGGGCGTCGCCGTGGAGCAAAACATGGATTTGTCGAGCATACTGAAGCCCGAGGCGGTGCGCGTGCTATCTGCAGCGTCCAGCAAAAAGCGGTTGTTTCAGGAAATCGGTGACGTTGCCGCGGGCGCACTCGGACTTGATCCGCAGACTATCGTAGACTGCCTGCTGGAGCGGGAAAGCCTTGGGCCGACCGGCGTTGGCCATGGTGTTGCCCTGCCACACGCCCGTTTGTCCGAGATCGACTCGGTTGCCGGCGTGTTCGTCATGCTGGAAAAGCCCATCGACTTCGGATCGGTCGACCGTCAGCCCGTGGATCTGGCCTTTGCACTGTTCGCCCCGGAAGACGCCGGTGTCGAGCATCTCAAGGCCTTGGCGCTGGTATCGCGCACGCTGCGCGACAGCGCGGTCTGCTCGAAGCTTCGGGCCAACCCGGATCCGGTCAAGCTGTATGCGATCCTGACCACAGCCCAGTCCATGCAAGCTGCCTGAGACCTGTTAGAAAGAAAAAAGCCCCCGGTTTTCGGGGGCTTTTTTTGTCTGGGCCATGCTTAACCGCCAGTTCCCATCTCGAGCGTCCACCAGATCTTCCCGCCGTTTTCCTGATGCCATGCAAACCCCATCTGGGTTGCTTGCGGGTCCATGATCACCGATCGCGGACCCGGTTCCTGCATCCACGCGGCCAGGGTTTCGGTTTCGGTCTCGTAGGTCTCGGAAATCGCTTCACCCAGGAAACGCCCCGCATAACCGGCACGGGCCACCCGATCGAGTGGCGAAGATCCGTCCGAGCCGAAATGCCAGGGTCGGTTCTGCCGCGACATGTCCTTGGCGTGTGTCGCTGCCGCTGCGTTCAGCTGCGCGTTCAACTGCACCGACTGCAGTCCAGACGCCTGCCGCAGGGCGTTTACGGAATCAAGCATGCGGAACTGCAGTTTTTCGGGATTGCCCCGGATCTTGTAGGCTTTGGGCAGCGGGCGTCCATCCGCGCCAAGGGTTGAAGTGCCGCTCACGTCGGTACATGCCGCCAGTGCGACAAGGCAAATCAAGAGCAGGGAAAAAATGCGCGTCATGATGAGTCCGGTTTGCTTGTTTCCAATTGGCAATACCCTGCCAGCGGCCCATGAGCAAAGGCTCAAATGCACGAACCCGCATGATTCTGCCGGTTTGATTTGCGACTGAAGCATTCTGGCAATAACATAGAGCGGATTCTTGCACATCTTTCGCAGAGGACCTGTCACCATGGTCAAGAAACGCGTTTTCTCTTCGTCCCGCCGCGGATTCCTCGCAGGCGCATCGTCTTTGCTCGCCAGCCCGGCGATCGCCCAATACATCCCGGGCGACCCATTGCGCCCTGCACCCGAGGCTGAACCGGCCGTTCGCCGCAATGTGTCGGGCTTCAAGGCGCAGCAATGGCAGCCCTACTTCTCGAACACCCGGAACGGGGCGATTCTGGTCGACACCGTTTCCCGCGCTTTGCACTACTGGTCGGAAGACCAAACCGTCTACAAGCTGTACCCGTCGTCGGTTCCGCTGACCGAAGAACTGACCCGCCGCGGTCGCACGAGTGTCATCCGCAAGGTCGAGGGGCCCAGCTGGTCGCCGACGCCGTCGATGAAGAAAAGAAACCCGGAATGGCCGGATTACATCCCTCCGGGGCCCGATAACCCGCTGGGAACGCACGCTTTGTATCTCAGCTGGAAGTATTACCGGATCCACGGAACCCACGATACGCGGAAAATTGGCCGCCGGTCGTCGAACGGGTGCATCGGGTTGTTCAACGAGAACATCGCAGAGCTGTACGCCATGGCGAAGGTCGGGACGCAAGTGTTGCTAATTTGACGACATTTTCGCGCGCCAACCCGCTTGCACTGCAAGTTGCAATTGCATTCGTTCTGCTTTGCTGATTAGAAAAAACCACGAGGTAAGTCTTAGGTGTGTGGTTCCGCAATTGGGATCGCGCAAACTCTGGAGGTTAATATGAAGAAACTTGTACTCGCTGCTGCACTGACCGCTGCTGCTTCGACCGCATATGCTGGCAACCTGGAAGAGCCGGTTGTTGAGGCACCTGTTGTCGTCGAAGAAACCCAGGGCTCGTCGCAGGGCATCATCCTGCCGCTGATCCTGCTGGTCGTTGTTGCCGCAGCTGTTGCCGCAGGCTGAGTCCAACGGACTACGACAAAAAAGAAAGGCGGTGGATCTCCACCGCCTTTTTTCGTGCGTAATCCCGGGCCGATTCAGTCCAGCCAGCCTTTGAGGTTGTCCTCGACAACCTTGCCCAAGGCGGCGATATGCGCGTCCTCGTCGTTGAGGCAGGGAATGTAGGTAAAGCTTTCACCGCTGGCGTGCTCAAAGCTTTCGCGTATCTCTTCGTTGATCTCTTCCAGCGTTTCAATGCAGTCCGAAGAAAATGCCGGGGCAATGACGGCTATGTTCTTTTTGCCCTGCCGGGCCAGTTCCGCGACGTGTTCGACAGTGTAGGGCTTCAGCCATTCCTCGGGTCCGAATCGCGACTGGAAGGTGGTCACCAGTTGATCATCCGCCCAGCCCAGCCGCTCTTTCAGCAGCCGTGACGTCTTGGCGCACTGGCAGTGGTACGGATCACCCTGCATCAGATAGCGTTCCGGCATGCCGTGATAGGAACAGACCAGAACGTCCGGCTTGGTCTCCATGGCCGCATAGGCGCGCTCGACCGACTGCGCCAGGGCGTCGATATAGGCCGGCTCGTCGAAATAGGCCGGTACCGTGCGGCTGGCGGGCTGCCACGCCTCGTCCATAAGTGCGCGAAAGAACTGGTCGTTCGCGGTTGCGGTCGTGGCGCCGGCATATTGCGGATACAGCGGGAAGAACAGGATGCGGTCGCAGCCCTCGGCCACCATTTGGCGAACCTTCGACTTGGTCGAGGGGTTTCCGTAACGCATGCAGAAATCCACCATGACCTTGTCGCCATACCGGTCCTGCAACGCCGCACGCATCTTGCCGGTCTGGTCCTTGGTGATGGTCATCAGCGGGCTTTCGCCCTTGTCGTGGTTCCAGATCGACTTGTACGCAGCGCCCGAGCTGAAGGGACGTTTGGTCAGGATGATGGCCTGCAGGATCGGCTGCCATTTCCAGGCCGGATAGTCGATCACCCGCCGGTCGGACAGGAACTCGTTCAGATAGCGGCGCATCGGCCAATAGCTGTAGTCGTCCGGGGTGCCGAGATTGGCCAGAAGAACGCCGACGCGGCCCATCTTCACTTTTGGGTGGTCTGCCGGAGCGTGTTCCGGGCGGGTGGCATCGAACATGGTGAGCTTCCTGAATTCTGGTTTAGAGGCTGAAATAATCGGTTCGGTCAGCGGGTCAATCGGACAGTTTGCCTTCTTTCGTGCCAAGGGCGTCGGCCAGTCTCATCTGGGCCGAGCCAGGGCGCAACGGCTTGGGCTGGCTGGCATCCGGCGCCCAGCCCGTCAGGCAGATCAGCTCGAACGTGGCACTCAGCCGGCCTTCGGGAGATGTGAAATGCGCGGCGTAAATCTCTTGGGCCCGGGAAAAGACCGTGCGGCGCGACGGGTGTTTCAACCGCTGGGTCATGGCGTTGGTTTCACCCATCGCGCGCAGGTCCCGCATCAGGTGCCACAGGTCGCGATACGTCGCCGTCAGGGGCACTTTGTCCGCAACAGGCAATGCAAAACCCGCACGCTGCAGCAGCGCGCCAAGATCTCGCAACTCGGCCATCGGCGCGACACGGGGGCTGAGACCGCCGGTCACCTCGACCTCGGCCTGACCCAGCGCGGCCCGCAATTCGTATAGCGTTTCACCGCCCAGACACACCACCAACAACAACCCGTCGGGCTGCAGCGCGCGGGCACATTGGATCAGCTGTCCCACCGGATCGTTGGCCCAATGCAGGGCCATCGCATGGACCACAAGGTCATGCGCAGCGGGTTTCAGATCCAGCACGTCGTCATCGGCCACGACCCGGGCGCCCGGCAGGACCGGCGCCCAAATCTCGGGGTAGGGGGCTACGATCGCTGGCGCAGTAAAGAATTTGTTAACCATGGAAAGGCGATCCTGCACCTCGTCCATGGCTGCGTGGTGCAGAAAAAGGGCTTCGTCGCTGATCCGCGCGCGGTGTGCCGCAAGCGCTTTGCGATCGAACAGCGAGGGTGCATTGGGTGCTGGCAAATCCATAAGCCGCAATTATCGCATATGGCAGCGGATTCAAACCGCGATCGAGGTCGTGTATCCGCCACGCTGCATCGGCTGCGGCGAGATGGCGGCCTCGGATTTCGGCCTGTGCGGGCCGTGCTGGCGCGAGACCCCGTTCATCGGCGGGACGGTCTGCCACAGTTGCGGTGCGCCCGTGCCGGGCAGCGATGATGGTCACCGAATCGACTGCGACGATTGTTTGCGCCGCTCACAACCGTGGGCCGAGGGGCGCGCGGCATTGCTGTATCAGGGACGGGCGCGGTCACTGGTTCTGGCCCTGAAGCACGGGGATCGTTCCGAACTGGCAAAACCTGCGGCGCGTTGGATGGCGCAGGCCGGTCGCACCCTGTTTCGACCGGATACGGTGATCGCCCCGGTGCCGCTGCATTGGTCGCGGCTGCTGAAGCGCCGATACAACCAGTCCGCTCTTTTGTCGCTCCAACTGGGAAAGGAGGCGGGCCTGCCGGTCTGTCCGGATCTGTTGATACGCAAGCGGCGTACCCCACCGCTGGAAGGCAAAACGGCGGCCGAGCGTGCGGATACGCTGCGCGATGCGATCGTCGTGTATCCGCGCCGGGCGGATCGCCTGAAGGGGCGCCATGTGCTGCTGGTCGATGACGTGATGACATCGGGTGCGACCCTGGCGGCCTGCACCCATGCCTGCCAAGAGGCCGGTGCGGCTCATATTTCCGTGTTGGTACTGGCGCGCGTTGCCAAGGATGCCTAATTGCCCCTAGATTGCGCGAAATCCAAGGGAACGGACCATGAAACCGGTTGTCATTTATACCTCGCCGCTGTGCGGCTTTTGCCACGCGGCCAAACGGCTGCTGAATCAGAAAGGCGTCGCCTTCGAGGAAATCGACGTTTTGATGAACCCCAAACGCAAGCCCGAGATGATCCAGCGGGCGGGCGGACGGCGCACGGTGCCGCAGATCTTCATTGGTGACACCCATGTCGGTGGCTGCGACGATCTGTACGAACTCGAACAGGCCGGCAAGCTGGACCCGCTGTTGGCCGCCTGATGAGAACCGCCCTGCTGCAGATCACCTCGTCGGACGACCCGGCCGCGAACCTGGACATGGTGCGCGCCATGATGGACGAGGCCGCGGACCGGGGCGCGGGGTTCATCCTGACGCCCGAGGTCACCAACTGCGTCTCGACCAGCGGAACGCGCCAACGCGAGGTGCTGCAGCACGAGGAAGACGACATTACCCTGGCGGGCCTGCGCGAACAGGCGGCGGAATTGGGCGTGTGGCTGCTGATCGGATCGTTGGGGCTGAAGACTCATGACGCCGACGGGCGGTTCGCCAACCGGTCTTACATGATCGACCCGCAGGGCGGGATCGTCGCGCGCTATGACAAGATCCACATGTTCGACGTGCAGGTCACCGAGACCGAGACTTTTCGCGAATCGGCCAGCTATCGCCCCGGGTCGCGGGCGGTGATTGCCGAGACCGCCTTCGGCAAGGTCGGCATGACCATCTGCTATGACATCCGGTTCCCGCATCTGCACGCCGCGCTGGCACAGGGCGGGGCCACGATCCTGACGGTTCCGGCTGCGTTCTCTCCGGTGACCGGCGCGGCCCATTGGGAGCCGCTTCTGCGCGCCCGCGCCATCGAGACCGGCTGTTGGGTCATTGCCCCCGCGCAGACCGGGGAACACCCCAAGACCCGCGGCAAGACGCGCCATACCCACGGGCACAGCATGGTCGTGTCGCCCTGGGGCGAGGTGCTGATCGACGCAGGCACTCAGACCGGCATTCACTTTTTTGATCTGGATGATAGGTCTGTTACAGAGGCACGGCGGCGCGTGCCGTCCTTGACACATGTTCGCCCGTTCGACGGGCCCTGATCCAGAACCGGGTAATGACTGACGAAACCAACGCCCTTGCGGTCGCGCTGTTCAGCGAGATCCTGACCGCGGACCAATTGCTGCGGAACCGGCTGAGCCGGGTGCTGCCCAAGGGCATGGAAATCTCGCATTTCTCGGTGCTGAACCACCTGGTGTTCGTGGGAGGCGAGCGGACGCCTGCCCAACTGGCCAGCACATTCCATGTGACCCGCGGGGCGATGACCAACACCTTGGCCAAGCTGGAATGGGCCGGATACATCCACATCCGCCCCGATTGGGACGATGCCCGCCGCAAGATGGTGGCGATCAGCCCGGCCGGCCGCCGGGCGCGGGATCAGGCGATCTCGGCCATCGCGCCTCTGATCAACCGGGTCGTGGGCGAGCTGGGCCTTGAGCGTGTGCGCACGACCCTGCCGGTTCTGCGCGACCTGCGCATGAAGCTGGAAGAGGAATAGACCTCAGCCCGGCTTCACGCTGGCGGTGACATAGTTCACGCTCAGATCCCGGTCCGAGATCGACCAGCTCCAGGTGATCGGGTTGAAGACGAATCCCTTGCGGTCCACCGGGTCCAGACCGGCTTGGCGCAGCAGGTCGAACAGCTCGTCCGGGGTGATGAATTTGGACCATTCATGCGTGCCGCGCGGCAGCCAGCGCATGACGACCTCGGCCCCGAAAATCGCCATCGCATAGGATTTCGGGTTGCGGTTGATGGTCGAGCAGATTTCCAGCCCGCCGGGTTTCAACAGCTGTTGCGTGGCGGTCAGATAGGCCAGCGGATCGGCCACATGCTCGACCACCTCCATGTTCAGAACCACTTCGAACTGTTCGCCCGCGTCGGCCATCGCCTCGGCGGTGGTGTGGCGATAGTCGATCTGCAGGCCGGATTGCTCGGCATGGATGCGGGCGACGGGCAGGTTGCGCTCGGCGGCGTCGGCGCCAACGACCTCGGCCCCCAGCCGCGCCATCGGCTCGCTCAGCAGCCCGCCGCCGCAGCCGATATCCAGCAGGCGCAGGCCCTCGAACGGTTTCGCAGCCGTCAGATCCCGGTCAAATTCGCCCGCGATCTGCTGTGTGATATAGTCCAGACGGCACGGATTGAGCATGTGCAGAGGTTTGAATTTCCCGTGCGGGTCCCACCATTCAGCGGCCATGGCCTCGAATTTTGCGATCTCGGACGGGTCCACCGTGTTCGGATGCGCTTGCATTCCTGTCTCCGTGTGCTCTTTTACGCTGTAAGACTATATAGGGCCATAATGGACAAGTACCCGGACCAAAAGCGCGCAGTGCAATATCTTTACCCGCCGGTCGATCCGTTCGACCAGCGCGTGGTGGATATGGGCGACGGGCACCGCATCTATGTGGAGCAATGCGGCAATCCCGACGGGATTCCCGTGGTGGTTCTGCATGGCGGCCCCGGCGGCGGCTGCAGCCCGGCCATGCGGCGTTATTTCGACCCCGAGGTCTACCGGGTGATTCTGTTCGATCAGCGCGGCTGCGGCCGGTCGCGGCCCACGGCCTCGGTCGAGAACAACACGACGTGGCACCTGGTGGCCGATATCGAGCGCCTGCGGAAACTGTTCGAGATCGACGACTGGATCGTGTTCGGCGGCAGCTGGGGCGCCACGCTGGCGCTGATCTATGCCCAAACCCACCCCGACCGGGTGACCCGCCTGGTTCTGCGCGGCGTGTTTCTGGCCACGCAGGCGGAGCTCGACTGGTTCTATGGCGGCGGGGCCGGCAAGTTCTGGCCCGAGCAATGGGCGCGCTTCACCTCCCTGCTGCGCGACTCGGAACTGTCCGACACAATCGGCGCCTACCACAAGCGGCTGTTTTCGGGCGATCGCGCGACTGAGATCCTGTACGCCCGCGCCTGGTCGCACTGGGAAAACGCGCTGGCCTCGATCCACACGAACGGGGCCGTCGGTGAAAGCCCCGGCGAATATGCGCGCACCTTCGCGCGGCTCGAGAATCACTATTTCATCAACAAGGCGTTTCTGGAACATGACGGCCAGATTTTGGACCGGATGGACCGGATCGCGCATATCCCCGGCCATATCGTGCAAGGCCGGTACGACATGATCTGCCCCCCGCAGGCGGCTTGGAGCCTGGCCGAGAAATGGCCCGAGGCCGAGCTGAAGATGGTGCGGCAGGCCGGTCACGCCCTGTCGGAGCCTGGGATCAGCGCCGAACTGGTGCGCATCATGGACCGAACCGCGCAGGAGGTGGCATGACCCGCATCGACCGCCGTGCCCTGTTCACCTCGGGTGCCGCCGCAGCCCTGCTGGCCGCGACCGGGGCCTCGCTGGCGGATACACCGAAATCGGGCGGCGTGCTGCGCATCGCCGTACCGCGTGACGACAGCCTGGACCGGCTGGCCCGGGGTGCGGTGTTCGACACCCTGACCGAGATCGCGCCGGACGGCACTCTGCGCGGCGAGCTGGCGACCGCATGGCAGACCGATTCCGAAGCCCGTGTCTGGACCTTCGACCTGCGTGCCGATGCGGTGTTTCACGACGGTGTGGCGCTGACGGCCGGAGATGTTCTGGCGGTCCTGTCCGAGGTCGGGCGCGCCGAAGCCCTGGCGCCGGACCGCATCCGGATCGAACTGGCCGAGGCCAACCCCGGCCTGCCTTTCCTGCTGGCCGATACCCGGTTCGTCATTACCCGCGACGGGCAGAGCGTTTCGCCGCTGCAGCAGGCGAACGGCACCGGGAGTTACCGGGTCGAACGGGCCGAAGACGGGCGCCATTTCCGCGGCCGCCGGGTCGCGGGCCACTACAAGGATGGCCATGCTGGCTGGTTGGAGGCGGTCGACATCATCGTGATCCCCGACCCGGCCGTGCGCGCCGAGGCGCTGCGTGATCGATACGTGGACGTGTCGGTGCTGCCGGCGGCGCAAGGGCTGCGCGGTCTGGGTGGCGTGCGGTTCTTCCCCAGCGAATCAGAGATGTCGCTGGCGATCTCCGGCTCCGTGGGTCTGCCACGCCGGATCGGGAGAGGCGCGCCGTTGGACGATGGGCGCATCGCGGAACGCTGGTGGATGGCCTGAAACTGGCCTGAAAACCGACGCGGATTGTCCGTTGGTTGACGGCAGGGGTTGCAGACTCGGGGCGTCCTGCGTATATGCAGTTGCAACAGCGGCGCGTCGGACTTCTGGTCCGAGGCTCCACCGGAAAATTCGACGGGCCGCGCGCCCGTTTTTTTGTGCCCGATCGAAGGGTAGAGCACCATATGACAAACGACCTGATAGCCAAGGCGGCGATCGACCGACGACTGGCCGAGATCATCACTCCGGTGATCGAAGATCTGGGGTACGAGCTGGTCCGCATCCGCCTGATGAGCGGCAAGCAGACCACGCTGCAGATCATGGCCGACAAGCCCGATGGCGGCATCGAGGTGGATGATTGCGCCGAGATCTCGAACGCGGTCAGCGCCACGCTGGACGTCGAGGACCCGATCCTCGACGCCTACACGCTCGAGGTGTCCAGCCCCGGCATCGACCGCCCGCTGACGCGGCTGAAGGATTTCGAGATGTTCGAGGGCTACGAGGCCAAGCTGGAAACCACCGAACTGATCGACGGCCGCCGACGCTTCAAGGGGGAACTGGCCGGTGTCGAAGGGGATGAGGTTCTGATCAACATCCCCAACGGCGAAGAAACCGTGACCATCGGTCTGCAATTCGACTGGCTGAGCGATGCCAAGCTGGTCCTGACCGATGACCTGATCAAGGAAATGCTGCGCCAGCGCAAAGACGCCGGTGCCCTGAACGAAAACGCTTTCGACGAGATTGAGACCGAAGGGTCCGAAGAGGAGACGAACTGATGGCAATCACCTCAGCCAACCAGCTGGAGCTGCTGCAGACCGCCGAGGCCGTGGCCCGCGAAAAGATGATCGACCCCGGTCTGGTTGTCGAAGCGATGGAGGAATCGCTCGCCCGTGCCGCCAAGAGCCGCTACGGCGCGGAAATGGACATCCGCGTGTCCATTGACCGCAAGACCGGCAAGGCGACCTTTACCCGCGTGCGCACCGTGGTCGCGGATGACGAGCTTGAGAACTATCAGGCCGAGATGACCGTCGAGCAGGCCAAGCAATACATGGAATCGCCCGAGATCGGTGACGTCTTCGTGGAAGAGGTCCCGCCGGTGGAAATGGGCCGGATCGCGGCTCAGTCGGCCAAGCAGGTGATCCTGCAGAAGGTTCGTGAGGCCGAGCGTGACCGCCAGTACGAAGACTTCAAGGATCGTGTCGGCACCATCATCAACGGCGCCGTCAAGCGCGAGGAATTCGGCAACGTGATCGTCGATCTGGGTGGGGCCGAGGCTGTTCTGCGCCGCAACGACAAGATCGGCCGTGAAAGCTATCGCCCCAATGACCGGGTGCGCGCCTACATTAAGGAAGTGCGCCGCGAAACGCGTGGTCACCAGATCTTCCTGTCGCGCACGGCGCCCGAGTTCATGGCCGAGCTGTTCAAGATGGAAGTGCCGGAAATCTATGATGGCATCATCGAGGTCAAAGCCGTGGCCCGTGATCCCGGTTCGCGTGCCAAGATCGCGGTCATCTCGTATGACAACTCGATCGATCCCGTCGGCGCCTGCGTTGGTATGCGCGGCAGCCGCGTGCAGGCCGTCGTGAACGAGCTGCAGGGCGAAAAGATCGACATCATCCCGTGGAACGAAGACCAGCCGACCTTCCTGGTGAACGCGTTGCAGCCCGCCGAGGTTTCCAAGGTGGTTCTGGACGAAGAAGCCGGCAAGATCGAAGTCGTCGTGCCCGAAGAACAGCTTTCGCTGGCGATCGGTCGCCGTGGTCAGAACGTGCGCTTGGCCAGCCAGCTGACCGGTCTGGACATCGACATCATGACCGAGGCCGAAGAATCGGCACGCCGTCAGAAGGAGTTCGAAGCCCGCACGCAGCTGTTCATGGACAGCCTGGACCTGGACGAGTTCTTTGCCCAGCTGCTGGTCTCGGAAGGCTTCACCAACCTGGAAGAAGTGGCCTATGTCGAGCTGGACGAACTGCTGGTGATCGATGGCGTCGACGAAGGCACCGCAAACGAGCTGCAAGCGCGTGCGCGCGAATTCCTCGAGGCGCAGGCCAAGGCGGCGCTGGACAGCGCCCGCAGCCTGGGTGCCGAGGACAGCCTTATTGAATTTGAGGGTCTGACACCCCAAATGGTTGAGGCACTTGCCAAGGACGGCGTCAAGACGCTGGAAGACTTTGCAACCTGCGCTGACTGGGAACTGGCCGGAGGCTGGACCACGGTTGATGGCCAGCGGGTCAAGGATGACGGTATTCTCGAACCCTTTGGCGTGACGCTGGAAGAGGCGCAGGATCTGGTGATGACCGCTCGGGTCATGTTGGGCTGGGTCGACCCCGCCGATCTGGAGCAGCCCGAGGCAGACGTCGAGGACGAAGCAGCAGACGAGGAGGCCGAGGCCTGATTCCAGGCCTCGGGTGGCACACATGGGTCGCGGTGGCGTCCAAAAGGAACGGTCCGAAGGGCCAGAGCGGAAATGCATCGCCACGGGCGAGGTGCAGCCTCGGTACGGGCTGATCCGCTTTGTAACCGGCCCGGATGGGCAGGTTTTCCCGGATGTCGCGTCCAAGTTGCCGGGTCGGGGCGTTTATGTCTCGGCGGATCGCAAGGCGCTGGACACGGCCATCGGCAAGAAGCTGTTTGCACGCGGGTTCAAGGCGCAGGTGACTGTACCGCAGAACCTTGTCGACGAGGTGGAGCGTCAATTGTCGCGCCGCGTGATCGAGTTGATCAGTCTGGCGCGAAAATCCGGCGATGCGGTCGCCGGGTATGAAAAGGTCAAGTCCTGGCTTGATCGCGAAGAGGCCTGGGTTCTGATTCAGGCGGTCGATGGTTCCGGGCGCGGCAAGTCCAAGCTGAGCACGCCGCATTTCGGGAAATTCATCGGCTGGCTGACCGCAGACGAGCTTGGGGCGGCATTTGGGCGCCAAACGGTGATTCATGCGGCGCTCGCCTCTGGCGGACTCGCCAAACGTGTTGTAGAGGAAGCGCAGCGCCTGCGTGGCTTGCGCGATATGGATGACGGCGGCAAGGGCCGCGCGGAAGGGTAAGAAGCTTTATGAGCGATAGTGACGGCAAAAAGACATTGGGCCTTCGTGGCGGGGCACGCCCCGGGAATGTGAAACAGAGTTTCAGCCACGGACGTACCAAGAATGTCGTGGTGGAAACCAAACGCAAGCGCGTGGTGGTTCCCAAGCCGGGAGCGTCCAAGCCCAGCGGTGGCGCTGCGCCGTCGGGTGATCCTTCGCGCCGGCCAGCCGGGATTTCCGATGCCGAGATGAATCGGCGCCTGAAGGCATTGCAGGCGGCCAAGGCCCGTGAGGCCGAGGAAGCCGAACGCCGCGAGGCCGAGGAAAAGGCGCGCGCCGAAGAGCGTGAACGCCGCCGCGCCGAACAGGAAGCCAAGGAGCGCGAACAGCGCGAGGCCGAGGAAAAAGCCCGGCAGAAAGCCGAGGAAGAAGAGCGCAAGCAGAAAGAGGCCGAAGAAGCCGCTCAGCGCGCCGCAGCAGAAGCCGCGGCTGCGAAAGAGGCACCCAAGGCCAAGGCCCCCGCGGCCAGCAAGCCTGCGCCAGCGGAAACGCCGCGCAAGACCGACCGCGAGCGCGAACAGCGCCAGACCCGCGGCAAGGGCCGCGACGACGGCCGTCGCTCGGGCAAGCTGACGCTGAACCAGGCTCTGCGTGGTGGGGAAGGTGGCCGTCAGCGGTCCATGGCCGCGATGAAACGCAAGCAGGAGCGTGCGCGGCAGAAAGCCATGGGCGGTTCGGTCGAGCGTGAAAAGGTGATCCGCGAGGTTCAGCTGCCCGAGGCGATCGTCGTTTCGGAACTGGCCAATCGTATGGCCGAACGCGTCGCCGACGTCGTCAAGTCGCTGATGAACATGGGTATGATGGTCACGCAGAACCAGACCATCGACGCCGACACTGCCGAACTGATCATCGAAGAATTCGGCCACAAGGTCGTGCGGGTTTCGGACGCGGATGTCGAGGATGTAATCTCGGATGTCGAAGACAAGGATGAAGACCTGCAGCCCCGTCCGCCGGTCATTACCATCATGGGTCATGTCGACCACGGGAAGACCTCGCTGTTGGACGCGATCCGCGACGCGAAAGTCGTTGCGGGCGAGGCCGGTGGCATTACCCAGCATATCGGCGCCTATCAGGTGCAGACCAATGACGGCACCACGCTGACCTTCTTGGACACGCCGGGCCACGCGGCCTTTACCTCGATGCGCTCGCGCGGTGCTCAGGTAACGGATATCGTGGTGCTGGTGGTTGCGGCGGATGACGCGGTGATGCCGCAGACGGTCGAGGCAATCAACCACGCCAAGGCCGCCGGTGTTCCGATGATCGTGGCGATCAACAAGATCGACAAGCCCGATGCGAACCCGGACAAGGTGCGCACCGACCTGCTGCAGCACGAGATCGTCGTCGAAAAGATGTCGGGCGAGGTTCAGGATGTCGAAGTTTCGGCCATCACGGGACAGGGTCTGGACGATCTACTGGAAGCCATCGCGCTGCAGGCCGAGATTCTGGAGCTGAAGGCCAACCCGAACCGCGCCGCGCAAGGTGCTGTGATCGAGGCGCAGCTGGATGTGGGCCGCGGCCCGGTCGCGACCGTGCTGGTCGAGAAGGGCACGCTGCGCCAGGGCGACATCTTCGTCGTGGGCGAGCAGTACGGCAAGGTCCGCGCGCTGATCAACGACAAGGGCGAGCGCGTTCAGGAGGCCGGTCCTTCGGTTCCGGTCGAGGTCTTGGGTCTCAACGGTACGCCCGAGGCCGGTGACGTTCTGAACGTGACCGAGACCGAGGCGCAGGCCCGCGAGATCGCCGAGTACCGCGCGCAGGTCGCCAAGGACAAGCGCGCCGCCGCCGGTGCCGCGACCACGCTGGAACAGCTGATGCAGAAGGCCAAGGAAGACGAGAACGTGGCCGAGCTGCCCATTCTGGTCAAGGCCGACGTGCAGGGCTCGGCCGAGGCGATCGTGCAGGCGATGGAGAAGATCGGCAACGACGAGGTGCGCGTGCGCGTGCTGCACTCGGGCGTCGGCGCCATCACCGAAACCGATATCGGCCTGGCCGAAGCGTCGGGTGCTCCGGTCTTTGGCTTCAACGTGCGGGCCAACGCATCGGCGCGCAACACCGCCAACCAGAAGGGCGTCGAGATCCGCTACTACTCGGTGATCTACGACCTGGTGGATGACGTCAAAGCCGCTGCCTCGGGCCTGCTGAGCGCCGAGATCCGCGAAAAGTTCATCGGCTATGCCGAGATCAAGGAAGTGTTCAAGGTCACCGGCGTCGGCAAGGTTGCCGGCTGTCTGGTCACCGAGGGCGTTGCCCGCCGTTCGGCCGGCGTACGCCTGCTGCGCGACAACGTGGTGATCCACGAAGGCACGCTGAAGACGCTGAAACGCTTCAAGGACGAAGTGGCCGAGGTTCAGTCGGGTCAGGAATGCGGTATGGCGTTCGAGAACTACGACGATATCCGCCCCGGCGACGTGATCGAGATCTTCGAGCGCGAGGAAGTCACGCGCACGCTGGATTGATCCGGTCGAAATTGAAAGAAACGGCGGTCCTTTGGGGCCGCCGTTTTCGTTTTCAGGGGTGGTCGTTCAGAAACGTCCCGTCCTTGAGGATGATGTCGAAATGGTGCGTGCCCGGCTGCAGATCAAAGCTGACGGCATGCCCGGCCTTGCGCAACGCTTCGGCATAGTCGCGGCTCTGGCGGATGAACTCGCCGGTGTCCCGCTCGCCCACCGTGACCCGATAGCGCGGCCCGGGCGCGGGCAGGTTCAGGGTGGGGGACAGGTCGTGCAGCTCGACCGGGGTCAGCTGCAGGGGATCGTTGACCGGGGTCAGACTGATCGGTTCCAGGTCGTAGACGCCGCTGATCAGGATGACTTCGCGCACCCGCAGGCCGATCCGGGCGAATTGGTCGGCCGAGGTCGCCATGACCATCGCCGCCAGATGCGCGCCGGCGCTGTGCCCGGACAGGGTGACATGCGAGGCGTCGAACCCCAGCGACTTGGCCCGGGTAGCCAGCCACATCAGCGCGGTCCGGCATTCATCGACCATCTGGCCCAGCCGCGCGTCGGGGGCGAGCGTGTAGTTCACCGTCGCAAAGGCCTGCCCGCCTTGGACCAGCGCGGGCGCCATCATCGCCGAGTCGCGCTGGCTGAGCGCCTGCCAATAGCCGCCGTGGATAAACACATGCAGCGGTGCGCCGGGCGCGCGGGCGGGAAAGAAATCCAGCACCTGTGCGGGAGTGTCGCCATAGCCGAGGGTCTCTTGCACCGTCAGTTGCGCCCGCGCCTGCGCGCTGAGCGCTGAATAGGCCGCCAGATAGGGCGCAAGGTCGCCGCCGATCATCGAACTGGGCGCGTATTCGCGCTCCAGCTCGGCTTGGGTAAATCCGCGATACAGCATGGCTCAGCCCTGTCCGCCGTACATCAGGTCGGTGCGCACGTCATAAAGGTCGTGGAAGAATCGCAGCTCCAGCGCCTTGCGCAGAAAAGCCACGCCGCTGGAGCCGCCAGTGCCTGGCTGCATGCCGATCACACGTTCCACGGCGGTCGCATGGTCGAACCGCCACCGCTGGAACAGCGATTCCACATCCATCAGCTTTTCTCCCAGCGCATACAGGTCCCAGTACCGGCCCGTGTTCCGGTAGATCTCGGCCCAGATCTTCACGATGCGCGGATCGCCGGAATAGGTCTTTGAATAGTCCCGGTCCAGCAGGTCCTGCGGCACGTCGAACCCCTGCCGCGCCAGCATGTGCAATACCTCGTCATACAGCGACGGTTTGACCAGAGCGGCGGTCAGCATCTCCATCACTTCGGGGTCGTGCTCATGCACCTTCAGCGTGGCGGTGTCCTTGTTGCCCAGGATGAACTCGATCTGGCGATAGCCGTAGCTCTGGAAGCCGGATGAATTGCCCAGCGCCTTGCGGAAGGTCATATAGTCGGCGGGCGTCATGGTCAGCAGGGTTTCCCACGCGGCGATCAACTGGCGCTGGATCGCCTTGATCCGGTCCAGGTTCTTCATCGCGGGGCCGAACTCATCCTGCTGCAGAAACCGGCGCACCTCGACCAGCTGATGGTGCATCAGTTTCAGCCAAAGCTCGCTGACCTGATGGATGATGATGAACAGCATCTCATCGGGTTGGGCCGGGTCCTGAAAGGTTTTCTGCAAGTTCAGCAGGGTCTTGAGTTGCAGGAAATCGCCATAGCTTTTGCGGTGCGTGTCCGCGAAATCGGTTACCAGCGTGTCTTCGATTCCCCGTTCCAGCGGGCGGTCGCCCTTGGCTTTGTCGGCCATTTCATTTCCTCCCCGGCATGTGTGCGCACCTGTCTAGAAGGTGCGTTTGCAACTATCCAGAGGGTCAGGCCCAGTCCAGCACCACCTTGCCCGATTTTCCCGACTTCATGGCGGCAAAGCCCTGCGCAAAGTCATCGGCGGCAAAGCGATGGGTGATGACCCGGCTGACATCCAGCCCGTTCTGCAGCATCGCGATCATCTTGTACCAGGTCTCGAACATCTCGCGGCCGTAGACGCCCTTGATGGTGATCGCCTTGAACACGATGCGGCTCCAGTCGACGGGTGATTTTCCGGGCGGAATGCCCAGCAGGGCGATCTTGCCGCCCATCACCAGCGCCTCGACCATCTGGTCCAGCGCCGCCTGCGAGCCCGACATTTCCAGCCCCACGTCGAAACCCTGGCTCATGCCCAGGTCGGAAATCACCGATTGCAGCTCTTCCTCGGCCACGTTCACCGCCCGGACCGAAGGCACGACATGCTGAGCCAGCGCCAGCCGGTCGGGGTTGATGTCGGTGATCACCACATGCCGGGCGCCGGCGTGGCGGGCCACCGCGGCGGCCATGATCCCGATCGGGCCGGCGCCGGTGATCAACACGTCCTCGCCCAGCAGGTCGAAGCTCAGCGCGGTGTGCACGGCATTGCCCAGCGGGTCGAGAATCGCGCCGATTTCGTCGGGGATGTCGTCGGGCAGGGGCACCACGTTGAAGGCCGGCAGCTTGAGATATTGGGCAAAAGCGCCCTGTTCGTTCACCCCGATCCCGCGGGTGCCCGGGTCCAGGTGGAACTTGCCCGCGCGGCTTTGGCGGCTGTCGGTGCCGATCAGGTGACCCTCGCCCGAGCACCGCTGGCCGATCTTGAACCCGGTCACATTGCGGCCCAGCTCGACGATCTCGCCGGCGAATTCGTGACCGGTGATCATGGGGACGGGCACCGTGTGCGACGCCCATTCATCCCAGTTCCAGATATGGATGTCGGTTCCGCAGATCCCGGTCTTCTTCACGCGGATCAAAACCTCGTCGGGGCCGATTTCGGGGACCGGGGCCTGTACCATCCAAAGCCCTTCCTCGGGCCTGGACTTTTCCAGCGCTTTCATGGTGTTGGGTCGCATCCGGATCACTCCCACAAATCGGTCGACAGGTATTTCAAGCCGCTGTCACACATCACGATCGCGATGCAGCCACCCCGTTCGGGGCCACGCAGCAGGTCGATGGCGGCAGCCAGGTTCGCCCCGGCGGAAAAGCCCGCAAAGATGCCTTCGGTGCGGGCCAATAGGCGGGCGGCGTCGCGCGCTGATGCGCCGGTGACGGACAGATGACCGGCCAATTGCACTCCGTTCAGATGCGTCAGATCCGACATAGCATAACCGCCGCCCTGGATGGGATGATCGGTCGCACGGACGGGTTCACCGGCCAAGGCACGAGCGCCGTCGGGTTCGACCGCATAGCACCGCACCCCAAGGGGTGACAGGTAGTCAGAGACCCCGGAAAGTGTGCCGCCAGAGCCGGCAAAATCACAAAAGGCCGTCACGGCACCTGCTGATTGGGCCCAGATTTCCGGGCCTGTCCCAGCGGCATGAGCCTTGGGGTTGCCCGCGTGGCCGAACTGATCGGCGCGGAAAGCGTTGCGCTCGGCGGTGATGCGGCGGGCGGCGTCATCCACCAACGCCAGGTCGGCGCCCGAGACTTCGCCCGGTTTGCCCCCTTCGGCCTGGGGGACGATCACCACCTCGGCGCCTAAGGCGCGCATCATGCGGGCGCGTTCGACCGAGTTCCCTGCGCTCATGACCGCCACAAACGGGTGCCCCAGAATGCCGCAGACAATCGCCAGGCCGGTGCCCATGTTGCCTGAGGTCAGCTCGACCACGGTCTGCCCCGGGATCAGGCTGCCATCGGCGCGGGCCTGTTCGATGATGGAACGGGCGGCCCGATCCTTTTTCGAGAAGCCCGGCAGCAAATAGTCCAGCTTTGCCAGAATACGGCCGTCCAGATCCAGTGTTTGGCAAACCCGGGACAGCTCGACCAGGGGCGTATCGCCGATCGCGTCGATGACCGAGTTCAGAACCATCAGATGACCCCCAACGCCTTGCCGACCTTGCCGAAGGCGGCCAGCGCGCGGTCCAGCTCGTCGCGGGTCAGCGCCGCGTTCATCTGGGTGCGGATGCGGGCCTGGCCCCGCGGGACCACCGGGAAGAAGAAGCCCGAGACATAGACGCCTTCGTCGAACAGGCGGGCGGCCATGTCCTGCGCCAGCTGCGCCTCGCCCAGCATCACGGGAATGATCGGATGTTCACCTGGAAGCAGGTCGAACCCCAGCTTTTCCAGCCCGGCGCGCCAGTATTTGGCATTGCCGAACAATTGCTTGCGCAGCATGTCGCCGTCTTCGACCAGGCGGATCGCCTCGAGCCCGGCTGCGACGATGGAGGGCGGCAGCGAATTCGAGAACAGATAGGGCCGCGCCCGCTGCCGCAGCAGGTCGATCACTGGCTGCGGCCCGGCGATGTAACCGCCGATTGCCCCTCCAAGTGCCTTGCCCAATGTCCCGGTCAGAATGTCCACGTCCACGCCGAAATGATCCGGCGTGCCCGCGCCGCGCGGCCCCATGAAGCCGGTGGCGTGGCAGTCATCGACCATCACGACCGCGTGGTATTTGTCGGCCAGTTCGCGGATCCTGGGCAGGTTGGCCAGGTAGCCATCCATCGAGAACACGCCGTCGGTCGCGATCATGATGTGCCGTGCCCCGTCCTCGCGCGCCTGTTTCAGCCAGGCTTCGAGGTCGTTCATGTCATTGTTCATGTAGCGATAGCGTTTGGCCTTGCACAGCCGCACCCCGTCGATGATCGAGGCATGGTTCAGACTGTCCGAGATGATGGCATCCTCGGGGCCCAGCAGGGGTTCGAACAGCCCGCCATTGGCGTCGAAACAGGCCGCGAACAGAATCGAATCGTCCTTGCCCAGAAACTTGGCCAGCCGCTGCTCCAGCTCGCGGTGGATGTCCTGCGTGCCGCAGATGAACCGGACCGAGGCCATGCCGAACCCCTTGGGCTCCATCGCGTTCTTCGCGGCCTCGATCAGCGCCGGGTGGTCGGCCAGACCCAGGTAATTGTTGGCGCACAGGTTGATGACCTGACGTCCGCCCACCGTGATCTCGCCGCCCTGGGGCGAGGTGATCATTCGTTCCGTCTTGTACAGGCCTTCCGCCTTGATCAGCGAGAGGGTGTCCGAAACGTGGGACAGGAATGCATCAGCCATGGCGATCTCCTTCTTCTGAGTCGCGTATCTAACATAACGGACGCGCGTCCCAAATAGGAGATTTTCAGTATGGCGGAAAAAAATCCGTGAAGGCGGAAATCGGCCGATGTGCGCGGATCAGGCGTTCTTGACGATCAGGAACACGCGGGCGGGTCCGTCCGGCGCCGCGATGGCGTGGGCCACGTCGGCCGCATACCGGGCCGTGTCGCCCTGGCACAGTTCCATCGTCGCGGCGCCCGAGGTGACGCGGACGGTCCCTTCCAGCACGGTCAGCTGTTCGAGCGCGCCGCGGGCGTGGGGCTGGCTGTTCAGCGCGCCACCCGCGTCGAACCGGATATCATAGACCTCGTGCCCGCCGGCCTCCTCGGGTGGCGAGAGGATGCGGATCCGGCAGGACTGGCCCATATTGTCGATGCTGGGCACTTCGGCGCTGCGCAGCACTTCGATCTGGTCGGTGGTCTCCGACTCCTCCAGAAGACCGGCGAAATCGACCTGCAGCGCACGGGTCAGGTTCCACAGGGTCGAGATCGTGGGGCTGCTTTCGCCGCGTTCGATCTGGCTGACCATCGACCGGGAGACGCCGCTGAGATTGGCCACCGCTTCCAGTGACAGGCCCTTGGCGCGCCGGGCCTCTTTCAGGCGGGCGGGCAGGCGTGTCAGGATATCGTCTGAATTTTCCGTCATGGCGGAATTTCTTGCGCGTCCGGGCGCGAATTGTCAATTCCGCCGATGACGGAACGTCCCGCGCGACAGGCCCATGCTGCGAGTGCATACTGCGCGCAAATCCAAGAGGAGAGAGACATGACCGACATCGTGATTCTGGATGGTGCCCGCACCGCAATCGGTACGTTCGGAGGGTCGCTGGCCGCGACCGCGCCGATCGATCTGGCCACCGTCGTGACTAAGGCCGCGCTTGAGAAATCCGGCGTCGCAGGCGACCAGATCGGGCATGTGGTGTTCGGGCATGTTATCAACACCGAGCCGCGCGACATGTACCTGTCGCGCGTTGCAGCGATGCAGGCGGGCATTCCGAACGGCACCCCGGCGATGAACGTCAACCGGCTGTGCGGGTCGGGTGCGCAGGCCATCGTGTCAGCGGCGCAGTCGCTGATGCTGGGGGATGCCGAGTTTGCCGTGGCCGGCGGCGCCGAGAACATGTCGCGCAGCCCTTATATCGTTCCGCAGGCGCGTTGGGGTGCCAAGATGGGCGACATCAAGTCTCTGGACATGATGCTGGGCGCGCTGAACTGCCCCTTTGGTACCGGGCACATGGGCGTCACCGCCGAGAACGTGGCCGATGAGCACCAGATCACGCGCGAGGAGATGGACGCGTTTGCGCTGACCAGCCAGCAACGGGCCGCGGCCGCGATCGAGGCGGGCTATTTCGACAGCCAGATCGCGCCGGTGCAGGTCAAGGTCAAGCGCGACATGGTCGATTTCAAGGTCGACGAGCATCCCAAGGCCACCACGGCCGAGGCCCTGGCCGGGCTGCGGCCGGTGTTCCAGAAGGATGGGCGTGTGACCGCCGGCAACGCCTCGGGCATCAATGACGGCGCGGCGGCAATGGTTCTGGCCACGGCGGGTGCCGCCGAGAAAGCCGGCCTGACGCCCAAGGCGCGCATCCTGGGTTATGCCCATGCTGGTGTTCGTCCTGAGGTAATGGGAATCGGCCCGGTTCCGGCCGTGCGCAACCTGTTGGAACGGACCGGCTTGTCGGCGGGCGATTTCGACGTGATCGAAAGCAACGAGGCTTTTGCCGCCCAGGCGCTGGCGGTGAACAAGGAACTGGGGCTGGATCCGGCAAAGGTGAACCCGAATGGCGGGGCCATCGCCCTGGGTCATCCGGTGGGGGCCACCGGGGCGATCATCACGCTGAAGACTCTGTACGAGTTGGAGCGCATCGGCGGGTCGAAAGGGCTGATCACCATGTGCATCGGTGGTGGGCAGGGGATTGCCATCGCCATCGAGCGGCTCTGACCCCGGGCTGGGCAGGGGGGGCTGTCCGCCCCCCATCGCGCCAAAGCGCGATTCCCCCCGAGGATATTTTCTGCCAGATGAAGCGTGGGCGCCTTTCAGCCCAGGCCCGAAAGGATCAGGACGGCCACTGCCCCGGCGGCGGCCCCGATTGCGGCGGGAATGGCCTTGGGCCAGAAATCTGAGCCGGATGGATCATCCTTGCGGGTCTGGGCGATCAGGGCATTTTCGACCAGATCAGGCAGGCGGGGCCCGAACCGCGCAAGAACCAGCGCTGTTTTTCCAAAATCACGCAGGGCGGCGCGGGGGCCGATGGACTGCTTGATATAGTCTTCGACCACGGGGCGGGCGACCTCCCAGATGTTCATATGCGGGTCGAGCGAGCGGGCGACGCCTTCGACCACCACCATCGTGCGTTGCAGCAGGATCAGTTCGGTGCGGGTCTCCATGCCGAAGCGTTCGGTCACCTCGAACAGGTAGTTCAGCAGGCGGCCCATCGAGATATGGGTGGCATCCATGCCGAAGATCGGCTCGCCCACCGCGCGCAGGGCGCGGGCGAATTCATCGACGTCCTGGTCAGCCGGGACGTAGCCAGCCTCGAAATGCACCTCGGCCACGCGCTTGTAGTCACGGCGGATGAAGCCGAAGAGAATCTCGGCATAGACGCGGCGGGTGTATTCGTCGATATGGCCCATGATGCCGAAGTCATAGGCGATGATGTCGCCGTTCGCGGCGACCTTGAGGTTGCCCTGGTGCATGTCGGCGTGGAAGAAGCCGTCGCGCAGGGCGTGCAGCAGGAACAGGCGCAGCACCCGCTCGGCCAGATCGCGGCGGTCGTGATTGGCCGCGTCCAGCGCGGCGTTGTCGCCCAAGGGGATGCCGTCTGCCCAGCTGAGCGTCATGACCCGGCGCGCGGACAGGGACCAGACCACGGGCGGCAGCCAGAAGCCTTCGTCATTCTGCGTGTTGGCGGCAAATTCCGAGGCTGCCGAACTTTCGAGCCTGAGATCCAGTTCGCCGCGGACGACGCCGTCGAAATGCTCGATCACTTCCATCGGGCGCAGTCGGCGCGCACCGGGGGCGAAAAGCTGGACGATCCGGGCGGCGAAATAGAACGCATCCACATCCTTGCGGAACGCGCGTTCGATGCCGGGGCGCAGGACCTTGACGGCCACATCCTCGCCGGTGCTGGCCAATTTCGCCTTGTGGACCTGCGCGATCGAGGCGGCCGCGATCGGTTCGCTGAATTCCGAGAACATCTCATCCAGAGGTTGGCCCAGCTCCTTTTCCACCTCGGCCATGGCCACGTCGCGTGGGAAGGGGGGCAGCTTGTCCTGCAAGACCCGGAGCTGTTCTGCCAGCTCTTCGCCCACGACATCGGGGCGCGTGGACAGGACCTGACCGAACTTGATGTAGGCCGGGCCCAGGGCGGTCAGCGCCCGGGTCGCCGGCGGCATGGACGGGTCGCCCTTGTAGCCCAGCCATTGGAACGGTTTGCCTAAGGTGTGGGCAAGGATCCGCAACGCGCGCGGGGCCTCGAACGCGTCCAGCACCACGTTCATGGCGCCGGTGCGCTCCAGCGTGGCGCCCGTGCGGATCAGGCGGATGATGTTGTGGGGGCCGCGCATGCGTCAGATCTTCCAGCCGGAATGCAGGGCGGCGATGCCCATGCTGAGGTTGCGGTATTTCGCGTTCTCGAACCCGGCGGCGCGCACCATGCCCAGAAAGGTATCCTGATCGGGGAAATTGCGGATCGATTCGACCAGGTATTGATAGCTGTCATAGTCGTTTGCGATCAGCTTGCCCATTCGTGGTATCACGTTGAAGCTGTAGAGGTCATAGAGCTTTTGCAGCCCGTCATTGGGCAGTTGGCTGAACTCCAGCACCATCAGCCGCCCGCCGGGTTTGAGCACACGGTAGGCCTCGTTCAGGGCCTCTTGCGGGCGGGTCACGTTCCGGATGCCGAAGGAGATGGTGTAGACGTCGAACGTGTTGTCCTCGAACGGCAGGGCCATCGCGTCGCCCACCACCCAGTCCAGGCTGTCGGCCATCTGCGCGGCCTCGGCGCGCTTGCGGCCCTCGATCAGCATCGGCTCGGTCAGATCCAGAACGGTGGCATGGCCGTGGCCCGCCCGCTTGAGGAAGCGGAACGAGATGTCGCCCGTACCGCCCGCCACGTCCAGCAGGCGCTGGCCGGGGCGTGGCGCCAGCCAGTCCATCATCGCGTCTTTCCAGACCCGGTGGATGCCCATCGACATCACGTCGTTCATCACGTCGTATTTCGACGCGACCGAGTTGAATACGCCCTGCACACGCCCGGCCTTTTCGGCCTCGGGGACGGTTTCGAAACCGAAATGAGTGGTCTTGTCGCTGTTGTCGGACATAAGCCTTGCCGTTCGTCGAATTTCGTCTCTGTTATAGGGCCTGGAAACCGGGGCACAATGCGGCCCTTTGGAATAGGAGCCGTCTAATGCCCGAATTGCCCGAGGTCGAGACAGTAAGACGCGGCCTTGCCCCGGCGATGGAAGGCGTGGTGGTCGAAAGGGCGGACGTGAACCGCCCCGATCTGCGCTGGCCCTTTCCCGAGCGGATGGCCGAACGGTTGACCGGTCAGCGGGTCGAACGTCTGCGGCGACGGTCGAAATACATCCTTGCCGATCTGAGCGGCGGCGAGACCCTGTTGATTCATCTGGGCATGTCGGGCCGCATGACTGTGTCGGGCGATCCGCTGGGCCAGTTCGTGCATTGTCACCCGATGCCGCAGAAGCATGACCACGTGGTGTTCCACATGGCCAACGGCGCGCGCATCACTTTCAATGACCCGCGCCGGTTCGGGGCGATGGACCTGCTGCCCACGGCAACCGCCGAGCAGCACAAGCTGCTGGCCGTTCTGGGGCCGGAGCCGTTGGGTAACGATTTCAACGAGACCTATCTGATCGACGCCTTCCGCGGCCGGGCCACACCGGTCAAGACGGCGCTGCTGGATCAGAGAATCGTTGCCGGGCTGGGCAACATCTATGTCTGCGAGGCGCTCTACCGCGCCAGAGTGTCGCCACGTCGCAAGGCGGGTCAGATCTCGGCCGGGCGTGTCGGAGCCCTGGTTCCGGTGATCCGGACGGTGCTGACCGAGGCCATCGAGGCCGGTGGATCCTCGCTGCGTGATTTCCGGCAAGCTGATGGAGAGCTTGGATATTTTCAGCACAGTTTCGACGTCTACGGGCGCGAGGGCCAGCCCTGCCGGACCGAGGGCTGCGGGGCCGAGATCCGCAGAATCACCCAGTCGGGACGCTCAACCTTCTATTGCGCGCAATGCCAAAGATAGCTTGATCCGAGTTTTCCGCGTGGTAAGGAATTGGACCTGAACGGAACAACCGAAAGCTCAGACCTCATGGCTTTTGAGACGATCATCGTCGAAATCGAAGACCACGTCGCCCTAATCAAGCTCGACAGACCCGATGCGTTGAACGCGCTGAACACTCAGCTTCTGGGTGAGCTGTGCGAGGCGCTCGAGGACGCGGACACCAATGACAAGGTGCGCTGCATCGTCATCACCGGATCGGAGAAGGCATTCGCCGCGGGCGCGGACATCAAGGAGATGTCCGAGATGAGCTTTGTCGATGTCTACACCACCAACCTGTTCGCCGACGCCAACGACCGGATCACCGCGATCCGCAAGCCGATCATCGCGGCGGTGGCGGGATATGCGCTGGGCGGCGGGTGCGAACTGGCCATGATGTGCGATTTCATCATCGCCGCAGACACCGCCAAATTCGGCCAGCCGGAAATCAATCTGGGCGTCATCGCCGGGATGGGCGGCAGCCAGCGCCTGACGCGGTTCGTGGGCAAGTCCAAGGCGATGGACATGAACCTGACCGGCCGTTTCATGGATGCCGAAGAGGCCGAGCGCGCGGGCCTCGTGTCGCGCGTGGTGCCGGCCAAGAAGCTGATCGAAGAGGCGACCGGCGCAGCCCAGAAGATTGCCGAGAAATCGCTGCTGACCGCAATGGCCGCGAAAGAGGCGGTCAACCGCAGCTACGAGGTTCCGCTGAGCGAGGGCATGCTGTTCGAGCGGCGCGTGTTCCACTCGATGTTCGCGACCGAAGACCAGAAGGAAGGCATGGCCGCATTCCTTGAAAAGCGCGCGGCCCAGTTCCGCGACAAATAACCGGCGCCGACAAGACTGCAGGATCAGGCGGGCGTTGCCTGCCTTTTTTCATGGCGGGCAACAAGGCCAAGAATCGGCTTGGCAAAGTCTGAAAACTTGGCTATTGACCGCCACCATACATGCGCGTGCGGCCCGCTTGGCCCGATTCACACTCGTGATTTCTGATCCGGTGCGGGTAATTCCGTGACGTGCAACCCTAGACAAACGTACCGAACAAAGGTCAGAGACACATGGCAAACTCGCCCCAGGCAAAGAAACGCGCTCGTCAGAACGAGAAGCGTTATGCAATCAACAAAGCACGTCGTTCGCGCATCCGCACCTTCCTGCGCAAGGTCGAAGAAGCTATCGCATCCGGCGACAAGGACGCGGCAACCGCCGCTCTGCGCGCGGCCCAGCCCGAGCTGATGCGCGGCGTCACCAAAGGCGTGTTCCACAAGAACACCGCAGCCCGCAAGATGTCGCGCCTGTCGGCGCGCGTCAAAGCGCTGGGTTGACCTAGCGTCAACATTTGCTGGTTCATTCTGGTTTCGAAGGCGTCGCCCCGTGCGGCGCCTTTTGCGTTGTTGCCAGAATGCCGCGCCTTCACGAAACCGAGAGATTCTTTCGCCCAAAGACCCGAGTCAATATCAGAGTTTCGTTGCCCGGCCCCACTGCCTCTTGCTACGACAGTTTCAGCGATTCACTCGCTTGGGGGGACAGGCTGTTCCTGCGATCGGACTGACGGGCATCAGAATGATCCAGGGGCGAATGTCGGCAACCGGTGCCAACCGGTTTGACGATCTGCTGCGGATCTCGGCTGCTCCGATGATCTTGGCCCTGTCGAAAACTGGAACTGCGTGGCGCAAACCGCGGTTTGGGCGGCCGTACTTTTTGGTCGTCGTCAAACAGGCAAGCGTCGTGACCACTGATATTCCCGCCGATTCTTGGGGTTTCGGCGACAGAATATCTGTGCGCGAGTGAACGCAAAAGAACCGGGATACCGGTCACAATCATAAGGCCGATTAGGTCAAAAATATTGGGATGCGTGAGGCGCTGGATGACACAAGAAAAATGGGGACAACTGCGTAACAAATTGCTGAAGGCCGTGGGCCGGAACAATTTTACGACTTGGATTGAACCACTGGAATTTCAGGAATTGAAGGGAGGCGTGGCCGTATTTTCGGTTCCGACCAACTTCATGGGGAACTACGTCAGTCAAAATTTTGCAGACCTCATTCTGTACGAGCTGAACACGGCCGGAGAGTCGGTTCAGCGCCTGGCCTTCCGGGTGGCCGCCAACTCACCGGCGCGTCCCGCCGCCGCGGTCCAGCCGGTCGAAGACCAGCCCGAGCCGGTCAGTATCGAGCTGGCGCCGGAAGGCAACGGAACCAATGAAGCGCTCGAGTCGCTGCAGGCCGCGCCATTGGATGCACGTTTTACCTTCGACACCTTCGTCGTCGGCAAGCCCAACGAACTGGCCCATGCCGCCGCGCGCCGTGTGTCCGAAGGCGGACCCGTCACTTTCAACCCGCTGGTTCTGTACGGTGGTGTCGGCCTCGGTAAAACGCACCTGATGCACGCCATCGCCTGGGAGCTGAAGACCAAACGCCCCGAGCTCAACGTGCTCTACCTGTCGGCCGAACAGTTCATGTACCGCTTCGTGCAGGCCCTGCGTGAACGCCGGATGATGGATTTCAAACACCTGTTCCGCTCGGTCGACGTGCTGATGGTCGATGACGTGCAGTTCATCGCCGGCAAGGATTCGACGCAGGAAGAATTCTTTCACACCTTCAACGCGCTGGTGGATCAAAACAAACAGATCATCATCTCGGCCGACCGCGCGCCGGGTGAAATCAAGGATCTGGAAGAACGGGTCAAGTCGCGTCTGCAATGCGGACTGGTGGTTGACCTGCACCCGACCGACTACGAGCTGCGCCTGGGCATTCTGCAAAACAAGGTGCAGCAATACGCCAAGACCTATCCCGACCTGAAGATCGCCGATGGTGTACTGGAATTCCTGGCCCATCGCATCTCGACCAACGTACGCGTTCTGGAAGGGGCGCTGACCCGGCTGTTCGCCTTTGCCTCGCTGGTCGGCCGCGAGATCGACATGGAGCTGACGCAGGACTGTCTGGCCGATGTGCTGCGCGCCTCCGAGCGCAAGATCACCGTCGAAGAGATCCAGCGCAAGGTTTCCGACTATTACAACATCCGCCTGTCCGACATCATCGGTCCGAAACGCCTGCGGTCCTATGCCCGCCCGCGTCAGGTGGCGATGTATCTGTGCAAGCAGCTGACCAGCCGGTCGCTGCCCGAGATCGGCCGCCGCTTTGGCGGGCGCGACCACACCACCGTCATGCACGGCGTCAAACGCATCGAAGAGCTGAAGCTGACCGACGGTCAGATCGCCGAAGATGTGGAAATGCTGCGCCGGGCGCTCGAAGCCTGAGCTCCTGCAATTCGGAAAACCGCCCTGGCCCTGCGCGGGGGCGGTTTTTCTGTGCGCATTTTTCCACGATTTCCGCGGAACTGGGGCACAGGGCCGCTCGGGACCTTGACGGTTTGCGCGTTCCAACCCAGAAATCGGTAAAAAATCCTTGTGCCTCAGGGCTGAACCGCTAACTTGCCAGTCCCGCCCATGTAAGCACTCAAATCAGAGGAATTGAGGGTATGAAGATCAGCATCGAACGCGGCACGCTGCTCAAGGCCGTTTCGCAGGCCCAATCCGTTGTGGAACGCCGCAACACGATTCCAATCCTGGCCAATGTGCTGATCGAGGCCGAGGGCGATCAGGTTCTGTTCCGCGCGACCGATCTGGATATCGAGGTGGTCGACAAGGCCCCCGCGCAGGTCGAAAAGGCGGGCGCAACCACGGTTGCGGCAACGACCCTGCACGAGATCGTGCGCAAGCTGCCCGATGGCGCGCTGGTCACGCTGACCGCCGACAGCGCGGCTGGCCGGCTGACGGTCGAGGCGGGGCGGTCGAACTTCTCGCTGGCGACCCTGCCGAAAGAGGATTTCCCGGTGATGGCGTCCTCGGAATACCAGTCGAACTTCACCGCTTCGGCGGCTCTGCTGCGGCGGCTGTTCGACAAGTCGAAATTCGCCATCTCGACGGAAGAGACCCGGTATTACCTGAACGGCGTCTACATGCACGTGACGGATGGCCCCGAGGGCGGCAAGGTGTTGCGCTGCGTGGCCACGGACGGGCATCGCCTGGCGCGGATCGACGCGGATTGCCCCGACGGCGCCGCCGATATGCCTGGCGTGATCGTTCCGCGCAAAACGGTGGGCGAGTTGCGCAAGCTGCTGGAAGATGACGACATGGACATCGCGGTATCGGTCAGCGAAACCAAGGTGCGCTTTGCCACACCCGACATCACGCTGACCTCGAAGGTGATCGATGGGACTTTCCCCGACTACACCCGCGTGATTCCACAGAACAACACCCGTAAGATGGAAGTGGACGCGGCCGAGTTCGCCCAGGCTGTCGACCGGGTGGCAACCGTGTCGTCCGAGCGGTCCCGTGCGGTAAAGCTGCAGTTGGACGGCGACAAGCTGGTCCTGTCGGTGAATGCGCCCGACAGCGGCGCGGCCGAGGAGGAGCTGGCCGTGGCCTATGGCGACGAACGGTTGGAAATCGGGTTCAACGCCAAGTACCTGCTGGAAATCGCAAGCCAGGTGGACCGCGAGAACGCGGTGTTCCTGTTCAACTCGGCGGGTGATCCGACCCTGATGCGCGAAGGCAATGACCAGAGCGCGGTCTATGTCGTGATGCCGATGCGCGTCTGATCGCGCGGGCGCGGGATGCGTCCGGCGCGCGTGTTTGTGCAAGGATGAAGGGAGGGGTCATGGCTTTGGCCCTGACCGAATTGACGGTCTCGCATTTTCGGTCGCACAAGCTGGCGCGCATGGCGCTGGACGGGCGGCCGGTGGCCTTGTACGGGCCGAATGGGGCCGGCAAGACCAATATTCTCGAGGCGGTATCCCTGTTTTCACCCGGCCGCGGCATGCGCCGGGCCAGTGCCGCCGAGATGACGCGTCGGCCCGAGGCGCTGGGATGGAAGCTGAGCGGGTTGCTGGACGTTCAGGGCCGCCGATCCGAGATCGAAACCTGGTCGGAAGCCGGTGCAGCGCGGCAGGTTCGGATCGACGGAAAGGCAGCCAGCCAGATCGATCTGGGCAAGCTGGCGCGGGTCGTCTGGCTGATGCCCGCGATGGACCGGCTTTGGATCGAAGGCGCCGAAGGCCGGCGGCGGTTTCTGGACCGGGTGACGCTGAGTTTCGACCCAAGCCATGCCGAGGCCGCCTTGACCTACGAAAAGGCCATGCGCGAACGGAACCGCCTGTTGAAAGAGCAGGTGCGCGATGCGCCTTGGTACGCCGCGCTCGAGGCCCAGATGGCCGAAACCGGGCATCGCATTCATACTGCGCGGCTGGGTGCTCTGGCGCAGTTGCGTGCGGCGCAGGAGCAAGCCGAGACCGCATTTCCCTCGGCGGAACTGGAACTTGTTCAGTCCGAAGGGGACATGCCCGAAAGCGCGCAGGATCTGTTCGAGGCGCTGGCCGAAAGCCGGTTCCGCGACCTGTCGGCGGGGCGCACATTGGTGGGGCCGCACCGGTCGGATCTGTACGGGGTTTTTGCCGCAAAAGGCGTTGCGGCCAGTGAATGTTCGACCGGAGAGCAGAAGGCGCTGCTGGTGTCGTTGATTCTGTCCAACGCGCGGGCGCTGGCCGCGCAGGTTGGAGCGCCGCCGATCCTGTTGCTGGACGAGGTGGCGGCCCATCTGGACGCGGACCGGCGGGCAGCGCTGTATGACGAAATCTGCGCGCTGGGGGCGCAGGCTTGGATGACCGGAACAGGCCCCGAGTTGTTCGCCGAACTGGGCGACCGGGCGCAGTCTTTCGTGGTCAATGACGCGGGTGACGGCTCGACCGTCACCCCCGACTGAGCGGATCAGGCCGGCTCGCTGGCTTTGCGTTCCCACAGGAAGGGACGCATCACCTCGTCCACCGGCGTCTGGGCCATGTGGTTGACGTAGTTCGACATGGTTTTCTGTGCCAGGCCCAGGATCACGTCCAGAACGGCGCGGTGCGAATAGCCCGCGTCGAAAAACGCCTGCAACTGCGCGTCGGTGACGTTGCCGCGCTGGTTCATCACCTGCATCGTGAACGTCCGCAGTGCTTCGAGCTTGGGCGAGGGCAGTGGGGTTTCATTGCGTAGCGCTTCGGTGATCTCATCCGAAACCTTCATCATCTTGGCGATGCCGGTATGGGCCGGAACGCAATAGTGGCATTCGTTTTCCACGTTGATGGTCTGCCAGACGACGGTTTTTTCGTCATTGTCGAAATCGGTCTGCAGGAACAGGTGGTGCAGGACCTGGTAAGCCTCAAGGTGCTGCGGGCTTTCGGCCATGACCTTGTGCAGGCCCGGCAGGCGGCCAAACGCGGCCTGCGACTTCTCGAGCAGGGGTTTCGAGCCTTCGGGGGCGGTGTTCAGGTCATGCGAGGGAAAATCGGCCATTTCGGGTCTCCTTTTCTGGCGGCTAAATCCGAAATAGGCTTTATTGAGTGATCGCTCAAGTATATATTTGAGTAATCGTTCAAGAATTGGTGATTACATGCCCCGCAAACCTGCCTATGACCGTGACGCGCTGATCGCGCAGGCCCGAGACCTGTTCTGGCGTCAGGGTTGGGCGGGCACGTCCCTGAAGGATCTCGAGCGTGCGCTGAAGTTGAAGCCAGGCAGCTTTTACGCCGCCTTCGGGTCAAAGGACGCCTTGTATGCCCTGACGCTGGAACGCTATGCGGATGAAGGCGTTGCCCGGCTTGAAGCCCTGGCCCGGGAACTGGGGCCGCTGGGTGCGCTGAAGGCCCAGCCGCGTTTGGTTGTCGAGGCCGCGAACGCGCCCGCAAAGGCCTGCATGCTGGCCAAGACCTATGCCGAGTTGAGCGCAAAGAATCATAACTTGGCGCAACTTGCTGCAGCCCATCTGTCACGGATGAAAACCTGCTTCGCCGATCTGTTCCGACAAGCGCAGGCGCAGGGGCAGATCGGCGCTGACCATGATCCCGAACGGCTGGCGGCGCGCTACCAGTCCGACTTGTTGGGCCTGCGCCTGTCGGCCGAGCGCGGCGATGTCGATGCCCGCCAAATCGCTGCTGATATTGCCGCCGATCTGGATAGATTGTGACCGTCTGAGGTCGGCCGATCAGCTCGGCCTGCGCCCGAAAGAACCGGCACAAAATCTGGGGGGATGACGTGACATTCCCCACCAGAGAACGTATAACTTACCAAAATAATATAGGTACTGACGGCATGTCCGAAGACGCACAGGCAAATCAGGAATACGGCGCAGATTCCATCAAGGTTCTCAAGGGGTTGGAGGCTGTCCGCAAACGCCCCGGAATGTATATCGGCGACACCGACGACGGGTCCGGTCTGCACCACATGGTGTACGAGGTCGTGGACAACGGCATTGACGAGGCTCTGGCCGGTCACGCCGACCATGTGACTGTCAAGATTCACGCAGATTCCAGCGTCTCGGTCAGCGACAATGGCCGCGGGATTCCGGTGGACATCCACCCCGAAGAAGGTGTCTCAGCGGCCGAGGTCATCATGACCCAACTGCACGCCGGCGGGAAATTCGACTCGAACTCGTACAAGGTGTCGGGCGGTCTGCACGGCGTGGGCGTTTCGGTGGTGAACGCTCTGTCCGATTGGCTGGAGCTGCGCATCTGGCGCAACGGCAAAGAGCATTTCGCCCGGTTTGAAGGCGGAGAAACCTCGGAGCATCTGAAAGTGGTCGGCGAATGCGGCGACCGGACCGGGACCGAGGTGCGGTTTCTGGCTTCGACCAATACGTTTTCGAACCTGGAGTATTCGTTCGAGACGCTGGAGAAGCGGTTGCGCGAACTGGCCTTCCTGAACTCGGGCGTTCGGATCATCTTGATTGACGAGCGGCCGGCCGAGCGGCTTGAGACCGAACTGTTCTACGAGGGCGGCGTCAAGGAATTCGTGAAATACCTCGATCGGTCGAAAACTCCGGCCATGCCCGAGCCCATCTATATCAAGGGCGAGCGCGACGATATCGGGGTCGAGATCGCGATGTGGTGGAACGACAGCTATCACGAAACCGTCCTGCCATTTACCAACAACATCCCCCAGCGGGATGGCGGCACGCATGTCGCTGGCTTCCGTGGAGCGCTGACCCGCACGATCAACAACTACGCACAGTCCAGCGGGATCGCGAAAAAGGAAAAGGTCAGCTTCACCGGCGATGATGCGCGCGAAGGCCTGACCTGCGTGCTGTCCGTCAAAGTACCTGACCCGAAGTTTTCCAGCCAGACCAAGGACAAGCTTGTCAGCTCGGAAGTGCGACCGGCTGTCGAAGGGTTGATGAACGAGAAACTGGCCGAGTGGTTCGAGGAGAACCCCAACGAGGCCAAAACCATCGTCGGCAAGATCATCGAGGCCGCCTTGGCGCGCGAAGCGGCGAGGAAAGCCCGCGAACTGACCCGACGCAAGACGGCGATGGACGTCAACTATCTGGCCGGCAAGCTCAAGGATTGCTCTGAGAAGGACCCGGCCAAAAGCGAAGTTTTCCTGGTCGAGGGGGACTCGGCCGGTGGATCGGCGCAGACCGGTCGCGATCGTCTGACGCAGGCGGTTCTGCCTTTGCGCGGCAAGATTCTGAACGTCGAACGTGCGCGGTTCGACCGAATGCTGTCCAGCCAGGAAATCGGCAACCTTGTGATGGCGCTTGGCACCGGTATCGGCCGGGACGAGTTCGATATCTCGAAGCTGCGCTACCACAAGATCGTCATCATGACCGATGCTGACGTGGACGGTGCACATATCCGGACCCTGTTGCTGACGTTCTTCTACCGCCAGATGCCCGAGTTGATCGAGGGTGGATATCTCTACATCGCGCAGCCGCCGCTGTACAAGGTTTCACGAGGAAAGTCAGAGGTTTACCTGAAGGATCAGGCGGCGCTTGACGACTATCTGATCAACCAGGGTGTCGAGGGCGCCGTGCTCAAGTTGGGCTCGGGTGAAGAGATCGTGGGTCAGGATCTGACCCGTGTGGTGGACGAGGCGCGTCAGCTCAAGCGCGTGTTGGATGCCTTCCCGACGCATTACCCGCGGCACATCCTTGAACAGGCCGCCGTTGCCGGGGCGTTTGTGCCCGGGGCGGTGGATGCCGACCTGCAGGGTGTGGCCGACAAGGTCGCGGCGCGGCTGGACCTGATTGCGCTGGAATACGAGCGCGGCTGGCAGGGCCGGATTACGCAGGACCACGGTATCCGACTGGCGCGCATCCTGCGCGGCGTCGAGGAAGTCCGCACGCTGGACGGTCCGATGCTGCGTTCCGGCGAAGCGCGCAAGACAGGCAGCTTTACCCAAAGCCTGCAGGACGTCTACAACCTGCCGGCCACATTGGTCCGCCGCGACCGGTCGCAGGTCATCCACGGCCCGCTGGATCTGCTGCGCGCCATCTTGGAAGAGGGCGAAAAAGGCCTGTCGCTCCAGCGCTACAAGGGCTTGGGCGAGATGAACCCCGATCAGTTGTGGGAAACTACGCTGGATCCGGATGCGCGGACACTGCTGCAGGTGCGTGTCGATGACATGGTCGAGGCCGATGACTTGTTCACCAAGCTGATGGGCGATGTGGTCGAGCCGCGCCGTGAGTTCATCCAGAAAAACGCGCTGAGCGTGGAAAACCTTGATTTCTAGTCGCTTCGAAAGACGACTGAACTGGCCAAACTGACGGCAGTTTTTTACTCGGGACGCTCCTACGGCCAAGAACGTGGCCTGGGAGCGGACCTGAACGAGCAGTTCTGAGTGGTGCGGATCAAGGAAGTTGGACCCAATGCGGGCTTGCTTGGCTAAGTCATCCCTTCTGTGTGAGTTCCGTACAATAGCGATCAAAACTCAGGGATATTGAAAACGTACAGGCGCGACTTATCGCCATCGTCTGTGAGGATGTAGAGAAGCCCTTTGGCCTCATCCAAGGCGATCCCTTCGGGGTGCTTTACGACCTTTCGGTCTCCGTTTTTCATATACGTCAGTTCGATCGTATCTGCTTTTCTCGTCTCTGGATCGTACAAAAAGATCTGGCGTCCCTTGTCGCTGAGAATCCACAGCACACCTGACACGGACCAAGCCAAACCGCTTACATCCAGTTCATCGTCATTCACGCGATCCGAGAGAAAACCAGATCCACGATCCAAAGGGATGACTTCCTGAATTTCAGTCAGGTCCGGTGAGACGACCAGCAACAGACGCGGTTGTCCTTCAATGACAACGAATACTCGCCCAGTGTCCGGATCGACGGTGATGCCCTCAGGCCCCTTGTTCAGTGGGTTGCCGACAAGCAGTTCGGCAGCGGCCGGGTACCCCTTGAGGGAGGCAAGTGGGACCCTTGTCAGTTGGATAGGGTCGGTTGGTTGAACGACCAATATCGATCGATCGGTTTCCTGAAGGAGCAAAACCGACCCATCTCTTCGCGACGCGACGCCCTCCAAATCTGATCCGGCCAAAGACGGCAACTGGAAGGAGTTTCCCAATACTCCGTCGATTCCAAGGAGGTGCAGTTTGGGCTCAGCGTCGCTTACAGACCACAGGAAGCCTTCAGCGTTGGACAGCGACAAACCGGAAGGTTCGGAAAATCCTTTTGATTTATCCGCCACCTTGAATCTATCGACCAGAACCAGATCAGCACTTTTTGCATAGGCAGAGCCAGACCAAGGCAAAAACGCTGCCGCTAGGAAGCTGGCCGCAAGAGCGGATCTTCCAAATTTGCAGAAGCGCCGTGAAACTTCAGGCTTTGACGGAAACACGTGCTTTCTGCCCTTCGATTTTCTCGTGTGTGTGACACACCCCTCTATCGCATTCGTATCACAACTTATCTGCGATGTCGGAAGAATGCGCTTTGAACTCTTTACCTGATCCTCCTTGTTGGGATTGACTTGTAAGGGGCGCGATTTGCGCGTGATGACGTGTACTGTCTGGGCACAAGCAGGAAGGACGACGATTTGAATACGATTTTCCCGTTTGTGACTGTGTTGTTGATGCTGCTGTTGCCCGCTGCGGCGATGTCGCAAATCGACCCGGCAACGATGCTTGCCGGGGCATCGGAATCGGAAATTCTGATCGAACGCAGATGGATCCAGTTTCGCGGCAAACAGGAACTGTATTTCTTTTCTCTTGATGTGCTGGTCACGATCATTCTGGCCGGCTTGATCGTCTATCATCCGGTGCGGCGTAAAGCCCGTAGAAGTGTCGGCGACATCGTCATGCCCAGGCTCTTCTTCCTCTATGCGCTGATCGGCATGGCGGTGGGATTCCTGGTCGTCCAGCACGGGTCCATGATCGGGTTCGTTATCTTCGGCATCGGCGCATTGCTCAGATTTCGCTCCAATTTGGATGATCCGATAGACACTGTCGAATTGATCGTCGTAACCGTTCTTGGGCTTGCGGTCGGGTTGGGCCTGCCGCTGATGGCCACATTGGTGGCGGTTGTCTGTTGGTGTTTCATTTGGCTCGGAGGGCGAAACAAGGGCGTTGAAATATCGCTTAAGGCTTCGGACGAAGAGCACTCATTGAACGTCAGCAGCGCCATTGAAGCCATGGCCGCAGATGCCGGCTGGAAGCTGATCAGAAAACACCATGTTCCCGGAAAATCCCGAATTTCGTTGCTTTTCATTACCTCGGGTGGGCTTTCCGAGGCCCGCATCGAAGAGATGATAAACGATTTGGTCCCCGAAAAAGTCGAGTTGAAACTCAGCTTCTAGTCATTTCACAAGGTCTAAACGTTTCAACACCGCATTCGGGGATCTGATCTCTGTCGGGAGCGACTTGAAGTCGACAGACCTTTCGAAATCCGGCCCTCGATATACTGCTATCCCAAACTCTCCGTTCGGCTGGAGGGTGACATGCGTGAAACTGTGAGGTGACCTGGCGCGATCACCGATTAGCCGCCGCGGGCCACCACCCAAGCAAGCTTGCGAGACATAGGCCACGCCGTCTTTCCAGCCAGGGTAGAAGGCATGATGGTGGCCAGACAGGTGCAGAACGACGCCGCTTTGCAGATAGATTTTTTCAAGCGCCGGGTCACCGATGATTTCGCGTTCGCGCTGGATCGCAAACGGCCACAGCGGGAGGTGGCTGAACGTGACAATCGGGTCTCCACCAGCCCCAAGTTGCTCAAGTTGGTCCTGCTGATCCCCGGATAGTGGTCCAAGGGTCGTGGCATCCAAGGACGCAAAGGTTATCCCCTGCATTTCAAACGCGTAGAAGAACGGATAGTCATCCGACATCAGGAAGTTGACGTCTGGTTTTCTGGGGCCCCATTCCTCGGCGTATATTTTTCTCTCGCGCTCAAACCCGCGATAGGCCGAGGCATCATGGTTTCCCGGCGTGACGGCGAATGGAATTCCGGCAGCCTCCAGCGGGTCGGATACCGCCTTGTGAAACGCTTTCCACATCTCTCTGACCTGCTTGTCTGAAAGGTTTGGGATGCGTTGCCCGGCGACCATGTCGCCCGTCGAAATCACCAGATCGGGATCAATCTCAATTATCCGTTTGATCGCCTTTTCGATGCGCGCATCGTATCTGACCGAGCCATAGCTGCCGTTCAGATCCGATATGACGATCACGTCCAAAGCGGCCGCTTTGCAGGCGAGCACGACCGTCCAAACGAACGCCGCGACAGTGATCGAACGCTTACGGATCATTGCAGTCCAGGCCCTCCGCCTCGGTAATTTTGTTCAAAAAGAAAGCGACAGGGTCCAAGTCAAACACCAGATCGCCTTTGGCACAATTGCTCTTGAGGATGGATGTTGCCAGCGCGGTGTTTTTGACGACCTGCGCAATCTGACGGTCCGACAGCCCAAAGCTTTGTGACAACCAGCCGTAAACCGGGCCTTGCGTTTGAAGGTCGCTGTTCAACGCAACCAGGCGCCGGTACGTGTTTGGAGAGAAATGCCGCATTTTCTCCAGCATCTGAGTGGATTTCGCGAAGTTGGCATATTCGACTCGCCCACCGGCATCGTTGTCGTTCAGATTGCTGCGTCGGATCAATATCGCATCGGCGGGAACGTCTCCATCATTCGGCTGATGGTGTTTCGTTTTCTTGTTCTTCAGTTTTCCGTCTTCGACCCAATACCAGTAGGGTGTGAAATCAATATTTCCAACACGGTCCTGCTGGCTGAAGATGAAGTCGAGCAGTACAATCTCGGTAAGCTCCTGCATCCAGAATGCCATCTGCTGGTCGCTGACATCGGGTCCGAGGTCCTTGTTGATCTGCCGGTCTTTTCGGCCTTCCCTGACACCCTCTGCAATGGCCTCGGGCAACGGTTTTGAAGACCGCAAGGCCAGGAAAGCGGGTGTTTCCTGAAAATCGCGATTTTGGCCTTTGCCCCAACCGGACTTGCGGGTGCCGTTGATTTCCGAGCCGTAGCGATGACCGGGGCTATCTAGCAGGACACCGTAAATCTGCGTTCGATCCGCGGTGAACAGATCATCCGTCGGTTGGTACGAGTTCGGGTCGGCATCCGCAGCCACGAAGACCCGCCAGCCTTCATGGTTCATGCGCCCGCCATGAGATCCACCGGAAATCGCAAGGCCGGGCTCTGCAACCTCGGTAAGATGCGCCTGAGCGTCCATGCTGCGCCAGACCGCCACCGGAACTTTCACCGTCGCGTCGAAATACCTTGAGAAATGGTAGTAGAGCAGCGACGAGGTGGAAAACGTTCCGCTTGTACCCTTCTGGTTCATGGTGGATTTGAATTTGGCCACTCTGCCCTTGGCCAGTTCTTTTGCCGACTTGCCCTCTTTGCAAGCGTTTCTCTCGAACTCAGAGCGGTTCCGCACGTAGGGTCCTTCCGAAATATCGTAGACGGCCATTCCTGGGCTGGTGCTCCAGGTTTTTGGACAAATAGCGATTTCGGGTGCATAGAAATCGATCTCGCAATAGGCAGTTTCTTCCTCAAGATCGCTGTTCTTGTACTCGCCCATTGGGACTTTTTCGATCCGAATGCAGCGTTCCGTAACACCATTGGGGCTAAAAAATGTCGTGGCCTCTCCGCGAACATCGTCGCTCGCCCACGAGGCAGTGGGTGCAATTAAAGCCAGTAACCCCAGAAGATTGAACCTCATTTAGTTAGTCCTCCCGATATCATTTGGGGCAAATCGCGGCCTGTTGTTCGGCGGAGATCTTCAAACTGGGGTCGACACTGAAGTTGGAGAATTTGGAGTCAATCCACTGGTCACACCCGCCCGAACATGGGGCCCCGTTTCGGGCATCATTCCAATACTCCTTGGCCCTTTCTTCCGTCCAACCGCAAAACTGAACAAGTGCCATTGCCGACAACGCGCCTGAGGAATGAACGCCCCACATACAGTGCACCAGGACAGGACCCTTTCCAGGATTCTCAATCACCTCGTGTATGGTGGCCATGACAGTGCTAGGTCGGGACGATCTGGCGCTCTGATAGTCAAAGGCTCCGTTCCCACAGCTGGTGCGGCCGTATTCGGTGTTCTTGCCGAAATCCGCGTAAAACCCGGTTGAAAACCCTTCATCGCAAAGTGTTTCGCGCTGAGCGTCACTCAGACCCGTTCGACCCTTGTCGCCGCCCTTGAAGCCAGAGCGATACAAAACCCCGCTTAGGACTGGGCGAAAGAAAGCGATGCCATCGACGCCTCCGTCGCTGCCCTTAGAAAGCATCTGGCTGTTGCTTGGGCCACCGTTTCGACTGGTGACGTCAGAATTCGCCGCGGTTGCCAGAACACCGATGAATATGAGGGACGTCAAAAACCGCATGCGTATTCCTTTCTGTTTTCAGCCAGCGATGCTCACGCTTTTCCTGCCGGCAGTCCCGCCGAGAGGCGCGTTCACGGTAACCAGGTCAGATCGGCGGTTGGCTTGCCGCCCTGAAGCCTTAGATCGGCCACACCAGATTGATGATAAATATGACCACGAAGTAGGCCAGAAAAGCTTTCCAGTTCCATTGGTGTTTGTTTTCTTCGTTGATCACGCCGGCCGATTTCAACGCCAGGTTGGTGATGATCAAGGCGACAACGATAACTGCCGCATGTGCCAGATCGAAATGCAAGTTGAAGCTCCTTTTTGCAGATTTGGGATTGATGAATGCGTGTCAGCAGTCACCTGACGGCAGCATCGCTACGTCCGAGTATCTTCCCTCAGATGTCGTGATCCGAGCACAAGCACCGGTCTCCTTGTTGAACCAGTACGAGGTCAGCCCTTCGCTTCGGATGAGTTCAAACCCGAGACTTTGAATGCCCATTTCAGCCTGACCTGCTCTTGCCCCTTCAAATGACGAAAGATCGCTGGAGCTGCCCACAACCGGTGCACTTGCGTCCACTGATCCGCCACTTTCGTCGCATCCTGCAAGCACAGAGGCACTGACCGCGCCGATCACCAATAGGATCTTGGATTTCATCTGTTCTTCCTGATTGTTTTGGAAATGCGGTTCAGGGTTTCAGGTCGATCACCTACTCAATTCCAAAAATGACGTTGTAGTCGACGGCAGAGTTGCCGCGGTTGATGACCTCGACAACATGATCGCCGGATTGCCACAGCTGTCCGCGATACTCCTTGTCCGCAGACATTAATCCCAACAGTTCCGACCCATCGGGGTTGCGAATGACGTAGTCCAAAGAGCCATTTCGCGGAGCAACGCGGACGTAAAGAAACTGTTCGTTCTTCGCGCCAAGAACGTATTGCTGCGATTCCCCTGGCGCGAGTTGGCCGACGAGCTCGGCGCCGGTGGACCCGGCATCGAATTTTACGCGCTGGCTACCTGTCGACCCGGCAGCGCCGTCCATGGCTCCGCCACCATCGTCCATCGCCTCGACAACCGACATCTCGCCAATGCTTCCGTCCTTGTACGCAATGCAGCGCCAAAGTGTTCCGCCCGCGTCACGCAGCATGACGAGCGTGCCGGCTTCCGAGAACTGTGAGCTTTCGATCGTGCCGGATTGGCCGTCCGGTCCACCGACCTGCCGCAGATGGTCGATACACGCGTCGTCGGCGTCTGACATGGCCAGGGCGGCTGTTCCGCTGATCGCAAGGGCGGGAGTTAGAAGGTTCAAAAAACTGCGTTTCATAAGCAGGTCCTCTGTCGGTCTATCGTAAATGTTATGTTTCCGGTGAGCAGAAACCTCACTGCGCTTCCCGCAACTCTGCCAGAAACTCGTCGCATGCCTGTGCGCTGCCGACGATCTCGTCAGTCGTTTCAATTCCTTGCAATGACGCCATTTCGGAATTCACGCGATTGAGGATCTGATCTGCTTGCTCGGCGGTGATCAGGTTCTCGGCCTGGGCTCCCTTCAATGTGGTGCACACACCGGCGGACAAGCCTGTCGCAACGCCGACACCCATCGCGGCCCCGCCGCCCAAGGTCATCGCTCCAACCACGCCGAGGATGAGCCCGATCACAAGCCCCAAGATCACTTTTCCCATGTTTTCCTCCAATTTTGCGGGAAAGAGTTCCGCCTTCATTCCTGGCGCAAACCGCGTGCCCATCTGCATATCAAAACCAGTGCCAACAGGTTGAGCACCGGTGCAGTTGCCGCGAGCCACGGTTTGGCCGACTCTGAGAAAAAGTCCACGGCAAGTACCCAGGGCAGTCCCAGCGGCAAAAGGAACACGCCGGACAACGGGTCTCGTTCCTGTCCGAACCAGCCAAAGGTACCGGTCAGGAACGCAAACAACGCCAACAGGTAAAGGGTCGCAAACGCGATGATGGTTATTCTGCAGACCATGCCGGACCTCAGAGTATCAAGCCAGCGCTGCGCAGCCGATTTCGGCTACGCATCAAACCGGTCACAACGCGCCTTCGTCGCCCAGGAACTCAATACCGGCTGTCGCGCCATCACTGTAGGCAATACAATTCCACGGAGCCCGATCCTCTCCAACCCCAACGGTGACTTGTGTTCCAGCCTCGCTGAACGCGGATGAGAGCACGACCACCTGCGAATTGTTTGTTGTTTTGGCCACGTCTCGCAGACACGCCTGTTGAGCGGGCGTCAGTTCGGCGGATGCACTTGACGTGCTCGTATCGTCACAGGCCGATAGTAGTGCGAAACACGTCGCGCCTGAAATCATCATGACTTTGTTAATCACTTTCTTCTCCTCTTGGGTTTGTCGATACATGTGGAATAGGTGGCCTCTTTTTCGCGCTCTCACGTCTATGCAGTCATTCGAGCATACCCCGGTCTGGTAATTCCCGTTCCAAAAAAGTCTGTCGCCAATGACGTGGCTGGCAGACAGGATTTCTGCTGATCCCCGGGACCGTGAACAAAGCGTGCTGACGCAATGACGTCATGGGCAAAAGCCGGTGCGAACTTTCGAGGGAGGGATCGTACGTTAAGTCCGGGCACCGCGTCCTCCCAACGCTGATCTTCGTGAAATGCCTTCCGACCGCCAGCACTCACTCCAGCAGCCGGAAGGGCCCGACGAAACGGGCGACAGCGACAACAACGGAGGTAAAGCTAAAGTTGTGTCGAATTCGTATTTTTGAATCAATCACAGGATAAATCAATGATTTTTCCGCGCGTAAATTTCGTACGCTTGCCAACGACAGGCTACTGCATTCAAAGGGAAAAGGCGAGGTCGCTCACAAAGGTTTTGCAATCTACCCGCTTGCGCCGCTGCATCTCCGGACCTTCCGGGCTATCCGAATCCACTTGGTTGAAACACCGTAGTTCGCTGCACGGCCTATCGCTCAGCTGGTGCTGAACGGGCGCTTGGATTCCTCGATCACGCAGCCGCTCAGAACGTCGTTGACAGTGCAGCCCGATTCATTGATGAGATTGGCGCTGATGGTTCCCGATCGTTTTGGCGGTCGGGTAAAAGGGAATACGGTGCGGCGCCGTTCTGACGCCAATTCCGTGACTGCCCCCGCAACTGTAGGCGGTGTGCGACCCCCGGATGCCACTGGGCCGATAGGTCTGGGAAGGCGGGGCAAGCCATACACCGCGAGTCAGGAGACCTGCCATCATCAAACGCAACTCAACCCGGGCGGGGTGTCTCGGAAGGAGGCCAAGATGGCATTTTCGGCTTACGCCGCTGACATGACTGGTTCCCTGTCCGGCCCGCGATTTCGCGGAGGGCGAAATGAACCGACAATCAACACATCACATCTCGGTTTGCCTATCTTGCCGATCCAAGGGTGCAGCCGTGCGCCCCGGGCCTGACCTGATCGGACGATTGCGCGCCGCGCTGGCCGAAGACGACGGTTTGACAGGTTTTGACGTTTCCGGTGCCGCCTGCATGGCCGGATCACCAGCCAAACGGTGCTTGAAGCTGGCGGAGCACCGGCGAAGGCGCGCAGCAAAAGTGTAGAACTTGCAAGCAAGCCCTTCACTATCTTAGCCGTATCAATGGGTAATGGCGGAGACGAAGGGATTCGAACCCTCGAGACGGTTTCCCGCCTACTCCCTTAGCAGGGGAGCGCCTTCGACCACTCGGCCACGTCTCCGCCGACGGGTATAGCCGTGCAAGCGACGGAAATACAAGGCCAATTCCTGCGCCACCGGAAATTTTTGCCGGATTGGGCGAAGCCCTTGAAAACGCTTGGAATCGCTTAGGTCTGCACCCGCTTGGGCTAAGGCGTGGTCACCATGTCTTGCTGTTGGATTTTCAAGAACTAGGCGTGGATTCGCGTTCTGCTTCGATTTGGTTTCGCTGTCCCAACGTCGGTTGGCCTGAGAATGCACGCGCGGTCAGAGTACGTAATCGGACACAAAAATTATGGCGAGCCAGGTGCGGTGGGGAACTGCATCTGCAAAATGATGGGTGTCGCAAACGGCTGAACCAATTGGAGAGGTTGCCTGCCTTTGGCGTTGGAGCGCGCTCTTTTGGATCACCAGTGTCAGGTGGTTTGACCTGCAGAAAAGGCCGTTTATTTTGACTAAACTCGGCGGCTCAGCTTCTCCGCCGAACAGGCATAAGAACAGAAAACTTGCCAATTACATGCCAATGGATGCATATTTGCTAAGATTTAATTCATTTTGATTGATCCAAAAAACAGTTTCAGAGGCTGGCCGGGCAGTGAGCGCATCCGCGCTCGACAGTAACCTTTGGGGGAAGGGCTGGCATTTTGGCTTGGTTGAAGATTGTTCTGGTTGGTTTTTTCGTTCTTTGCGTTCCTGCCCTCAGTTGGGCAAATATCGGAACCGTAATCAGCGTGAAACAGGGGGCGGACGTGACCCGTGGCGGCAAAACGCTGCCCCTGCGTAATGGGATGGAGGTGTTGTCCGGCGACTCGATCGTCACGGATGCGAATGGCGTGGTTCAGCTTGTCTTTGTGGATGACACGAAGATCGCGGTTGGTCCCAATGCACGGATGGTTCTGGACGTGAAGATGTTGCGCGGCAACCGCAAGGCCAAGAGCTTTGCGGTCGAGGCGCTGGGCGGAAGCTTCCGGTTCATCTCAGGCAAAAGCAGGAAACGCGCCTACTCCATCAAGACGCCGACGGCCACCATGGCGGTGCGGGGCACGGTATTTGACATGTGGATCGCGCCGGGAAACCAAAGCGCGATGCTCGTGCTGCACGGCACGGTTCAGATGTGTGGCCTCGGCGGCTCTTGCCGATCGACTGGCCGGATTTGCAGCTTGTATGCAACCAGCCAGCGCGGTGCGGTCGGGCGACCGGTCGATCAGGCGATGTATGACAAGGCCGTGGTCAGCGGTTTTCCTTTCATTCAGTCGCAGAAAGACCTCAAACCGCCTTTGCAGGTGGATGTCGAAGGTTGCTCGGGTGAATCCCAACCTGCGCCGCGCGCAAAATCGGACGCGCCCGAACCGCGCCGGTCCGCACCACCGCAGAGGCAGGTCAAGGCAGCGGTTGCCGCGCCGCCCGAACAACCGGATCCGGTTGGGCAGTTCGACAGGCCGGGCGACCGGCCCGAAACTGTCGATGATCGGCGGGATGCTGGCGGCGGTGTCTTTGGGTCCGGCGGCGATGGCTAGAGCGTTGTCCATGTCGTTGCCGGCGAGCAGAGGTTGACGTGAGCGTCAGGCAGCACGAGAAAGCTGGACGGCGCCGTGCTTTTCGGCTGGTGGGCTTGGGTCTGATCCTGTTTGGTTGTCTGCTGCGGGTACTGGACCCTTATCCGGTCCGCATGTCCCGGCTGATCTTTTTCGACGTGTTGCAGCGGTTGTCCCCGCGCGCCTTCGATCCCGATTTGCCGGTCCGGGTCGTCGATATCGACGAAACGTCGCTCGAGAATTGGGGCCAATGGCCCTGGCCCCGGACCCTGTTGACGCAGATGGTCGAGCGTTTGGGCGAGTATGGCGCCGCTTCAATCGCTTTTGACATGTTGTTCGCCGAGCCCGATCGGTACTCACCGTCGCGGCTGCTGAGTGATCCGGCCCTAGCTGACATTCTCAGCGCCAAAAAGGAAGCCGCCCAGCTGGACAATGACATCTTGTTCGGGGCCGAGGTTTCGAACTGGCCCGTCGTGATGGGTGTGGCGGCGCGATTGACCGGAGGGGATCAGGACATTGCCCCGAAGGCCGGGATCGTGGAGATCGGCGAAAACCCGGCCGCCGGGCTGGTGTCCGTGCCCCACTGGACTCCGCTGGCGCCACCGCTGGACCGGGATGCAACCGGGATCGGCGGTGTGAATGTTTCACCTTTGGGCGGCACGGGCGTGGTGCGTCGGGTTCCGGTGTTGTGGCAGGGGCCAAGCGGTGTTCTGCCCGGACTTGGGCTGGAGGCTCTGAGGGTCGCGACGGGCGAGCCGGTGATCTTCATCGAAGGGGCTCAGGGCGAGGCCGGCATCGTGCTTTCGGTCGAATTGGCGGGTCTGGTCCTGCCCACAACGGAAAACGGAGAGGTCTGGGTCAGGTACAGACCGGATGATCCCGGGCTCTACCTGTCGGCCAATGACATACTGCAATCCGCAGATGATCCGGTTCTGCGCAGCCAGATCGAAGGTCGGATCGTATTGATCGGAACGTCGGCGGCAGGTCTGTTCGACATGCATCAGACTGCGTTGGGAGAGTCCGTTCCAGGCGTCTCCATCCACGCCCAAGTCATCGAGCAGGCGCTGCTGGGCGACATGCTGACCCGGTCGGATGTCACCGCCGCCCTCGAACTTCTGGCTTTCATCATCCTTGGAGTCGTCGTCACGGTCGTCATGTCCAGTTTCGGGGCCGTTGCCTCGTTCATGGCAGGCGGCATCGCGGCGGCCGTGGTTGTCGGGGTCAGTTGGTTGGCGTTTCAGAACCAGTCCGTGCTGTTCGATGCAACCTTCCCGCTTGCCGGCGGGATGGCCAATTTCGGGCTGTTGTCCGGTTATCTGTTCATATCGACCGAGCGGGAAAAGCGGGTGATCCGGCGGATCTTCTCGCACTATGTCGCGCCAGAGATCCTGGACGAGATGGACGCAACCGGGCACGAACTGCAACTGGGTGGTGAAACGCAGGAAATCACGGTCATGTTCTCGGACATTCGCGGGTTTACACCGTTGTCCGAGCGGGTGTCGGCCACGGACCTGGTTGCGCTGCTCAATGAACTGTTCTCGGTCATCGGAGACCGGATCCTGCACGAAAAAGGCACCATCGACAAATTCATCGGGGATGCGGTCATGGCGTTCTGGAACGCGCCGGTTCCGGTGGAGCGGCACCCGCTTCTGGCGGCGCAGGCTGCGCTGCAGATGCGGCGAGCTCTGGCCGAATTCAACGCATCGGACACGATGCGCGGGCATCCTCCGATCGCATTGGCGACAGGATGCGCCACGGGAATGGCCTGTGTCGGCAACATCGGCTCGCGGCGGCGATTCAACTACACGGTGATCGGAGATGTGGTCAACGTCGCCGCTCGAATCGAGCAGAGTTGCCGCCAGGTCGAATATGACATCCTGATCTCAAGCTCAGTCTCAAAGGCCGCTGGCGCCGATCTCGCGATGCTCGAAGCAGGGCTTGTTCATCTGAAAGGCAAGACCGAACTGGAGCCGATTTTTGCATTGGTCGGTGACAGCGCGTTGGCCCATAGCGCGGATTTCCGGAAGCTGCAGGAGATGCATCAGGATCTGATCATTGCGATACGTGCACGGCGGGCTCACGACGAAATACAGCGGTTGAGCGAAGCCTGCAGCGCCCAAGCGGGCTTGGTCGAACCGGGCCTGCGCGCGTTCTATGCGGCCTTGCCGGGACGGTCGGCTGATTTCCGGTTCGACATCCGCTCGGGCCAGGCGATGTTCAGTCATCATGGCAACGTGCACCGGTTTCCCGGATGACAGGGACCCATTGCGGGCCGCAGAGTCAAAACGGGCCGCGCCTTTTTTCAAAAGCACGACCCGTTTCGATCGGACAGGGTTCTCAGTCTCGCCCCCTCGAATACTATCTACAAAATCACGAACTAAAACTTCGATACATTCGAGACTGATCCACATTCCCAATCGGGATGACACATTGATGCCCGATTTCAACCGGGGCGACAGTGAAGCAGTTCACATTCGCAGAAACTTTTTTACATATTTCTCCACTCGAAGAATCCGGGCCCGGCACGGTGCAGCAGTTTTGCCGCCATGGTCCGGCCCATTTCCGCTGCGTCCTCCGTCGAACCGGTCTCGCTCTCACTGATGGCATCCGATCCGTCCGGGCGCAGAACTTCGCCGCGTAGGCGCAACTGCCCATCGGCAAGTTCGGCCAGACCGGCAATCGGAGTTTCGCAAGACCCATCCAGCGCGGCCAGCAACGTGCGCTCGGCCGCCAAACGACAGGCCGTTTCAGAGTGATGAATGGCCTCCAGCATCTCGGCGGCCCTGTGGTCGTCCGCGCGGCGTTCGATGCCGATCGTGCCTTGCGCGATGGCCGGCAGCATGTCGTCGGGCGAGATCGCGGTGGCAGGCACGTCCCGTATGTTCAGGCGGCGGATGCCGGCCATGGCTAGGAACGTGCATTCGGCCACACCATCGGCCAGCTTCTTCAGTCGGGTCTGTACGTTGCCCCGGAACTCGACCACGTTCAGATCGGGCCGGCGGTGCAGCAATTGTGCCCGCCGCCGCAGCGACGAGGTGCCGACGACCGCGCCTTCGGGCAGGTCATGGATCGAGTTGAGGCGGGGCGAGATGAAGGCATCGCGCACGTCCTCGCGCGGCAGGAACGTGTCCAGCACCAGCCCCTGCGGCTGTTCGACGGGCATGTCCTTCGTCGAGTGCACGGCGATGTCGATGTCCCCACCCAGCATCGCTTCTTCGATTTCCTTGGTGAACAGGCCCTTGTTGCCAATCTCTTTCAACGGGCGGTCCGCGTCGATCATGGCTCGGTTGTCGCCGGTGGTCTTGATCACCACGATCTCGAGCGCCTGTTCCGGCAGGTCAAAAGCATCACACAGCCGCTGACGGGTTTCATGGGCCTGGGCCAGCGCCAGCGGCGAACCACGGGTGCCGATCTTCAGCGGCGATGCGGGGGTGGGCAGGTTCAAAGTCATGGGCACAGCTTTAGTCGCGTCACATTGCCCTGACAATGGGGGCCGCGCTTGACATTTTGCCGCTGAAGGCGGACCCGTTGCGCGAACCGGAATAGTGGGGGCTGACATGGCCGAGAACAAAAAACTGCTGCGGGCGCTGGCGGGCGAGGTACTGGACACGCCGCCGATCTGGATGATGCGACAGGCCGGACGCTATCTGCCGGAATACCGCGCGACGCGGGAACAGGCGGGCGATTTCCTGTCGCTGTGCTACACCCCCGATCTGGCGGCGGAGGTGACGCTGCAGCCGATCCGCCGCTATGGGTTCGATGCCGCGATCCTTTTTGCCGACATCCTGCTGGTGCCGCAGGCGCTGGGCGTCGATCTTTGGTTCGTCACCGGCGAAGGGCCGCGCCTGTCAACGATCACGCAGCAATCGGATTTCGATGCACTGAAACCAGTTGATGCGATTCACGAGACACTGTCACCCGTCTATGAAACCGTGCGCATCCTGTCGCGCGAGTTGCCGTCCGAGACGACTCTGATTGGCTTTGCCGGCGCCCCGTGGACCGTTGCGACCTATATGATCGCCGGGCGTGGCACCCCTGATCAGGGCCCCGCCCACGCCCTGCGTGAGGAAAACACCGCGCTGTTCGAGGCGTTGCTGGACCGGATCACTGCGGCCACGATCGAATATCTGTCGGCTCAGATCGAAGCGGGGGCCGAGGTGGTCAAGATCTTCGACAGCTGGGCTGGATCGCTGAAAGGCGAGGCTTTCAACAAATACGCGGTCGAGCCGTGCCGGATCATCACTCAGGCGCTCAAGGAACGCCACCCGGGCATTCCGGTCATCGGTTTCCCGCGCGAGGCGGGCGAGGGCTATGTCGGTTTCGCGAAGGCCACCGGTGTCGATTGCGTGGCGCTGGACAACTCGGTTGCGCCGGAATGGGCCGCCGAACATGTGCAGGTGGATGGCTGCGTGCAAGGCAACCTGGCCTCGTCTCACATGGTCACCGGTGGACAGGCGCTGGTGGATGAGACCCGCCGCATCCTGCGCGCCTTTTCCAAGGGGCCGCATATCTTCAATCTGGGTCACGGGATCACGCCGGATGCCGACCCGGAAAATGTGCGGTTGATGATCGACACGGTCCGCGGCGGGTAGGCGGCGTGCGAGGGGGCCAGCCCCCTCTTGGCCGTTGGCCAGATGAAGGGTGCGTCAGGTCTTTTTGGAGCCTTGGAGTTCGATCAGAATATCGGTCGTGTGTTGGCCGCGGGTCGGGCTGGGTCTCGGCTGCCATTGATGGGTGGAGAAGCGCGGGGCGGCCGCGGCCTGCAGTGCGCCGTCTGTTTCTCGCCAGGTTTGGCGGGCGGTGTTCATCGGATGGGTTGCGGCCTCGTCGGGGCTGAGCACCGGGGCGACGCAGGCGTCTGATCCTTCGAACAGTTTGGCCCAATGGTCGCGCGGCTTGGTTGCGAAGACTTCCGCCAGGTGCAGGGTCAAATCTGGCCAGAGCGTGCTGTCGTATTGTTGCTGGAACGCCGGGTCTTGGGACAGGCCCAGGATTTCCAGGAATTGGGCATAGAATTTCGGTTCGAGGCATTGGACCGAAACAAAGCCGCCATCCGCGCAGGCGTATGTACGGCTCCAGTGCGGGCCGTCCAGCAGGCTCTTGCCGCGCGTGTTGGACAGGTTGCCTGTCTGGCGCAGGCTCATCAGCAGGTTCATCATGTGGGCCGAGCCGTCGTAGATGGCGGCGTCGACCACCGTGCCCGTGCCGGTTGCGCGCGCGTTCAGCAGCCCGGCCAGAATGCCGGTGACCAGATACATCGCGCCGCCGCCGATATCGCCGACCAGCGTGGCGGGGGTCATCGGCTCGATGCCGGGTGGTGAGGCGTACCAAAGCGCTCCGGACAGGGCGATGTAGTTCAGATCATGTCCTGCGGTATCGGCAAGCGGGCTGTCCTGGCCCCAGCCGGTCATCCGGCCATAGACCAGCGCCGGGTTCAGGGCGTGGCAGGCTTCGGGCCCCAGACCCAGCTTCTCCATCACGCCGGGGCGGAAGCCCTCGATCAAAGCATCGGCGGTTGCGATCAGGCGCCGAGCGGTTTCGAGGTCGTCGGGGTCCTTGAGGTCGAGCGCGATCGAGCGCTTGCCCCGGTCCAGCACGGATCGGTCCGGCATGCCGGGTGTGACGGCGCCCCCCTTGCGGTGGATGGTCACGACGTCGGCCCCCAGATCCGCCAGCAGCATGGCGGCGAACGGGCCGGGGCCGAGACCCTCGATTTCGACAACACGGATTCCGTTCAGCATGAGCAGCACTCCCTCGCGGCGATGCTGGCCGGGGCCCAGCCGGAATGCAAGACCGACCGGCAGCGACGCGGCGTCTGGCATCGGTCTGATCCGGAACGGGAAAAACCAACAAACACATCGGAATACTTGTCAGCTTGGGGCCAGCGGCGTAGCGTGCTGTCCGGGGTGGATCAGCGAGGGGTAGGATGCGTCTTTGGATCACGATCAGTGCCGCCATGGTCTTGGCGGTTCTGGTGGCAATCATCCTTCTGCTGCACCCGCCCGGCGACCTGCGCATGGCAGCCGGACCGGCGGGTGGCGCCTATATCGAAGTGGCGCAGGACTATTCCGATGTCCTTGCCGAGGATGACATTCGGCTCGAGATCGTCGAAACCGCAGGGTCGGTCGAAAATGCGCGTCTCCTGGAAGACGGGGCTGTGGATGTGGCCTTCTTGCAGGGCGGCATCGAAGTTGACCCGGATCGGGCGCAGGCCATCGGGACCGTGTTTTTCGAGCCGATGATTTTCATGGCGCGCGAGGATGCGTGGATTCCGCCCAATCCCGCGTTATGGCGTGGGTTGAGCATCAACAGCGGTGCGCCCGGGTCCGGCACCGCGGACGCATTCCGCGACTTCGAGCGCGCGGTCGGGCTGGCCCAAGAGGATAACGTGCATGTTGCACTGCCCTATGACCAGGCGGCCGACGCCTTGTTGGACGGAACGTTGGACATCGCCGTCTTTGTCGCCCCGATCGAAGCCCCCTACCTGCTGGCCGCCTACGAGGTGCCGGGACTGAAGGTGCTGAACCTTGAACATGTCGAGGCGATTTCACGTCGTTTGTCCTATGCCACTGTGGTGACCGTACCGACCGGAGGCATGTCGCTGAACCCGGTTCTACCGCCGCGCCCGGTAGATCTGATCGCTCTCGAGGCGCGACTGGTCGTGCGGCCGGGACTGCATCCGGCGTTGGTCAACCGGCTGACGATGGCGGCGATCGCCCTGCACGAGGCTCAGGGCATCATCAATGACCCCGGGGCCTTTCCGGGGATCGAAGGGACCGCATTGCCCCTCAACAACACTGCGCGGCAGCTGATACTTGAAGGGCCATCCACGTGGCATGATTGGTTGCCTTATTGGGTGGCGGCGCAGGTCAATCGGGTTTTCCTTCTGTTCCTGCCGTTCTTTTTCATCGTCCTTCCACTGGTCCGGTTGTTGCCGCGCATCTACGCCTATTTCCAACGATGGCGTGTTTGGCAGCACTACCCGGAAATTCGTCTGATCGAACAGGACCTGGCCGACAACCCTTCCGCGGAAGACCTCGTGCGGATGCAGGGACAGTTGCAGGTGCTGGACGAAAAGCTGGCGGACCTACGGCTGCCAGCGGCCTACAGGCAAGGGCAGTATGATGCCCGTCTGCATCTGGAACTGGTGCAGAAACGGATTGCCGACATGCGGGCCCAGGATTCCGGGGGCGGCGGATAATGTGTGGAACACGGTTGCCGCAACGGCAGTTCGTGGATAGGTCTTTGGTCGAATATCAGGCATTTCAAAAAAGGGGGGTGGTCCCATGCAAATGAGTGACACACGTGAAATTCAGGCGGCGCCGTCCGATGTCTATGCGGCCCTTCTGGACCCCGAGGTGCTGAAAGCCTGCGTACCCGGTGCGCAAGAGGTCTCGGGCAATCCGACGGACGGTTACGAGGCGACCGTGGTGCAGAAGGTGGGGCCAGTAAAGGCCACGTTCAAAGGCACCGTCACGATGTCCGATATGGTTGAGGGTCAAAGCCTGACCATCGCGGGTGAGGGCAAAGGCGGGGCCGCGGGTTTTGCAAAGGGCAGCGCCAGTGTCACGTTCAGCTCCAGTGACAGCGGTGGAACGCTTCTGGCCTATGACGTGGATGCCAAGGTTGGCGGTAAGCTGGCGCAGCTTGGCAGCCGGTTGATCGACGGCTTTGCCAAAAAGATGGCTGACCAGTTCTTCTCGAACCTTCAGCAGCATTTCGAAGGCCCTGCAGCGCCGGAAGAGGACAGCGAAGGCAACCCCGAGGGGGAAAAGAAAGGCTGGCTGGGCCGCCTGACCGGGCGCGAGTGAAACCTGCGTTTGCGCGCAGAGGACTGTGCGGATTTGGTCTGTTCGGCAATCCTCTGCCGCGATACTGTCCCGGCCAGAACTGGGAAAACGCATGACGACAATTCTTTCGATCAAGGATCTGCGCAAAACCTATGCCGGCGGGTTCGAAGCGCTGAAAGGCGTATCGCTGGACATTGAAGAGGGCGAGATCCTGGCCCTGCTCGGCCCGAACGGAGCGGGAAAGACAACCCTGATCTCGACGGTTTGCGGGATTACCACGCCCACGTCTGGGACTGTCACCGTAGGGGGGCACGACATCCTCACGGACTTTCGTGCAGCCCGGCGCATGATTGGCCTCGTGCCGCAGGAAATTGCGCTGGAGCCGTTCGAGAAGGTCTGGAACACCGTACGGTTTTCGCGCGGTCTGTTCGGCTATGGGCAGGACAGTGCCCGGATCGAAGAGATCCTGCGCAAGTTGTCGCTGTGGGACAAGCGCAAGAACGCGATCAAGGAACTGTCAGGCGGCATGAAGCGGCGGGTTCTGATCGCCAAGGCGCTGGCGCACGAGCCGCGGGTGCTGTTTCTGGATGAACCCACCGCCGGCGTGGATGTCGAACTGCGCAAGGACATGTGGGCCATCGTCGACGAGTTGAAGGCTGCCGGTGTCACCATCATCCTGACCACCCACTACATCGAAGAGGCCGAAGCCATCGCCGACCGGATCGGTGTGATCGACAAGGGCGAACTGATGCTGGTGCAGGACAAAAACACCTTGATGGCGCAGATGGGCAAGAAGCAGATCGAGGTCATGCTGACCCGCAAGATCTCGGACATTCCCGGCAGTTTGGCCCACCACAATCTGGTGCTGAATGGGCAGGGCGATGCGCTGATCTATACCTACGACACCAATGCCGATCGCACTGGCATCACCACTTTGCTGAATGACGTGGCCGAGGCGGGGCTGGTGTTGCGCGACGTGCAGACCCGGCAATCGAGCCTGGAAGAGATTTTCGTCAACCTCGTGTCCGGAGATGCCGCATGAACTGGTCCGCCATCGCCGCCATCTACCGGTTCGAAATGGCCCGGTTCTTCCGTACCCTCGCGCAGAGCTTCCTGTCACCGGTTCTGTCGACCTCGCTGTACTTCGTGGTGTTCGGCACCGCCATAGGCAGCCGTATCCAGGAGGTCGAGGGCGTCTCCTACGGTGCCTTCATCGTGCCGGGGCTGATCATGCTGTCGGTGGTGATGCTGTCGATCTCGAACGCGTCCTTTGGCATCTATTTCCCCAAGTTCCTGGGCACGATCTACGAACTGCTCTCGGCTCCGGTGAATTTCATCGAGATCGTGATCGGCTATGTGGGCGCCGCCGCGACCAAGGCGTTGTTCGTGGGATTGGTGATCCTGACCACCGCCACGTTCTTCGTGGACATCCGCATCGAGCACCCCTTCGCGATGGCCGCCTTTCTGATCCTGTCCTGCCTCAGCTTTTCCCTGCTGGGCTTCATCATCGGGATCTGGGCCAGCAATTTCGAACAGATGTCGTTGGTACCGCAGCTGGTTGTGACGCCTCTGATCTTTCTGGGCGGCACGTTCTACTCGATTTCGATGCTGCCGCCGGTGTGGCAGACGATCTCGTTGTTCAACCCGGTGGTCTATTTGATCTCGGGCTTTCGCTGGTCGTTTTACGGGCTTTCGGACGTGCCCATTCTGCTTAGCCTTCTGGCGATCCTGGCCTTTACCGGCTTCTGCCTGGCGGTCATCGGTTGGATCTTCAAAACCGGGTGGCGCATCCGCAGCTAGGGCGTTGCATTTTTGCCGTGGCTGAACAGGATTTTGGTTCACGTCACGTTCATGGCAGGTGGGGTCCCTTGTTTAAGGGGCGGGCGCACTCTACATCGGCACCCATGAAACTCAGCCTGCCGTTTCTCAACAAGCAGCCAACCGTGGCTGTCGTTCGCCTGTCCGGAGCCATTGGAATGGCTGGCCGAGCCTCGCTGAACGATGCCTCTTTGGCACCGGTTCTGGAAAAAGCCTTCCGCAAGGGAAAACCTGCCGCCGTCGCGCTCGAGATCAATTCGCCGGGCGGATCGCCGGTGCAAAGCTCGCTGATCGGTGCGCGGATCCGACGGTTGGCCGACGAGTTCAAGGTGCCAGTCCATGCCTTTGTCGAGGACGTGGCGGCCTCGGGTGGTTATTGGCTTGCGGCTTCGGCGGACGAGATCTGGGCGGATGACAGCTCGGTTCTGGGGTCGATCGGGGTCATCTCCTCGGGGTTCGGAGCCCATGTTTTTCTGGCCCGTCAGGGGATCGAGCGGCGCGTGCACACCGCCGGGAAATCCAAATCGATGCTGGACCCGTTCTCTCCGGAGAAAGAAGAGGATGTCGCGCGTCTCAAGGGGCTTTTGGAGGACATCCACCAGAATTTCATTGCCTATGTGAAAGCTCGGCGCGGCAGTCGCTTGGACGAGGCCGCCGATCTGTTTACCGGTGAAATCTGGCTGGCGCGGCGTGCGCATGAACTTGGGCTGATCGACGGCATCGCGCATCTGAAGCCAAGGATGCAGGAAGTGTTTGGCGACAAGGTCAAATTCCGGCGCTACGGGTTGCGCCGACCGATCTGGTCGCGTTTCGGAACGGACATGGCGCAGGACGCCATTTCCCTGCTCGAGGAGCGCGCGGCCTACGCGCGCTTTGGTATGTGACGTGATCGTCAAGGTCGTCATTCTGTTTCTGGTTGCCATGGGGGTCCTGGCGATGTTCGGAAAGCTGCGCTTTCCCGGCCAACAGCGATTGAACTCCGCGAAATGTCCGCGCTGCGGTCGATTCCGGATCGGCAAGGGCCCCTGCAAATGTGAGCAAGGAGGGCGTCGATGACGGCCTGGCTGCTTTCCGGTCTTGGCTTGTTGATCCTGCTGTTGGCCGGTGACGCGCTGGTGCGGGGTGCGGTGAATCTCAGCCTGCGTCTGGGTGTTCCCGCCCTAATCGTCAGCCTGACGATCGTGGCCTTCGGCACCTCGGCACCCGAGCTTCTGATTGCCATCAAGGCCATCGAGGAAAATGCGCCCGGTATCGCGTTGGGCAATGTCGTCGGTTCGAACACGGCCAACATCCTGCTGGTCTTGGGTTTGCCGGCCTTGCTGGCCACGATCCACAGCAGCGAATGCAACACGCGCAGAAACTACATCTTCATGTTGCTGGCCTCGGTTCTGTTCATCGGTTTGGCCTTTTGCGGGGAATTCAACCTGTTCAGCGGGGCAATCCTGCTGGCGGGATTGGCTCTGATCCTGCTCAACGCCTTCCGAGAAGCGCACGCGCATCGCAACTCCTGCTCGGAAGAGCAGGACCTGGAAACGCTGGAAGAGGCCGACCCGGACATGCCGTACTGGAAGGTGTCGCTGTATCTGGTGCTGGGGCTGATTGGCCTGCCGATGGGCGCGCACCTTCTGGTCGACAACGCGACCATCATTGCGCGGACCTACGGGGTCAGTGAAACGGTGATCGGGCTGACGCTGGTCGCGGTCGGAACCTCGCTTCCCGAACTTGCGACCACCGTCATGGCCGCGTTGCGCCGGCAGGCCGATGTTGCTCTGGGCAACGTCATCGGTTCGAACATGTTCAACCTTCTGGGCATTGTCGGTATCGCCACGCTGTTCGGGCGCATCCCCGTGGACCCCGAATTCCTGCAATTCGATCTTTGGGTCATGCTGGGCTCGTCCCTGCTGCTGATCCCGTTCGTCTTCTTCAAGCAAGACATCACCCGGGTCTGGGGGTTCATCTTGACGCTGCTTTACGTCACATACGTCGTGATCCTGTTGGCCTGATCTGACTGAAAGGAGCCCCTACATGACCCGAGCACTGGTGACCGGCGCCGGCATTCGACTGGGGCGGGCCATGGCGTTGTACCTGGCGAAACGTGGCATGGACGTTGCCGTGCATCACGCAACCTCGGGCGCTGCCGCTGCCGAGACCGTGTCCGAGATCCAGTCGATGGGCCGCAATGCCGTGGCGCTGCAGGCCGATCTGCTGGACGAGGATCAGGTGCAGACCCTTTTGCCGCGCGCGGCCGAGGCGCTGGGCGGTCCGATCACCTGTCTGGTCAACAATGCGTCGATCTTCGAATACGACAACATCCGCACTGCCACCCGGCAAAGCTGGGATCGCCACATGGACAGCAACCTGCGCGCGCCCTTCGTGCTGACGCAGGCCATGGCAAGCCAGGGTCTGGAACCCGAGATGGATGAGAATGACGAACCCGTCGCGACCGGCTTGATCGTGAATATGGTCGACATGCGGGTGCGCAAACTGACGCCTGAGTTCATGTCCTACACCATCGCCAAGATGGGGCTATGGGCATTGACCCGGACGGCGGCCCAGGCACTGACGCCGGCCATTCGCGTCAATGCCATTGGGCCGGGTCCAACCCTGCAGGGACATCGGCAAAGCCCCCAGCACTTCAAGACGCAACGCGAAAACACGGTCCTGGAACGCGGTGCAAACCCGTCGGATATCAACGCGGCCCTTGGGTATTTTCTGGACGCACATGCGGTCACGGGCCAGCTTTTGTGCGTTGATGGCGGCCAGCATCTGGGCTGGCAAACGCCTGATGTAGTGGGCCTTGAATAGGTATTGCCCCTGCAAGTTTTGCACCGCTCTCGATCCTGTTACAGGTTCGTTACAAAAATGTCTTTTTTTTCATACACTTGTAAAACGAGAATAAAAATATCTTTTATAATCAATGTGTTGAAATTGTGCCTATTTATTGTGCAACGCAGTGAAAACACAAGGATTCAAGGAAAAATCACAGTGCAGGGAAAGTTGTCCGCACAGTTATCCACAAGAATCGTGGATTTGTTTTCTCTTGATCTGAGGCGCGCAAGATTGCAGCCACGGTCAGAGAATCGTATCTCTCTCTCATGACCGCCGACAGCGCCCCTCAATCCCAGCCTCAGCCGACCGGCTATGCCTGCATCCAGAAATACGTGAAGACGCTGGACAGTTCGCCTGGCGTGTACCGGATGCTGGATGCGGACAGCCGGGTTCTGTATGTCGGTAAGGCGCGCAACCTGCGGGCGCGGGTGTCGAACTACACCCGCCCGGGACATTCCGGCCGGATCGAGCGCATGATCGCCTCGACCGCGTCGATGATGTTCCTGACCACCCGGACCGAGACCGAGGCGCTGCTGCTTGAGCAGAACCTGATCAAGCAGCTCAAGCCCAAGTACAACGTCCTGCTGCGCGACGACAAAAGCTTTCCCAACATTCTGGTGGCCAAGGATCACCCGTTTCCGCAGATCAAGAAGCATCGCGGGGCCAAGAAGGAAAAGGGCGCCTATTTCGGCCCCTTCGCCAGCGCGGGCGCGGTGAACCGCACGCTGAACCAATTGCAGAAGGCCTTTCTGCTCCGGAACTGCTCGGATTCGATGTTCGACAGTCGCACCCGGCCCTGCCTGCTCTACCAGATCAAGCGCTGCTCGGGGCCGTGCGTGGGCATGATTTCGCAGGCCGACTATGCCGAAAGCGTGCGTGACGCCGAGCGGTTCCTGTCCGGACGCTCGACCCGGATCCAGGAGGAACTGGCCGCGCAGATGCAAGAGGCCTCGGACGCGATGGAGTTCGAGCGCGCCGCCGCCCTACGCGACCGGATTCGCGCGTTGACGCAGGTGCAGACGGCGCAGGGCATCAACCCGCGCGGTGTGGCCGAGGCGGATGTGATCGGCCTTTATATGGACAGCGGTCAGGCCTGTGTTCAGGTGTTCTTCATCCGCGCCAATCAGAACTGGGGCAACCGCGATTTCTATCCGCGGGTCGGCCCCGACGTCTCCCCGGCCGAGGTGATGGAGGCCTTTCTGGGCCAGTTCTACGACAACAAGGAACCGCCGCGGCAGCTGATCCTGTCGGACGGAATCGAAAACGCGGATCTGATGCAGCAGGCCCTGTCGGAAAAGGCCGGCCGCAAGGTCGAGATCCTAGTGCCGCAGCGGGGCGAAAAGCTGGAACTGGTCTCGGGCGCGCTGCGCAACGCGCGCGAGGCGCTGGCCCGCCGCATGTCGGAAAGCGCGACGCAGGCCAAGCTGCTGCGCGGTCTGGCCGAGGCCTTCGATCTGGACGCGCCACCCAAGCGGATCGAGGTCTACGACAACTCGCATATCCAGGGCACTAACGCGGTGGGCGCGATGATCGTGGCCAGTCCCGAGGGGTTCATGAAGAACGCCTATCGCAAATTCAACATTCGCGGCGACGACCTGACGCCGGGCGACGATTTCGGCATGATGAAAGAGGTGCTGACCCGCCGCTTCAGCCGCTTGTTGAAAGAGGACCCCGACCGCGACAAGGGCCTGTGGCCCGATCTGTTGCTGATCGATGGGGGTGCAGGGCAGGTGAGTGCCGTGCACGAGATCATGCAGGCGCACGGGGTCGAGGACATCCCCATGGTCGGTGTCGCCAAGGGCGTCGATCGCGACCACGGCAAGGAAGAGTTCCACCGCATCGGCCAGCGCCCCTTTGCCCTGAAACGCAACGACCCGGTTCTGTATTTCATTCAGCGGCTACGGGACGAGGCGCACCGCTTTGCCATCGGCACCCACCGCGCCAAACGGGCCAAGGCGATGGGCGCGACGCCGCTCGATGAAATCCCCGGCGTGGGCGCGGCCCGCAAACGTGCCCTGCTGGCGCATTTCGGCAGCGCCAAGGCGGTCAGCCGCGCCAATCTGGCTGACCTGAAGGCGGTGGACGGGATCTCGGCCGGTCTGGCGCAGAAGGTCTATGATTTCTTTCACGAAAAGGGCTGAGGCCGCTGGCGCCCGCGCCACAGGATGTAAAGCCCCGAGGCCACGATCAGCGCGCTGCCCAGCCTCATGGTCTGGTCCAGATGCTCGTCGAATATCAGCACGCCCAGCCCGATGCCGAACAGAAGGCGGGTATAGCGAAACGGAGTTACGGCCGACACTTCACCCGTCCGCATGGCCAGCATCAGCGAAGAATAGGCCACCGCGCCCATCACCACGGCTCCAGTCAGGTGCAGGGCGGCTCGGGCGTCCACCGGCACCGCGGCGGCGCCTTCGAAAGCCCGGTACAGTCCACCGGCGACGACAATTGACAGAAAGCCATAAAACCCAAGAACGGTGGTGCCCAACGTGGCGGGGGCGGCGCGGCTGGCCAGATCGCGGCCGGCAAAGCCCAGCATTCCCAGTACCGCAAGAATGGACAGGGCCGAGAAACTGTCTCCGGTCGGCTGGATGATGATCACCACTCCGATCAGTCCGACCAGAATGGCACTCCAGCGCCGCCAGCCGACGGTTTCCCCGAAAAACAGCGCGGCACCCGCCACCACGACCAGCGGCGTGGCCTGCAGGATCACTGTGGCCGAGGACAGCGGCGTCAGGGCGATGGCCAGCACATAGAACAGGCGGCCGAAGACTTCGAACAGCACTCGGATCTTCATCGGCTTGGATAGGACATCGGGGTGCAGCAACCGCCGCCCCTGAATCAACGCGACCCCGGCGAAAATCAACGCCCCGCCCAGTCCGAACAGAACCAGAACCTGCCAGATGGGCAGCACCTTGGCGGCACTTTTCAACAGCGCGTCCTCCAGGGCGAACCCGGCCATGGCCGCGATCATCCAGGCGCCGCCGATCAGATTGGCGCGCGCATCGGTTCTGATATGTGAGGTCACGGGGCGGATCTTTCCTGATGTGCCGATACCCGCGCAACCTGACCCGTTCTTCGCGCCGCGCCAAGGGGGAAACGGTCGTCGATCCTCCGCCTGCGACGGTCTGACCTGTCGTGGTCCAAACACCTGTGTTCTTGGCAGTTTTTTGTCGTGCCGTCTTTTCTGTTCCCGGCCATGGTTGTAGGGTCCAGCGCATGAAGTGGAACCTGCCGAATATTCTGACTTTGCTGCGCCTACTGGCCGCGCCCGGCCTGGCGGTGATGTTTCTGTATTTCACACGGCCCTACGCGGATTGGTTCGCGCTGATCCTGTTCCTGTCGGCGGCCATAACCGATTGGTTCGACGGCTATCTGGCGCGCGCGTGGAAGCAGGAAACCAAGATGGGCGCGATGCTGGACCCGATCGCCGACAAGGCGATGGTGGTGATCGCGCTGATGATCTTGGTCGGCTATTCGACCGAGCACTGGACGCCCTGGCTGGTGCTGCCCGCCACCGTGATCCTGTTCCGCGAGGTCTTCGTCTCGGGCCTGCGCGAGTATCTGGGCGACGTGGCTGGAACGCTCAAGGTCACCAAGCTGGCCAAATGGAAGACGACCGCGCAGATGGTGGCGATCGCCGTGCTGTTTTCGCAGGGCATATTCGAGCACTATTTCGTCATGTCCACCTTCGGCATGGATGCCGCGCTGATCGACCAGATCCTGTCGGGCCAGGTCGAGGACATCTCGGGCCTGCAATGGAAGCTGGATGGCATGTTCTGGTCGGGCCGCATCGGGTTGTGGTTGCTGTGGATCGCGGCGACGCTGACATTGATCACCGGCTACGACTACCTACGTAAAGCCATGCCCCATCTGAAGGAGGGCTGACGCATGGATGTCTTGTATTTCGCCTGGGTCCGCGAGCGGATCGGCGTGCCGAAGGAAAAGGTCGAAACCACCGCGGCCACGGTCTCCGATCTGGTGGCTGAACTCAGCGCCCGTGAAGACCGCTATGCCGCGGCCTTTGCCGACGTCTCCGCCCTGCGGGTCGCGCTGGATCAGGAACTGTCGGATTTCGACGCGCCGCTGGCCGGCGTCCGCGAAGTGGCATTTTTCCCGCCCATGACCGGCGGCTAGGGCGATGCGGATTTCGGTGCAGCAAGAGCCGTTCGATCTGGGGGCCGAGGCAAATGCCTTTGCCGCGGGTGACACGGCCAATGGCGCTATCGTCACCTTTACCGGCGTCGTGCGCGATCTGGCCCAGACCGATCTGGCCTGCATGGAGATCGAGCATTATCCCGGCATGACCGAACGCGCCATCGCCAAGATTGCCGAGGAAGCCAAAAACCGGTGGTCGCTGGGCGATGTGCTGGTGATCCATCGCCATGGGCGGCTGGCCCCGGGTGACCGGATCATGATGGTCGCAACGGCAGCCCCGCACCGCAAGGATGCGTTCGAGGCTGCCGAATACCTGATGGACTACTTAAAATCCCGCGCCCCGTTTTGGAAAAAGGAAATCACCGCGTCCGGGGCCGATTGGGTTGCCGCCAAGGACGAAGACGAGGACGCGCTGTCGCGCTGGTAAGCCTCAATCGGCGTTGTTGATCCGGCCGCGCAATTCCTCGGCTTCCTGGCGGGCAGCGCGCAGCCCGTCCATAGCCGCGGCCAGCTCGGCCTCGGTCTGGGTCAGCTGGTTGGTCAGCTCGGCCTCACGCTGCTGCAAATAGGTGATCGCCTGATCGCGGGTTTCCTCGGCCTCGTGCAACTCCTGGCTCATGCGGTCCAGATCGGCCACGTCGGATTGGCGCACGCGCGACAGGCGGTGCACCAGCCAGTTGGCGAACCAGCCCATGCAGAAAGCGGCGAACAGGATGACGGCGGTGGCGATGATGAATTCGGTTCTGTTCAACTTACTGGTCCCCTGCATCCGTTTCGGATGCTTCTTCTTCTGTTGGCGCAGGTTCGGTTGCGCTTGTCTGGGTCTCCAACGCTTCCAGACCGGTTTCCTGATTGGCGACCGGCTCGGGCCGGATCAGGCGGAATTCGATGCGCCGGTTTTTCTCGCGCCCGTCTTCGGTGTCATTGTCTGCAATCGGCTGCGTCTCACCATATCCTGCGGCCGAGTAGCTTTTGGTCGGCACCCGACGGGCGCGCAATTCGTTCAGGATAGACTGGGCGCGTGACTGGCTCAGCTGCTGGTTCATCTCTTCACGGCCCTGGCTGTCGGTATGACCCTGGATTTCGATCCGGATCGGTCCGCATTCGCGCAGGATTTCGGCAATCTGATTCAGACTGTCGCGGGATTCAGACGAGACCGTAGCCGACCCGGGCTCGAACGTGATCTTGCGGGTTTCCTGAACCTCGGCGATGCGACTTTCACACTGCTCGGGGTCTGGCAGCGCGTCTTCGGGTTCGGGCGGGGGCTGATAGGTGATCGAAAGGTCAAAGTCCTGCGCATCGCCCAACTTGTCGGACAGCAGGCCCGCGATCTGTGCCTTGGCGTCCTCATCGTGGCTGACGCCAGTCAACTCGACCTTGTCAGGCGTTACGGTCAGCACGCCGTTGTTCAGCCAGGACAGGGATTCCAGCCCCGCCAGAACGCGCACGGGCCAGTCCTGCGGCATCTGGTCGACCACGCGGGCGGCACTGTGAACCTGATCGGATCCAAAGGCAGCCCGGGCATAGCTGTCGATCATGTCGCGCTGTAAATCATCGCCCAGACGGCCGCGCAGTTGTACCAGACCTTCCGGGCTGCGGGTGGCGGTGAATTCCACAGGTCCGGCCTGTTCGTTGTTTTCGGGTTCAGGCAGAACCGCGTGCAGGGCAAACACTTCGGGCAGGGCGTTTTCCAACTCGCCCACGACCTTGTCGAAGGTGGCCGGGCTGGTGTTCGGTTCAGCAATCAGCGTGATGTCGGCATCCGACATCGTGACCGATCCTCGCCCGATCTCGGACAGAGCCCGGATACTCAGTTCAGCGGCCTGCGCCCATCGGGGCGATGGCACACCCAGGCCGATTGTGCAGGTATAGGGCCCTGACAGCCCGGCATCCTGCGCGGCGGCAACAATGGTGTCGCGCGCCTTTTCATCCTGCGCCGAACAGGCGTCGAACTGGCCGCCATCCTCCGAAATCAGATAGCGCAGGGTGAACGGAGTGATCACCGGGCGCGGTGCCGAAATCGCCAGACCGATGCGCAAGCTGGGCGGCGCGGCGCGTGTCAGTTCCTGTTCCAGCCGTTCTTTTTCCTGCTGGCTGTCGGCGATGGCAGTGATCTTGACCAGGTCGGGGCTGGCGGAAATCTTGGCTCGCGGCAGCTTGGACAGGGCAAGGATGGCATAGGAAATCGCGTCGTCCCAACCTTTGGGTTTCTTGTAATCTGCAGTTTCCAGCAGGTCCGACACCCGCGCCTGCGGGTCCAGCTTCTGCAGCCGGTCCATCAGAGCGTCGCGATCCACGCTGGCCGGAACCAACCCGATCACGGAAATGCCGCTGTCGTTCCGGAGAATTTCAGCCGAGAATTTGGGCGGAGTCAGGTCAGCCGTCGGGGCAATGTCCATCTCATCGATCACCCGAGAGGTGTCGACCTGTGTACCGGCCGCTGTCAGCGCGTTGAATCGGGTGGCCTCGTCCGGGGCAGTACCGGTCAGCACAACGCGCAGCCCATCCGCCTGCACTTCGGCCCACTCATGGCCCTGCATGCTCAGTGCATTTCGAACGGCAGTTTCCGAGGTTTCTTCGATCTTGGTCACCGCGAATCCGGCGGCCAGCAGACAGACCCCCGCCGACACGACAAAGATCAGGGCTGATGTCAGGAAATACGGCAAGCGCATGAGCGGTTTCTTATCTCCTCGGGCCATTGGGCGGGACTCTTACAGGCACCGGTACCGAGGTGCAATCAGAGGAGCAATGCGACGCAAAGGAAGATGAGCGGAATAAGGCCGGTGTCCCGGTTGGCGCGAAACAGCTGCAGCAGTTTCGCGTTGTCTTCGATGTCCAGCCCGCGCAGTTGCCACGCCATGTGCCACCCCATTGCCCAAGGTCCACCAATGGCCACGACCAGCGCCAACACGCTGGAATTGGGCAGCGCGGCCTCGACGATGGCCAGACCCATTAGCGCCACGGTCGCCACAAGGAAATACTTCAGCCATTTCGCGGTGTCGGTCCCGAACAGGCGCGCGGTGGACTTGATGCCGATCAGCTCGTCATCCTCGGCGTCCTGGTGGGCATAGATCGTGTCGTAGAACAGCGTCCAGGCGATGCCTGACAGGTATAGCAGGATCGCGGGCCATTCGACCGTGCCGCGATGCGCCGCCCAGGCCAGCAGGGCGCCCCAGTTGAAGGCCAGCCCCAGAAACACCTGCGGCCACCAGGTGAAGCGCTTGGCATAAGGGTAGATCGTCACCGGCAGCAGCGACAGGACGCCCATCGCGATGGCCGCCTGGTTGAAGGTCAGCAGGATCGCCAGCGCCAGAAGGCACTGGATGCCCATCCAGATCACCGCCTGCCGCACGCTGACCTGACCCGAGGGGATGGGCCGCGAGCGCGTGCGTTCAACCTTCGCGTCGAACTTGCGGTCGGTGATGTCATTCCAGGTGCAGCCCGCGCCGCGCATCAGAAAGGCCCCGGCCGCGCACCCAACGGCAATCCACAGGTCGCCCCACCGCGGCTGACCGTCATGAAGGATCGCCAGCGCCAGGCCCCACCAGCACGGAATCAGCAGCAGCCACGTCCCGATCGGCCGGTCCGCGCGCGACAGCCGCAGATAGGGGCGGGCAAAGGCCGGGGCGCGGGTATCGACCCAGTTGCCGGTAACGGCGTCGGCGACCTGACCGTCTGGTGTTGGGGCATTGCCTTGCATATGTAGGGTCTCATGAGTGCGAAGATCAGGCTGTATGTAGATCACCCTTTGGGTGCGGGGCAATCGGTTCCTTTGACGCGCGAGCAGGCCCATTACCTGTTCGGCGTGATGCGTCTGGCCGTGGGCGGGCAGGTGGCCCTGTTCAACGGCCGCGATGGCGAGTGGCTGGCGCAGGTGGTCGAAGCGGGCAAGCGGGGCGGTGTTCTGAGCTGTCTTGAACAGACCCGGCCACTGCAACTGCCGCCGGACCTGTGGCTGCTGTTTGCCCCGATTAAGAAGGCCCGGACCGATTTCATCGTCGAAAAGGCGGCCGAGATGGGAGCCGCGAAGATCATGCCGGTGCAGACTGCCTTCACCAATTCCGAACGCATCCGGCAGGACCGGCTGCAGGCCCATGCGGTCGAGGCGGCCGAGCAATGCGGCGGCACCTTCGTGCCCGAAGTCTGCGACCTGCAACGGCTGGATAAGCTGTTGGACAACTGGCCCGACGGCCGCCAACTGATGTTCTGCGACGAGGCCGAGGCCGGGTCGACCCTGCGCCTCGCCGCGCAGGACAAGGGCCGGCCCTGGGCCATCCTGATCGGCCCCGAGGGCGGGTTCTCCAATACCGAGCGCCAGCGGCTGAAGGATCTGCCGTTCACGCATGTGGTTAGCCTGGGGCCGCGCATCCTGCGGGCCGATACGGCGGCGGTGGCCGCGATGACCCTGTGGCAACAGGCGCTGGGGGATTGGTCCTGATGTGGCGTCCGGCGCAGCAACAGGACATTCCGGCGATCGAACGGTTTCTTCTGGATCATGTGCAAAGCTCGATGTTCGCGCTGGCCAACCTGCGAGAGTTCGGCCTGAACGCACCCGCGCCGCGCGCGATGAGCATGTGGATGCTGGGCGACCCGCTGCGCGGCGTGTTCGGCATCACCAACGAAGGCATGATCCTGCCGCAATGCCCTGATCTGCCCGAGGCCGACCTGACCGCGGCAGCGGACCTGATCCGGGGCCGCACGGTCATGGGGCTGGCGGGCGAGGCTTCGCAAGCCCGCCGGTTTCTGCGACAGGCCGGATGGCAGGACCGCGCCGCGCATCTGGACCGGGACGAACCGTCCTTTGCGCTGGATCTGCGCGACCTGATCGTTCCGCCAACGGAAAACGCACGGCTGGTGCCGCTGTCGGATGGCGACCGAAGCCTGTTGATCCGCTGGCGCGAGGCCTATCATCTGGAATCTTTGGGCACCGACCCGGGCATGGCCCGCAAGGCTGCGCAGAAGGACATCGACGGATATATTCAGCGCGACTCGCACCGGCTGCTGAAGGTCGACGACCTGCCCGTCAGCATGACAGGCTTCAATGCCACGCTGCCCGAGATCGTCCAGATCGGCGGCGTGTTCACCCCGCCCGCGCTGCGCGGTCGGGGTTATGCCCGCACCGCCGTCGCCCTGCATCTGGCCGAGGCGCGGGCCACCGGCGTTCGCAAGGCCGTTCTGTTTGCGGCTTCAAACGCCGCCGTGCGTGCTTATGTTGCTATTGGGTTTGCCCCTGCCGGGACCTTTTCACTGGTCCTGTTCAGCGATCAGATGGAGGCCGCGTCATGAGTTTCATCCGTCCCGAAGCCAAACTGGCCCTGTGGCGCTGGCGCGAGGTGCTGGCCGCCGGGTTCGTTCTGATCCTTGGCCTCAGCTGGATCGGCGGTCCGGGCGGGTTGCTGGGCTGGCTGGGCTGGGTACTTGTGGTGGTCTCGATCGCGCTGGCCGTGATCGGGGTACAGCGGGCCCGCTTTCGGCTGGGCGCGGGCGGGCCGGGCGTGGTGTCTGTGGATGAAGGGCAGATCGCCTATCTGGGGCCGCTGGAAGGCGGCATCGTCGCCACCCGCGAAATCGAGAGCCTGACGCTGGACCCCACCGCCAGCCCCGCGCATTGGGTGCTGCAGCAGCCCGGCCAGCCGCCGCTTCACATTCCCGTGAATGCCGAAGGTGCCGAGGCACTGTTCGACGTTTTCTCGGCCCTGCCGGGGCTGCGGACCGAGCGGATGCTGTCGGAACTCAAGGGCGGGGCGTCGCATCCGGTGGTGATCTGGGAACGCCACCCCTCGCGCCCGGCGCACATCCGGTTGAACTGACGGTGCATTGACACCGGGGGAGATTGCGACCACCACTGACCCCCACGACTCGACACATCAGGATCGGAGCACGGTTCATGTCCATTCCTCAGTCCGGCGGCGGGCCGATCGAACGCCACGAACAACTGGCCGAATACCTGGCCGATGGCTGCAAACCCAAAAGCGAATGGCGCATCGGGACCGAGCACGAGAAATTCGGCTACTGCAAGGACACGCTGAAACCGCTGCCCTATGAGGGCGAACGCTCGATCCTGGCGGTGCTGCAGGGGCTGCGCGACGGGCATGGCTGGACCCCCGTGGAAGAGGCGGGCAAGCTGATCGGGCTGGAAAAGGACGGAGCAAACGTCTCGCTGGAACCGGGGGGGCAGCTGGAGCTGTCGGGCGCGCCACTGGAGACCATCCACGAGACCTGCGACGAAGTGAACGCGCATCTGCGCGACGTGAAGGACATCGCCGACAAGATCGGCGTAGGCTTCATCGGGCTGGGCGCCGCACCGATCTGGAAGCATGAGGACATGCCGCTGATGCCCAAGGGCCGGTATGTCCTGATGAACGACTACATGGAAAAGGTCGGCGACATGGGCCGCGCCATGATGCGCCGGACCTGCACGGTTCAGGTCAACATCGACTTCGGGTCCGAGGCGGACATGGTGCAGAAGCTACGCGTGGCGCTGGCCCTGCAGCCGGTGGCGACCGCGCTGTTTGCCAACTCGCCCTTCTTCGAGGGCAAGCCCAACGGCCACAAAAGCTGGCGCAGCTACATCTGGCGGCATCTGGATGACGCGCGCACCGGCATGCTGCCCTTCGTGTTCGAGGACGGCTTCGGGTTCGAGCGCTACGTGGAATATGCCTTGGATGTGCCGATGTATTTCGTCTATCGCGACGGCAAGTATATAGACGCGCTGGGCATGTCGTTCCGCGATTTCCTGCAGGGCAAGTTGCCCGCGCTGCCGGGCGAGACGCCAACGCTTTCGGATTGGGCCGATCACCTGACCACCGCCTTCCCCGAGGCGCGGATCAAGAAATTCATGGAAATGCGCGGGGCTGACGGCGGCCCGTGGCGCCGCCTGTGCGCGCTGCCCGCTTTCTGGGTGGGGCTGACCTATGACCAGTCCGCGCTGGATGCCGCATGGGATCTGGTCAAGGGCTGGGACGCCGAAACCCGCGAGGGGCTGCGCGTCGCAGCGGCCCGGGACGGGCTGCAGGCGCAGGTCGGCGGCATCAACATGCACGATCTGGCGCGCGAGGTGGTGGCCATCGCCGACTCCGGCCTGAAGGCCCGGGCGCGGCCGGGTGCCGGCGGGCTCGTCCCGGACGAGACCCATTTCCTGAACGCGCTGAAGGAAAGCATCCAGTCCGGCAAGGTGCCGGCCGACGAACTGCTCGAGCATTACCACGGCGACTGGCAGGGCGATCTGACGCGGATCTACCCCGAATACAGCTACTGACCGCGACCTGTTGCAATTAGGGGCCTGTTAGCCACATTCCCGGATCGCGCCTTGTTCGGCGGCGGCGTTTGCGCGATACATTCGGGTCAGATTTTCCGGTCGTGGTGCTTTCATGGCGCGTATCAGTGAGTTGCATTATTCCAATGCCTATGCCGCGAATTCGGGCGTGTCCGAATTCCTGGAGGTGTCCCTTCGCCCGGACGAAGACCCGGCGGATTTCACCGTGTCCTTCTATCAGGCGAACGGGCAGGTCGGGATCGAGATCCCGCTGAACGATCCTTCCGTTCAGGTCACCGTCGACCCCGACAATAACGAGATCGTCTATGTCATCTCGGCCGATGATTTCCCGATCTTCCTGACCGATCCGGACGGCGGCGGCCCGACCAACTACGAAGCCTATGCGCTGACCAACACCGCCACGGGTGAGGTGATAGATTTCTACGACATCGGTGGCGGCACGCAGAACATCGTCGCGGTTGACGGCTTGGCGGCCGGGGAAACCTCGGTCAACCTGCCGGTGCTGGTCGGGCCGAACCAGACCACGACGACCCTGCAGTTCAACCAACCCGATCCTGACACGCTGACATATGGTCCCTTGTCGCCCGGGGATACCGGGGCCGCCTGTTTCACGGCAGGAACCCTGGTGGATACCCCCGAGGGGCCGCGCCGGATCGAGACGTTGCAGCCCGGCGACACTGTCCTGACCGTCGATTACGGCCCTTGCCGGGTTCGCTGGATCGGCGGCCGCACGGTGCGCGGCGTGGGCCGGTTAGCGCCGGTGCGCATCCGCGCGGGTGTTCTGGGCGCCACGGCAGACATTCTGGTCTCGCCCCAGCACCGCATTCTTGTCGGCGGCTGGCAAGCCCAGCTTCTGTTCGGCGAGGATGAGGTTCTGGTTCCGGCCAAGTCGCTGGTCAACGGCGACACCGTCACCGTGCAGCCCTGCGACATCGTCCGCTATGTCCACCTGTTCTTCGACCGGCACCAGCTGGTCACCACTTCGGGTCTTGTGTCCGAGAGCTTCTTTCCGGGGCAGGAGGCGCTCTCGGGGCTGGAACAGGAGGCCGCACGCGAACTGTTTGCGCTGTTCCCCGACCTGCGGACCCATCCGCAGGGCTATGGCCCCACGATCCGCCCGGTCCGGTGTGATCGACAGGCAGCGGTTCTGCGCGCGACCTGATCGCGCGGCCCGGCCCTCTTGCTTTCGCGCGCTGCTGTGATAGCAGGACAGCAACAGAATTCAGGGGACCGTCATGGACGATCTTAAGGCAAAATACCTGGGTCAGATCGCTGACGCAGGCGACGAAAGCACGCTGGAAGCGATCCGCGTGGCCGCGGTGGGCAAAAAGGGCGAAGTGGCGCTGAAGATGCGCGAACTGGGCAAAATGACGCCCGAGGAACGCCAGGTCGCCGGCCCCGCGCTGAACGCGCTGAAGGACGAGATCAATTCGGCGCTGGCCGCCAAGAAGGCCGCATTGGCCGATGCCGCGTTGGATGAACGTCTGCGGACCGAGTGGTTGGACGTGACGCTGCCCGCGCGCCCGCGCCGCCAGGGCTCGATCCACCCGGTCAGCCAGGCGACCGAGGAACTGACCGCGATCTTTGCCGAGCTGGGCTTCTCCGTCGCCGAAGGCCCCCGGATCGAGACCGACTGGTACAATTTCGACGCGCTGAACATCCCCGGCCATCACCCGGCGCGGGCCGAGATGGACACATTCTACATGCACCGCGCGCCGGGCGACAATCGCCCGCCGCATGTGCTGCGCACCCATACCTCGCCGGTGCAGATCCGCTCGATGGAGAAGCAGGGCGCGCCGATCCGCGTGATCTGCCCGGGCGGCGTCTATCGCGCCGATTATGACCAGACCCACACGCCGATGTTCCACCAGGTCGAGGGCCTTGCCATCGACAAGGATATCTCGATGGCAAACCTGAAATGGGTTCTGGAGGAATTCGTCAAAGCGTTCTTCGAGGTCGACGACGTCGAACTGCGCTTCCGCGCCTCGCATTTCCCGTTCACCGAACCCTCGGCCGAGGTCGATATCCGCTGTTCCTGGGAAGGCGGCCAGCTGAAGATCGGCGAGGGCGATGACTGGATGGAGATTCTGGGCAGCGGCATGGTCCACCCCAAGGTGATCGCCGCCGGCGGGATCGACCCCGAGGTCTATCAGGGCTTTGCCTTTGGCATCGGCATCGACCGTCTGGCGATGCTGAAATACGGCATCCCGGATCTGCGGGCGTTCTTTGATAGCGACCTGCGCTGGCTGCGCCACTACGGGTTTGCGGCGCTGGATATGCCCAACCTGCATGGTGGCTTGTCACGATGAAGTAGCATGGGGCTTGCCCTGCTGCCCAAGAGAATTCGGCGGGTTGGCCCGCCTTACCGGACAGGAAAACAGAAATGAAATTCACCCTCTCCTGGCTGAAAGACCACTTGGACACCGACGCCTCGGTTGATGAGATCGTCGAGGCGCTGACCGATCTCGGGCTCGAGGTCGAAGAGGTCATCAACCCGGCCGACAAGCTCAAGGATTTTACCTTGGGCTATGTGAAACATGCCGAGAAACACCCCGATGCCGACAAGCTGCGCGTCTGCAAGGTGGACACCGACGAGGGCGAGTTGCAGATCATCTGCGGCGCCCCCAACGCGCGCGAGGGCATCACCGTCGTGGTCTGCAAGCCGGGCATGTATATTCCCGGTCTCGACCTGACGATCAGCGTCGGCAAGATCCGCGGCGTCGAAAGCTTTGGCATGATGGCGTCCGAGCGCGAGTTGGAACTGTCGGACGAGCATGACGGCATCATCGAGCTGCCCTCGGGCGAGGTGGGCCAGCGGTTCGTCGACTGGCTGGCCGAGAATGACCCCGCCAAGATCGACCCGGTGATCGAGATCGCCATCACCCCCAACCGTCCCGATGCGCTGGGCGTTGCAGGGATCGCGCGCGATCTGGCGGCGCGGGGTCTGGGCACGCTGAAGCAGCGTGACTATGCCCCGGTGCCGGGGGATTTCGAAAGCCCGATCAAGGTGACGATCGACGACGACACGCTGGATGGCTGTCCGCATTTCACCGGCCGCCTGATCCGCGGCGTCAAGAACGGCCCCAGCCCGCAATGGCTGCAGGATCAGCTGAAGGCGATCGGTCTGCGTCCGATTTCGGCCCTGGTGGATATCACCAACTATATGACCTTCGACAGCAACCGCCCGCTGCACGTCTTTGACGCCGACAAGGTCAAGGGCAACCTGCGGGTACACCGCGCCAAGGGCGGCGAGAAGCTGGTGGCGCTGGATGAAAAGGAATACACTCTGCAGCCCGGCATGATGGTGATTTCCGACGACAACGGCCCGGAATCGATCGCCGGCATCATGGGCGGGCAAGAGACCGGCTGTACCGAAGACACGGTGAACGTGTTCCTGGAAAGCGCCTTCTGGGACCACGTTCAGATCGCGCTGGCGGGCCGCGCGCTCAAGATCAACTCGGACGCGCGCTACCGGTTCGAACGCGGGGTCGATCCGGCATACACGCTGGAAGGGCTGGAGCACGCGACCCAGATGATCTTGGATATCTGCGGCGGCGAGGTTTCGAAGGCGGTTGAGGCCGGCAAGGCGCCGGACCATTCGCGCGCCTACCGGCTGGATGCGGCGCGGGTGCAGTCGCTGGTGGGCATGGACATCCCCGAAAGCGAGCAGCGCCAGACCCTGACCCGGCTGGGCTTCCGGCTGGAGGGCGACATGGCCCATGTGCCCAGCTGGCGCCCCGACATCCAGGGCGAGGCCGATCTGGTCGAAGAGGTCGCCCGTATCGCCTCGCTGACCAAGCTGCAGGGCAAGCCGCTGCCGCGTGTCACGGATGGTATTCCCAAGCCGGTCATGACTCCGGCCCAGCGGCGTCAGTCGATGGCGCGGCGCACCTGCGCGGCGCTGGGCTACAATGAATGCGTCAGCTATACCTTCATCGATCAGGCCTCGGCCGCGCTGTTCGGTGGCGGCGATGACGCGACGATGCTGGAAAACCCGATCTCGTCCGAGATGAGCCACATGCGCCCGGACCTGCTGCCCGGCCTGCTGCAGGCCGCGGCCCGCAACCAGGCGCGCGGCTTTGCCGATCTGGCCCTGTTCGAGGTCGGCCCGGTATTTCATGACGGGGAACCCGGCGAGCAACGCACCCAGATCGCAGGTCTTCTGGTCGGGCGGACCGGACCCAAGGATGTGCATGGCGCCGCCCGCGCGGTCGACGTGTTTGACGCCAAGGCCGATGCCGAGGCCGTGCTGACCGCCATCGGGGCCCCCGCCAAGGTGCAGATCCTGCGCGACGGCGATGCCTGGTGGCATCCGGGCCGTCACGGCAAGATCTGCCTGGGCCCCAAAAAAATGCTGGGCGTGTTCGGCGAACTGCATCCGCGCGTGCTGCAGCAGTTGGACATCAAGGGCCCGGCCGTGGCCTTCACCATCTGGCCGGACGAGGTTCCGCTGCCGCGCAAATCCGGCACCACCCGCTCGGCGCTGGAACTGCGTGACCTGCAGGCGGTCGAGCGTGACTTTGCCTTTGTCGTCGATGCCGATGTCGAGGCGCTGACGCTGGTGAATGCCGCCGCCGGCGCCGACAAGGCGCTGATCGAAGAGGTGCGCGTGTTCGATGAGTTCATCGGCGGCAGCCTGGGCGAGGGCAAGAAATCTCTGGCCATTACCGTCCGGCTTCAGCCGACCGACAGCACGCTGAAGGAAAAAGACATCGAGGCGGTGGCGGAAAAGATCATCGCCAAGGTCACCAAGGCCACCGGCGGCGTTCTGCGCGGCTGAGGTGGCTTGAACCCGAAGTGGCACGCGCGCCCATGGCGCGCGTGTTTCATTTTGCGAAGAAATCCGCCAGCAGGTCAAAGACCAGCCGGATGCGCCGGCTGGTATGCAGCTCGCGATGGGTGGTCAGCCAGATCGGGAACCGCAGCGGCTCCATGTCGGGAAGGACGCGCTCCATACCGGGTGTGGCATCGCCAACCGGCTCGGACATGGGCGCGATGCCAAAGCCCTGCCGGGCAAACTCCCACGAGACGATGCCGTTCTGCGACCCCAGGCGGAAGTTTTCTTCGGTCAGATGCAGGCCGATCGGTTCGAAATAGGCGATCATCTGCGCGGTGTCGCCGAAACTGATGAACGCGTGCCGGGACAGGTCCGACAGGGACTTGGGGCGTCCAGCGCGGTTCAGGTAGGCGGTGGCGGCATAGAAATGCCCCTCAGCCTCCTGCACCAGTTTTGCGATCAGGTCGGGCTGATCGGGGCGGACATGGCGGATGGCGATATCCGCCTCGCGCCGCATCAGATCGCGAATGTCGTTCGCGGCGACCACATCGATCCGCAGTTTCGGAGCCTGCACGCGGATCTCGCGCAGCAGATCCGGCAGGATATAGGCCGACATCACGTCGCTTGCGGTGATCCGCACCTGCCCCTCGATCGATTGCGCCTGACCGGACGCGGCCAACGCAATGCGATCTGCAGCTGCGCCCATCTCTCTCGTGTGCTCCAACAACTCGATCCCGGCGGTGGTGATCTGAAGTGATCGGCCGACCCGTTCGAACAGCATCACGCCCAGGTCGGATTCAAGCGCGGCGATCTGGCGGCTGAGGGTCGGTTGTGTATGGTCCAATCGTCGTGCCGCGGCCGAAAGCGAGCCCGTCTCGGCCGTGGCCAGAAAGGCGCGGATATGGTTCCAGTCGAATTTGCGCGGATCATCCATGCATGAATGTATAAGGATTCTGCGAAATTCGGCAATTCACCTTTGAAACGCGTATCACTACCTTGCGCTCAAAGGAGAGCCGACATGACCGCCACAGCCAAATTCTGGGACGGAATCGCCGAGAAATACGCGAAATCCCCGATCCGGGACATGGAGTCCTACGAGCACACGTTGCAACGCACGGTGTCCTACCTGAAGCCGACCGATCAGGTGCTGGAACTGGGCTGCGGAACCGGGCGCACCGCGCTGCGGCTGTCCGGCCATGCGGATACGATCACGGCGAGTGATGTCTCTCCGGGCATGTTGGCCGTGGGCCGCAGGTTGGCGCAAGAGGAGCAGATCGAAAACGTTGTCTTTGTTGAGGCCGACGCGACCCACCCCCCGAATTGGGCCTATGATGTGGTGATGGCGTTCAATCTGCTGCACCTGATCCGCGATCTGGAGGCGACGCTGGCCGCGGTTCATGAGGTGTTGAAACCCGGCGGTCTGTTCATTTCAAAAACGCCCTGTCTTGCCCAGGGTGGATTGGGGTTCAAGTTCGGCTTGCTGAAGTTGCTCTTACCGGTCATGCAGCTTTTGGGCAAAGCGCCATTCGTCAGCCAATTCGACATCAAGACACTGGAAACGACCATTGAAAAGGCCGGGTTCGAGATCATAGAAAGCGGGAATTTTCCGGCAAAACCGCCTTCGCGCTATCTGGTGGCTCGCAAGCTGTAACGCCAGCGCCGCATCGGCAGGCAACTTCCGCATTGGGCTTCGCGTGATTGGGCAGTAAACAGGGCCAGAAGCAAAAGGCGGAGGCTGCAATGGGTTTGAATGTCTACCTGTCGGGCGAGATCCACACGGATTGGCGCGAACAGATCATCGAAGGCGCGCAGGGGTTGGATGTCACGTTCAACAGCCCCGTCACCGATCATGCGGCCAGCGACGATTGCGGTGTCGCCATTCTGGGGGCCGAGCCGAACAAGTACTGGCACGACCACAAAGGCGCGATGGTCAACGCGATCCGTACCCGCAAGGGGATCGCCGATGCCGACGTCGTCGTGGTGCGGTTCGGCGACAAGTACAAGCAGTGGAATGCGGCCTTCGACGCGGGCTATGCCGCGGCCCTGGGCAAGTCGATCATCGTGTTGCACGGCCCCGACCATCAGCATGCGCTGAAAGAGGTCGATGCCGCCGCGTTGGCGGTGGCCGAGGAGCCCCGTCAGGTGGTCGAGATTCTACGCTATGTGCTGACCGGGAAACTGCCCGGTTGATGGCACGGAATGCCGACGCCGCTTGTAAGGCGGCGACGGCGTGATCCCTTACCCGCGCGGAGGCGTGACCAGACCCTTTTGAACCGCGGGCCGGTCCAGGAACCGGTTCAGATAGGCGATGGTGTTGCGATGATCGTCCCAGCCGACCAACTCTTTGGCGCCGTAGAAATCAAGGCCGCGCAGCCACGGGGCCAAAGCGATATCGGCAATTGAGTACTCACCGGCGATCCAGTCCTGCCCGTGCAACTGGGTCTCGACGACATTCAGCAGCCGTTTGGCCTCGTTGACATACCGCTCGCGCGGACGCGGGTCTTCGATCGCGCTGCCGGCGAACTTGTGGAAGTAACCCAGCTGCCCGAACATCGGACCCACGCCGCCCATCTGGAACATCAGCCATTGCGTGATCCGATACTTGTCGGCCGTGTTCTGGCCGAGGAACTTGCCGGTTTTCTCGGCCAGGTACAGCAGGATCGCACCACTTTCGAACAGCGCCAGGGGCTGTCCGTCCGGGCCGTCAGGATCGATGATCGCCGGAATCTTGTTGTTTGGGTTCAGCGACAGAAACTCGGGGCTTTTGACGTCGGCGTCTGACAGGGTGACCTTGTGCGCCTCGTAGGGCAGGCCTGTTTCTTCGAGCATGATGGACACCTTCACGCCGTTCGGCGTCGGGAAGGAATAGAGTTGGATCCGCTCCGGCGAATGCGGGGGCCATTTGGTCATGATCGGGAAGGTGGCGGTGTCCAGCATGGCAATCTCCTTGTTCGGGTACTATTGCAAGCTAGGCATTCAGGGGCGGATTGTTAGATGGCGGTCTGTGCAACCCCGGGCAGCGACTGTTTGCTGAAGCACAGCGGGGAAATCCGGGACATTTCAAACCTAGACCTGTGCGGTTTTATCGCCCAATGTTGCGGAAACCCCGCGCAAAAGTCGCGGGTTTGTTGCTGTTGGAAAGGAGACGCCCGTGGATGAGGTCGTGACGCAGGTAGGGGCATTTGCCCCATTGATCATGAGCGCGGTCAAAGCCCTGATCGTTCTTGTTATCGGCTGGATAGCCGCTGGCATGATCGCAGGGATCGTTCGCCGCCGAATTAATTCGACCCCGCAAATCGATCCGACTTTGGGGAATTTCGTTGCCAGCACCGTCAAATGGGTGATCCTGGCCATTGTTCTGGTTGCTGTGCTTGGCATCTTCGGGATCGAAGCGACGAGTATCGTTGCCATTCTGGGTGCCGCTTCGCTGGCCATCGGCCTTGCGCTGCAGGGCACGCTCAGCGATCTTGCCGCAGGTGTGATGCTGGTGGTTTTCCGGCCATACAGGCTGGGTCAGTTCGTGGATATCGGTGGAACAGCCGGCACGGTGAAGGACCTGAACCTGTTCACGACCGAACTGGTCACGCCCGACAATGTGCAGATCATCGTTCCCAACGGTCAGGCCTGGGGGTCGATCATCACCAACTACTCGGCCCACGACACGCGGCGTGTCGATCTGGTATTCGGGATCGACTATGGCGACAGTGCGGATGCGGCCATGAAGATCATTCTGGATGTGGCCAAGTCGGACAAGCGCATACACTCGGACCCGGAGCCCTGGGTGCATGTGACCAACTTGGGAGACAGCTCGGTGGATCTGACCGCGCGGTTGTGGTGTGCCGCCGCCGACTATTGGGACGTCAAGTTCGATCTGACCAAGGCCGTCAAGGAAGCGTTTGACAGCAAGGGCATTTCGATCCCCTACCCGCACTCGGTGGAAATCCACAAAGAAGGCTGAATGCTCCCGTCCGTCCGTCGGGCATTGGAAATGCCCTTCTCCGGTTGGGCCAAGGGCCGCGCAGACGCGCGGCGCTGTTGCGTTTCGATCAGGCCTTGACGACCATTGCGGGCGAGACCACGTCGATCCCCAGTGCCTTGCCTACGGCATAGTAGGTCAGCTGGCCGGCGTGCACGTTGAGGCCCGCCAGAAGGTGGGGATCGTCCTGGCACGCCTGCTTCCAGCCCTTGTCGGCCAGCGCCAGCATGAACGGCATCGTTGCGTTCCCCAGCGCGATGGTCGAGGTCCGTGCCACCGCGCCCGGCATATTGGCCACGCAGTAGTGCATAATGCCATCAACCTCATAGATCGGATCGGCGTGCGTCGTTGCCTTGGAGGTTTCGAAACAGCCGCCCTGGTCGATTGCTACGTCGACAAGCACAGCGCCCGGCTTCATGGTCGACAATTGCTCGCGGGTGATCAGTTTCGGGGCGGCCGCGCCTGGGATCAGAACGGCCCCGATCACCATATCAGCCGACTGGATCAGCTCGGCCGTGGCACCCGCGGTCGAGTACTGGTTCTTGAACCGGCCACCGAAGACGTCATCCAGATAGCGAAGGCGCGGCAGCGAACGGTCCAGAACGGTCACATCAGCGCCCATGCCAGCCGCCACCTGAGCCGCATGCGTGCCAACGACGCCGCCACCGATCACGACAACCTTTGCCGGGCCCACACCAGGGACGCCGCCCATCAGAACGCCGCGCCCGCCATTGGCCTTTTGCAGGGTCCACGAACCGACTTGCGGGGCCAGACGCCCCGCGACTTCGGACATCGGGGCAAGCAGCGGCAGACCACCGTTGGAATCCGTCACCGTTTCATAGGCGATCGCCGTGCAGCCCGAAGCCAGCAGATCGTGGGTTTGCTCCGGGTCGGGCGCCAGGTGCAGGTAGGTGAACAGCAGCTGGCCTTCGCGCAGCATCTTGCGCTCGACCGCTTGCGGTTCCTTGACCTTGACGATCATGTCGGCGGTCGCGAACACCTCTTCAGCGGTGTCCACAATGCGCGCGCCTGCGGCGACATAGGCGTCGTTGTCAAAGCCTGAACCCAACCCGGCGCCGGTTTCGATGATGACCTCGTGACCACGGGCAACCGCTTCCTGCGCGGCGTTCGGGGTCATGCCGACGCGGAATTCCTGCGGTTTGATTTCTTTTGGGCAACCGATTTTCATGGGGCTCTCCATTCATAAACTGCACAAATTATGTGCAGAAAACCGCGCAATTTCTGTGAAACTCGGTGCGCAAATGCGCTAATATGTGGGAAATTTTTCGATGAAATGAGAAAATCTTGCAACGGATGTGCGTGAATGTCACTTGATGCGACTGACCGAAAGATTCTGGCGGCCCTTCAGCGCAAGGGGCGTATGTCGAACGCGGAACTGTCAGAGCAGGTCAACCTGTCGCCCTCTGCCTGCCATCGCCGGGTCCAGCGGCTTGAGGCGGAAGGCTATATCCGGGACTATGTCGCGCTGTTGAATGCGCGCAAACTGGGGGTGCCGACAACCGTATTCGTCGAGATCACCTTGCAGGGTCAGGCCGAGGAGGTGCTGGAGGCCTTCGAGCGGGCGGTCCGGCGCATTCCGGACGTTCTGGAGTGCCACCTGATGGCCGGGTCGGCCGATTATGTCCTGAAGGTGGTTGCCGAAAACACCGAGGATTTTGCGCGCATCCACCGCCAGTATCTGTCGCGCCTGCCCGGAGTTGCGCAAATGCAAAGCTCGTTCGCCCTGCGGACCGTTTTCAAGACGACAGCACTGCCTGTCTGACCCTGGTGCGGCAGTCTTGCCGATGCGGTTGTATCTGCCGTTGAGCCGGTTCAATATTGGCTTTCGGGGCGGGAAACAGGTCGGCATGACATTGGCCGGTTACACGTACCCGATATGGTCCGAGACTGTTGAGAGATAAGGAGCAGGCCCTTGGCTGAAGAATATGAGAACACAGTCGACGATTGGCTGGAAGCCGAGTTGCAGGACACACTGGACGAGGATTTTGAGATTGAGTTCAGCGAACCCATGCTGTCGATGGAGGTCCGCAAGATCTATCGCGAACAGCATCCTGAAATGCTGGATCGCAAGGTCTATTTCCGCAACCTGTTGCGCCTGCAGGCCGAGCTGATCAAGGTTCAGGACTGGGTGCAGCATACCGGCGCCAAGGTTTGCATCCTGTTCGAAGGGCGCGACAGCGCTGGAAAGGGCGGGGTAATCAAGCGGATCACCCAGCGGCTGGACCCGCGGGTTGCACGCGTCGTCGCTTTGCCCGCCCCCAGCCGGCGCGAGCAGAGCCAGTGGTATTTTCAACGCTATGTGCCGCATCTGCCGGCGGCGGGTGAGATCGTTCTGTTCGACCGGTCGTGGTACAACCGGGCGGGCGTTGAACGGGTGATGGGCTTCGCCACCGAAGCCCAGGTCGAGCAGTTCTTTCAGGACGTTCCCGAATTCGAGCGCATGTTGGTTCGGTCGGGAATCATTTTGTTGAAATACTGGTTCTCGATCACGGACGAAGAACAACAGCTGCGCTTTCTGATGCGAATCCATGATCCGATGAAGCAGTGGAAACTGTCACCGATGGACCTGGAATCGCGCATCCGCTGGGAAGACTATACCAAGGCCAAGGAAGACATGCTGTTCCGAACCAACATTCCCGAGGCCCCTTGGTACATTGTCGAAGGCAACGACAAAAAGCGGGAAAGGTTGAACTGCATGGAGCACATTCTGACCAAGATTCCGTACGAAGAGGTGCCCCACGAAAAGGTCACTCTGCCGGATCGGAAATACAATCCCGAGTATGAACGGCGGGTTCTGCCGGACGAATTGTACGTGCCCAAGATCTACTGAAACGACAAACCCCCGGGCGATGCCACGGGGGTCGTCAAATAGTGTCATCCAAAGCTGGACGAGGAAGATCTTAGAGCAGACCTTCGCGCTGGGCTTTCTTGCGTGCCAATTTACGGGCACGGCGGATCGCTTCAGCTTTCTCGCGCGCTTTTTTCTCGGAGGGTTTCTCGAAATGTTGCTTCAGCTTCATTTCACGGAACACGCCTTCGCGCTGCAGCTTTTTCTTCAGGGCACGAAGCGCCTGATCGACATTGTTGTCGCGAACACTAACCTGCATGTGGTTGTCACCACCTTTCTAGATAGAGTTGCAAGGAAATTGCAGGAGTTGGCCGTATAGCAAAGCGGACCTAACTTGTCTAGTACTGGGCCCAACAGTCGGAGGACCGCCATGACCGTGACCTATGAAGATGCAAAACAGCAATTGCTGGACGCAATTCTGACCCATGTTCCTTTTGATGGTTGGTCCGAAGAGAGCTTTCGCGCGGCCATTGCCGACTGCGATCTGGACGAAGGGCTGGCCCGGGTCATCTGCCCGCGGGGTGCCGTGGATCTGGCGCTCGCGTTTCACGCCCGCGGGGACGCCGAGATGCTTGAACGGCTGAAGTCCGAGGACCTGAGCGATCTGAAGTTCCGCGACAGGATTGCCGCTGCAGTGCGCTTCCGCCTGCAGGCTGTCCCCGACAGGGAGGCGGTGCGCCGAGGCGTGACTTTGTTTTCATTGCCGTCATATGCAGCAGATGGGGCCAAGGCGGTCTGGGGCACCTGTGACCTGATCTGGGATGCGCTGGGCGACACTTCGGATGATGTCAACTGGTACACCAAACGCGCGACACTGTCGGGTGTGTATTCCTCGACCCTGTTGTTCTGGTTGGGCGATGACAGCCCGGACCACCAGCGGACATGGGAATTCCTGGATCGCCGCATTGCGGATGTGATGCAGTTCGAGAAGCTCAAGGCGCAGGTCAACAACAACCCGCTGTTCAAACCTTTTCTTGCGGTTCCCAACTGGCTGGCAAGTCAGGTTCGGGCGCCAGTCAGGATGCGGGCCGATCTGCCGGGTCTTCTGAACCCGCGCAAGTAACCGCCTCTTGTTGCTGGGCCTTTCCCGATTCGCCTGATACCCATTGCGCAAAGGAGTTTTGCCAATGCCCCAGATGATGCGCGCCATTGAGATCACCACGCCCGGAGGTCCGGACGTTCTCAAGTTGACGGAACGCCCCATGCCCGAGCCGGGTCACGGTCAGGTTGTCTTGAAAGTGGCCTATGCCGGCGTCAACCGCCCCGACGCTCTGCAGCGGGCCGGGGCCTATGATCCGCCGCCGGGGGCCAGCGACCTTCCCGGGCTCGAGGCTTCGGGCGAGGTGGTGGCCATCGGGTCCGGGGTCTCTGGGTTGGCACTGGGGGATCAGGTCTGTGCGTTGTTGCCTGGCGGCGGGTATGCAGAATACGTGGCGACACCGGCGGTGCACTGCCTGCCTGTGCCCTCGGACCTGAGCCTGAAACAGGCCGCCTGCCTGCCCGAAACCTTCTTTACTGTCTGGTCCAACGTGTTCACTCGTGGCGGGCTGAAGGCTGGCGAACGGTTCCTTGTACATGGGGGATCGAGCGGGATCGGTACCACGGCCATTCAGCTGGCCAACGCTTTCGGAGCCCGGGTCTTCGTGACGGCCGGTTCGGATGAGAAATGCCAGGCCTGTCTGGACCTGGGGGCCGAGAGGGCAATCAACTACAAGACCGAGGATTTTGTTGCTGCCATGCGGGCCGAAGGTGGGGCGGATCTGATTCTCGACATGGTTGGCGGCGATTACATCCCTCGCAACGTCAAGGCGCTGGCCGAGGACGGCAGGCTGGTTCAGATCGCGTTTCTGCAAGGACCCGTCGTCGAGTTGAACTTTGCGCTGATGATGGTCAAACGCCTGACCCTGACCGGCAGCACGCTGCGGCCACAGAGCGATCAGGCGAAAGCGCGCATCGCGCAGGATCTGCATGAGGCGGTCTGGCCGCTGCTTGAGGCTGGAAAAGTTGCCCCGGTCATGGACAGCGAATTTGATCTGGCCGATGCCGCCGCTGCGCATGCCCGCATGGAAAGCTCCGGCCACATTGGCAAGATCGTCTTGAAAGTATCAGGCTAGGCACGTCGGCGCGGGGGTTGTTCCGCGCTCTGCTCAGGCGATGGCGCGTCTGTACAGGTGCCATGTTGCGTGCCCCAAGACAGGCATTACGACGATCAGCCCCAAAAGCAGCGGGATCGCGCCAAGAACCAACAGCGCGGCGACGATGAAGCCCCAGGTCAGGATCACGGTCGGATTGTGCCGCAGGACCTGGACCGAGGTGACCACGGCCACAGGCAGGCCGATCTTGCGGTCAAGAAGCAACGGGAAGCTGACAACGCTGACGGCCAAGGCCACCAGAGCAAACAGGAACCCAACCGCCGATCCGATGATGATCATGGTCCAGCCGGGGCCGGTGGTCAGAGCCTGTGTCAGAAATTGGCCCAGCGTCTCTGGCGGCTGCGGACCCAGTGTTTCGACATAGATGCCGTGTGCCACCATCAGCCAGACCAGCAAAAGCATGACAAGGTAAAAGGCCAGTGCCAGTATGGCGCCGAACGAGGGGGATCGGAAAATACCCAGCGCGTCCAGCCAGTGAACCTCCTGCCCCTGTTCCCGCCTGCGGCTGATCTCATACAAGCCCAAAGCAGCCACTGGACCGATAAGCGCAAACCCGGCCACCAGAGGAGCCAGAAGCGGCACCATGTTGGCCTGCATGGCGAATCCGAACATCAAAAGCCCCGCGATCGGGTAGATCAGAACGATGAAAATGGCATCGGCCCGTATCGCCAGAAAGTCTTGGTATCCGGCGCGCAGGCACTCTCGCAAGTCTTGCAGCGTCAGCGTTTGAACCGTCGGCAGATGCTGGGTGTCAGCGCTGCCGATGCCGGTTACGTTTTCAGCGATGTGATCGCTGGTCGCGCCGAGTTGTTGCGCGGTCCAACTGATCGGGTTTCCGATTGTCTTTGCCATTGTCATCCCTTTCCTTGGCACAGGTGCGCCGCAGGATGCATCCGGCGAAAAGTTGCCCGTGGCCGGATGACCCGGCAACGCCTGACCCTAGTGTACCACAGTTTTTTCCAATCCTGGTTCACCCTTGTGAGATCGCCCGATTGCCCTGCGGCGCCGAAGTGATAGCTTGGATCCAGGCAAAAGGAGGTCAGCATGCAGAAAACGGCGCGTACCGTAGTCATTCACGAAACCGGCGGCCCCGAGGTGCTGAAGATCGAGGATAGACCGTTGGGTGACCCGGGACCGGGCGAAGTTCGGATCCGCCATCACGCCTGCGGTCTGAATTTTATTGATGTCTACCAGAGGACCGGTCTGTATCCGATGGAACTGCCGCACGCGCTGGGAATGGAAGCTGCTGGGGTGATCGAGGCAGTCGGTGAGGGCGTGACCCATCTGAAACCGGGCCAGCGGGCGGCCTATGCCGCGGTGCCGGCCGGTGCTTATTGCGAAGCGCGGGTGATGCCCGCGTCACAGGTGTGCCCTTTGCCTGGCGGCATCTCATTCGAGACCGCGGCGGCCATGATGCTCAAGGGCTTGACGGTTGAATACTTGTTTCACCGCACCACGCCGCTGAAACGTGGTGATACGGTTCTGTTCCATGCCGCCGCCGGGGGTGTCGGCCTGATCGCGTGCCAGTGGGCCAAATCCGAAGGCATCAAGCTGATCGGCACGGCCGGGACCGACGACAAGTGCCGTTTGGCCCAGTTCAACGGCGCCACACACTGCATCAACTACCGGACCGAGGATTTTGCGTCCCGCGTGGCCGAGATTACCGGCGGCAAAGGGGTCGATGCGGTTATGGACTCTGTCGGTGCCGATACGTTCGAAGGGTCGCTGGACTGCCTCAAGCCATTGGGGATGATGATTTCCTTCGGCAATGCGTCGGGACCGGTGCCACCGTTCAACATCGGCATTCTTGGGCAGAAAGGGTCGTTGAAGATCACCCGGCCGACGCTGTTCACCCATATTGCGGACCATTCCGCGTGTCAGGCCATGGCCCGGCGGCTGTTCGGCAAGGTGGCCGGCGCCGAGGTCAAGATTCACATCGATCAACGCTTTGAACTGGATCAGGTCGCCGAGGCGCACCGCGCACTGGAGGCGCGGCAGACAACCGGAAGCACAATCCTGGTGCCATGAAAAAGGCCCGGCACGCCGTGCCGGGCCCGTTCGATTCTGCGCGAGGGATCAGAAGCGGTATGCCGCCCGGATCTGGAACGTGGTTGCATCCACGTCGACACCGGTCGAGTTGAAATTGTCGAACTCGTGGTACAGCAGCTCGCCCGCGATGCTGACGTTCGGCGCGACGATCTGTTCATAGCCGGCGCCGATGAACCAACCATCGTCGCTGCCCAGCGTGTCGGTTCCCGCATCGGCGTAACCGGCGACACCGTACAGCAGCCCCTGCGGGTTGACCTTGTAGCCGGCGCGGGCTTTCAGCCGCCAGACGTCTTCGACCGTTGCCGCACCCGAAAGGTCGACATCAGACCAGTCATAGTCAAAGCCGCCGCCTACAACCCAGTCGCCCAGATCATAGTCGTAACCAAGGATGAGACCGCCGATGGCGCCGTCTCCGTCCACACCGGACAGGCTGGTGCCGATATCCGCGTAGCCGACCTGCGCACCTGCATAGAATCCGGTCCAATCGCCCGAGGACTGCGCCATGGCGGTGCCGGCTGCAAAAGTTGCAACGGTGGTCAAAAGTGCCAGTTTGCTCGTCATCTTGCTATCCTTTCGTTGGAAGTTATCTGCCTCGGCCTTTCGTTGGCCTGAAGGTTTGTATTGATCATTATGTTCCGGTCGGTGGACCGGATCATTGGTTTTTCGCTGTTATTCCGACCCGGATTTCCGCAAGGTCTGCGGCTTGCCGCCCTTTTGGAGTGTTGTTCTGATCAGATAGGTTCGGGGTCGTGGGGCTTCAAATCACGATCGGCGGCAGAGGCATTCTGCCGCCGATCCTTGCCGCCAGTTCAGCAGATTATTGCTGCAGTTCGGCCGGATCCTTGTCGGCGATCGTTTCCCAGTTGACGCTGGCTTTTTCGATGAAGCCGGGGATGTCGCCTTCCCAACGCTGCTGGATGTCTTCCGACAGGTTGAGGTACAATTTGTTGTCCACGATTTTCCAGTAGGTCGGATCGCCGTCAAACTTGAACCCCATGGCCGCTCCGAAGGCACAGTAGCCGCCGTAGGCGGGCAGGTAGGCCTCGGGATTGGCTTCGAACGCGGCCTTGTTCTCTTCGGTGGCAAAACGGTACAGCGCATCGTTGTGCAACGCCGTGATCTTGTAGCTGCCTTTGGTCGGCTCGCCTTCGGTGAAATAGGCAACAGGGTCGTAACCCTGCATCGCCAGGCCGGTCGACGAGGCGTTGATTTCCACGCCGGCCGCCAGGGCCGAGCTTGCGATTGCCACGGACAGCGCCACGCCGCCCAACAGGGATTTGATCTTGTTCATGGTTCCACCTTTCGTGATCGGGGCTGCCCGGCATGTCCAAGCGCGGGCGTTCCAGCACCGAAATTGCGTTTCGTGCACCCGGTAATTGAGCGTCACGGAAACTGAGGTGGGAAAGGCCGCGATCACGTTCAAAGCAATCAAACGTGAATGTGCGGAAATGCCAAGCGGTCTGTTCGCCTGCGCAGGTCGGTCCGCGGTTCAGCTGTCGGGTACCAGGGCAAGAACAAAGCGTACGACCTTGGCGGCAGGCATCTCGCAGGGGCGCAGCAAAGCGCCGCTCTGATCCGTCAGGTACAGGTTCATACTGATGTAGTCTGCGCCACCCCGTTCATGGGCGACCAGCTTGTGCGATTTGCCGCCCGCCATCGCCAGCCGCGTGACCGAGTAGCTTCGACCGTTTGCGGTTCCGGTGAAGGAACCCGCCGGCAAGGCAAAGAATGCGTCCAAAAAGTCGGTCGGCGCGGTCACGATTTCCCGATCTTGGGCTCTGTTCCCGCCTTGATGCGGGCCAGATTCTCGCGGTGGCGCCAGTAAATCAGCAGCGTCAGAACGACGCCCAACAAAAAGGTCGACCCGTCCGTCAGGATCATCACCCATGTTGTCGACAGGGCTGCCGCGGCCAGCGCGCCGAGGGATGAGATCCGCCAGATCGCAGCAGCGACCAGCCATGTCAGACAGCACGCAACGCCCACCCGCCAGTCCAGCGCCAGCCACAGGCCCAGGAAAGTTGCCACGCCCTTGCCGCCCTTGAAGCTCAGCCAGACCGGGTAGCAATGGCCGACAAAAGCCGCCAGCGCCGCGACCTGGGCGGCATCGTCGCCGGCCAGTGCCCGGGCCAGCAGGACCGCGACCGCGCCTTTGCCGGCGTCGAACAGAAGGGTCAGCGCCGCCGCCGCCTTGCTGCCGGTGCGCAACACGTTGGTGGCACCGATATTGCCGGATCCGATCTGGCGCAGGTTGCCCAGCCCCATCACCCGCGCAACGATCATGCCATAGGGCACCGACCCCATCAGGTATCCGATCGCGGCCCAGATAATCAGTTGGGTCGTCGTGCTGTCGAAAACGGGCATCAGGGTCTCCGGAAAATTTCTTTGCCTGCAACGTAGGTTGCGGTGACCTTACCCTGCATCCGCTGTCCGTCAAACGGGGTGTTCTGCGATTTCGATTTCAGCGTGAACCGGTCCAGCACGAAGGGCACATTCGGGTCGAACAGAACCAGATCGGCCGGGGCGCCTGCGCTGAGGCGGCCGCAGTCCAGCCCCAGTCGTTTCGCCGGATTCAGGGTCATGGCGCGGAACAGCGTCGGCAGGTCCAGTTGATCGGCATGATACAGGCGCAGTGCGGCCGGCAGCAGGGTTTCCAACGCAACTGCGCCCGAGGCCGCCTCTTCGAACGGGAGGCGTTTGCTTTCCTCGTCCTGCGGCGTGTGCATCGAGCTGATCGTGTCGATCAGGCCGGAGCGCACGGCCTCGATCACCGCCTGCCGGTCATCCTCGGATCGCAGCGGCGGCTTGACCTTGAAGAAGGTGCGATAATCGGCCACGTCCAGTTCGTTCAATGTCAGATGGTGGATCGAGGTTCCGGCGGTGATGTCCAACCCGTTGCGCTTGGCGCGCTCCAGCGCGGGAAGGGCGCGGGCGGTGGTGATCTGGTCGGCGTGATACGCGGCCCCGGTCATTTCCAGCAGCGCGATGTCGCGGTCCAGCCCCATACGCTCGGCCATGGGCGAAACGGCGGGCAGACCACGCAGGGCGGCGAACTTGCCGCTTGTGGCGGCAGCACCGTGGCTCAGGCCCGGGTCCTGCGGGTGGGCGATGACAAGCGCGCCGCAGGCCCGGGCATAGGTCAGCGCGCGCGAGAACACCTTGGTGTCCGTCACCACATGGTCGCAGTCGGTGAAAGCCACCGCGCCCGCATCCATCAGAAACCCGATTTCGGTCATCTCGCGCCCGTCGCGGCCCTTGGTCAGGGCGGCCATGGTCAGCACGTTGACGGGCGTGTCGGCCTGGGCGCGGCGGGTGACGAACTCGAGCGTTTCCGGCGTGTCGATCGCAGGCAGGGTGTCGGGGCGGGTGACCATTGTGGTCACGCCCCCGGCCGCAGCGGCAAGGCCCGCGGATTTGTAGCTTTCCTTGTGCCGCTCGCCCGGCTCGCAGACCTTGACGCCGATATCGACGATGCCGGGGGCCAGACACTGACCACCGCAATCGATCACCTGCGCGTCCGACTCGGGAGCTGGACCGTCGCCGCTGGCCAAGATGCGCCCGTCGGCCACGTGCAGCCAACCCAGCGCGTCGGTTCCGGCTTCGGGGTCGATCAGGCGGGCGTTGGTGAAGATCAGCTTGGTCATGCCATTGCCCTTTCAATCGCGGCTTTGATGGCGGCCGGGTCGGCCTGGTACTTGATCAGGTGCTTGTCGCCGCCTTTGGTGACGATCTGCACGAAGCTGCCCATGATATTCACGGCCGCGATCTGGTTCAGCGGCACGCTGCGTCCGCCGGGTCCGGTCAGGGTGGTGTCGGTCATCTGCCAGTTGGCCACCAGTTCCTCCGAGGCAAGGTACCACGCTCGGACGCCCACCGCCGCCAGACCGGCCGGGGCGCCGGTCCAGACATAGGGATTTCCGATCAGCCACAGCACGAGCATCGCCCCCGCCATCGCGCCCGCGGCCAGCCACGCGTTGGTGCGGACATAAGCGCCCTTGTTCGGCGCAAAGATCACAGGATCAGCCACAGAGCACCTCCGATGACCAGCAGGATGATCAAGGCAAGCAAGGCCGATCCCGTCCGGCGGGGTTGCTCGCTCGAAACCGGGTTCGGCGCGGCCGAGTATGGCCGCGCGCTTTCGGTCTCGATGGTGCCGCCGCTCCAATTCGTGGCCTCTTCGGTGTAAAGGCCGATCAGGCGCAGACGCGGATCGGGGTTCAATTTGGCCGCGCGCCCGCCCAGGGCCGCGCTGCGCAGCACCAGAACCCAGCCATCGACCGACTCCAGCTTGGCCCGGTCCAACTGGTCCTCGGACACGCCGCAGCCCTCGCTGAGATAGCCGTAGAGGCCCAGATCCTCGAGGTCGGACGCCGGAAACACGTCGATCTGCTCGGGGTCCAGCCCTGAGACGCCCAGAACCTGATCCGCCGCGCCGGGTTCGCGCAGGAACTTCGCCTCTTCGGGGCGCATGTCCAGCGCGAACAGGCGGATCACGCCGCGCTCGCCAGCGGATAGGGTCAGATCGCTCATGTCGCCTCCTTCAGGTTGCGGGCCAGCAACTCCATCGCGGCCATGCGCACGGCGACGCCCATCTCGACCTGTTCCTGGATGACCGAGCGGTTGATGTCGTCGGCCAGCGTGCCGTCGATCTCGACGCCGCGGTTCATCGGGCCGGGATGCATCACGATGGCGTCCGGCTTGGCCAGCGCCAGCTTGGCGGCGTCCAGGCCATAGCGGTGGTAGTATTCCCGTTCCGACGGGATGAACCCGCCGTCCATCCGCTCTTTCTGAAGGCGCAGCATCATTACAACGTCCACGTCGCGCAGGCCCTCGGTCATGTCGTCATAGATCTCGGCCCCGAATTCGGCGAATTGCGCGGGCACCAGCGTCGGCGGGCCGATCAGACGGATGCGGTTTTCCATCTTGCCCAGCAGGATCAGGTTCGACCGCGCCACGCGGGAATGGGCGACATCCCCGCAGATCGCCACGTTCAACCGGTGCAGCCGCCCCTTGGCCCGGCGGATGGTCAGCGCATCCAGCAGCGCCTGCGTTGGGTGTTCGTGCCGCCCGTCGCCGGCGTTCAGCACCGCGCAGTTGACCTTCTGCGCCAGCAGGTCGACCGCGCCCGAATGCGGATGCCGCACCACCAGAAGGTCGGGATGCATCGCGTTCAGCGTCATCGCCGTGTCGATCAGGGTCTCGCCCTTTTTGATCGAGCTGGCCTGCATCGCCATGTTCATCACATCTGCGCCCAGACGCTTGCCCGCCAGTTCGAAACTGGCCTGCGTGCGGGTCGAGTTTTCGAAGAACATGTTGATCTGGGTCAGCCCCGCCAAAACGTCCGAGTGCTTGGCCGATTGCCGATTCAGATCGACGTATTTTTCGGCCAGGTCCAGAATGGCGGTGATGTCGGATTGGGACAGATGCTCGATGCCAAGAAGGTGACGATGGGCGAAACGCATGGGCCGGGCTCCTGTCTGACAGTCGCGCCGCTTATAGAAAGCGCAGCGCCTCGGGGCAACTGGAGTCAGTTCTCATCGGGCAGTTTCTCGCATCCGCCTTCGGGCAGGCAATGCTCGCCGGGTCTGCACCACTTGCCGTATCCGCAATCGACGGCCTTTCTGGGCACGCAGCCCTGATTGGCCGAGCATTTGAACCCGGTGCGGCACTGCGATCCGGTCTCTTCGCACAGGTACCAGCCCGGGCGCGTGCAGCCGCCGCCCGGCAGGCAGGTCGAACCGGGTGCGCAGGTCCGCCCGTCGTCGCAGGGCGTTGCCGGTTGTGGAGAGGGGTCGAAGTCGGGCGAACTGCGCTCGCATTCGCCGCGCGCGTTGCAGAAGGACCCGCTGGGGCAATCCAGCCGCGAGGCGCATTTGTTCGCGCCCGCGGGCGCGCATCTGGTGCCTCCGGCCACGCATTTCTCGAACGGCCCGCAGGACCTCCCGCCGCCGCAATAGGTGCCCCCGGCCTGAATGCAGAACCCGTCATAGCTGCAGCGTTGGCCGACCGAGCAGCATTTCAGACCGCACTGAAACTGGCCCCCACGGCATTGTCCTTGATTGTTGAGAAACGACTGTGCCTCCGACCCGCCGGGCAGCAGGGCGAACAGAGTGATCAGCAGAAGGCCCAGGGTTCGCGTCATGACGGGGACCATCGTCGGCCCGGCAATGCGCCAAGGCAAGGCCAATTTGCTTTCCCTTCCCGCAAAGCTGAGTAGATTGATGGGCATGGAATCGGCCCTTGACCCCTACACCGCGCGTGCCCTGCTGGAATGGCAGGTTGAGCTGGGCGTAGCCGACGCGATCGTCGACACCCCGGTCGATCGCTATGCCCTGCCGGACACGGCGCCCAAGGCGCGGAAACCTGCCGCGCCTCAAGCCGCGCCGCAGAAGCCGGTTGCGCTGGACCCGGTGGCCGAGGCGAAAAAGGCGGCCGCGGCCGCATCGTCTCTGGATCAGCTGCGCGCGGCGATGGAGGCGTTCGCTCATTGCGACCTGAAGCGCGGCGCGCGGCACCTGGTCTTTGCCGATGGCACCGCCGGCGCGCCTGTCATGATCGTCGGCGAGGCTCCGGGCCGTGATGAGGACCGCGTGGGCAAGCCGTTCGTCGGCCGCGCCGGGCAGCTTCTGGATCGGATGCTGGCCGCGATAGACTTGGACCGCGCCCAGAACGTCTACATCACCAATGTTCTGCCGTGGCGTCCGCCGCAGAACAGGGACCCGCGGCCGGACGAGATCGCGATGATGCAGCCGTTTTTGGAACGGCACGTGGCCCTGTCCAAGCCAAAGGTCCTGGTGGTAATGGGCAACATCAGCTGCCAGGCGGTTCTGAACAAGCGCGGCATCACACGTCTGCGCGGGCAGTGGGATCAGGCGCTGAATCTGCCGGTTCTGCCTATGCTGCACCCCGCCTATCTGCTGCGCCAGCCCCATGCCAAGCGCCAGGCCTGGGCCGATCTATTGGATCTGCGCGTATATCTGGAGAGCAAGGGATGAAGGTTCTGGCTTTTTCCGACCTGCACATGGCTCGCAATCGGGCTGCTGAACTGGTGGCAGCCAGCGTCGAAGCTGACCTCGTGATCGGCGCGGGTGATTACTGCAACATGCGTCAGGGGCTGGACGAGGCGATGGATATGCTTTCCGGCATATCCGCGCCGATGGTTCTGGTTCCCGGCAACGCCGAAAGCGCGGAGGAACTGGCGGCGGCCGTGCCGGACGGCGTGCATGTGCTGCACGGAACAGGCATGACCGTGGACGGGCTGCGCCTGTTCGGACTTGGCTATGGCGTACCGGTCACGCCATTTGGTGACTGGTCCTGCGACCTGACCGAAGCCGAGGCCGCAGAGCTGCTCAATCGCTGCGCGTCGGCGGACATCCTGATCACGCATGCCCCGCCCAAGGGCAAAGGCGATCGGACCTCGCAGGGGCAATCGATAGGATCGACTGCGGTGCGCGACGCGGTGGAACGGGTTCAACCAGACTTTGCTCTGTGCGGTCATATCCACGACAGCTGGGGCTATCGCGGCGAGATCGGTCGCACCCGGATCGCAAATCTGGGGCCCAAAGTGAATTGGTTCGAGGTCGATCCATGATCGAATACGCAACTCTGTTGACCTTCATCCCAGCCGCCATCGCGCTGAACATGACGCCGGGGGCTGACATGATGTTCTGTTTCGGGCTTGGACTGCGGTCCGGTGCTCGATCCGCCATCGTGGCCAGCGCCGGCGTTTCGACGGGTCTGATGGTTCATGTTCTGCTGGCTGGGCTGGGACTTGGCGCGGCGGTCGCGGCTATGCCTTGGCTGTTCGACGTCATTCGCTGGCTGGGTGTGGCCTACCTGCTGTATCTGGCCTGGGGCACCATCCGGAACGGTGCGGTCCGGACTGACGCTCCAATGAAGCCGTCGGGCCATGCCTTTCGCGAGGGGATGCTGGTCAACATGACGAATCCCAAGATCATTCTGTTTGTTCTGGCCTTCATCCCGCAATTCGTCTCGCCGGCCAACGGATCGGTTCTGGCCCAGTTTCTGCTGCTGGGCGCGATCATCGCTCTGGGCGGGTTCGTCGTGAATGCCCTGGTGGGGTCATTTGCCGGCGGCGCCGGGCGAGCGCTGATTTCAAGCCCGCGGGCGTCGCGAATTCTCGGCTGGGTCAGTGGCGGCGTGTTCGTCGCGCTGGCGGCCCGGCTGGCCATCATGGAAAGAGCCTGACACGATATGTCCCGAATTGATGAAACCATGGAATTCATCCCCATCCGCATCGCTGTTCTGACCGTATCGGACACGCGGTCACTGGCCGAAGATCGTTCGGGCCAAACATTGGTCGACCGGATCGAGCGTGCGGGGCACACCGTGGCCGACCGCAAGATCATTCAGGACGAGCGTGCCCAGATCGCCGAGCAGTTGCGGGCGTGGGTCGCCGACCCCGCGATTGACGTGGTGATCTCGACCGGCGGTACCGGCTTGACCGGGCGTGATGTCACCGTCGAGGCGCATCGCGATGTCTACGAAAAGGAAATCGAGGCTTTTGGCACCGTCTTCACCCTGATTTCGATGGAGAAGATCGGAACCTCGGCAGTACAGTCGCGGGCCACAGGTGGCGTCGCTGGCGGAACCTATCTGTTTGCGCTGCCGGGCAGCCCGGGGGCCTGCAAGGATGCCTGGGACGGCATTTTGGAAAAACAGCTGGATTATCGCCACCGGCCCTGCAATTTCGTGGAAATCATGCCCAGATTGGACGAACATCTGCGACGGAAGTAGACTGGTCGTACGTTTAACGGCTCATAACCGCCTTGTGGGTTGGTATTTTTTCCGGCCCGGCTACCTATTTATAGACGGCGTCCCGTTGCAACCGGAGTGAAAGATCTATGCGATTTCTGCGGCAGAGCCTCATCGGTGTCTTTCTGGCATCCCTGATGCTTGCGCTGTTGATTGTCGCGGCGCAGATGATCACCGGCGCAGTGCAAGAGGTCATGACCCGCGACAACAAACCCCCGCAGGCGCGCGAACGCGTGTTCGCCGTCACGGTTCAGAAGGCCGAGCCACAAACCGCCACCCCCTACCTGGAGGCATTCGGCGAAGTTCAAAGCCGCAGGCGTCTGGAATTGCGGGCGGCGCTGGGTGGCCGTGTCATCGGGCTGGCGGAAAATTTCGAGGATGGTGGGGTTGTGCGCACAGGCGAAGTTCTGGTCGAGCTGGACCCGGCCGATGCGCAGGCGGCGCTGGACCGTGCGCGGTCGGACCTGCTGGATGCCCAGTTCGAGGAACGCGATGCTGAACGCGCTCTGCTTTTGGCGCAGGATGAGTTGAAGGCCGCCGAATCCCAATCGGATCTGCGGGAACGGGCCCTGCAGCGCCAGAAGGATTTGCTGGACCGTGGTGTGGGCGCGACCGCCAGCGTTGAAGAGGCCGAATTGGCCGCGGCCTCGGCCCGGCAAACCGTGTTGTCGCGCCGTATCGCTTTGGCGCAGGCCGAGTCCCGCGTCGATCAGGCGACAACGTTGCTGGCGCGGGCACGTATCGCTTTGGAATCGGCCGAACGCGATCTGGAGGACATGACCATCCGCGCCCGGTTCGACGGGACGCTGACTGGTGTCACGCTGGTTGAAGGGCGCCTGGTCACGGCCAATGAAAAGCTGGCCGAACTGGTCGACCCGTTTGCGCTGGAGGTCGCGTTCCGCGTTTCGACCGCGCAATACGTGCGGTTGCTGGACGATCAGGGCAAGCTGATCCCGGCACCGGTGACCATCTCGCTTGAGGTGACGGGCACGGACCTGAGCGCCACCGGTCGGATCAGCCGCGACAGCGGGTCGGCCGGCGAGGGCCAGACCGGCCGGTTGATCTATGCCCGGCTTGATGCCGCGCCGGGGTTCAAGCCCGGCGATTTCGTGACCGTTTCGGTCGAGGAACAGCCGCTGGATAATGTCGTGCGTCTCCCGTCTTCGGTTCTGGATGCGCAAGGCACCGTGCTGGTGCTGGGCGACGACGACCGGCTGGAAACGCTCCCGGTCGAGCTGGTGCGCCGGCAAGGGGACGAAGTTCTGCTGCGCGGCGCCGGGCTGGAAGGGCGCGAAGTCGTGGTCGGTCGGACCCCGCTGCTGGGGTCGGGGGTCCGCGTGCGCCCGGTTCGCATCGAAGACAGCGCCGCGGTCGAGCCGGACATGGTCGAGCTGACGGACGAGCACCGCGCGCGGTTGGTGGCGCAGGTCGAGGCCAGCGACCGCATGTCCCAGGACGCCAAGACCCGTGTTCTTGCTCAGTTGAGCGAGGCGAAGGTGCCGTCGTCTCTGTTGCGGCGGCTTGAAAACCGGGCCGGGGGATAGGCGCCATGATGCGCGAGATCCCGGGCGCGGCCAGCGGCATCCTCAGCTATTTCACGCGTCACCGGACCATTGCCAACCTTCTGCTGGTGGTCATGCTGGTCCTTGGCGCGGCTTCGGCGCCGAACATGCGGGCGCAGTTCTTTCCGGACGTGATCCTGGAACGGGTCAATGTCAACGTCGAATGGGATGGTGCGGGGCCCGAGGATGTGGACAACGGGATTGTCCAGATCCTTGAACCTGCATTGCTGGCGGTCGAAGGCGTTGCCAGCACCGAGTCGACCTCCCGTGAAGGATCGGCCCGCATCGCGCTGGAATTTGAACCCAACTGGGACATGAGCCGCGCCGTCGAAGAAGTGCGCACCGCGGTCGACAGCGTGACCAACCTGCCGGAGGATGCCGAAGAACCGTCCATCCGGCGTGCCGCTTGGCGAGACCGGGTAACGGATGTTGTCCTCACCGGCCCGATCGAGACCGGGCAGCTGGCCAAATTCACAGATGAGTTGATCAATCGGCTGTTCGCTGCCGGTGTGACGCGGACCACGATCCGCGGCCTTGCGGCCCCACGCATCGTGGTCGAGGTTCCCACCGCGCAGTTGATCGCCAACGACATCACCCTGTCCGAGATCGCCTCGGCGGTTGCGGCCGAGGTCACGGCCAATCCGGCCGGGGACGTGACCGGCGCAAACGCCCGGATCCGCACCGGTGTCGAAAAGCGCACCCCGGAAGAGATCGAGCGCATCGCTTTGCGCACCTATCCGGACGGGTCCAAGCTGGTGGTCGGCGATGTCGCGCAGATCCGGGTCGAGGGCGTTACCCGCAATCGCAGCTATTTCGTGGGCGAAAATCCGGCCATGTCCGTCCGGGTGGACCGGTCGAACCTGGGTGATGCGATCGACATTCAGCACACGGTCGAGGATGTGGTGGCCGAGATGCAGGCGAGCCTGCCGGATGGTATCTCGGTCGAGCTGATCCGTACCCGGGCGCAGGCCATTACCGACCGGTTGGACATTCTGATCGACAACGGGCTGGTCGGGCTGGGCTTGGTGGTGTGCCTTCTGTTCCTGTTCTTGAATGCGCGCATCGCATTCTGGGTCGCGGCCGGTATCCCGGTTGCGATGTCGGCGGCCATCGCCTTCATGTATATCGGCGGGCTGTCAATCAACATGGTCTCGTTGTTCGGCCTTATCATCACGCTGGGTATCGTAGTGGATGATGCGATCGTGGTGGGGGAACACGCCGATTTCCGGGCCCGCCGTCTGGGCGAGCCACCGGTCGTTGCCGCCGAGCGCGCCGCCCGGCGCATGGCGATGCCGGTTTTTGCGGCCACGGTCACGACCGTGATCGCCTTTTTCGGTCTGACCGCCATTGGCGGACGGTTCGGAGAGCTGATCCGGGACATTCCCTTTACGGTGATCGCTGTACTGATCGCATCGTTGATCGAGTGTTTTCTGATCCTGCCGAACCACATGGCGCATGCTATCGCACATTCGGCCAAGGAACATTGGTATGACTGGCCCAACCGGGTTGTGAACCGGGGTTTTCGCTGGGTGCGCGACACTCTTTTCCGACCTTTGGTGGCGTGGGCAATCTGGGCGCGATACGTGGTCGTGGCCTTGATGATCGCCATTCTGGCCAGTCAGATAGCGCTGTTCATCAAGGGCGACGTCAATTGGCGGTTTTTCAACGCGCCCGAGCGAGGCTCGGTCACCGGCAATTTCATCATGGCCGAAGGCGCTACCCGCGCCGACACGATCGAAATGATGCACATTCTGCAGCGCGCCACGGAAGAGCTGGGTCGGATCTACGAAGAACGCCACGGTCGCAACCCGATCGACTATGTTCTGGCCGAGATCGGGGGGAGCGCCGGTTATGGTCTGTCCGCCGCCGATGGCAAGGATGGCGATTTGCTGGGCGGTATCTCTATCGAGCTGATCGATGCCGACCTGCGACCTTATACCAGCTTTGAATTCGTGGGCGAGCTGCAGGAATTCGTGCCGCGCCATCCCAAGGTCGAATTGCTGACGTTCCGCGGCTGGCGCTCGGGTCCGGGTGGTGATGCCATCGACGTGCAGCTTTTCGGCGCGGACGTGAACACCCTGAAATCCGCGTCCGAGGCCCTGCAGGCGGAACTGTCGAAATACCCCGAGGTTTCAGCGCTGGAAGACAATCTGGCCTATGACAAGGAAGAGTACATTCTGGATCTGACGGCACAGGGCGAGGCGCTGGGCTTCCGCATCGAGACATTGGGCCGGGTTCTGCGTCACCGGCTGAACGGGATCGAGGCGGCGACATTCCCCGACGGTCCTCGCAGCGCCGAGATCCGGGTCGAACTGCCCGAAAGCGAGCTGACCGCCGATTTCCTCGAACACACGCTGATGCGTTCACCGGACGGGGTCTATGTCCCGCTGGCTGACATCGTCTCGGTCAAGCGCGAGTCGGGGTTCTCGACGGTGCGCCGGGAAAATGGCCTGCGGGTGATCGCAGTGAACGGGGACATTTCCGAGGATGACCCGGCCCAGGCGGCGGAAATCACCCGCGCCATGCGCGAGGAAATCCTGCCTGATATCGCCGCCGAGTATCAGGTCGAGTGGCGCATGGCCGGTCTGAGCGAACAGGAGGACGAGTTCCTGACCGAGGCGCGTACCGGTCTGATCCTGTGTCTGACCGGAATCTACCTTGTTCTGGCGTGGATCTTCGCCAGTTGGACAAGGCCGCTGGTGGTGATGGCGATCATTCCCTTTGGTCTGGTCGGCACCATCTGGGGGCATTACATCTGGGGCGTTCCCCTTAGCATGTTCACGGTCGTCGGCTTGTTGGGCATGACCGGGATCATCATCAATGACTCGATCGTTTTGATAACGACCATCGATGGCTATCAGCAGGATCGCGGGCTGGTGCCTTCGATTATAGAAGGCACTGCTGACCGGTTGCGGCCGGTGATGCTGACCACGCTGACGACGGTGATGGGGCTGGCCCCGTTGCTGTACGAAGGGTCGCAGCAGGCGCAATTCCTTAAACCCACGGTGATCACGCTGGTCTACGGGCTCGGGTTCGGCATGGTGCTGGTGCTGCTCCTGGTCCCCGCGTTGCTGGCGATCCTGAGTGATATTTCTCGCCCGATGACGGCGATGCGCCGCGCCTTGCGGGCGCCAGACAAGGTGGTTCGGGTCGCGGCCGCGGGGACGGGCGGGGCGATGATGCTCTGGCTGCTGGTCACCATGGTCTGGCCGGTTCTGGCCGGCGCGCCGCTGGGTGTGCTGTCCGGGCTGTACGGCGGCGAGGACGGTCTGGCGTTGCTGAGAATGGGGCTGGGAGCGTTCGCGGCCGGTGCGGTTGCCATTCTGGCCGTCAGCCTGATCGTGTCCGCGGCGCTTTATGTCAGGCTTTCATCCCGGGCCAGTGCCTGAGACAGAAGGTCGGGCACCCGGGCGCTCATCGCAAGGTCGCGGTCCAGCACCTGCCGGATTGGGAACCAACGCGCGTCCTGCGCATCGTCCGCTGCGATCGGAGTGCCGGATCCGAAGCGGCAGGACACGCCGACCAGCAAATAGTGGGCGGTGATCTGTCCGGCCGAATCCCGGACCAGCAGATCAAGGTTGCCCAGATATGCCTGCGGGGTTGCTTCGATACCGGTTTCCTCCATCAACTCGCGCGCGGCGGCCTGCAAGACGGTTTCGCCCCACTCCACATGGCCGCCCGGAAATCCCCAGAGACCGGCATCGGGGGCCTTGCTGCGTTGCACCAGCAGGACATGGCCCTGATCTACGACAACCGCCAGTGCGCCGATCCGGGGAACCCGCTGCATCCGGTCAGCCCGCGCTGCAGCCCAGAATGTCGACCGCGTGTTTGGTCCCCAGAACCGTGATCCGCACGGCGGACCGGTCCAGCGCAAAGGGCTGACCGTCGGGGCTGATCACCTCGGACGTAGCGGTCAGCCTGTTGCCTTGCCGCTTGGTTTCAGTCTGCGACGCCCACAGGCCCGGGTTCCCCGGCTCGATCACCGCAAGTTCGGCACCACCGGCCGAGGGCATGTCGATCTGGACCTGAACCTGCAAACCGTCCGCGGTCGGGCTCAGGCGACAGGCCGCGCCAGTAACGCCAGCCTCGCGTGCAGAGAAGGGCCGTTGCGCCAGCGCAGCCGCAATCGCTGGATTCCTTGCCGCGCCCGCATCCAGTTCGTGGTCGAATTTCAACGATGCGGGAATGCAGACATCCTTGCACACCCCCAAGTCGACTTCGCCCCGCAACCGGACCGGTTTGGATGCGTCCTTGGGCGTAATCCGAACCGGCAGCACCAGCTGGGTTTCGTAGCCGATGGACTTCAGACCGTTCTGGTCAAAGACATGCGGGGTGGGCCAGGTGATCGCAACCGCGCCGACATTGCCGGACCGGCGCCAGTCGAATTCCGGCGGTATGCCGGCGTCACCAGGGGCCCGCCAATAGGTCTTCCATCCGGGTTCCAGATCCAGCCGGATCGCGGTGAGATAGGTGCCATCCTCGGATTGGCCGCCATCGATCACGTCCAGCCTGACGATCGAGTCGATCGATTGCCCCTGCGCAGGTGCGGACAGGGCCAGGCAAGCCGAAACAACGGTCAGAACGGGTTTGAACAGCGATCTCATGATCCATACATGCGACTTGCGGGCAGGTTTGCCAAGTCACGTTCTGGTCACCGGCAGAAATCGCGGGATTTCCGGCGTGATCCCTTGCCAATCCGGGTTCCGCAAGGTCATTGTAAGGGAATAAGCCTCACGAGTTTTTTTGATGGATCTGACTGGAAAACTGTTGATTGCGATGCCCGGCATGGGCGATCCGCGCTTTGATCATTCAGTGGTGTACCTGTGTAGCCACGGCGATGACGGCGCGATGGGTCTGATCGTGAACAAACCGTCGGATTTGCGAATCAAGACGCTGCTTGAACAGTTGAACATCGCGTGCCGCATCCCGGTTGTCGGAGAACGCCTCGTGCATTTTGGTGGGCCGGTCGAATTGTCCCGGGGGTTTGTGCTGCACAGCGCGGACTACGATGCAAATCTGCATTCGCTGCACGTGGCCGGCGATTTTAGCATGACGGCGACGCTGGACGTGCTCGAAGATATCGCCTCTGGCAAGGGGCCGCTGAACTCGATGCTGATGCTGGGCTATTCGGGATGGGGGCCGGGACAGCTGGAAGATGAGATCGCGGCCAATGGCTGGTTGACGACCGATGCCACATCGAAACTGGTCTTTGACGTTGCCGACGACGAAAAGTGGGAGGCCGCCTTGGCCACGCTGGGTGTCGATCCGCTGACGCTGTCGGCCAGCGCCGGTCGGGCCTGATCAGGAATTGCGTGGCGCCGCGGCCCGGCGCAGGCGGTCGTTGATGGCCGCCCCCACGCCCTCGGAAGGGATCGGGCTGACGGCAATTGGCCGCCCCGTACCGTCCAGTTCGTGCAGATACGCAAACAGGTTTGCCGCCGCCTCGATCAGGTCGCCCCTGGCGGATAGGTTGCGGTCGCAATCGACACTGCCAAATCCCAGCAGCAACTCGTCCCCGCGCCGCTCGGTGGCGTTCAGCCGGACCGGTGCGTCCGGCGCGTAGTGCGACAGCAACTGCCCCGGAGCGGTCAGCAGATCTCCGGGCTTGTGGCGGGTCAGGCGCGTGCCCAGAACCGTTTCGATCTGTTCCAGTGCCACACCGCCGGGCCGCAGCAAAGCGGGGGTGCCGGCCAAGCCCACGATGGTCGATTCCAACCCGACAGAACAGGGTCCGTCATCCAGTACGGCGGCGATCCGACCGTCCAGACCTGCGCGCACATGCGCCGCAGTGGTCGGGCTGATCCGACCGGAGGGGTTTGCCGATGGGGCAGCGACGGGTCCGTCAACTGCGCTCAGCAATGCGCGCGCGGTTGGGTGTGCCGGGACCCGCACGGCCAGCGTCTCCAGCCCCGCCGTCACCAGTGAGGACACGCCATGCCCCGCGCGCAGCGGCAGCACCAGCGTCAGCGGACCTGGCCAGAACGCAGATGCCAGTTGTTCGGCATTGTCCGACCACTCGACATAGCGTTTGGCGGCCTCGACCGAGGCGACATGCGCGATAAGCGGGTTGAAACTGGGTCGCCCTTTGGCGGCGTAGATCGCGGCGACGGCTTCGCCGTTGCGGGCGTCGCCGCCCAGCCCGTAGACGGTTTCGGTCGGGAAGGCGACCAACAGTCCCTGACGCAGCAGGTCGGCCGCGGCTGCAATCCCGGCGGGATCAGCATCCAGATATTGCGTGCTGTTGGGGATCATGGGTGGTGACGCGGCGTTTTGGTTGCTTGCAACAGGGGGACGGATAGGTAATCGAACAAGCTTAGATGAATACCGGCGCGGGCCATGGATTCCAAGCCCGCCATTGCGACCGACACACGATTTCCGGGGGAAACCATGCCATATCGCGCTCCTGTCACTGATTACGAGTTCCTGATGGACAAGGTGGTGGGGTTCAAGGACGTCGCCGCGACCGAGAAATTCGCCGAGGCCACCCCGGACGTGGTCAGCGCCATCCTGACCGAGGCCGGCAAGATGTGCGAAGAGGTAATGGCCCCCCTGCAGCGCCCCGGCGATCTTGAGCCGGCGCGACTGGAAAACGGGGTTTTGCGGACCTCGCCCGGCTATGCCGATGGCTGGAAGGCGATCGCCGAGGGTGGCTGGATCGGCATGAGCGGTGACCCCGAATACGGCGGCATGGGCCTGCCCATGACCGTGACCACCGCCGTCAACGAGATGATGAGCGCCGCCTGTCTGTCGCTGCAGCTGGCCCCGTTGATGAGCCAGGGTCAGATCGAGGCGCTGGAACACCACGCCAGCGAAGAGCTCAAGGCGCTGTACCTGCCCAAACTGATGTCGGGCGAATGGTCGGGCACGATGAACCTGACCGAACCGCAGGCCGGGTCTGACGTCGGCGCGCTGACGTCCAAGGCCGAACCCAACGGCGATGGCACCTATTCGGTGACCGGGCAGAAGATCTACATCTCGTGGGGCGACAATGACTTCTGCGAGAATGTCTGCCACCTGGTTCTGGCCCGTCTGCCCGATGGTGCGCCGGGGACCAAGGGGATTTCCCTGTTCTTGGTGCCCAAGTTCATCCCCGATGAAAACGGCAATCCGGGCGTGGCGAATGACCTGAAGGTGGTGTCGCTGGAACACAAGATGGGCTTGCATGGCTCGCCCACCTGCGTGATGCAGTATGACGGCGCCAAGGGCTGGCTGGTGGGCCAGGAACACAAGGGCATGGCCGCCATGTTCACGATGATGAACAACGCGCGCCTCGGCGTCGGCGGGCAGGGCGTGGGCGCGGCCGAGGGCGCCTATCAGCACGCGTTGGCCTATGCTCTGGAACGCAAGCAGGGCAAGACGCCCTCGGGCACGATCATCGATCATGCCGATGTGCGCCGGATGCTGATGGACATGCGGGCCGACCTGTTCGCCGCCCGTGCGATCATGCTGGCCAATGCCGCGGCCATCGACATGGCCAAGGCCACCGACAACGCCGACTGGGCCGCGCGGGCGGCCCTGCTGACCCCGATCTGCAAGGCTTTCGGCACCCAGACCGGCATGCGCGTGGCCGAGACCGGCCTGCAGGTGCATGGCGGCATGGGGTATGTCGAGGAAACCGGCGCCGCGCAGTATTACCGCGATGTTCGCGTCACCGCGATCTACGAGGGGACCAACGGCATTCAGGCCATGGACCTTGTCGGCCGCAAGATGATGGACGGGGGCGAAGCCGCCGCCCGCCTGCTGGACGAGATCGAAGATCATGCCGAGCACGCCCGCGCCACCGTGCCCGAGCTGGCCGGCCCGGTATGGGAGGCGACCGAATCCCTGCGCGAGGCGACCGAGTGGCTGGTGGCGCAAGAGGACATGAACAACCGCTTTGCCGGGGCCGTGGCCTATCTGAACGCCTTTGCCCGCGTGCTGGGTGCGCATTACCACCTGATCGCCGCTTTGGCCGATCCGGATGGTCCGCGCGCCAAGCTGGCGCGGTACTACATCACCGCGCGCCTGCCGGAATACGCGGGCCTGCTGGATCAGGCGCAGATCGGGGCCAAAGACCTGTTCGCGCTCAGCGCCGACGAACTGGCCGCGTGATGGACGGCGCGCGGCCTCCGGCGTTTCGCCATCCCTGGCCCGAGCCGCCCGCGCCCGGACAAGCCACCGAGATCGCCGAGGGCGTGCTTTGGATGCGCCTGCCGCTGCCGATGGCGCTGGACCACGTCAATGTCTACGCGCTGGATGACGGCGATGGCTGGACGGTGATCGACACCGGGATTTCATCGAAAAAGACGCGCGGCCTGTGGTCCGACCTGATGGCCGGGCCGCTTGCGGGCAAGCCGGTGACCCGGGTGGTGGTTACGCATCACCACCCCGACCACGTCGGAAATGCCGGGTGGTTCCAGTCGGAGCACGGCGCCGATCTGGTTTCGAGCCGTACCGCATGGCTATTTGCGCGAATGCTGACGCTGGACGTGCAGGAGAGCTGGCCGGAGGAGACGCTGGAGTTCTACCGCAGTGCCGGCATGGCCCCCGAGATCCTGGCCAAGCGCATGTCCGAGAGGCCCTTCAATTTTGCCGACACGGTCTATCCGATGCCTCTGGGCTTTGTCCGCATCAAGCAGGGCGACGTGATCCGCATGGGCGGGCGGGACTGGGACGTGCATATGGGCAATGGCCATGCCCCCGAACACGCCACGTTCTGGAGCCGCGACGACAACCTAGTGATCTCGGGCGACCAGATCCTCAGTTCGATCAGCCCGAACCTGGGCGTCTATGCCACCGAGCCGATGGCTGACCCGGTGTCCGACTGGCTGGAGGCCTGCGAGCGCCTGCAACAGCTGGCACGGCCCGATCAGGTGGTGTTGCCAGGGCACAAACTGCCCTTCATCGGCCTGCCGATCCGCATGAAGCAACTGATCGAGAACCATCACGGCGCTCTTGCACGCCTGCTGGACGATCTGGACGCGCCCAAGGCGGCGTCGGATTGTTTCGTGACCCTGTTCAAACGCCCCATCCGCGACGGCGAATACGGGCTTGCGCTGGTCGAGGCGGTTGCGCATCTGAACCATCTTTATCACACTGGAGCCGTGACCCGGGCGCGCCGTGAGGACGGCGCATGGGTGTATCAGCGCAAAGGTTGAAACGATGCAGGACAAGATCGAAACCTCGGCCGAGGCCGCCGAAGCGGCGGCTCTGCCCCGGTGCTATGAGGTTCATGCTGACCCGGACAGCACGTCGGGCACCAAGGATCTGCCCGAACCCCTGCGCCAGCCGGTCGACAGCAAAAGCCCCGCCCAATGGGCGTATGAGCGGCTGATCCTGTACATCCAGAACTTCGAGCAGACCCTCGATGCCGATCACGAGGTCGCCATGGGCTTTACCGGCGGTGACGCCGGGGTGATGCGGATCGAGGGGATGGGATATTTTGACCCCGACGTGATCACCTTCTACGGCTCGGACGGTTCGGGCGCACGCACCCAGCTGGTGCAGCATGTCAGCCAGCTGAACGTCATGTTGCGCGCCCTGCCCAAAACGGTCGAGGACAAGCCCGCCAACCGGATCGGCTTTCGCCTGGCCGCCAAGCTTGAGGAAAGCTGAGCGTCACGCTTGCAATTCACATCTGCGCGGCCTTGAATGAATTCAGCATTCAAAGGGGGCCGGCGTGTCACATTTCTCAACCGTAACAGATGCCTATCGCGGGGCCTGGGTCCGACGCCGGACCTTTGTTCCCATCTATCTGGCGGTGCGTCTGCTGCTCATCGCGCTGATCGCCCCCGGCGTGGCCTTCACCGTGAACCTGGCGGTGATGCTGTCCGATCAAACTGCGCTGACCGATCAGGACATCGCCATGTTCATCCTGTCGCCGGTTGGCTTCGTGGCGGCGGTGGTCATTCTGGGCCTGTTCCTGTTGGCCGAGGTGTTCGTCTTTTCGGTCATGGCCGGATCGCTCAGGATGGGCGAGGGCGACCCGTGGCGGGCCGGCGGGTCGGCGCTGCGGTTGATCCTATCGCGCATGCCGACGCTGTTTTCCTTCGCGGTGCGCTTCATTTTGCGGGTTCTTGTCCTGGCGGTGCCTTTCGTGGCGGTCGCGGGCCTGATCGCGTGGTGGACGCTGACCGAATACGACATCAACTACTATCTGACCTTCCATCCGCCCGCGTTCCAGGTGGCCGTCGCGCTGATCGGGTTCGTGGTGCTGGCCTTGGCCTGGGTGCTGATCCGCCGCCTGTCGGCCTGGGCTCTGGCCCTGCATCTGGTGCTGTTCGAGGAGATTGCGCCCTCGGACGCCTTTGCCGAAAGCGCCCGGCGAATGGAAGGCAAACGCGGCCGGTTGAAGATCGACCTGGCGCTGTGGCTGGTCGTACGTCTGGCGATTGCTGCGCTGATTGCTGCCGTGGCCAGCCTGTTGTTCCACCTTGTACCTCTCGAACAGGGCACGAACCTGCGGGTTGCCCTGACGCTCAGCCTGCTGGTGGCCGGGCTGTGGTCTCTGGCCGGATTGGTGCTGGCGGCGGTGGCGTCGGGCGCGCTGGCGGTTCTGCTGGATGCATTTTTTGAGCCCCGGGCGGCAGAGCTTCCTCACCCCGAGGCCGGAAACCTGCGCGCCCCGGTTCTGGTGACCGTCGCCGCGGCCGTTGTGGCCCTGTTGGCCGGGATCTGGTTCAGCCAGGACGTGCTGGACCAGATTTCGGCACCCGATCATGCTGACGTAATCGGCCACCGGGGCGCTGCGGCGCTGCGGCCGGAAAACACGATGGCTGCGGTGTTGAAAGCCATTGAGGACGGTGCCGACTGGGTCGAGATCGACGTTCAGGAAAGCGCCGACGGCGAGGTGATCGTGGCCCATGACAGCGACTTCATGAAGCTGGGCGGGGTCAATATGAAGGTCTGGGATGCCACGATGGAGGATGTGGCGCAGATCGACATCGGCAGCTGGTTCGACCCCGAATATGCCGATCAGCGTACCCCGACCCTGCGCGAGGTTCTGGAGGCCGCGAAGGGCAAATCCAAGGTCATTATCGAACTTAAATACTATGGTCATGACGTGGATCTGGAAAACCGCGTGGCCGCCATCGTCGAAGAGTTTGGGATGGAGCAGGACATCGCCACGATGTCGCTCAAATACCCGGCGGTGCAGAAGATGAAAGCGTTGCGCCCGGACTGGCGCGCCGGCGTTCTGGCTGCCACGGCGGTGGGCGATCTGACCGGGCTGGAGGGCGATTTCGTCGCGGTGAATGCCGGGCTGGTCACGCCCGGGTTGATCCGCTCGGTCCATGACGCGGGCAAGGATATCTATGTCTGGACGGTGAATGACCCGCTGCAGATGTCGTCGATGGCCTCGATGGGTGTCGACGGTCTGATCACCGACCGCCCCGCAATGGCGCGTGAAGTGCTACGTGTCCGCGCCGAGATGGAGCCGGGCGAGCGGCTGCTGCTGTGGTTGGCCACGACCTTCGGCCTGTCGGTCGATACCGAGGCGATGCGCGATGCAAGCCCCTAGCTTCGGTCTTTTGCTTGCCTGCCTTGCCGGGTCGGGTTCGGCGCAGGATCTGATGCGCGGCGTCGAGATGCCCGCGCATCGGGCTTTGATCGCGCAATCGGTTGGGCAACCATTGAGCGCGTTTGAAACCGATGGCTGCTCGGGCGGCATGTCGTCCAGCTGGCGGCTGGTGGCAGAGACCTTTCCCAGATTTCGCGCGGTTTACGAAAGCCATCCGCCGTGGGAATCCTGCTGCGTGACTCATGATCGCGCGTATCACACCGCCGGGGGCGCCACGTCCGCCGACGCCAGTTTCGACGCCCGGCTGGAGGCTGACCGCGCCCTGCGCGCCTGCGTCAAGGAATTCGGGGCCGTGCATGCGCAGGACTATGCCACGCAATACGATATGACGCCCGAGCAGGTGACGTCGGCCATGTCGATCACCGCCGAGGCGATGTTCATGGCCGTCCGATTCGGAGGTGGTCCCTGCACCGGCCTGCCGTGGCGGTGGGGCTTCGGGTATCCCGGCTGCTCGGTTTTTGCCACCGATGAGGCTGCGGCCGACTGAACTCGGGCACCTGCGCGCGATTGACGTCGTGACAGGCCGGAAAATATGATTTATCCAAACCGGCAAACACGCGAATTGGGAATCTTTCGAAATGGCTGAACACAAGCACGGCGAGATGGACATCACCGTCCAGACCAAAACCTTCAACGGGTTCATCAAATTCACCACCTACAGCGTCGTGGTGATCTGCTTCATTGCCCTGTTTCTTGCGATCTTTGGGGCATAAGCCGGACTGACGGGTCATGTTTCGCATCTTGATTGCCTGCCTGCTGGCAGTAACCGTCGCAGGCTGTGCCACGTCGCAGCGCCCTCAGGCCGACCAGTCCGAGATCGTTGCGCGATCCTACCGTGACCCGGGCCCCTCAACGCTGACCCTGTACACGATGATCAACACGCGTACGGGGTCTGGCGCGCATACCTCGCTGATGATCAGCGCCGGTGAGCGGGTAATTTTCGACCCCGCCGGGTCGTTCCGCGCCGACGTGGTGCCGATCAAGGATGACGTGCTGTATGGCATCACCCCGGCGGTCGAGCGTGCCTATCGCAGCTCGCACGCACGCGAAACGCATTATGCGCGCATCCAGACCATCCAGGTGACCCCCCAGCAGGCCGAGATCGCCTATCAGCTGGCCAAGCAGTCCGGACCGGTTCCGGGCGCCTACTGCGCCAACTCGACTGCTCGGCTGCTGCAGCAGGTTCCCGGGTTCGAGCAGATCCAGACCACCTTCTACCCGGTCAAGTTGTCCGATCAGTTCGGGCAGATTCCGGGGGTCGTCACGACCGAATATCGTGAAAACGACAGCGCCGATCTGCAGGCGGGGCTGGCGGCCAACAACGCCGCGCTCAACCAGCTGGAAGCGGCTTCAACCAACTAGGTACAGCAGACCATACAGCGTGCCGGCCCCGGCAAAGATGGCGGCCAGCACGTTCTTGGTGATCAACCCGACGCTCAGGGCAACCACGGCCGAGGCCATGCGCGGTAGGTCCGGCTGGCCCTCGGTGGCCGTGGGCCACATGACCAGAGGGGCAATCAGGGCCGGCAGGATGGCCACCGCCGTATAGCGCAGATGCCGCAGCAACCATGGCGGCAACGGACGGTCTCCGACAAAGCCGATGAACACGAAGCGCAGGGCATAGCTTCCGATCGCCAGCCCGACGATGATCGTCCAGACCGTTGTCTGATCGGGGGTGGTCATGACGCTACCTTTCTGCGTTCCAGCATCACTTCGGCCTGCGCACCGGCCATCATGCCCGCGCAGCCCGCGATCAGCAGGCCAAGATTGTAGGGGATTGCTACGCATAGCAGCGATACGACGATAGCGACCAGAGCCGCGACCACATGGGCCGGAGTGCGCATCATCGGGCCGATCATGGCCAGAAAGGTGATCGGCAGCGCGAAATCCAGTGCCCAGCTATCCGGGATCTGCGTTCCCAGGTAGGCCCCAATAAAGGTGGCCAGTACCCACATGGGCACCAGAGGCGAAACCGACCCCATGAAATAGGTCATACGCTGCGGAACCGACATGTCCGGTTCCTTTTCGAACTGGACGATCGAGCAGGCATAGGATTGGTCGACCGTAAGATAGGCGGCAAAGGCCCGTTGCCACAGGGGCGCCGCGCCCAGATAAGGCGTCAACGACGCCGAATACATGGCCATCCGCAGGTTCACGGCCAGTGCCGAAACCAGAATGATGGCCGTGGGTGTGCCGTCCTGCAGCAGTTGCAGCGATGCAAACTGCGCGGCCCCCGCAAAGACGGCTGCGGTGAACACCATGGTCTGCAGAATGCTCAGGCCCGCCTCGGTCGCGAAGACGCCGAACAGGGTGCCGAAGGGCACCGCCACGAAGATGAACGGGGTCCCGTCGCGAAAACCCCGCCAATAGTATGACTTGGATGTGGAGGTTGCCATGGCTAGATCCTATGGTGGTCTGTGCAGCAGTAGCGGGTCAGAGAGAGGGTTGCAATTGGCCACCGAAGTCGATCTGTCGGAATACATCATCGCCCCCGATCCCGGCGCGGCGCGGTTGACCCGCGCGGTCGAGGGGGTGGACCAGAACGGCGAGGTCAGCCGCATCTCGGTGGTCGAGGAGCGCCCGCTGACGATCTTCCTCAATTCGCAAGAGATCGTGACGGCCATGACCATCGGCGACTACCCCGAATATCTGGCTCTGGGCTTTTTGCGCAACCAGGGCATGTTGCGCCCCGATGACCAGATCACGCGTGTCGATTACGATGACGATCTGGAAACCGTGGTGGTGCGCACGGCGCGCGAGACCTCGTACGAGGACAAGCTGAAGAAAAAGACCCGCACCAGCGGCTGCGCGGTGGGCACGGTGTTCGGCGACATGATGGAGGGGCTGGAGGGCGTGCGCCTGCCACAGGTTCAGGTGCGCACCTCGTGGCTGTATGATCTGGCGGCCAAGATCAACCGCACGCCGTCGCTGTACCTGCAGGCCGGGGCGATCCACGGCACGGTTCTGTGCCATCAGAGCCGCCCGCTGGTCTATATGGAGGACGTGGGCCGCCACAACGCGGTGGACAAGATCGCCGGCTGGATGCTGTCCGAAGGCGAGACGGCCGGCGACAAGATCCTGTACACCACCGGGCGGCTGACCTCGGAAATGGTGATCAAGACGGCGATGATGGGCATCCCGGTTCTGGCCTCGCGGTCGGGCTTCACCGCGTGGGGCGTCGAAATCGCGCGCGAGGTCGGCCTGACCCTGATCGGCCGGATGCGCGGCCAACGTTTCGTCTGCCTGTCTGGCGAGGACCGGCTGCTGCGCGACGTGGACCCGGCCACCGTGCCGGTCGAGGACCGGAAGCACCGAAGGAAAAGTGCGGGATGATTGAAATGCTCGCAAGGCTTGAAGAGTTGCTGGTCCTCCCGGTTTTGTGCGTCGCAACCCTCTATTCCATAAAGTTCCAACATGCGGATGAGCTGGCGATGGATATGGCGCTGGCGACCTATCCCGACGACGTACTGGATCAGCTCGAATGGGGCGCTTTGGCCGATTTGATAGCAGCTTCGCGTACTCTGTGTAGCTCGTCGCGGCGGAAGTCCACGCGTCTGCGTGTCTTGTTTTGGGGACTTCCCGCGTTGAAAGGGCTGGATAGGCCGAGCCTGACCGCAGCGCGGCGATACCGGCTTAACACCGCGGGCATATTCCTCTCGGTATGTTTGATCGCTGGCACTTGGTCTTTCTGGTTGGTTGGTCTTCTGGCTTTGTTTGTTGTCGTCCTTTTTGTACGAACACCGAACTGGCCCAAGCCGAAAGGATTGACCACATGACCAAACCACTGGGCGTCATACTGGCCGGAGGTCTGGCCACGCGGATGGGCGGCGGCGACAAGGGGTTGCTGCACCTGGGCGGGCAAAGCCTGTTGGCGCATGTGATCGACCGGCTGGCGCCGCAGGTGGCCTGGCTGGCGCTGAACGCCAACGGCGATCCGGCGCGGTTTGCCGATCTTGGCCTGCCGGTCCTGCCGGACACTATTGCGGGTTACGCCGGGCCGTTGGCGGGCGTTCTGGCCGGGTTGGATTGGGCGGCGGGGCAGGGTGCTGATTGCATCGTCACCGCTGCTGCCGACACGCCGTTCTTCCCGCGCGATCTGGTCGATCGGCTGCTGCAGGCGGCGCAGGGGCAGGCTCATCCGCTGGTTCTGGCCACCACGCCGCGCACCGGTGAAGAGGCGCTGAAATCGGGCGGTGGCCGCCGGGTCAATCGGCACCCGACCTTTGGCCTGTGGCCCGTGGCGCTGCGCGACGATCTGCGCGCGGCCTTGACGGACGGGTTGCGCAAGGTGGTTCTGTGGACCGACCGCCATGGAGGGCGCGAGGCGCTGTTTCCGGCCGACCCGTTCGATCCGTTCTTCAACGTCAACACGCCCGAAGATCTGATCCGGGCGCAGAAACTGTTGGAGCAGGCATGAAGGTCTACGGCGTTACCGGCTGGAAAAATACGGGCAAGACCGGGTTGGTCGAACGGCTGGTGGCCGAGATCACCTGGCGCGGGTTCAGTGTCTCGACCGTCAAACACGCCCACCACGCGGTTGACGTGGACCAACCGGGCACCGACAGCCACCGCCACCGAACCGCAGGGGCGTCCGAGGTTCTGCTGGCGTCCAGCCGCCGCATCGCCGTGATGCAAGAGCTGCGCGGCGCGCCCGAGCCGCCGTTGACCGACCTTCTGGCGCGTCTGTCCCCGGTCGATCTGGTGTTGGTCGAAGGGTACAAGCGCGCGCGCCACCCCAAGGTCGAGGCCTTTCGCGCCCAGCCCGGAAACCCGCTGATTGCCGTTGACGATCCGACGGTCCGCGCGGTGGCCAGCGACACGCCGCTGGATCTGGACCGTCCGGTTTTTGACTTGAACGACACGCCTTCCATTGCCGATTTCATCCTGGCCGAGGTCGGCTTGGGGCCGCGGCCCAGCCCCTGACCATGCCCGAGGACCGGACCATGCCGAATATTGCGCCTCCACCGCTGAAAAACGACTGTTTCGCATTGCCGCCGGGGGTCGAATGGACCCCGGTCGATGACGCGCTGGCCCTGTTGCGCGACCAATTGCACCCGGTGGCCGGCGTCGAGACCTTGCCCGTTGGTCAAGCCTGCGGGTGCGTTCTGGCGCAGGACGTGATCGCGCAACGGTCGAATCCGCCGCTGCCCAACACGGCGGTGGACGGGTACGGTTTTGCCGGTGGTCGGCCCGAGGGCCCGCATGTCCTGCCGCTGGCCGAGGGGCGCGCGGCGGCGGGTGTACCCTTTGCGGGGGCCGTGCCGGAGGGGCAGGCGCTGCGCGTTCTGACCGGCGCGCCGCTGCCCGAGGGCGTGGATACCGTCATTCTGGAAGAGGACGTGACCGTGCAAGACGGCCACATCGCCTTCAACGGGCCTTTGAAGGCCGGCGCCAATACGCGCAAGGCGGGCGAAGACGTGCAGGCCGGCGCCTTGGCTTTGCCTGCCGGGCGACGCCTGACACCCGCCGATCTGGCGCTGCTGTCGGCGGTGGGCGTGGCCGAGGTCCCGGTCCGCAGCCCCTTGCGTGTGGGGGTTCTGTCCACCGGCGATGAATTGCGTGATCCGGGTCAGGCCGCGGGGCCGGGTCAGATCTATGATGCAAACCGCCCGATGCTGCTGTCGATGCTGCAACGGATGGGCTTTGTGCCGGTCGATCTGGGCCGCGTGGGCGACGACCGGGCCGTGCTGCGGGACCGGCTGGACCAGGCCGCGCAACAGACCGACGCGATCCTGACCAGCGGCGGCGCTTCGGCGGGGGACGAGGATCATGTCTCGGCCCTGCTTCGCGCGACGGGGGCCTTGCAGGAATGGCGCATAGCGCTGAAACCGGGCCGCCCGCTGGCGCTGGGCCTGTGGCAGGGCACGCCGGTGTTCGGCCTGCCGGGCAATCCGGTGGCGGCGATGGTCTGCACTCTGATCTTTGCCCGGCCCGCGCTGGGGTTGATGGCGGGCGAGGGGTGGCAGCAGCCACAGGGCTTTGACCTGCCCGCCGGGTTCGCCAAGCGCAAGAAATCGGGCCGCCGCGAATACCTGCGCGCCCGGGTCCGCGACAGCCGGGTCGAGGTGTTCCACTCGGAAGGGTCGGGTCGCATCAGCGGGCTCAGCTGGGCCGAAGGGCTGGTCGAACTGCCGGACGGTCCACTGGACATCCAGCCGGGAGACCCGGTTCGCTTCATACCCTATGGCAGTTTCGGCCTGTGACGGTTTCGGTCTCGCGCGGGTTTTCCCCCGATGAGCGCGCGCGGGCAGCAGAGCTGTTCTGGCAGGCGTTCTCGGGCAAACTATCGCGCGTCATGGGTCCGGACGCGCGCGGGCTGGCCTTTTTCGAACGGGTGCTGAACCCAGAATTCGCCCTGGTGGCTCGGGATGCGGATGGGCGGATGCTGGGGCTGGCCGGGTACAAGACCTGCGACGGTGGGCTGACGCAGGGCGGGCTGGCGGATCTGGCCCGGGTCTATGGCTGGTTCGGCGCCCTATGGCGGGGCCTGATCCTGAGCGTTCTGGAGCGCGACCTGAAGCCGGGCGTGTTCCAGATGGATGGCATATGCGTGGCAGCCGAGGCGCGCGGCCAGGGTGTCGGGACCCTATTGCTGCGGGCGATCAAGGAGGAAGCGCAGAGGCTGGGCATGCACGAGGTGCAACTGGACGTGATCAACACCAACCCGCGCGCGCGGACCCTGTACGAGCGCGAAGGGTTTCAGGCGATCGGGCAGGATTATACCGGCCCGTTCAAGCATCTGTTCGGATTCAGTTCGGCTACGAAAATGCGGTGGGTCGTGCCGGACGGTGGCTAGTCGAAGGTCCCGGCCACCCGGCCCAGCAGCATGAAGGCGCGCGCCGTGCGCGTGTCGCCCAAGGCGGTCAGGTCGGCGTCGCTGGCCACAGGTTCGAACTCGACGATCATGGTGTCGAAACGGCGCAGGAAGTGATGCACCGCATCGCGAAAGATCGGGTCTTGCTTCATCCGCGCCGAGGTCAGCGCCAGGCACGACCGGTCGCGGATGCCGCCCAAAGCAGCGACCGCACGCCCGCGTTCGCCCTTGGCGAACTGGCGCCAGACCTCGGGGCGGGCCATGTCCGGACGCAGGTCGTCCATGTAGATGCCTTCCTGGCTGAGCAGAGTCAGCACGTCCTCGGCGGCCTGCACCAGTTGCGCGGTCTTGCGGTCCTTCATCGCGCGGCGCAGGGCGTTGAAGCCTTCGGTATCCTCGGCGGTTTCGGGAAAGTTCAGCGCGCGGATGAAAATGTCGGTGGGCAGAGGAGTCGTGATCTCTTCGGCCGGAGTGCCCAGTTCCAATGAGGTCTGGCCCGAGGGTGCCGCAGGTCTTGCCAGCGGCGCAAGATCCCGCCGCTTGCTGGAGAACGTGGCCAGCGTGCTTTGGGCGTGCCGGGCGGCCGCGGCGATTTCATCCAGTTTCCGGGCCACCGCGGGTTCGTAGGTGCTGGCCGACCGCTGTTGCTGCGATACATAGGCCTGCCGGATCGCGTCGATCGCGGTCTGCAGCCGGGCGCTTTCTTCGCGCATGATGCGGCTGGCGCGCATGGCCAGCGCCGCGACCCAGATCATCGCGACCGGCATGAACACCGCCAGCAGCATCACGATGAAACTGCCGGCCTGCGTCTGCTCGGGCAGCACAAGAAAGGCTACGGCCACCACCAGCCAGATCAGGCTGAGGGCCGCGGCCGCAATCTCGATCCCGGTGACGCTGGGGCGGCCCGGACGGTCATAGATGCCCAGCCAGGTGGGGCGTTTGCTGTCCGGATCAGGGTCTTGGCCCGACATGGCGCGCTCCGATCAGGCGTAGTGGATGCTCAGCACTTCGTACGAGCGCACGCCGCCGGGGGTGCGCACCTCGACGCTGTCGCCTTCTTCCTTGCCGATCAGGGCGCGGGCGATGGGCGATTTGATGTTCAGCAGGCCCTTTTCGATATTGGCCTCATGCTCGCCCACGATCTGCCAGGTCTTTTCCTCGTCGGTGTCCTCGTCCACCAAGGTGACCTTGGCGCCGAACTTGATCGCGCCGGACAGTTTGGTCGGGTCGATCACCTCGGCCAGCGACAGAACGCCTTCCAGTTCCTTGATGCGGCCTTCGATGAAGCCCTGCTTTTCGCGGGCCGAGTGATATTCGGCGTTTTCCTTCAAGTCGCCCAGTTCGCGCGCCGAGGCGATGGCCTCGATGATGGCGGGGCGTTCAACGGACTTGAGTTGCTTGAGCTCTGCCTCGAGCGCGGCAAAGCCCGCGGGCGTCATGGGGATCTTTTCCATATCTTCTTTTTTCCACGCACAAATTGAGTCGCCCCGCCGCATGAGACCAGCGTCGGGGCGAAAGATGGGTTGGCAATTACCTGACCCAAATATGGCGTGAAATGCAAGAGGCCAAGGGGTTTGGCCCCTGCAATCCGCAACTTAACGCCGTCGGGGCGGTGGGGGTTTCCGATTGTGCCGATGCCCCAGCAGATCCCCGCGTTTCCAGCGATGCGCCTCGGCGCCGAACCAGAGCATCTCAATCATATTGAACCACCTCGAATTCGATGCCGTTGTCATCGTCGAAATAGAACCGGCGGCCGGGTTCATAGTCGGCGTGGTTGTGCGGCTCGAACCCGGCGGCGCGGACCTTGGCTTCGGTCGCGTCGATGTCCTCGACCAGCACGCCCACATGGTTCAGCCCGCCGACGATGTCATAGCTGCTTTCACCCGACGGTTTCGGGTCGGCCGGGGCGTAAAGCGCCAGATAGGTATGCGCGCTGCCCACATGCACGGTATAGCCGCCCGCGATGGCCGGGCCTTCCCAGCGTGTCTTCCATCCGAATACGTCCTGCATCCAGGCGGCGGTCGCCTGCGGGTTGCGGACGGTGAAGTTCGTGTGTTCCAGCGTCGCCATCATGGGGTCTCCTTTTCATGTACAGGCTTGTTTCGACTCACCGTAATTCCTAAACCTAACTTTAGCTCAAGAGATTTTTCCAGGAGGAGATCATGCCCGCATCCGAAGGCCTTTCCATCGGCGCATTGGCACGCCGCACGGGGTTGGCGGTATCCGCCATCCGCTATTACGAGGCGCAGGGGCTGATTTCCCCCTGGCGCAATCCGGGCGGTCAGCGGCGGTATCAGCGCGCCGACATCCGTCGGCTGAGTTTCGTGATGATCGCCCAGCAGTTCGGTCTGACCCTGCCCGAAATCCGCGAGGTTCTGGCCGGGCTGCCCGACAACCGCACGCCCACGCCGGCGGATTGGAAAAAGATCAGCGTCGGCCTGCGCGCGCATCTGGACCAGCGAATCGATACTCTGCTGCGTCTGCGCGACAATCTGGACGGCTGCATCGGCTGTGGCTGTCTGAGCCTTCCGAAATGCGCGCTCTACAACCCCGACGACCGGGCCAAGGCGCATGGTAGCGGTCCCAGGTACCTGATGGGTGACGCGCCCGAGGGCTGATCTGCCGCATTGCAGCAATGTTACGCCGTGTTTTGATTGACCAAGGTCTTTTCCAGCAGGTAATCAGCCGGGAAACAAAATTTCGCCGAGCCCGCGCCCCAGGCGCCAATTCGGATAGTTAGCGGAGGAGCCCACGATGGCCGAAATTGAACGCGAAGCGATGGAATACGACGTGGTGATCGTGGGCGCAGGCCCGGCGGGCCTGTCGGCGGCCATTCGTCTGAAACAGCTGGACGCCGACCTGAACGTGGTCGTGCTGGAAAAGGGCTCGGAAGTGGGCGCGCATATCCTGTCGGGCGCGGTGCTGGACCCGTGCGGTCTGGATGCGCTGATCCCCGACTGGAAGGAAAAGGGCGCGCCGCTGAACGTGCCGGTGCGCGAAGACAACTTCTATATGCTGGGCGAGGCCGGCAAGCTGCGCATCCCAAACTGGCCGATGCCGCCGCTGATGAACAACCACGGCAACTACATCGTCTCGATGGGCAATGTCTGCCGCTGGATGGCCGAACAGGCCGAGGAGCTGGGCGTGGAAATCTTCCCCGGCATGGCCTGTTCCGAACTGGTCTATGGCGACAATGGCGAGGTCAAGGGTGTCGTGGCAGGTGTCTTCGGGCTGGAACCCGACGGGTCCTATGGCCCCAACACCGAGCCGGGCATGGAACTGCACGGCAAATACGTCTTCCTGTCGGAAGGGGTGCGCGGGTCGTTGTCCAAGGAAGTGATCGCGAAATACGACCTGTCCGCCGGGAAAGAGCCGCAGAAATACGGCATCGGCATGAAGGAAATCTGGGAGATCGACCCCGCCAAGCACAAGGAAGGCAGCGTCACCCACACGATGGGCTGGCCGCTGGGCGGAAACGCCGGGGGCGGGTCGTTCATCTATCACCTGGAAAACAACCAGGTCTATGTGGGATTCGTGGTGCACCTGAACTACAAGAACCCGCACCTGTTCCCCTACATGGAATTCCAGCGGTTCAAGCACCACCCGGTGGTGGCCGACCTGCTGAAAGGCGGCAAGCGTGTGGCCTATGGCGCCCGCGCGATCACCGAGGGCGGATATCAGTCGATGCCGAAGCTGGTGGCGCCGGGCGTGGCGCTGCTGGGCTGTTCGGCGGGCATGGTCAACGTGCCGCGCATCAAGGGCAACCACAACGCGATGCTGTCGGGCAAGGCAGCGGCCGAGGCCGCGTTCGAGGCCATCAAGGCCGACCGGTCGGGCGACGAACTGTCCGCCTATGAAGACGAGGTGCGCAACGGTGCGATCGGCCGCGACCTCAAGAAGGTTCGCAACGTCAAGCCGCTGTGGTCGAAATACGGCCTGACCGCTTCGCTGGTGCTGGGCGGTATGGACATGTGGACCAACACGCTGGGCTTCTCGCTGCTGGGGACGCTGGGCCATGGCAAGAACGACGCCGAGGCGACCGAGGATGCCAGCCAGCACACCCCTATCGACTATCCGAAGCCCGATGGCACGCTGTCTTTCGATCGTCTGACCAACGTGGCGTTCTCGTTCACCAACCATGAAGAAAGCCAGCCCTGTCACCTGAAGCTGACCGACCCCGAGATTCCGGTTAAGGTCAACCTGCCCAAGTTTGATGAACCGGCGCAGCGGTATTGCCCGGCGGGCGTGTACGAAGTGGTGAAGGACGAGGCCGAGCCTCGATTCGTGATCAACTTCCAGAACTGCGTCCACTGCAAGACCTGTGACATCAAGGATCCCAGCCAGAACATCACGTGGACCACGCCGCAGGGTGGGGACGGACCGAACTACCCCAACATGTAGGCAAAAACCCGGGCAATGGCGGGGCCGTGAACGCTCGGCCATTGCCTCTGGCGGGCCAAGGCCCTAGCTTATCCTGCAATCGTAGGCAGACAAGGCAGGTATTAGGTGGTTTCACTGGTTCGTCGCACGGCGCTGGCCGTGTTTCTTGCGACAGCAGCTGTCGTTCCGGTTCACGCGGATTCCGGCGCGGGATCCTATCTGGCTGGACGCCAAGCCATCTATGAAAGCGACTACAAGGCTGCCGAGGAGTACTACTCCAAGGCCCTGATTTTCGATCCGGGCAACACCAAGCTCAAGGAAAGCGTGCTACTTGCGCGCGTGGCTCTTGGCGATGTGGAACGCGCACTGCCCATCGCCGAGGACATGGAGGCAAACGAGCAACCCAACCAGGCCGCGCGCATGGTTGTTTCCGCCAAACTGGTATCTGACGGAAAGTTCGACGAATTGCTGGCCCGTGACCCGGAAAACCAGGGCGTTGGCCCGCTGGTCGATGGGTTGATGACGGCCTGGGCGCATCTGGGCAAGGGCGAAATGACCAAGGCGATGGCGCAGTTCGATGAGGTCGCCCAGCAGGACGGTCTGCGGGAATTCGCGCTGTATCACAAGGCGCTGGCGCTGGCGTCGGTTGGCGATTTCGAAGGGGCCGAGGCGATCTTTGCGGCCGACGACAGTATCGTTGCGCGATTCTCGCGACGTGCAGCGCTGGCGCGGGTCGAAGTGTTGTCGCAGCTCAACCGCAACGACGAAGCTCTGCAATTCCTTGAAAACGTGTTTGCGGCGGGCAGCGATCCGTCGATCGAGACCTACGTGGACACGCTCAGCGCCGGTGGCACCTTGCCTTTCACCCATGTCGGATCGGCCACCGAAGGCGTAGCCGAGGTCTTTTTCTCGGTCGGGGCGGCGTTGAACACGGAGGCCGCACATGACTATGTGCTGCTTTACGCGCGGATCGCGACTTACCTCCGGCCCGATCACATCGATGCGATTCTGCTGAGCGCGGAACTGCTTGAGCAGTTGAGCCAGTACGACCTGGCCGCCGAAGCCTATCGAAAGGTTCCCACGGATAGCAGCGATTTCCACGCAGCCGAGCTGGGGCGTGCCGAAATTCTGGCTCAGTCGGGGAAACCGGATGCGGCGATCGAAGTGCTGGAAAATCTGGCGGCCCGGCAGCCCAACCTGCCCAGTGTCCATGTCGCCTTGGCCGATCTGCAGCGGCGCCAGGAAAACTACGCCGCAGCTGTAACCTCGTATGACCGGGCCATCGAACTGACCGAAACCGGTTCAGGTGGCAACTGGTTCCTGCATTACGCCCGCGGCATCTGCCACGAACGTCTCAAGGCCTGGGACAGGGCCGAGGCAGATTTCAGGCGTGCCCTGGAGTTGAATCCGGATCAGCCGCAGGTTTTGAACTATCTCGGGTACTCGCTGGTCGAGCGGCAGGAAAAACTTGAAGAGGCGCTGGACATGATCGAGCGCGCCGTCGCGATCCAGCCTGACAGCGGCTATATCGTCGACAGCTTGGGTTGGGTCCTGTTTCGCTTGGGCCGGTACGACGAGGCGGTCGAGCATATGGAGCGCGCCGTCGAACTGATGGCCGTGGACCCGGTGGTCAACGACCACTTGGGCGACGTCTACTGGGCCGTCGGGCGCACCCGTGAGGCCGATTTCCAATGGCGCCGCGCGTTGTCCTTCATCGATCCCGAAGACACCGATGGCGAGGCTGACCCCGATCGGATCCGTCGCAAACTCGAGGTCGGGCTGGACGCGGTACTGGCCGAGGAAGGCGCGGCCCCCCTGAAGGTCGCCAATGGCGACTGAGGCCTTTGCGCCCGCGAAGATCAACCTTTCCCTGCATGTGACCGGTCGGCGGGCCGACGGATACCATCTGCTGGACTCGCTGGTCGCCTTTGCCGATGTGGGAGACACGTTGATCCTGTCACCCGGGCCCGAGATTCGCCTGACCGTGACCGGGCCCCATTCTGCCGGGGTGCCGACCGACGACCGCAACCTCGTCTGGCGGGCCGCTCGGGCGATGGGATGGAGCGGGCAAATCCAGTTGGACAAGGTTCTGCCGCATGGCGGGGGAATCGGCGGCGGCTCATCGGATGCGGCAGCGACTTTGCGGGCCATCGCAGGGGAAGACGCGGAAGTTCCGCTGGAAACGGCTTTGGCACTGGGCGCGGATGTTCCTGTTTGTGTACTGGGCAGAGCCGCACGGATGCGGGGCATTGGTGACCGTGTCGCCCCGGTTGCATTGCCCGCTTTGCCCGCATTGCTGGTCAATCCGGGTGTTCCGGTTCCGACGGGGCCGGTGTTCAACACGCTGGCTTCGCGCGACAATCCGGGGATACCGGATGAGATCCCGGCATTCGAAACGCAAGAGGCCTGCGCTGACTGGCTGGCCGGGCAACGCAATGATTTGCAGGAAGCGGCAATTGGCTTGGCGCCCCAAATTTCAGACGTGTTGCAGGCGCTGGGTGAAACGCGGGACGTTCTGCTGGTCCGCATGTCGGGGTCGGGTTCGACCTGCTTTGCGCTGTACCCGTCCATGAAGGCCGCACATTTTGCAGCCTACGAGATTGGTGTTTCCCAGCCGGACTGGTGGTGTCGCGCCAGCGTACTCAGCTGAGGCGGGACACGACGTAATCGGCCAGATCGCCGAGCAGGTCGCGCAATTCGTGATCGGGCAGCGCGGTCAGAGCGGTTTTGGCCTTGGCTGCCCAGGCCAGAGCGTCTGTCCGGGTCTCCTCCAGGGTGCCGTATTTCCGCATGAGGTTCAGGGCCAGGTCCAGGTCTCCATCCTGTTGCCGACCCTTATCGATCGTGCGCTCCCAGAACGCACGCTCGTCGGGTGTGGCCTGGGCCACGGCTTTGATCACCGGGAGGGTCAGCTTGCGCTCGCGGAAGTCGTCGCCCACATTCTTGCCGGTGGTCTTGCTGTCGCCCTGATAGTCCAGCAGGTCGTCGGCGATCTGGAAGGCGACGCCCAGCGCGTCGCCATAAGCGAACAGCGCTCGGACCTGCTCCTCGGACGCACCGGCGATCACGCCGCCCACTTCGGTCGCCGCGGAGAACAGCGCCGCGGTCTTTCCGCGCACGACCTGCAGATACACGTTCTCGTCGGTGCGCAGGTCGGTGGCCGCGGTCATCTGCAGCACCTCGCCTTCGGCAATGGTGGCCGAGGCATTGGCCAGGATGTCCAGAACCCGCAGCGATCCGGTTTCCACCATCAGCTGGAAACTGCGCGAAAACAGATAGTCGCCGACCAGCACGCTGGACTTGTTGTCCCACAGGAGGTTGGCAGTAGGCCGGCCCCGCCGCTGCGCGCTTTCGTCCACGACGTCGTCATGCAAAAGCGTGGCGGTGTGGATGAATTCGACCGTGGCGGCCAAACGGATGTGATGATCGCCGCCATAGCCGAACAGCCGCGCGGCGGCCAGTGTCAGCATCGGGCGCAGGCGCTTGCCGCCCGCTTCGACCAGATGCGCGGTGACTTCGGGGATGCGGGGCGCGTGTTCCGAGGCCATGCGGGTGCGGATCAGAGTGTTTACCGCCTCCATTTCACCGGCCAAAATCTCGGCCAGTCGCTCATGCGGTTTCGAGATCGTGCTGATCGTCATCACACTCCTGATACAAGGCTCGACTTTCGTCCTGCCTTGCCCTTACATCCATCCCCATGAAAGAACTTCTGCGCAGCACCGATCCGACCATCATTGCCTTTGCATCCGCTCTTCTTGAGGGCGAGGATATAGACTGCTTTGAGATGGACGTAAATATGAGCGTCCTCGAGGGAGGCATCGGAATCTTTCCGCGCCGCCTCATGGTTCGGACCGATGACCTCGAGCGGGCAGAGCGGGTGATGCGTGACAATGACATACCGCTGGGAAGATGACCGGGTTTCCTGACAGCGCGCTGACTTGCAACGACTTTCTGGGTGGCCGCCTAAAGCTGTGGCAGCCGCGAGACGGTTATCGCGCCGGTGTCGATCCGGTGCTGCTTGTTGCCGCAGTTCCGGCCAAAGCCGGGCAGTCGGTGCTGGAGCTGGGCTGCGGGGCGGGTGCTGCGGTTCTTTGTCTCGCGACCCGCGTACCCGGTCTGCGCTCGGCCGGGATCGAGCTTCAGGCCGACTATGCCGATCTGGCCGCAAGAAACGCGCAATGCAACGAGATTGATCTGTCCGTTCACGTGGCCGACCTGTCCAATATGCCGACTGATCTGCGTCAGCAGCACTTCGACCACGTGATCGCAAACCCGCCCTATTATCGGCCCGGTGCACATAGCGCGGCCGTCGATGCTGGTCGGCGAACGGCGCTGAGCGAGCAGACGCCGCTGTCCGACTGGTTTGATGCGGCAGCGCGCAGGCTGGCACCGCGCGGGTACTTGCACATGATCCAGCGCGCGGAACGCTTGCCCGACATGCTGACGGCCTGCGTGGGTCGGTTGGGCTCGGTAGAGGTTCTGCCCATCGCGCCGCGTATGGGGCGCGGGGCCGAGTTGCTGATCCTGCGGGCGCGCAAGGGCGGGCGCGCGGATTTTCGATTGCATGCGCCGCTGATTCTCCACAGCGGTGACCGCCATGAAAGGGACGGCGAGAGCTATACCGACATGGTATCTGGCATCCTGCGCGAGGGCCGACCAATGCCTTGGCCGGACGCCCGATAGGCAATGACCAGCCGAAATTGTCGGATTTGAACAAGAATCCGAGCGTCTGCAGCGTGACAGGCTGGAAATGATGTGATCAACTTCCCATGTGATATTCAGAAACTGAGAAGGAGGATCGCCATGAGCGTAAGCGCACATCTGACGGAACTGAAGAAGAAGCACGAAATCCTCAGTCTCGAAGTGGAACAAGCCCAGCGCTCGCCCGGTATCGACGATCTCCACATCGCTCAACTCAAAAAGAAGAAGCTGAAGCTGAAGGAAGAGATTGAACGCCTGTCGGCTTAATGTCGTAGGCTGGCGCGTGCCGCGATTGCAGCGCCGCCGGTAACAAGCAATGCCGCGATCGCCAGCGTCCAGGATGGCGTGGCGATCCCGGCGACCACAAGCACCAAAGTTGACAACAGGGGTGCCGCGTACGAGCTGGTGCCCAGCATCTGGATGTCACCGTGCTTGACCCCGATATCCCAGACATAGAACGCCAGCCCAACAGGCCCCAACCCCAGGGCAACGGTCGACATCCAGGCCAGTGCATCGGGTGGCCAGACTGTCTGCTCAAGGCTGAAATGCAGGATCCACGAGGCGATGGCGGTCAGCACGCAGAACACTGCTACCGAGCTGGTCGGCGTTTGACCCAGCCTGCGCGACAATACGGAATACCCCGACCACGTAAGGGCGCACAAAAGCGCCAGCGCATAGCCCGGCAGATGTTCGGCCTGAAACCCTGCGGTTCCGCCGCCAGTGATGATCAGCGCGGCCCCGGAGAAGCCCAGACATGCCCCGAGCAGATGGCCCAGACGTAGCGTTTCGCCGGGAAGCAACCCTGAAAAAAGAACGATCAGCAAAGGCCAGAGGTAGGCAATCAATCCGGCCTCGGCCGCAGGTGCCATGCGCAGGGCCGAAAAATACAGGGCGTGGTATCCGAACAAGCCAACCGTGCCGAAGGCGAATACCTTCCAACTGACCCGTTTCAGTTGCGCAAGCCCACCGCTGCGCCACGTCCAGATCAAGCCAAGGGTTCCGCCGATCGTAAAGCAGATGGCGTTCAGCAAAAGTGGCGGGGTCGGCGCCGAGCCAACCGTGAACAGCGCCAACAGTGCCCACAAAAGGACGGCGACAAAACCGATGGCGGTGGCGCGGTTCTTTGTCATGCGGGGGGGATATCCTCGACGGGTATGATTTCCAGACCGTCGGATATGTGCGCGGTTTTTTCGATCTCTGCAAGGAACCAATCCCGGAAGGCGGCAATCTGAGGGCGCGTCTCTTCGCCCGAACGGCACAGGAACCGGAACCGGGCCTTGGTTTCGACGGCGGTTTTGAAGGGCATCACCAGTCGGCCTTCGATCACATCCTTGATGATCATCGGGCGCCGTCCCAACGCGACGCCGACACCCGCCACCGCGGCATCAATGGCGTGATCCGCGTTCGAGAAATGCGCGCCATGAGTCGGCGTGAAGTCCACCCCCACCGCACGAAACCAGGCGGGCCAGTCACAGGGCGGGTTCAGGAAGTTGATCGAGTCATCGTGGATCAGCGGCGCTTTGGTCAGATCCTGCGGCGTCGGAAACCGGGCCGCAAGCTCGGGCGTCATGACCGGTGTCAGCCACTCTTGCCGCACGGGAACTGAATACAGCCCGTCATCCTGCCCGTACCCGAAACGGATCGCGACATCCACGTCGTCGCGCTCGAAATCGAGATTGCGCAGCGTGGCTGAAAATCTCAGGTCGATCTCGGGATGGGCGCGGGCGAACTCGTACAGGCGGGGGGCCAGCCATTTGGCTGTCAGGGCCGGCCCAGCGGTCACCGTCAATGTCGTGTTGTCCTGCAGGCGGCGGGTGGCCGACCAAGCCGCCTGCAGCGCAGCAAACCCTTTTTCCGTGCCTGGGGCCAAGGTTCGTCCGGCCTCGGTCAACTCGACCGCACGGTTCAATCGGCGGAACAACGGCTGGCCCAAATGCTCTTCCAGAGACTTGATCTGAAACGACAGCGCGGCCGGTGTCACGTTCAACTCGTCCGCGGCCTTGGCGAAGGACATATGGCGGGCGGCGGCATCAAAGGCCCTGAGGGCGGTGAGTGGGGGAAGTCGGTCGCTCATCTTCACATAAAATTTTCTAAACTGAATGTGGAAAAACTCTCGTTTGTACCCATTGAAAACAACAGGCATGTTGAGTGCAAGTCAAGTTCACCTTTAGTAGAAGGGAAAAGCCATGATCGAGATGACGACCAATCCTGCCGCACAAAAGGCAATTCTGCGCGCTCATCAAGAGCGCGGCAAGGCGATCCGGAGTTTCTGGAAGTGGGTTCTGGGTTCCCGCTGAACGCTGCGCGCGCGTTCTTACGGGATCAAAGAAGGGCCGACCCGTTGGGTCGGCCCGTTTTCATTTAAGCCGCGATCAGACGAAAAACTGCGCGCCGTTGGCCGAAATCGTCGACCCGTTGATGAACTGCGAATCTTCCGAGGCCAGGAATGCGACGCAGCGGGCAATTTCCTCGGGTTCGCCCAAACGGCCTGCAGGGATCTGACCGATGATGGCTTCACGCACCTTTTCCGGAACGGCCATGACCATCTCGGTCGCGATGTATCCGGGGCAGATGGCGTTTGCGGTGATGCCGGCGCGCGCGCCTTCCTGCGCCAGGGATTTGACGATGCCCAGATCACCGGCTTTGGTAGCGGCATAGTTCACCTGAGCGAACTGGCCCTTTTGCCCGTTGATCGAGCTGATCACGATCACCCGACCGAACTTGCGCTCGCGCATGCCGGGCCAGACGGGGTGTACGGTGTTGAACACCCCGGTCAGGTTGGTGTCGATCACCTGGTGCCATTGTTCCGGTGTCATCTTGTGGAACGGCGCGTCGCGGGTGATGCCTGCATTGGCGACAACGATGTCGATCGGGCCGAGCTCGGCTTCGACCTTTTCGATGCCCGCCTTGGACTCGTCATAGTCGGCCACGTTCCATTTGTAGGTCGCAATGCCGGTTTCCTCGGTGAACTTGGCCGCGGCTTCGTCATTCCCCGCATACGAGGCGGCTACATTGTATCCTTCAGCCTTGAGCGCTTTGGAAATTGCTGCGCCGATGCCGCGGGTGCCGCCGGTTACGAGTGCTGTACGTGCCATTTAGGACTCCTCCAAATTTAATCGTGTTGGTAATTCTGTTACTCTGAGAGATTGTGTAGCGCAATATCGTTTCGCCGCGAGCTGGCTCTTTCCGTTTGGTGATATTGTCGCATCCTGGGGATATTCCTCGAGAGTAACAAAAAAGGGCGCCCATTGGACGCCCTTATTCGTGACTTGTCAAAGCACTTAGACGCGCTCCACGCACAGGGCGACGCCCATGCCGCCTCCGATGCAGAGGGTTGCCAGACCCTTTTTCGCGTTCCGGCGCTTCATTTCGAACAGCAGCGTGTTCAGAACCCGGCAGCCGGATGCTCCGATCGGGTGGCCAATGGCGATGGCGCCGCCGTTCACGTTCACGATCGAGGGATCCCAACCCATGTCCTTGTTCACGGCGCAGGCCTGTGCCGCGAAGGCTTCGTTGGCTTCGACCAGATCCAGATCGTCAACCGACCAGCCGGCCTTTTCCAACGCCTTGCGCGAGGCATAGATCGGTCCGACACCCATGATCGACGGGTCCAGCCCGGCGGTCGCATAAGACGCGATGCGGGCCAGCGGTTCGATCCCGCGCTTTTCGGCGTTGTCGGCAGACATCAGCAGGGTTGCCGCCGCGCCGTCATTAAGACCCGAGGCGTTGGCCGCAGTCACCGAGCCATCCTTGGTGAAGGCCGGACGCAGCTTGGACATCGCCTCCATGGTTGCGCCGTGACGGATGTACTCGTCACTATCCATCACGATGTCGCCCTTGCGGGTCTTGATGGTGAAGGGGACGATCTCGTCCTTGAACTTGCCGGCCTTCTGCGCGGCCTCAGCCTTGTTTTGGCTGGCCACCGCAAACTCATCCTGCATATCGCGGCTGATCTGCCACTTCTCGGCCACGTTCTCGGCCGTCTGGCCCATGTGGTAGCCGTTGAACGCATCCCACAGGCCGTCGCGGATCATGGTGTCGATGTATTTCATGTCGCCCATCTTGTGGCCCGCGCGCAGCGATGCGGCGTGGGGGGACAGGGTCATGTTTTCCTGACCGCCTGCGCATACGATCTCGGCATCGCCCAACTGGATATGCTGAGCGCCGAGGGCAACGGCACGCAAGCCTGAACCACAGACCTGGTTGATGCCCCAGGCCGCGCTTTCCTGCGGCAGGCCGGCGTTGATGTGCGCCTGGCGTGCGGGGTTCTGGCCTTGGGCGGCCGTCAGAACCTGACCCATGATGGTTTCGCTCACCTCGGACTTGTCGATCCCGGCGCGTTCCACGACGGCTTCGAGGACGGCAGCGCCCAGATCATGTGCGGGGGTGTTCGCAAAGGAACCGCCAAAGCTGCCGACGCCTGTGCGTGCGGCGGATGCGATTACTACGTTGGTCATACAGTCAATCCTTTACCGTCAAGGTCCTGTGGGAAATCTGACGGCGCAGGTCGCACAGAGCCTCTCTGGCGATGCAAGAGCGCCTCGTGATCCCCCGCTCCAGCACTTTCTGCCATAGCGCAATGCTGCACGTGCAGCAACGGACAGCTTGTCTCATGGGAAAGCCTCGGCCGAATTGCGCCCAAGGGAATTGGGTTCAACTTCCTGTTTTGGCTTCTTTTTCGGGCTGCCACGGGGCTTTCACCGTCGGAGCGCCGAATAGATAGCCCTGCAGGCAGTCCACACCGCTGGCTACCAGAAACTCGGCATCTTCACGAGTTTCGACCGATTCGGCGATGACCAGAATCTCAAACTCACGGGCGACGGCGATCAGCGCGCGCACCAGCGCCTGATTGTCCGGGTTGGTGCTGACACCCCGTACGAACTGCCCGTCGATCTTCGCCGCGTCAAAGAAGAACTCGCGAAAATACCTGAAGCTGAAGTTGCTGGCGCCGAAGTCATCCAGCGCAAAAGCGATCCCGCGATCCTGAAGCCGGTCCATGAAATCGACCACCAGTTCGGGAACCTGCATTGCCGAGCTTTCGGAGATTTCGAGGATAAGCCGCTCGCCCAGGGTTTTGTCCCGTTTGAGAAACCGGTCCAATATCCGTGACCAGCGCGCGTATCCGATCGAGCGTGCGGACATGTTGATAGAAAGCCGGATTTCCGGATTTCTCGACAGGGCGCGCAACCCTTTTTCCAATGCTATGCAATCCAGTTCCCGGCCGATTGGTGTGTTTTCCACCTGCGGCATGAACTCCCGCGCGGGGATCACGCGGCCGGTTTCGTCCAGCACGCGGATGAATGCCTCGTAGAATGCGACGCCGTGCGGGTCGCGTGCTTGCATGACGGGTTGGAACGCGAGGCGGCATTGCTGATGCTTGACGGCCTCGGTCGCCATTTGAACGGTCGAATTGTCCCGCGCGGCGACGGCCGAATTCAACGGGCTGTCCCCACCTTCTGGCAGATCTGCAAAGTCCTTTTTCCGCATCGACGCCGAATCCCCGTACGTTTCCGAAACCGGTCAGCACGTAGTTTCGGATCGTACCGGTGAATTTGCGGTTAATGCGCGTCGGGAATCAGTGGGTGGGATCAGCGGGTCGTCTGGGCTGCGTGGCGCAATTCGACCACGGCGCCAATGACAGCGCCCAGGAAGCCTGTGCCCACCATAGCCACTCCAAGCATCATCACCGCCGGGGCAGGCTGCTGGCCAAGGGCGCTGAGCATCGCGATTACCAGGCCCAACAGGCCGGTTGCGGTGAAGATGGCAGTAACGCGAGACATTGTGGAACTCCGACCGATCAAACTTGTCACTTGTCCGGATATGGAGCACGCGCGCGGGATTTCAAGCGCCCGCCCGGCAGACGCCGCCAGTCTCAGGCCTGTTTTGCCTGTTGGTTGGGCAGGTTTTCGTCAAATTGCTCGAAACCGGGCGTTCCGCGATCTTCGGGGTGGCGGGCCAGGTGCTTGGACTTGATCTGCTCGGAGCTGTCGCGGCTGCCGTCATGGCTGTAGCCCGGCGGGGCAAAGCAATAGGCCAGCCGCTGTTTCAGGGTCAGGCCCGGCTGGGTCGCGTCGCGCCAGATGGCCACCCATTCGTGAAAGGCCACCCGCAGCGGGTTGAAGGTGCCGATATTGTGCACCAGGCCATAGTCGACCCGGTCGTGCTCCTGCTCGGGGACGAAGGTGCCGAACAGCTTGTCCCAGATGATGAACACCCCGGCATAGTTGCAATCCAGATAGCGCGCGTTGCGGCCGTGGTGGGCACGGTGGTGGCTGGGGGTGTTCATGACCGCCTCGAACCAGCGGGGCATCTTGCCGATGGCTTCGGTGTGGATCCAGAACTGGTAGATCAGGTTCAGGCCGCCGCAGAACAGCACCATCGCCGGGTGGAACCCCAGCAGGATCAGCGGCGCGCGCACGACCATCATGAAGGTGAAGGTATAGGTCCAGGTCTGCCGCAGGGCGGTCGTCAGGTTGTAGTGCTGCGAGCTGTGGTGGTTTACATGGCTGGCCCAGACCCAGCGGATGCGGTGCCCGAACCGGTGCACCCAGTAGTATCGCAGGTCATCCAGCACAAAGCACAGGATGATCACCGGGATCGATGTGCCCAGATCCAATGGCGTAATCTTCCACAGCCACATGAAGAACCCATAGGCGATGAAGCCCAGCAGGAATCCGGACGCGATGTTGCCCGCTCCCATGATCAGCGAGGTCACGGCGTCGCGGGTTTCATACCGCCCGCCACGGCCCTTCATGGCGATCCACAGAAATTCGGCCAGGATTGCGGCGATAAAGAACGGCACGGCCCATTGGACGACATCGGGAAAGCTGATCTGGTCGGTCATGCGGGCTCCAGCAGGTGGCGCCAGTGGCGGCGCTCGGTTTCATCAAGGCGGACGGTGACGCCGGGGGTGGCGAAGTCGTGGAACTGGACCTCGATGCCCTCGGGGTGGTCGATCCAGTCGAAATCGCGCAGGTGGCGGGCCACTGTATCGGCGCCAAAGGACCACAACAGGCCCGGCCCGGTCTCGGTGCGCAGCAATGCGGCGTGTCCGTCATGGGCCAGGGTGACGTCGATGATGGTGTCGTCGGGGAAATGGCGCAGCCATTCGGCGCGCGCGACATCGGCGCTCAGCACGCGCTGGCGCGATTTGCCCGTCAGATGCAGCAGTGCGGTGATGCCGGCAATGCCACCGACCACCAGAACCAGCAGGATTTCCAGCGGCATGATGTCCTCCCGCGGACAGAGTGCAAGCGGGGTCAGGCCCTGTCAAAGGTGGCGTTGCGTCAGGGGGTGTTGTGCGGCTCAAGCACTTCGTGCCGGACAACGCGCTCGACGAAGGGCACCAGCCCTTCGGGTCCCGAGGCGCGATCCTTGAGGTGAATGCAGATATCCGGCCGCCGCGCCGCGATGATGCCCACCAGTTCGCCGCGCACCTTGTCATCGAGGCCCGCGCCCATAATCGCGCAGGCGATGCGCGGTTCGGCGTCCAGTTGCCGCCGCACCTCGTCGGGATCATGCGCGCCCAGCCACCGGATCGGAAGATGCTCCAGTTGCCGCGCCACGTCGCCGATCACGTTGGGCAGCCGGCCGATCAGTAAAACCACCGGTTTCATCTCAGCCTCCTGTCTGTTGCCAATGAAAAACCGGCCCTGTTCAGGCCGGTTCCAGTCTAGCACAAAAGGCCCGTCAGGTGGTCAGCTTTCGGGGTTCAGCAGGGCCGCGATGATCGCCTTGGCGCTGTCCGAGTTCCATTCGGCATCGCCGATCAGCCGTGCGATTTCCCGGCCGTCAGGGTCGATGATCACGGTGATCGGCAGGCCGACGATACCCATCTCGCGGGCGACGGCCTGTTTCGGGTCTTGATGGCGGGGCAGGTTGGTGATGCCGTTTTCATCAAAGAACTTCTTGATCCCCGCGGGCGAGTTGCGCCCGGTGGCCAGCGTCAGAACCTCGAACTGGTCTCCGCCGAATTCCTCCTGCAGCTCGGCGATCTGGGGCATCTCCTTGCGGCAGGGTGCGCACCAGGTGGCCCAGAAGTTCAGCAGAACGTATTTGCCGCGATAGTCCGCCAGCGTGGCGGTGCCGCCGTCATCTTCCAGCTGGAATTCCGCGTCCGAGACCGGTTTCGGCTCGGAATGCAGGATCAGGCGTTTCAGGCTGCCGTCGCGCAGGTCGGCCAGGGCCTGTGTGTCGGCGGCCAAAGCGGCATTTGCACCCAGCGCAAGGGCCATATAAAGGGGGATCAGACGAAACAGGCGCATATCAACTCCGGGTTTTCCAGCATGACCGAACAATCCTCGAACCAGATGTGGGGCGGCCGCTTTGCCGCCGGACCAGACGCGATCATGGAGGCGATCAATGCCTCGATCGGGTTCGACCGACGGATGGCGGCCCAGGACATCGCGGGCTCGCGTGCCCATGCCGCCATGCTGGCCGCCACGGGCGTCATAACTGATAGTGATGCCGAGGCCATTCGGGAAGGGCTGCTCACCGTTTTGTCAGAGATAGAAGGTGGTGAGTTCCAGTTCTCGACCGCGCTGGAAGACATCCACATGAATGTCGAGGCGCGCCTGAAAGAGATCATCGGAGAGCCCGCAGGCCGCCTGCACACGGGTCGCAGCCGCAATGACCAGGTGGCGACCGATTTCAAACTGTGGGTCCGCGATCAGCTGGACGCCGCCGAATCCGGCCTGCTGGCCTTGATCCGCGCGCTATTGGCGCAGGCCGAGGCCGGGGCCGATTGGGTCATGCCCGGTTTCACCCACCTGCAGACAGCGCAGCCGGTGACCTGGGGCCACCACATGATGGCCTATGTCGAGATGTTTGGCCGCGACCTTTCCCGCGTGCGCGACGCGCGGGCGCGGATGAATGAATGCCCGCTGGGCGCGGCGGCGCTGGCCGGCACCTCGTTCCCGATCGACCGGCACATGACGGCGCAGGCGCTGGGCTTTGACCGGCCTGCCGCCAACTCGCTGGATGCGGTCAGCGATCGCGATTTCGCGCTGGAATTCCTGTCGGTGGCCTCGATATGCGCGGTGCACCTGTCGCGCTTTGCCGAGGAACTGGTGATCTGGTCTTCGGCCCAGTTCCGCTTTGTCACCCTGTCAGACCGGTTCTCGACCGGCTCGTCGATCATGCCGCAGAAAAAGAACCCCGACGCCGCCGAGCTGATCCGCGCCAAGGTGGGCCGGATCTTTGGTGCCAACACGGCGCTGATGATGGTTATGAAAGGGCTGCCGCTGGCCTATTCCAAGGACATGCAGGAAGACAAGGAGCAGGTCTTTGACGCCGCCGACAACTGGATGCTGGCGCTGGCCGCGATGGAGGGCATGGTCAAGGACATGACCGCCAATCGCGACAGCCTGGCCGCTGCCGCCGGCTCGGGCTTTTCCACCGCGACCGATCTGGCCGACTGGCTGGTGCGGGTGCTGGGCCTGCCCTTCCGTGATGCGCACCACGTCACCGGATCGCTGGTCGCCATGGCCGAGAAGAAGGGCTGCGACCTGCCCGATCTGACGCTCGAGGACATGCAGTTGGTTCACGCGGGCATCACGCAGGATGTCTATTCTGTCCTTGGCGTTGATAATTCGGTAAACTCGCGCCAGTCCTATGGCGGTACGGCCCCGGACCAGGTCCGGGCGCAGATCGCCCGCTGGAAGGAGATGCTGGAATGACAACCTTGCGTGTGATTGCCCTGATCGGGGCCGCCTTTGCTTTGGCGGCCTGCGGCGCCGACGGAGAGCCCGTCCAGCCGACCCTGAACGCCAATGTGGGCGTTTCGACCAGTGGCACTTATGTGAGCGGGGGCGTCGGCCTGCACCGAGGCCCCCTCAGCGTGTTTCTGGGGATCTGAACGCTTTGAGGTTGAAAGCGACGTGCCAGTCGCCATTTAGCAAGTGATCCAACTAATGAAGGCAGCGAAATGAAACCACTCGGCCTTGTCCTGTCGCTTGCCGTGCTGGCGGCCTGCGAAACCACGAATCCGCCGCGCTCTCAGCCAGTAGAAGAGCCCGCGCGCTCGGGGGCTGGAGTGTCCGTATCCGGATATGCGCGGGCCGGGGTGTCGACGAATTTCTGAATGAGCGCTTGATGCGCTCAGCCGGCCACAGGGTGCCCGCGCTGCCGCAGACACTCGATCAGAATGTCACGCCGGGTGTTGCGCATCTCGGCGGCTCCGGCGACGGCACCTGCCGCTGATCCCACCGCTGCGCCGGCTATGGCGCCTTCTGTGTTTCCAACCGTGTCGTCCGAAATACCTGCCATTGCGCCGACCCCGGCGCCTATCAAGGCCTGTGTCCGGGTTTCCGGGCTCCACAGGTCCTGAGACTTGGCCAATGCGCGGCACTGGTCCAGATCAGCGGCGTAAGCCGGGCCCGGCTCGGCAGACAGGACGGGTTGGTGTTGGGCACCGGTGCCGCTGCATGCGGCTGTGACCAGGGCCAGCGGCAAGACGGTCAATGTGAAACGTTCCTTGAACAGCATGAGTTGTCTTTCTTTGTAGGTATTCCGGCGGGACCCGGCGCCACCTCCTGTTGCTGTGGCTTCGGGCCGTACACGAGTGCGCGCCGGGCGGGTTCAGAGGTGGCCCAAGCCACGATGAGCCAATGCCAGGATGTAGAAAGCCAGGATGAAATCCAGAATCTCGACCAGTCCCAGCATCAGCGGAATCGGGTCGGGTGATGTGGGGAAGACATGACCCAGGTCCAGCAGGACCACGAAGATGTACCCCCAGGCCGCCACGATGGCGCCCCAGCTTGCCGTTGCCGAGCCGCGCAGCAAAGCCACCGCCGACCCCACGGCCAGCAGGGCAAGCGCGATCAGAAAGGCGTTGAAACCCCAGAACACCGTTCCACCCAGCCCGGAAAAGTCCCGGGTCTCGATCGGTCCGCCGGGGACGAGCGTGACAAAGCTGGCGACGAGGACAAGCATCAGTTTGGCGGCTGTTGCCGTGAGTTGGGAGGCCATAGGACGCGTTGGACCGGCTTTGATTTGTGACGAATGCGCCATGACAGAATCCTTTTAATGACTGGCGGGTCATAAATGGAGATGGTGTTACTGACCGTCAAGTCATTAAAAGATTGAATTTGCGTGACGCCGCGTCCAATCTGCGTCAAGAAAGGCGCGCCGGAAGAAAATCGAGGGGCAAGATGCCGAAGATCGTCGATCGCGAAGAGATGCAGGGGCGGATATTGGATGCCGCCATGGCCTGCTTTCTGGATCAGGGCTATCACGCTACCAAGATGCAGGACGTGGCCCATCAGGCCGGGATGGCCAAGGGCACGTTGTATCTGTATTTCCAAAGCAAGGAGGCTTTGCTTCTGGCGTTGCTGCAGCGGTATTTCGAGGATATCCGCGCCCGCATCAGCGACATCCCGGCCCCGCAGACGCTGGACCAGTTCATGACCGGGCTGCGTCTGTCCATGCCCGCCGACCGTCTAGCTGCAACGCAGCTGTTCTTTGACGTGCTGGGCCCCGGATTTCAGGACCCGCGCGCGGCCGAGATCATTGGCGGATTCTTCGCCTGGCTCGCCGATCATTATGCGGCTCAGTTCGCTCCCTTTATCCGCGCGGGTGAAATCCGCGGCGATCTCAGTGCGCAGGCCGCAGCGCAGGCGGTGACGGCGATGCTGGATGGGCTGGTGATCCATCTGGCGATCTTCGGGGGCGATGAAAGCGACTTTGAAGCGCGGCGCGACGCGACCCTTTCGTTGCTTGAGGCCGGCCTGCGCGGATAAGCCGTAGCGCCCGACTTCTGTGCGGTTCGCACCGGATTGCGTGCCCGCGATGCAAATCCCGTTGATCCACAGGCCTGTTTTGGTCTAAGCGCGCAGATATGGATCACTTTCTTTACCGCGATGGCGTGTTGTGCGCCGAGGACGTCCCGGTTGCCGAGATCGCGGCTGCGGTTGGCACGCCGTTCTATGTCTATTCCACGGCGACGCTGCTGCGGCATTACAACCTGTTCGACGAGGCGTTGGCAGGTACCGACCACGTGGTCTGTTATGCGATGAAGGCCGCCAGCAACCAGGCCATTCTGAAAACGCTGGCGCAGGCGGGCGCGGGGATGGACGTGGTTTCGGGCGGCGAGTACCTGCGGGCCAAGGCAGCGGGCGTGCCGGGCGAAAAGATCGTGTTCTCGGGCGTCGGCAAAACGGCTGAGGAAATCCGCATCGCGCTGACCGGCGGGATTCGCCAGTTCAACGTCGAATCCGAGCCTGAGATGGAGGTGATCAACGCCGTCGCGCAGGAACTGGGCGTGATCGCGCCGATCACTGTTCGGGTGAACCCGGACGTCGACGCCAAGACACACGCCAAGATCGCCACGGGAAAATCCGAAAACAAGTTCGGCATCCCGATCGCCCGTGCGCCCGAGGTCTATGCCCATGCGGCCAGCCTGCCCGGCCTGAAGGTGGTGGGCATCGACGTGCATATCGGCTCGCAATTGACCGATCTTGAGCCGTTCCGCCTGGCCTACTCCAAAGTCGCCGAGCTGACCGAACAGCTGCGCGCACAGGGTCACGACATTCACCGTCTGGACTTGGGTGGCGGGCTGGGCATTCCCTATGCCCGTTCGAACGAAGCACCGCCGCTGCCGTTGGAATACGGTGCGATGATCAAGGAAACACTGGGCCATCTGGGGTGCGAGATTGAGATCGAGCCGGGCCGTCTGATCGCGGGCAACGCGGGGCTGATGGTGTCGAAGGTGATCTATGTGAAGTCGGGCGAAGGGCGCGATTTCCTGATCCTCGACGGGGCGATGAACGATCTGATCCGCCCGGCCATGTACGACGCCTATCACGACATCGTTCCCGTCATCGAGCCCGCCCCGGGGGTCGAACAACGCCGCTATGACATTGTCGGGCCGGTTTGCGAGACCGGGGATACCTTTGCGAAACAAAGGGCGATGCCACCGCTGAACCCGGGGGATCTGGTCGCATTTCGCAGCGCCGGCGCCTATGGCGCGGTTATGTCCAGTGAATACAACACCCGGCCTCTGATCCCTGAAGTTCTGGTTCATGGCGATCAATTCGCGGTTATTCGTGAACGGCCAACCTTTGACGAAATCATAAACCGCGATACCATACCTGAGTGGCTGTGACGCGATAACCGCGCGGGCCCGACCCGGAGGCCTGACGTGACCGACACTCGCAACCTGCCGATCCCCAGACTGTCCCTGTTGCTGACGCGCACGGGGATGCTGGCCGAGCAGGTGATGCGCGCCTTTTGGCCGTTCCTGTCGATTGCGGCCCTGATCATGGCGGCCTTGCTGCTGGGTCTCCACGACCTGGTCGGCGTTGAAACCGTCTGGATCATCGGGGCCGCAGCCATTGTGGCGTTGGCGGCTGCACTGATTTGGGGCACGCGGAGGTTTCGGTTCCCCACCCGCACGCAGGCGCTTGTCCGACTGGACGAGACACTGCCGGGCCGTCCCATTCAGGCGTTGCTGGACGATCAGGCCATCGGGGCGATGGACGAAGATTCGCGCGCTTTGTGGCAGGCCCATCAGGCGCGCATGGCCGCCCGCGCCGCGCAGGCAGGACCGGTCAAGCCTGACCTGAACCTTGCCGCTCGTGACCCCTACGCGCTGCGCTATGCGGCGCTTTTGGCGCTGGTGGTCGGATTGCTGTTCGGATCGTTCTGGAAAGTTGGATCGGTCGCGCAGATGACACCCGGTACGGCCGTGGCCGGCCAGGGCCCCAGCTGGGAAGGCTGGGTCGAGCCGCCTCGCTATACCGGCCTGCCGACGCTGTATCTGGCCGATCAATCCGGTCCGACGCTGACAGTGCCACAAGGCAGCCGCGTCACTTTGCGCTTCTATGGCGAGGTCGGCGCGCACAGTTTGACCGAAACCAGTTCCTTAGCTTCCACCACGACAGCAACCGATCCGGATCAGGAGTTTGTCGTCGAGCGTTCGGGCCGATTGTCGATCGAAGGCCCTGCAGGGCGTGACTGGGGTGTCGAGGTCATTGCGGACGCGCCGCCGGTAATCGCCGTGGCTGAACCTGCCACGGCCGAGGCTGGTGGCCAGATGAAACTGCCGTTCTCGGCACGTGACGATTATGGGATCCTGTCAGGCACCGCGTTGATCGAACTGGACCTGGCCGCGGTCGATCGTCGCCATGGTCTGGCCGTTGCACCCGAACCACGCGATGCGGTCACCGTCGACCTGCCCATGCCGATCGCTGGTGACCGGAGCGATTTCACGGAAGACTTGATCGAGGACTTTTCGGAACACCCTTGGGCGCACCTGCCGGTCAAGATCACCCTTTCGGCCGTCGATGCCGCTGATCAGGTTTCCGAGTCGGATGTCTACCGAACCGACCTTCCCGCCCGCCGGTTCTTTGATCCGCTGGCTGCGGCGGTGATTGAACAGCGTCGCGATCTGCTGTGGTCGCGCGACAACGCCAAACGGGTGGCTCAGCTGTTGCGGGCGGTTTCGCACCGGCCCGAAGATGTCTTCCGTTCGGAAACCGCATATCTGCGACTGCGCTACATTCTGCGCCGGTTGGAAACCTTTACGGAATTCGGCCTGGACTCCGAACAGCAGACCGAGATCGCGCAAGCCCTGTGGGATTTGGCCATCCTGATCGAAGAAGGCACGCTCGCCGATGCGCTGGAGCGGATGCGCCGCGCTCAGGAGCGTCTGACCGAAGCGATGCAGAACGGTGCCAGCGACGAGGAAATCGCCGAGTTGATGCAGGAACTGCGTGAAGCGACCGACGAGTATCTTCGTCAGCTGCAGCGACTGGCGCAAGAGAACCCGGACGGCCAGCAGGGCCAGCAGAACCAATCCGGTGAATCCATGCAGATGACGCAGGATGACCTTCAGCGGATGATGGATCGGATCCAAGAACTGATGGAGCAAGGCCGCATGGCCGAGGCCCAGCAGGCGCTGGAGGAGTTCCAGCAGATGATGGAAAACATGCGCGTGACCCAGGGCCAGGGACAGGGGCAACAATCCGAAGGCCAGCAGGCCATGGAAGGTTTGGCCGAAACCCTGCGTGAGCAGCAGGGCCTGAGCGACGAGGCCTTCCGTGACTTGCAGGAGCAATTCAATCCCGGCGCGCAGGCCGGTGAAAGCCAGGGCAATGAAGGCCGCTCGGGCGGTCAGGGGCGCGGCCAGAGCCATGAGGGTCAGGGCGGCCAGGGCCAAGGATCGGATCAGGCGGGCGAAGGCCAGCAAGGGCAAGGGACTCTGGCTGACCGCCAACAGGCGCTGCGCGATGAACTGAATCGCCAGCAGCAGAACCTGCCGGGCGCCGGAACACCCGAAGGCGACGCCGCACGCGAGTCGCTGGGGCGTGCAGGTCGTGCCATGGATGAGGCCGAAGATGCCCTGCGGAGCGACGACCTTGCCGAAGCGATCGACCGCCAGTCCGAAGCAATGGAAGCGTTGCGCGAAGGGATGCGCGAGCTGGGTGAGGCCATGGCCCAGAACCAGCAGAACCAGCCCGGTCAGGGTACGCAGGAAGGCGACATGCAGGCCAACAACCGCGATCCGCTGGGTCGGAATCCGGGCGCTGCGGGCTCGATCTCGACCGAGGAGAACCTGCTGCAGGGGGATGATGTGTATCGCCGTGCCCGCGAGTTGCTGGATGAAATCCGTCGCCGTACCGGCGAAACCGACAGGCCCAGGATCGAACTGGAATACCTCAAAAGGTTGCTCGAGCGGTTCTGACCGGCAGAGTTACTCGGTCGCGGAGCCAGCCTGCGATTCCAGCCAGACCCGGGCCTGATCGACCATCGAGACATACGACTGCAACACGGGCTCGGCTTGGGGAACCGCCTCGCTGATCTGGCGGGCGTTGCCGTAGATCAGGAACAGGATGACCCCGATGATCAGGATCAGCGCAAAGCCGCGCAGGAACCCGCCCGATTTCCGCGGCGGGGCCTCGGCGGACTCTGCCTCGGCGGGTGCGTCGTCGCTGCGCAAAGTCGAATTGATGCTGTCCACATCCGGCAGCGCCTCTTTCTGACCGGTTCCCGCGGCGGTTTCGGTCGCCGCAGGAGGTGTCGGCTTGGGGGCCGGTTCCGGCTGCTGATCCAGGCCCAGATCCGGCTGACTTTCCAGGCCGGACCCTTCCTTGGCGCGCAGTTCGGCCTCACGCGCGGCTTCCTCTCGCAGGATTGTCGCAACGGCCGGATCGACGTTGCCGGTCGGAGCGGCTGGCCGGGCTTCGTCCTCGGGATCGGGCTGTTCGGCTTCGACCTGTTCGTCTTGTGCCTGCTCTGGTTCCGGCGCAGCAGCTTCGGCGGCTGGCTGCTCAGACGCATCCGAAGGCGCGCTTTCGGCCGGACCATCATCGGTTTCGGCCGCGACAGGCTCGGCCTCCGGGTGTTTGGGTTGGAACCAGGTCTGCTCGCAGCTCGAGCATTGCACGTCTCGGCCTTCTTCCGGAATGACCTCATCCGGAACCTCGTACTGGGCACTACAGTTCGGGCATGTTAGTCGCATACTGCCTCCCCGGCCGCTGGCGGCCTGTCGTCGTTTTTCCAAGAATGATAATCCGTTAAGGCGAAACAGCAAAGCGCGTTTTCGGCCCGGTGGATCAAGTGTCGCCAAATGGACTCGGTGCAGGCATTGAAACCGTGGTCGTGCTCGGGCAAGAAGGGCGCAAGCAATATTGAGGGCAGGCGTGATCGAGCTTGAAAATGTCAGCTACAGCTATGGCGGCGGTGAACTGCTGAGCAATGTCTCGGTCCAGTTGCAGCCGGGGTCGTTCCATTTTCTGACCGGCCCGTCCGGAGCGGGCAAAACGACCCTGTTGAAACTCTGCTATGGCGCGTTGCTGGCCAGTTCGGGGCGGATCAGCGCCTTTGACCAGGACATTGCCCGACTGGACCGGGACCAGATGGCCCTGCTGCGCCGCCGCATCGGTGTCGTTCATCAGGACTGCCGGTTTCTGGACCACATGACTCTGGCTGAGAATGTCGCCCTGCCACTGATGGTGTCGGGACGCTCTGTCGAGTCCGAGCAGGAAGATCTGACCGAACTCCTGTCCTGGGTCGGTCTTGGTGGCCGCCTGGACGCACTTCCGCCGGAGCTTTCGGGCGGCGAGCGGCAACGGGCTGCACTGGCGCGGGCGGTCATCCTGTCACCGGACGTGGTGTTGGCCGACGAACCCACCGGCAACGTCGACTGGGAGATGTCCCAGCGTCTGCTGCGTCTGCTGATCGAGCTGAACCACATGGGAAAGACCGTGGTGATCGCCACCCATGATCTGAGCTTGATCCGGGCGGCCAAAAGCCAGGTGCAGGCCCGGGTTCTTCGGATCTCGCAGCGGCGGCTGCAACTGGCGGGGGCGGATCTATGATTGCCGATGACATTCGTGCCCTGCTGCGCCGGGACGCCCGGGCTGACCGCGTCGTGCCGCCAACCGGATTTACGGCGCACCTGACCCTTTTCGTGTCAGGTGCGATGGCCTTTCTGACAGTATTCGCGCTTGCGCTGTCGCTGGCCTCGGGCCGGTTGGCCGATCGCTGGGCCTCGGAGCTGGCCGGAGCAGCCACTCTGCGGATCAATGCGCCTGCTGAACAGCGTGCCGCGCAGACGGAGGCCGCTCTGGAGGTTCTGAAACAGACCTCGGGCGTGGCCTCGGCCCGCGCGCTCAGCGCCGAAGAACAGGCCGCGCTGCTGGCCCCCTGGTTTGGACCTGACCTGCCGCTGGACACGCTGCCGGTGCCGCAGCTCATCGAAATCATCGAGGGCGAGCCGGGGTTGGACACGATGGGCCTGCGCCTGCGGCTGGCGGCCGAGGTGCCAGGTGCGGTTCTGGATGACCATTCCCGCTGGCGCGAGCCGCTGGTCGATGCGGCCACCTCGCTGCGGCGGTTGGGCTGGATCTCGATCCTGCTGATCGGCGGGGCCACGGCGGCGATGATCACGCTTGCGGCCAATGCTTCGCTTGCGGCCAACGCCCAGATCATCGAGGTGCTGCGTCAGGTCGGTGCACGCGACCGTTTCATCGCCGGTGCCTTCGTGCGGCGCTTCACCTGGCGCGCGTTTTTCGGTGCCGTGGTGGGGACGGTTCTGGGCCTGACCGGGGTGCTGCTGCTGCCCGAGGCCTCGGATGCGGGCGGTTTCCTGACCGGCCTTGGGTTCCAGGGTGCAGACTGGCTGCTGCCCGCCGTAATCCCCATTCTGGGCGCGGCCGTGGCCTTTGCCGCGACATGGTCGGCGGCCCGTCGCAAATTGAAGGAGCTTTCGTGATGGCAATGGCGGTCCAATGGGTGCGCTCGCTGATCTTCATGGTCACGATCTACGCATGGATGGCGGTTCTGGGCCTGGTCTTCGCGCCCTATGCGCTGTTCTCCAAGCGCGGGGCCCTGCGCGCCTGCAAGACCTATGCGCGCACGACCATATGGCTGGCGCGCTGGATGGTGGGCATTCGCGGCGAGGTGCGCGGCAACGGGCCCACGGGCGAGGTGGTGATCGCGGCCAAGCATCAATCTTTCTTCGACATCATCCTGATCTTCGACGCGATCCCCCATGGCAAGTTCATCATGAAGCGCGAACTGCTGTGGACCCCGATCATCGGCATGTATGCCCGTCGTCTGGGCTGTATCCCGGTCAATCGCGGCAAGCGAGGCGCGGCAGTGGCCAAGATGGTCAAGGACGTTTCCAAAGAGTTTACCGAGCCCGGGCAACTGGTGATCTATCCGCAGGGCACCCGCGTGGCGCCGGGGGTCTACAAGCCCTACAAGGTCGGCACCGCCGTACTGTACGAGGGGCTGGGCTTCCCCTGCGTGCCGGCGGCCACCAATGTCGGTGTCTTCTGGCCTCGGTCGGGGATTCTGCGCAAACCCGGCCATGCGATCGTCGAGTTCCTCGACCCGATCGAACCGGGCGTTGATCGCGACTCGTTCCTGGCCCGGCTGGAAGAGGTGATCGAGACGCGTTCGAACGCGCTGATGCGCGAAGTGGGGTTTGATCCGGATGCAGTACATCAATGACATCACCGCGCTCGAGGCGCTGTACGGCACCCCCGGCGCGGCCTCGATGCGGAAGGTTGCGCGGCAACTGACGCCGCTCTACCGCAAATGGATCATGGCGTCGCGGCTGTGCGTGCTGTCCACGGTAGGGCCCGAAGGGGTGGATGGCAGCCCCCGGGGCGATGACGGCCCGGTGGTCACGGAACTGGACCCCGGCACCCTGGCCTTGCCCGACTGGCGCGGCAACAACCGCCTGGACAGCTTGCTCAACATCGTGCGCGATCCGCGTGTGGCGCTGATGTTCATGGTGCCCGGCTCGAACAACGTGGTGCGGGTGAACGGTACCGCCCGGTTGACGGCCGATGCCGACCTGCGCGCCCGGTTCGAGAAAAAGGGCAAGCAACCGGCCACGGTGATCGTTATCGAAATCTGGGAAATCTACTCGCAATGCGCCCGCGCGCTGATGCGGGCTGAAACCTGGACCGGCGGCGATCACAGCGCCGGGTTGCCGACGGTGGGCGAGATTCTGGCCGAGGTGTCTCAGGGCGAGGAAGGCGGCGCACGCTATGATCGCGAATGGGGCGCGCGCGCCGCAAAGACGATGTGGTGATCACGCTGCCGTCGCGCCCAGCCGGGTGACCCGTGCGATCCATTTCTGGACGCTGTCCTGCTTGGGGTAGCTGGCACCGGAAAACCAGGTGAACCGCGTCGGCTTGAACCCGACAAATCCCAGAACCTGACCGCGCATCTGGTGAATCAATGCCCGGCGGTAAACCAGCCGCATGAACCAGCCCGGCGTGTCCGAGGTGATGATGACGCGCGCCGATCGGCCGTCGAGCATCGGCGCCGGGAATCCCAGTTTGTTGGGATTGCGGGTGTCGAACGTACGGCCGGGGATGAACATCCGGTCGATCAGCCCCTTGAGCTTGGCGGGCAGGCCGCCCCACCACATGGGCGTCGTCAGAACCAGGTGATCGCTCCACTCGAAGTCCTGCAGAACCTGTTCCAGAACCGGCTCCAGCGGTTTGAAATCATGATAGTTGCCCTGCCCGAAATCGAAATCGAACTCCAGCTCGCTGAGGTGAACGGTTTTCACGTCATGGCCCTTGGCACGGGCGGCTTGGGCATAGGTGTCGGCAAAGGTGCGCGACAGGCTGCTTTCGGCGGGGTGACCGTCGAGGATGAGAATTTTCTTAGGGTGCATCGGGATTCTCCTAAAATTGACCACGGTCAGTTTATAGAATCAAAAAATGACCACGGTCAATATTAAATTTGACCACGGTCAAAAAACATGCGAACAAGCCTCATGCGGAAGACGATTCAGAAACGAACCCTGAAAACCCGCGCCACGCTGCTGCAGGCGGCGGCGGACGTGGTGCGGAGGAACGGATACCAGGCGTTGCGCGTGGAAGAGGTGGTGCAGGCTGCCGGCGTGGCCAAGGGCACCTTCTTTGCCCATTTCCACGACAAGGACGCGCTGATGGAGATCCTGATCGGCGAAAAACTGGACGCTTGTCTGGATCAGGCGCAGGCGGCGGAACCGCCGAAAACCGTGCCCCAGGTCATCGAGGCCCTGGCCCCGGTGCATGATTTCATGATGTCCGAACGCTATGTGTTCGACCTGCTGATCCGCTATTCCGGCGCCGCCGCGATCTCTGAAATCGGGCCGATCGCCTATTGCTTCGAGAAATACTTCCGGATCGTGATGATGTGGCTGGATCAGGCCGAGGTCCGGCAGGACGTGCCGTCAGAACTGCTGGCCGAGGGCGTGCAGGCCTTTGCCATCCAGGCGATGTCACTGAAATTCTGCGCCCTGCATTCGGCGACGACATTCACCGACCGGCTGGAAACCTATCTGCGGGCGTGGCTGTCTCCGGCGGCCTGACCGCCGGAGACGAACTCATCAGGCGTGGATCGGACCATCGCCGCAGGCCAGCGCGGCCTCGCGCACGGCCTCGGAATAGGTCGGGTGCGCGTGGCAGGTCAAAGCCAAATCCTCGGCCGAGGCGCCGAATTCCATCGCCACGCAGACCTCGTGGATCAGGTCGCCCGCGCCAGGACCGATGATGTGGCAGCCCAGGATGCGGTCGGTTTCCTTGTCGGCCAGGATCTTGACGAACCCGTCGGCGGCAAAGTTCGCCTTGGCGCGGCCATTGCCCATAAAGCTGAACTTGCCGACCTTGTAGGCGCGGCCCTGCTCTTTGAGCGTGGCCTCGGTCTCGCCGACATTGGCAACCTCGGGCCAGGTGTAGATCACGCCCGGAATGACGCCATAGTTCACGTGCCCATGCTTGCCCGCGACCACTTCGGCGGCGGCCATGCCTTCGTCCTCGGCCTTGTGCGCCAACATGGGGCCTTCGATCACGTCACCGATGGCGTAGATCCCCGGCACGTTGGTCTGCCAGTCCTTGCCGACCTTGATCTGGCCGCGCGGAGTCAGCTCGACCCCCAGCGCATCCAGACCCAGCCCGTCATGGAACGGCTTGCGCCCGGTGGCGACCAGAACGGTATCGGCCTCGATCACGTGCTCGCTGTCATCCTTGCGCAGCTTGTAGGTCACCTTGGCCTTGGTCTTGGTGGCCTCGGTCTTTTGCACGGCGGCGCCCATGACGAAGTTCATGCCCCGTTTTTTCAGGATGCGCTGGAAGGTCTTCTGCACCTCGGGGTCCATGCCCGGGGTGATGACGTCGAGATATTCGATAACCGTTACCTCGGCGCCCAGACGCTGATAGACCGAGCCCAGTTCCAGCCCGATCACGCCTGCGCCGATCACCACCAACTTTTTCGGGACCTTGTTCAGCTCCAGTGCGCCGGTCGAGGTCACGACGACCTTCTCGTCGACCTCGACGCCGGGCAGCGAGGCCGCCTCGGAGCCGGAGGCGATGATTATGTTCTTGGCCTCGTGCACCTCGTCACCGACCTTGACCTTGCCCGCCGCCGGGATCGAGCCCCAGCCCTTGAGCCAGTCGATCTTGTTCTTCTTGAACAGGAACTCGACGCCCTTGGTGTTGGTGTCGATCACGTCCTGCTTGTAGGCCTGCATCTGCTTCCAGTCGACCGAGGGGCTTTTGCCCTTGAGGCCCATCTTGGCAAAGTTGTGCTCGGCCTCGTGCAGCTGATGGCTGGCATGCAGCAGCGCCTTGGACGGAATGCAGCCCACGTTCAGACAGGTGCCGCCCAGCGTCTCGCGCCCTTCGACGACAGCGGTTTTTAGGCCCAGCTGCGCGCAGCGGATGGCGCAGACATAGCCGCCGGGACCGGCGCCGATTACGATGACGTCATAGTTAGCCATTTTGTTCTCCCAAATCCGCGGAGTGTTCTTTTTTGAAAAGGCGACCCACGGGGTGGATCGCCTGGGTGCCTGTTCAGACGGGTGTCAGAACCTTCACCTGAATATGCGCGACGCCGCCACGTTCATGGTGCATGGCCAGCTCTTCCGATTCGATGAAGCTCTGGGCCCGGTCCAGATCGGTAATCTCGAACAGGGCAACCGCATGATCGCGCTGTTCGGGGTCTTTCCAAACGTGCAGATCGACAATCCCGGCCGCCTTGCGCATCGGCTTGTCCTCGCGGAACACCTTCAGCCAGGCGTCGAAATCGGCCACGTCGGCCTGCCAGAGTACGTGCGTCGCCATGATCACAGATCCATCAGCAGACGGCGCGGGTCTTCCAGCGCCTCTTTCACGCGCACAAGGAAGGTCACCGCGCCCTTGCCGTCGACGATGCGGTGGTCATAGGACAGCGCCAGATACATCATCGGACGGATCTTGATCTCGCCATTGATGACCATCGGACGTTCCTGAATCTTGTGCATGCCCAGAATGCCCGACTGCGGGGGGTTCAGGATCGGCGAGGACATCAGCGAGCCATAGACGCCTCCATTCGAGATGGTGAAGGTACCGCCCTGCATTTCGGCCATGCTCAGCTTGCCGTCACGGGCGCGTTTGCCCTTCTCGGCGATGGCTTTCTCGATCTCGGCGAACGACATGCGGTCCGCATCGCGGATCACCGGAACCACCAGGCCCTGCGGAGTGCCGGCGGCGACGCCCATGTGGACGTAGTTCTTGTACACGATGTCATTGCCGTCGATCTCGGCATTGACCTCGGGCACCTCTTTCAGCGCGTGGCAGCAGGCCTTGGTGAAGAAGGACATAAAGCCCAGGCGGACGCCATGCTTCTTCTCGAACTGGTCCTTGTACTGATTGCGGAGGGCCATCACCTCGGTCATGTCCACCTCGTTGTAGGTGGTCAGGATCGCGGCAGTGTTCTGCGCGTCCTTCAGACGCTTGGCGATGGTCTGGCGCAGGCGCGTCATGCGCACGCGTTCCTCGCGGGCGGCGTCCTCGGCGGCTACGGGAGCGCGCGGGGCTGCTGCCGGTGCCGGAGCGACCGCGGTAGGGGCAGCGGCGGTTGCAACGGCGCGGGCCACGTCTTCCTTCATGATGCGACCATCGCGGCCGGTGCCGGTGACCTGATCGGCCGACAGGCCGGCCTCGGCCATGGCCTTTTCGGCCGATGGCGCATTGGCCACGTCCTTGCCGGTGGCGGCTGCTGCGGGGGCAGGGGCTGCCGCGGCCGGCGCAGCCGGTGCGGCGCCTGCTTCAGCGCCCGAAATCACGGCAAGCTTGGCGGTCGCGTCGACCGTCGCGCCCTCGGGGGCCACGATCTCCGCGAGTACACCCGCAGCCGGAGCTGGGACCTCAACCGAGACCTTGTCGGTCTCCAATTCGCACAGCATTTCGTCCTGTGCGACGGTATCGCCGACCTTCTTGAACCAGGTCGATACGGTCGCTTCGGTGACGGACTCACCCAGTGTCGGAACCATCACGTCGACGCTGCCACCCGAGGCCGCAGGAGCCGCTGCCGGCGCGGCTTCAGCTTTTGGAGCGGGGGCCGCACCTTCGCCGGCCTGGATCGTTGCCAACAGAGCATCAACGCCGACCGTCTCACCTTCGGCGGCTACGATCTCGCCCATCACGCCGGCTGCAGGCGACGGAACCTCGACGGTGACCTTGTCCGTCTCAAGCTCGCACAGCATCTCATCCACGGCGACGGCATCGCCGGGTTTCTTGAACCAGGTTGCGACCGTGGCTTCGGTGACGGACTCGCCCAGCGTGGGAACACGAACTTCAATCGTCATCGTTAATTATCCTTCAATGGTCAGCGCTTCGTTCACCAGCGCTTCTTGTTGGGCTTTGTGTTGGCTGGCCAGACCCGTTGCGGGCGAGGCCGAAGTGGCGCGGCCGGCATAGATTGGCCGGGTGTGCTTGGCACCGATGCGGGACAGGACCCATTCGATGTTGGGTTCGATGAATCCCCAGGCGCCCTGGTTCTTGGGCTCTTCCTGGCACCAGACCATCTCGGCCTGTTTGAACCGCTCAAGCTCGTTGATCAGCGAATGGGCCGGGAACGGATAGTATTGCTCGATCCGCAGCAGGTAGACGTCGTCGATCCCGCGCGCGTCGCGCTCCTCAAGCAGGTCGTAGTACACCTTGCCCGAACACATCACTACGCGCTTGATCTTGTCGTCGGGCACCAGCTGGGTGTCCGAGTTGCCTTTTTGCGCGTCGTCCCACAGCACCCGGTGGAAACTGGACCCGGTGGTGAAGTCCTCGGCATTGCTGATTGCCAGCTTGTGGCGCAGCAACGATTTGGGCGTCATCAGGATCAGCGGCTTGCGGAAGGTGCGGTGCAACTGACGGCGCAAGATGTGGAAATAGTTCGCAGGCGTGGTGCAGTTGGCCACGATCCAGTTGTCCTGGCCGCACATCTGCAGGAACCGCTCCAGTCGCGCCGATGAGTGCTCGGGGCCCTGCCCCTCGAACCCGTGCGGCAGCAGGCAGACCAGACCGGACATGCGCAGCCACTTGCTTTCGCCCGAGCTGATGAACTGGTCGAACATGATCTGCGCGCCGTTGGCGAAATCGCCGAACTGGGCCTCCCACAGAACCAGCGCGTTGGGCTCGGCCAGCGAATAGCCGTATTCGAAGCCCAGCACCGCGTATTCCGACAGCATCGAGTCGATCACTTCGTACTGCGACTGCCCGGCGCGGATGTGGTTCAGGGGATAGTAGCGCTCCTCGGTCTCCTGGTTGATGAAACCCGAATGGCGTTGGCTGAATGTGCCGCGGGTGGCGTCCTGCCCCGACAGGCGTACCGGATAGCCCTCGGTCAGCAGCGACCCGAAGGCCAGCGCCTCGCCGGTGGCCCAGTCAAAGCCCTGACCGGTTTCGAACATCTGTTTCTTGTGTTCAAGAAGGCGACCTACCGTCTTGTGCAGGGCAAAGCCTTCGGGCACCGTCACCAGCGCCTTGCCGACCTCGGCCAGAGTGTCCGGCGTGATTGCGGTGTCGCCGCGGACATATTCTTCCTTGTTCTTGTCCAGATGCGACCACCGGCCATCCAGCCAGTCGGCCTTGTTGGGCTTGTAGTCCTTGCCGGCCTCGAACTCGTCGTTCAGATGCGCCTGGAAGGCGGCCTTCATGTCCTCGATCTCGCCCTCTGGGATCAGACCGTCCTTGACCAGCCGCTCGGTGTACAGCGACAGCGTGGTTTTGTGGGTCTTGATCTTCTTGTACATGATCGGGTTGGTGAACATGGGCTCATCGCCCTCGTTGTGACCGAACCGGCGATAGCAGAAGATGTCGATGACCACGTCCTTGTGGAACTTCTGGCGGAATTCGGTCGCGACCTTGGCCGCGTGCACCACCGCCTCGGGGTCGTCGCCGTTCACGTGGAAGATTGGCGCCTCGACCATCAGCGCGATATCGGTCGGATACGGGCTGGAGCGCGAGAAATGCGGCGCGGTGGTAAAGCCGATCTGGTTGTTCACGACGATATGCATGGTGCCGCCGGTCTTGTGACCGCGCAGACCGGACAGGCCAAAGCCTTCGGCCACGACACCCTGGCCGGCAAAGGCGGCGTCGCCGTGGAGAAGAATGCCCATGACCTTGCTGCGGTCGGTGTCACCAAGCTGGTCCTGCTTGGCCCGAACCTTGCCAAGAACGACCGGGTTCACGGCTTCGAGGTGGGACGGGTTCGCCGTCAGCGACAGGTGCACGGTGTTGCCGTCAAACTCACGGTCGCTGGACGCACCGAGGTGATATTTCACGTCGCCCGACCCATCCACGTCCTCGGGCTTGAAACTGCCGCCCTGGAATTCGTTGAAGATGGCGCGGTAGGGTTTGCCCATCACGTTGGCCAGGATGTTCAGACGTCCGCGGTGCGGCATGCCGATCACGATATCGCTCAGGCCCAGGGCGCCGCCACGCTTGATGATCTGCTCCATCGCCGGGATCAGCGCCTCGCCTCCGTCCAGACCGAACCGCTTGGTGCCCATGTATTTCACATGCAGGAACTTCTCAAAGCCCTCGGCCTCGACCATCTTGTTCAGGATCGCCTTGCGGCCTTCCCGCGTGAACGAGATTTCCTTGCCATAACCTTCGATCCGCTCTTTCAGCCAGGCGGCCTCCTCGGGGTTCGAGATGTGCATGTACTGCAGCGCGAAAGTGCCGCAATAGGTGCGTTTCACGATTTCGACGATCTGGCGCATGCTGGCCATCTGCAGACCCAGCACGTTGTCGATGAAGATCGGCCGGTCCATGTCGGCATCGGTAAAGCCATAGGTCTTGGGGTCCAACTCGGGATGGTTGGTCGCGGCGCGCATGCCCAGCGGGTCCAGATCAGCGGCCAGGTGACCCCGGATCCGATAGGCCCGGATCAGCATCAGCGCGCGGATCGAATCCAGAACGGCGCGCTTGATCTGTTCGTCGCTGACATCAACCCCAGCCTTGGCGGCCTTTTCCTTGATCTTGTTGCCCGCTGCCTTGGCGTCGACCTCAATCCACTCACCGGTCAGGGCGCCGGTCAGGTCATCATTCGGCATCGGCGGCCAGTCGGAGCGCGCCCACGAAGGCCCTTCGGCCTCTTTCTGGACGTCCGGTGCCGCGTCTCCCATCTGCCGGAAAAACTCGGCCCAGGCCGCATCGATCGCGCCGGGATCCTTTGTGTACTGGGCGTATAGCTGCTCCAGGTACTCGGCATTGTGCCCCTGCATGAAGCTCGAGGCATGGAAGGCAGAATTGGGCGAGTGTTCGGTCATTGGGTTACCTCATATGGGTTGGGACCGTATTTGTTGGTGCCTGGCTGGCTGGGGCGGGACAGCCACCACAGAACCAGGAGGGGCGACACGAGAAGAACAAGCAGTGTCGGAATGACGATCAGCAGCGTGGCGCGCGTGAACAGGATGTCGAGGCTTCCGCCATGCTGGAAGCTTGAGGCGAGGCCGATGCCGAAGACCAGAACGGCAAAAGCCCCAAGGATCAAAAGGATCGGCAGCAGCGCATAGAGACCGTTGCGCCCGGTGTCATGCATGCGCCGCCACGCCACGGCCAGATGCGGAAAGAACACGATCAGGGACACGATGCTCTGCACCGGCTGGCTGGATGTGGCGGTCACCTCGACCGAGCCTTCGGATTGCACAGTCGTGACCTGCCCGAAGAAATGCCAGTCGATCACCGTGGCGATTGCGCTCCAGACCAGAATGAATAGGAAAAAATACCAATACTCGGGGCGAGAGGCCCGCCCCGAGAATGTGAAGTATTTGGAGAAACACGTTTTGACGGCTTCGTTGAAGGTCATGTGTTTCGCTCCGCTGAGGCCAGCCCGCTCAAGGGGCCGGCGGTTTACTTGCCGATTGCTTCCAGCACAGCCTCGCCCAGCTGCGCCGGGCTTTCGGCCACGACGATGCCGGCGCTGCGCATGGCTTCGATCTTGTCCTCGGCACCACCTTTGCCGCCGGCAACAATCGCGCCCGCGTGGCCCATGCGGCGGCCCGGAGGTGCCGTGCGGCCGGCGATGAAACCGGCAACCGGCTTCTTGCGGCCCTTCTTGGCCTCATCCGCCAGGAACTGCGCGGCTTCTTCCTCGGCCGAGCCGCCGATCTCGCCGATCATGATGATCGACTCGGTCTCGTCATCGGCCAGGAACCATTCCAGCACGTCGATATGCTCGGTGCCTTTGATCGGGTCGCCGCCGATGCCCACGCAGGTGGACTGGCCCAGACCCACATCGGTGGTCTGCTTGACCGCCTCATAGGTCAGGGTACCGGAACGCGACACGACGCCGACCGAACCGCGCTTGTGGATGTGGCCGGGCATGATGCCGATTTTGCAGGCGTCGGGCGTGATGACGCCGGGACAGTTCGGGCCGATCAGGCGCGATTTGCTGCCTTCCAGCGCGCGCTTCACCTTCATCATGTCCAGAACCGGGATGCCTTCGGTGATGCAGACGATCACTTCCATCTCGGCGTCGATGGCTTCGAGGATCGAATCCGCGGCAAACGGAGGCGGCACATAGATCACGGTGGCGTTGGCTTCGGTCACGTGCTTGGCTTCGTGGACCGAGTTGAACACGGGCAGGCCCAGATGCTCCATCCCGCCTTTGCCCGGGGTCACACCGCCGACCATCTTGGTGCCATAGGCGATGGCCTGTTCAGAGTGGAATGTGCCCTGCGAGCCGGTAAAGCCCTGACAGATCACTTTGGTATTTTCGTCGATGAGGACTGCCATTTGGCGTTCTCCTGTTTTCGGCGGGATCTGACCCGCCAGCATTCATCGGAATGGCGGGCCGCGACCCGCCCTGATTTATCGGGTTCAGCCTTTGACTGCCTTCACGATCTTCTCGGCACCGTCTTTCAGGTTGTCCGCCGCGATCACGTCCAGGCCAGAGGTGTTGATGATCTCTTTGCCTTTTTCGACATTCGTGCCTTCCAGACGCACGACCAGCGGAACCTGCAGGCCGACCTCTTTCACCGCGGCGACCACGCCCTCGGCGATGACGTCACAGCGCATGATGCCGCCGAAGATGTTGACGAGGATGCCTTTGACGTTGGGATCAGACGTGATGATCTTGAACGCCTCGGTCACTTTCTCTTTGGTGGCGCCGCCGCCGACGTCGAGGAAGTTGGCAGGCTCCGCACCGTACAGCTTGATGATGTCCATCGTCGCCATCGCCAGACCCGCACCGTTGACCATGCAGCCGATCTCGCCGTCCAGCGCGATGTAGTTCAGGTCGTATTTGCTGGCTTCCAGTTCCTTGGGGTCTTCCTCGGTGGTGTCGCGCAGTTCGGCGATGTCGGGGTGGCGGTAGACCGCGTTGCCGTCAAAGCTCAGCTTGGCGTCCAGCACCTTGAGGTCGCCGCCTTCGGCCACGATCAGCGGGTTGATCTCCAGCATCTCCATGTCCTTCTCGACGAAGGCCTTGTACAGGATGCCCATCAGACGCACGCATTGCTTGACCTGCGCGCCTTCCAGACCCAGCGAGAAGGCGATGCGCCGGCCGTGATACGGCTGGTACCCAGTGGCCGGGTCAACCGAGAAGGACAGGATTTTCTCGGGTGTCGCCGCGGCTACTTCTTCGATGTCCATACCGCCTTCGGTCGAGCACACGAACGAGATGCGGCTGGTCTGGCGGTCCACCAGCAGGGCCAGGTACAGCTCGCGCTCGATGCCCGAGCCGGCCTCGATGTAAACGCGGTTGACCTGCTTGCCTACGGGGCCGGTCTGGTGGGTGACCAGCGTGCGGCCCAGCATCTTCTTGGCTTCTTCGGCGGCTTCTTCCACCGATTTGGTCAGACGGACACCGCCTTTTTCACCGGCATCGGCCTCTTTGAAGTGACCTTTGCCGCGGCCGCCCGCGTGGATCTGTGCCTTGACCACCCAAAGGGGGCCGTCCAGTTCACCGGCGGCTGTTTTGGCTTCCTCGGCGCGCAGAACTGCACGTCCGTCGGAGACCGGAGCGCCATAGCTGCGAAGAAGAGCCTTGGCCTGATATTCGTGAATGTTCATCGAAACTGTCCCGTCTGACTGCGATTAGATCGTTATAGGGGTGTCTAGCGGTAAAAATTAAAGGGTTTTCTGTCTGGATCGGGTTATTTACCGAAGATTTTCAGCATTTGTGATCACACATTTTCGGGGTGTGATCACAAACAAACCGGTGCCAAAAAATGATTCGAGCGAGTCAGAATAGGCTTTGAAAACATATTCGAAGACCGTGTTCGCAACCCGTTTGCGCCAACATTTCCGATAGCGTTCGAAGTGGCGGGACCGGACCTGTCAGGCTTTCGGGGCTTGGCGCATTCTCGCAGGCTGGCTAATCTGACCGGGCCTGTGTGGGTCCGGTTGGGTCGGGCAGGTCAAACATGAACAAGCTCCGAGCAGATGACAGTGCCGAACCCAGATTTCCCCGATGTCATGACCTGGATCTTCGACGGATCCGGCAAAGCTGTGTCACTGGACGCCGATGAATTTGCCAGCTGGATACCGGCCGGACCGGAGGGGCAGTTCGCTTGGCAACACCTGAGGCTGGAAGCACCAGGCACGGTTCCGCTTCTGCGCGCCGGCGGGCTTGATGAGTTCGTGATCGACGCTCTGACGGCGGACGAGACCCGGCCCCGCTGTACCGTCCATGGCGATGGCGTAATCCTGAACCTGCGCGGAGTGAACCTGCAAGAAGGGCAACCGCCCGAAGACATGATCTCGGTCAGGCTGTGGTTGACGGAGAACAAGATCATCGGTGTCTGGCGCCGCCCCTTGGATGCGGTTGCGGACATGCTGGCGGCAATCGACCGCGGGCAGGCACCGAAATCGCCGGGTGACTTCGTCGCGCGCTTGGCCTTGCGGCTGGCAGATAGGGCCGAACCTTCGATCACTGATCTGAACGAACGTGTGGATGACCTCGAGGAGGCGCTTCTCGAGGCGAATGCCGAGATTTCTCGGGCCGAGCTGGCGGCGATCCGCAGGTCCTCCATCGTTCTGCGCCGGTATCTGGTACCCCAGCGCGACGCGCTGACGACGCTCGAGATTGAAGACGTGCCGTGGCTGCAGGCTCACGACCGGTCGCGGTTGCGCGAAGCCTCGGAGCGCATCTACCGGATCGGCGAGGATTTGGCGGCTGTACGGGAACGGGTTCAGATCATACACGATCAGCTGATGGATGAACGGGCCGAACGTATGAACAACCGTATGCTCGTTCTGTCAGTGGTCAGCGCGGTCTTTCTGCCGCTGGGCCTGGTGGCGGGTGTTCTGGGGATCAATGTCGGTGGCATTCCCGGCGCCGAAAGTCCGAATGCGTTCTGGGTCGTTTGCGCCTTGCTGGTCGCACTTGGCGGGATGCTTCTGGGAGTAGCCAGGTGGCTTGGGATGTTCCGATAGAACTCGAGGGCCAAAAAAGAAATGCCCCGCCGGTTGGAGCCAGCGGGGCAGGGTGTCATGCCTTTGGCCGGATCTTTGGTGGGGTCCAAAGATCCGATCAATGTATCAGGCCAATGAGCTGTCGATGCCCTTGCAGGCCTCGATCAGACCTTTCACGGCGTTGACCGAATTGTCGAAACCGGCCTGCTCTTCTTCATTGAGCTGGATGTTGACGACCTTTTCGATGCCGCCGGCGCCGATCACGGTCGGGACGCCCACATACATGCCCTTAACGCCCAACTCGCCATCGCAATAGGCGGCGCAGGGCAGAACGCGCTTCTGATCCTTCAGATAGGCTTCGGCCATCTCGATCGCCGAGGTTGCAGGCGCGTAGTAGGCCGATCCGGTCTTCAGCAGGCCGACGATCTCGGCGCCGCCGTCACGGGTGCGCTGCACGATTGCGTCCAGCTTCTCTTGCGTGGTCCAGCCCATCTTGACCAGGTCGGGCAGCGGGATGCCCGCAACGGTCGAATAACGCACCGACGGTACCATCGTGTCGCCATGGCCGCCCAGAACAAAGGCGGTGACGTCTTTCATCGATACGTCGAACTCTTCGGCCAGGAAGTGGCGGAAACGGGCCGAGTCCAGCACGCCGGCCATGCCGCAGACCTTGTTGTGGGGCAGGCCCGAGAATTCGCGCAGCGCCCAGACCATCGCGTCCAGCGGGTTGGTGATGCAGATGACGAAAGCGTCGGGTGCATTGGCGGCGATGCCTTCACCGACCGACTTCATGACCTTCAGGTTGATGCCCAGCAGGTCATCGCGGCTCATGCCCGGTTTGCGCGGCACACCGGCGGTCACGATGCAGACATCGGCACCGGCGATGTCCTCGTAGGACTGGGTGCCCTTCAGCTTGGCGTCAAAGCCCTCGGACGGGCCGGATTCGGCGATGTCCAGCGCCTTGCCTTCCGGGATGCCCTCGGCGATGTCGAACAGAACGACATCCCCCAGTTCCTTCATTGCTGCGAGGTGGGCAAGCGTGCCCCCGATCTGACCTGCGCCGATCAGCGCGATCTTGGGTCTGGCCATTTGGAATATCTCCGGTCGGTTTTGAAATCGACGGTTTGCTAGTCGTTAAAACGCCGTTGCGCAAGGGTTCTGCAGCGCGGCATGCGACCGCATACCGTTTGCCTGCCCCCCGCCGGTTGCGCTAAACCACCCGCAGGACAAGCCGTTTCGGGGCCGCCGCATGGTCGAATTGAACCTGATGTTTTTTGCCGTGGCGATCCCGGCCGTGATCTTTGCGGGCATCTCCAAGGGTGGCTTCGGCTCGGGCGTGGCCTTTGCGTCCTCATCGATTCTGGCGCTGATCCTTGACCCGGGGCAGGCGCTGGCGCTGATGTTGCCGATCCTGATGGTGATTGATCTGGCAACGCTGCGCCCCTACTGGAAACGCTGGAGCTGGCCCGACGCCCGCTTGCTGATGCTGGGCGCGGTGCCGGGCGTGGTGCTGGGCGCGCTGCTGTACCGGGCGACCGACGAAGACCTGCTGCGCCTGCTGATCGGGGGCATTTCGGTGGGCTTCGTGATCTGGCACGTCGCCCAAACCCGCGGCTGGGTGCGTGGCTTCGCCAACCGCCTGCCGCCCCCGGCCGGGCTGTTCGCGGGGATGGTCGCCGGGTTCACCAGCTTCGTGAGCCACGCCGGCGGCCCGCCCGCTGCCGTCTATCTGCTGTCGCAGCGCCTGACGAAAACCGAGTTCCAGGCCACCACCGTGCTGGTCTTTTGGGTCATCAACATCGCCAAGTTTGTCCCCTATGCCTATCTGGGCATGTTCACCCTGCAGACCGCCTGGGCCGACCTGCTGCTGACCCCCTTTGCCATCCTCGGTGCCTGGCTGGGCGTGCGCGCCCACTGGATGATGTCCGAGCGCCTGTTCTTCGGCATCGCCTACGTTCTGCTGACCCTGACCGGCACGAAACTGATCTGGGACGCGTTGACCTGACCCTCAGGCATCGGGCGGCAGCGCCTCGGCGATCACCTCATAGGCCTCGCCTGCCGCGATCAGGCAGGTCATGCCATCCGGCAAGGTCACGGTGATGGTCCATGTGCCGGTTTCGTCCGAGGCAAAGACTTCCATCACCGCCCCCTGCCGCGCCATGCCGATGCCGCGCCGGGTCTCGCCATAGGTCTCGGCCAACCGCTGCAGCACGTCCGGCCGGGGCGCACAGTTCGGCGACTGCGCCTGCACCTGCTGCGCCGCCAGCACCATGATGCCCAGCCCCATCGTCATCTGAAACAACCACTGATTCATCTCCGGCCCCCTTCGCCTGTTGACTGGACCAAAGCTGCCGGAACCCTCTGCAATTGCGGTAAAACCACCGCGCGTTGCGTCGCATGCTGCAATGCGGCGATTTTAGCCTTGAAGTTTCCGGCAAAAAATGCCCCATTCTGCGCAACTTTATTTCAACGAGAGGTTCCCATGGACCCCCGCCAGCGCCCCTACCGCTCTGTTCTGTATATCCCCGGCTCCAAGGAGCGGGCGCTCGACAAGGCGCGCTCGCTGCCGGTCGATGCCATTATCTTCGATCTGGAAGACGCGGTTGCCGCTGATGAAAAGGACAATGCGCGCGAAACGCTCAAGGCCGCGCTGACGACGGGCGGATACGGCCCGCGCGTCAAGATCGTTCGAATCAACGGCCTCGACACCCCGTGGGGCCGCGCCGATGCCGAGGCCGTGCGCGAGATGGATGCCGACGTGGTGCTGCTGCCCAAGGTGAATTCGGCCACCGACGTGGATGCGCTGGCCGCGATCACCGGCGACCTGCCGATCTGGGCGATGATGGAAACCCCGCGCGGCATGCTGAACGCGGCCGCGATCGCGGCCCATCCGCTGATGGCGGGCTTTGTCATGGGCACCAACGATCTAACGAAAGAACTGCAGACCCGCTTCCGCCCCGACCGCCTGCCGCTGATGACCTCGCTGGGCCTGTGCCTGCTGGCCGCCAAGGCCGAGGGGCTGGTGATCGTCGATGGCGTCTACAACGCGTTCAAGGATACCGAGGGGCTGGCCGTCGAATGTGCGCAGGGCCGCGACATGGGCTTTGACGGCAAGACCCTGATCCACCCCGCGCAGGTCGAGACCGCCAATACCGCCTTCGCCCCCTCCGAGGCCGAGATCGACCTGGCCCGCCGCCAGATCGTCGCTTTCGAAGAGGTCGAGGCCAAAGGACAGGGCGTTGCCGTGGTCGACGGCAAGATCGTGGAAAACCTGCACGTTGTAACTGCCCGTGAAATTCTGGCAAAAGCAGAGGCGATATCAGCTTTGCAAGCGGGGTAAGCCAGCATGGGCTTCGTTCTTCTCATTCTCGGCGTGGCGCTTTGGTGGGCCGCACATCTGTTCAAACGTCTGATGCCCGCCCGCCGCGCGGCCATGGGTGACGCCGGAAAGGGCGCGGTCGCGGGTGCGCTGGTCGTGTCGATCCTGCTGATGATCTTCGGCTATCGCATGACCGATTTCATCCATGTCTGGGCACCGCCCAGCTTCATGATCCACATCAACAACCTGCTGGTGCTGATCGCGATCTGGATGATGAGCCCTGCCGGAACCAAGGGCAGATTGCTGAACAAGGTGCGTCACCCGATGCTGGGCGGGTTCAAGCTCTGGGCCTTTGCGCATCTGCTGGTCAATGGTGATCTGGCGTCGATCATCCTGTTCGGCGGCCTGTTGGCCTGGGCCGTGGTCGAAGTGATCGTCATCAACAAGTCCGAGCCCGATTGGACCCCGGGCGAGCCCGGAACGCTGGGCAAGGATGCGATGTTCTTCGTGGCCTCGATCGTGCTGCTGGGCATCATCGGCTACATTCATGGGCTGGTCGGCCCGTCTCCGTTCCCGGGCTAGGCAGGTGATGTGATGGCAAAACTTTATCGACTGCTGACTGAAGAGGACACCTCGGACTTCTGCCACAAGGTGTCCGAGGCGCTGGCCAAAGGGTGGGAGCTGCACGGCTCTCCGGCCTATGCGTTCGATCCGTCCACCAGCAAGATGCGCTGTGCGCAGGCCGTGACCAAGGAGGTCGCGGCCGACTATTCCCCCGACATGAAACTGGGACAGCAATAATGGCAAAAACCAATCCGGGCCGCTTTTTCGAGGATTACTCCATCGGGCAGGTGCTGCACCACGCGGTGCCCCGCACCGTGACGGAGGGCGAGCGCGCGCTCTATCATGCGCTCTATCCCGCGCGCCACGCGCTCTATTCCTCGGACGAGTTTGCCCGGAACTGCGGCCTGCCGCAAAGCCCGATCGACGATCTGGCGGCGTTCCATGTGGTGTTCGGCAAGACGGTGCCGGACATCTCGCTGAACGCGGTTGCGAACCTGGGCTATGCCGAGGGGCGCTGGCTGAAACCGGTCTATCCCGGTGACACCTTGCGGTCGGAATCCGAGGTCATCGGCCTCAAGCAGAATTCGAACGGCAAGACCGGGGTGGTCTGGGTGCGCACGCGCGGGCTGAACCAGCGCGACGAGGTGGTCATCGAATACGTGCGCTGGGTGATGGTGCGGAAATCGAACCTTGATGTGCCGGCGCCCGAAACCGTGCTGCCGGACCTGAAAAAAGCGCTGGAACCCGGCGACCTCGTGGTGCCGAGCGGGCTGGATTTGAGCAAATACGACTTTGCTCTGGCCGGTGAACCGCACCGCTGGGGAGACTACCAGATCGGCGAGACCATCGACCATGTCGACGGCGTGACCGTGGAAGAGGCCGAGCACATGCTGGCCACCCGCTTGTGGCAGAACACTGCCAAGGTGCATTTCGACCTGACCTTCCGCCCCGATGGGCGGTTGATCTATGGCGGCCATGTGATCTCGATGGCGCGCGCGCTGTCGTTCAACGGGCTGGCCAATGCGCAGATGATCGCCGGTTTGAACGGCGGGGCCCATGCCAACCCCTGTTTCGCCGGAGACACCGTCAAGGCGTGGTCCGAGGTGCTGGACAAGGCCGAAACCGGCGTGCCCGGCGTGGGTGCGATCCGGTTGCGACTGGTGGCGACCAAGGGCGGCGAGGCCTTTGCGCTGCGCGGCCCGGATGGAAAATACAGCCCCGACGTCTTGCTGGATCTGGACTATTGGGCGCTGATGCCGATCTGAGCGGGCTGGCCCCCACAGTCTTGTGATCCCGACCGGGCCGAACCGTGCTAGGTTCGGCTCATGTCTTGTCTGCGTATCCTTGCTGCCGCGCTCTGCCTTGCCCGCCCGGCGTCGGCCTGCGAACTGGCGCTGGCGCTGGCCGTAGATGTGTCCGGCTCGGTCGACAGTTCGGAATACCGCATCCAGATGGATGGCCTGGCGGCCGGACTGCGCGATCCGGTCGTGTCCGAGGCGCTGGTGCGCGGCCAGGCCCGGTTGATGCTGGTGCAATGGACCGGGACCTCGCGGCAGCGGATCACCATCCCCTGGACCAAAATTGACGGGTTCGACGCACTGGATGCGTTTGCAGCAAAAGTGTCGGCCGATCCGCGTGTCTGGCGCAATTTCTCGACCGCGATCGGTGAGGCGCTGGAAATGACCGTGAACAGCTTTCTCGAGGTGCCCGAGTGCAAGCGTCATCTGATCGACATCTCGGGAGACGGCGTCTCGAACGAAGGGGTTGAACCCACCGAGATCCGGGACCTTTTGCGCCGTCAGGGGATTACGGTGAACGCAATTGCTATCGAGGAGAGCGAACCAGACCTGACGGCCTATTTCTTTGAAAACGTCATAGTCGGCGAAGGGGCCTTCGTCGTATCGGCTGCCGGTTTCAAGGACTATCCCGAACGGATCCGGAAAAAACTTCTGCGTGAAGTCACGCGGCAGACTGCCGATCTGCGCTGAACGCAGAAAGATTCGTGATCACATTGCTTGACCCTTGAAAACGCTAACATTGGAGGGTTGGAATGCATTTTGTGATCACGAGAATATTTTGTGTGATCACGTTTCCGAATTATCGGCCGAATTGCGGGCGATTTGATCTTTTTTGCACGCGCAGCGCGTGACAGGGTCGCAAAATGGAGTAAAAACTTCGGTAGCCAACCTCAAAAGGAGCCGCCATGGCCGATGTCAATCGGGGGAACCGCCCGCTATCGCCGCATCTGTCGATCTATCGTCCGCAGTTGACCTCTGTCACTTCCATCCTGACCCGGATCACCGGCAACGCCATGTTGGTGGCCGCGCTGTTGATCGTCTGGTGGTTCCTGGCCGCAGCCACGTCGCCCGAAGCCTTTGATCGCGCCAATGGTGTGATCACGTCGCTCCTCGGGGACTTGGTCATGGCACTGTCGCTTTGGGGTCTTTGGTACCACACGCTGGCCGGTATCCGGCACCTAATCTGGGACAACGCGATCGGACTGGATATCCCGACAGCCTACAAGCTGGGCTGGGCGGTTGTGATCGGCTCTTTCGTGCTGACTTTTCTGACACTGTTGATCGTTGCCTGAGGGAGGCTGACATGCGTTATCTTACCGACCGCAAACGCGCCGTAGGCCTGGGATCGGCCAAGTCGGGTACCGAACACTTTTGGGCGATGAAGGTCAGCTCGGTTGCGCTGCTGATCCTTGTCCCGCTTTTTGTCTTCACATTCGGCCCCACGCTGGGACAGCCCTTTGACGTGGTGCTGGACTATTACTCGCGGCCATTCCCGGCGATCGTGGCGGCTCTGACGCTGGCCGTCGGGTTCAAGCATTTCGCTGATGGTGCCCAGGTGATGATCGAGGACTATGTGCACGGCACAATGGAAAAGGTTCTGATCATTCTCGTGAAGTGTCTCTCATATGGCGCCGCGGCGGCAGGTATCTTCGCCGTCGCCCGCATTGCCCTCTAACACCCCGGAGCTGAATGAAATGGCTGCTTACGAATACGAAACGCACGAATATGATGTGGTCGTGGTCGGCGCCGGTGGGGCCGGTCTGCGTGCCACGCTGGGCATGGCCGAACAAGGTCTGCGCACCGCTTGCGTAACCAAGGTTTTTCCGACCCGCTCGCACACCGTTGCGGCGCAGGGTGGCATTGCGGCGTCGCTGTCGAACATGGGCCCCGACCATTGGCAGTGGCACATGTATGACACCGTCAAGGGCTCGGACTGGCTGGGTGACACAGACGCGATGGAGTACCTTGCGCGCGAAGCACCCAAGGCCGTTTATGAGCTGGAGCATTACGGTGTGCCGTTTTCGCGTACCGAAGAAGGCAAGATCTACCAACGTCCCTTTGGTGGCCACACGACCGAATTCGGTGAGGGCCCCGCAGTTCAGCGCACCTGTGCCGCTGCCGACCGGACCGGTCACGCGATCCTGCACACGTTGTACGGGCAGTCACTGAAGAACAACGCGGAATTTTACATCGAGTATTTCGCCATCGACCTGATCATGTCCGAAGACGGGCAGTGCCAAGGCGTTGTCTGCTGGAAGCTGGACGACGGCACCATGCACGTCTTTAATGCCAAGATGGTGGTGTTGGCCACTGGTGGTTACGGCCGCGCCTATTTCAGCGCGACCTCGGCCCACACCTGCACCGGCGACGGCGGCGGCATGGTGGCCCGTGCCGGCCTGGCCTTGCAGGACATGGAGTTCGTGCAGTTTCACCCGACCGGCATCTACGGCTCGGGCTGCCTGATCACCGAAGGTGCCCGCGGCGAAGGCGGATATCTGACCAACTCGGAAGGTGAACGGTTCATGGAGCGCTACGCGCCCCAATACAAGGACCTCGCACCGCGCGACTATGTCTCGCGTTCGATGACCATGGAAATCCGCGAAGGGCGCGGCGTCGGTCCCGAAGGCGACCATATTCACCTGAACCTGAGCCATCTTCCGGCCGAAGCCCTGCACGAGCGTTTGCCGGGCATCTCGGAAAGCGCAAAGATCTTCGCCGGCGTGGATGTCACCAAGGAACCGATCCCGGTTCTTCCGACGGTGCACTACAACATGGGCGGTATTCCGACCAACTATTGGGGCGAGGTGTTGAACCCGACCGCCGACGATCCGAACGCTGTCGTGCCCGGCCTGATGGCCGTGGGCGAAGCTGGTTGCGCGTCGGTTCACGGAGCGAACCGGTTGGGGTCGAACTCGTTGATCGACCTCGTGGTCTTTGGCCGCGCCGCGGCGATCCGGGCGGGCAAGGTCGTCGACCCCGAAACGCCCAACCCGGTCCTGAACCAGGCCTCGGTCGACAAGGCGTTTGATCGGTTCGATGCGGTGCGCAATGCCAGCGGTGCAATCCCGACGGCCGATCTACGGCTTGAGATGCAGAAAACCATGCAGGCGGATGCTGCGGTGTTCCGGACAGCCAAGACCCTGGCCGAAGGGGTCGAGAAGATGACCGCAATCGCGGCCAAGATGGAGGATATCAAGGTCACGGATCGCAGTCTGATCTGGAACAGCGACTTGATGGAGACGCTGGAACTGACCAACCTGATGCCCAACGCGCTTGCCACTATCGTCGGCGCCGAAGCGCGGAAGGAATCCCGCGGCGCTCATGCACACGAAGACTTCACCGAGCGCGATGACGAAAACTGGCGTGTTCACACCGTGTCCCGGGTTGACGGGAACAAGGTCGAACTCAGCTATCGCCCGGTCATCGTCGATCCGCTGAGCACCGAGGCTGAAGGCGGTATCAGCCTTGAAAAGATCGCGCCCAAGGCGCGGACATTCTGAGGAGAGGAACACATGGTCCAACTGACCCTCCCTACGAATTCCCGGATTACGACGGGCAAGACCTGGCCGAAGCCGGAAGGCGCGAGCAACGTGCGTAAGTTCCAGATCTATCGCTGGAATCCGGATGACGGGCAGAACCCTCGGGTCGACACCTACTTCGTCGACATGGACGATTGCGGGCCGATGGTTCTGGATGCGCTGATCTACATCAAGAACAAGGTCGACCCGACCCTGACCTTCCGCCGGTCGTGCCGCGAGGGGATCTGCGGCTCCTGCGCGATGAACATCGACGGGATCAACACGTTGGCTTGCATCTACGGCATGGACGAGATCAAGGGCGACGTGAAGATCTACCCACTGCCGCACATGCCGGTGGTCAAGGACCTGATCCCGGATCTGACCCATTTCTATGCGCAGCACGCTTCGATCATGCCGTGGCTGGAAACCAAGACCAACCGGCCGGCTAAAGAGTGGCGGCAGTCGATCGAGGACCGCAAAAAGCTGGACGGCCTATATGAATGCGTGATGTGCGCCAGCTGCTCGACCTCGTGCCCCAGCTATTGGTGGAACGGCGACCGGTACCTTGGCCCCGCCGCGCTGCTGCATGCCTATCGCTGGATCATCGACAGCCGCGACGAGGCCACCGGCGAGCGTCTGGATCAGCTTGAGGATCCGTTCAAGCTGTATCGGTGCCATACGATCATGAACTGTGCAAAGACCTGCCCCAAGGGGCTAAACCCGGCCAAGGCGATTGCCGAGATCAAGAAGATGATGGTCGAACGCGCAGTTTGACCGATGACGACCAACGCGCTTGCCGCGTTGCGGCAAGTGCATGGCCCACATGCGAAATCATTGGATGTGGGCCGCCCTGGCCAAGGCTATGTTCGGTATCGGGGAGGAGTGACGGATTGGAAACAGGATCACTCCGATGAAGAACGAATCCAAAAAAACAAACGCAGCCAAAGCCTTGGAATATCTTGAGCAAGCCTGGGCCTACTACGAGCCTGAGCCGGTCAAGCCTGCAAAGGATGCAGAGCCGGAGCTGTTTGAATACGCCAACGCGGCCTGAGTTTGCCGCCAAGTCTTGAGTCCCGGCGCATATTGCGCGAAGCAGGGGAATGCCTGTTCTTCTGCTTCTGCTCGGCGCCGGCGTGTTCGCCTATTTCGTCTGGCGGTCACGCACGTCTTCTTTGACCCGCGACTGCCGGTGGCGGCAGCACAGGCATGCCGGCACGTGGAGTTGTGCGTATTGCGGGGCGGTTTCCGTCTCCGAGACGCAGCCCACGCGGTGCGAACGGAAATAAGCCTTATTGCCTGAGGGAAACGGGGTTTTCCCAAAGGTCATTCTGGGTCAATCTGCGCAAAACAGCGGAAAGATGCAGAATGCCAAATCCTCCTTCGGATGCCGCCGCCCGCCGCGGGATCGCTCCGGTCATTTGCTACCCAAATGACACCCTGCCCAGCGTTGACCTTGACCTGCTGCTGGACGCCCGAAAGAGCGCGCGAAAGACAGCCGAAGTTCTGGTGCCGCCACGTGATGCCCGCTGCTTTGAGGCGCCGGCCGGACACTTCTTTCGGATCACCTCGGTCGAAGGCCCGCAGGTCGGCGACCTGAACCTGTGGAACCTGCACGACCTGAACGAACGTTTCTATTCGGGCAAGACGCGTGCATTGCATGGCACCCATGTCACGACCGGCAAGCGGCTATGGTCCAGCTTTCCCTTTCTGCGCCCGATGGCCACGATCGTTGCGGACACCTTGGACTGGTATGGAATCGATCAATACGGCGGGTCGGTGCATGACGTGATCGGAACGCGTTGCGATCCCTATACCGGAAACCTGCTGTCGGGCACTCAATACCATCATTGCTGCCACTCCAACCTGACCCGGGCGCTGGCTGACCATACTGGTCTGGAGATTCCGGTAGCCGAGCGTTTGGTGCACGACGTGTTGAACGTATTCATGTGCACCGGCTTTACCCGCGATACGGGGCAGTATTTTATGAAGGCTTCACCGGTTCGACCGGGTGACTACTTGGAGTTTTTCGCGGAAATCGACCTTCTGGGTGACCTCAGTGCCTGTCCGGGTGGGGATTGCTCGTCCGAACACTCGTCGGATACGGCCGCCTGTCACCCGCTGTTGGTCGAGGTTTTTGCACCTGCCGAAGGCACGCTGAGCGGCTGGCAAAGTCCGGCGCCCAATGGCTATGACCGTACGCATGGGCGCTGAGGCCCGGGGGTGACCCGGGCCGGTTTGTGTCAGGCGTTCGGGAAGGCGGCCTGCAGCGCAATTTCCACCATGTCACCAAAGCTGCTCTGGCGCTCGGACGAGGGCAGGGCCTCGCCGGTCAGAAGGTGATCGGAAACGGTCAGAACCGCCAAGGCCCGGCATTTGTGCCGCGCGGCCAGGATATACAATTCGGCTGCCTCCATTTCGACACCCAGGATTCCGTGACGCACCATCTGTTCGTTCAGGTCAGGGCGTTCGTCATAGAAAACGTCAGACGAGTAGATGCCGCCGATATGGGTTGCCGTGCCCTTGGCCTCGGCTGCTTTGGCGGCAGCCTGCAGCAGGCCCCAATCTGCACAAGGCGCAAAGTTGAGCTCTTTCATGATGCCCCGGGACGGGGTGCTGAGCGTCGTTGACGTCATGGCCAGGATAACATCCCGGACCTTCACGTTTTCCTGCATGCCGCCGCAAGACCCGATGCGGATCAGGGTTTTTGCACCGTAGTCCCGGATCAGTTCATTTACGTAAATGGACAGCGACGGCATTCCCATTCCGCTGCCCTGAATGGTGACCGGGTTTCCTTTCCATTCGCCGGTGAAACCCAGCATCCCGCGGACATCGTTGACTTGCCGCACATTGCTCAGAAAAGTTTCGGCGGCCCATTTCGCACGATACGGATCACCCGGCAAAAGCACGGTTTCGGCGATTTCACCTTTTTCGGCGCCAATGTGAATTGTCATTTTGATACTTTTCCCGTTCAGATTTCCAGATCGGAAATATCTGCACCGGCTTTCAGCGCTTCGTGGACCCATTTTGGTTTACGCCCACGCCCCGTCCAGGTTTGCGCCGGATCGGCCGGATTGCGATATTTTGCTTTGGCTTTCGATCCCTTGCCGGACCGAGTGGGCTGAGATGCCAAGTCGGACAAGGAAAACCCATAAGCGGCAGCTGCTTTTTCAGCGGCCATCAATGCTTCCTGACGCTCTCTGGCCTCAGCGTTTTCCAGCGCCTTATCGACCTGATCGCGCAATTCAAGCAATTCCTTACGCGACAGCTTGTCCAGATTTATGCCCATTGTCGTTCTCCGTACCCACCTGATTCATTTTTTACTCATCAGGCAACGTTACGGAGAATCCCAATCAATGGCCATTCTTTAAACGAAATGGGCAATGGAATTAATTCTGGGCGATTATTCCGCGGCCAGCGTTTTTGGATCGGCCAGCAAAACGATATCCCCCATAATGGCATTCAGCTCGAAATTCTTGGGCGTATAGACTTTGGCAACACCCATCGATCTGAGGCGATCCGCATCCTCGTCCGGGATGATGCCTCCGACGACAACTGGAATATCACCCAGACCTGCTTCTCGAAGGCGTGTCATCACTTCTTGAACCAGCGGCAGGTGGCTGCCCGACAGGATCGACAGGCCAATCACATGGGCTTGCTGCTCGATGGCCGAAGCGACGATTTCGTCGGGGGTCAGGCGGATGCCGTCATAGGTGATGTCCATGCCGCAATCGCGGGCGCGGAAGGCGATCTGTTCGGCGCCGTTGGAATGACCGTCCAGACCCGGCTTGCCGACCAGGAATTTCAGGCGACGCCCCAGGCGGTCGCTGACCGCATCCACCGCCGCCCGCAGGTCGTCCAAGCCTTCGGTCTTGTTCGAGACCGACCCCGAAACGCCCGTCGGGCCGCGATAGGTGCCAAAGACGCGGCGCATCTCTTCTGCCCATTCGCCGGTGGTGACACCGGCCTTGGCCGCGGCGATCGAGGGCTCCATGATGTTGGCGCCCGATTGCGCGGCGGCGCGCAGATCGGCCAGCGCCGCGACCACGGCGGCGTCATCGCGGGCGGCACGCCAGACGTTCAGGCGATCGATCTGTTCCTGTTCGACCGCCGGATCGACGACCATGATCCCGCCATCCTCGGTCTGCAGCGGCGAGGGCTCACCCTCGGTCCAGCGGTTCACGCCGACGACGATGGTCTCATTGCGCTCGATCCGGTTGAGCCGCTCGGCGTTGGAATCCACCAGCCGCGATTTCATGTAGTCGATCGCCGCAACCGCACCGCCCATCGACTCCAGATTGGCTAGCTCGGCCCGGGCGCCCTGCTTCAGTTCCTCGACTTTGGCATCGACCACCGGGTTGCCGTCGAACAGGTCGTCATATTCCAGCAGGTCTGTCTCATAGGCCAGGATTTGTTGCATTCGCATCGACCATTGCTGGTCCCACGGGCGCGGCAGGCCCAAGGCCTCGTTCCAGGCGGGCAGCTGCACCGCCCGGGCACGCGCCTTTTTCGACAGGGTCACGGCTAGCATCTCGATCAGGATGCGATAGACGTTGTTCTCGGGCTGCTGCTCGGTCAGGCCCAGCGAGTTGACCTGAACGCCATAGCGGAATCGGCGGAACTTGGGGTTTTCCACCCCATAACGTTGTTGCAGGATTTCATCCCAGAGGTCGACAAAGGCCCGCATTTTGCACATTTCGGTGACAAACCGGATGCCCGCATTCACGAAGAACGAGATGCGGCCGCACAGCGCCGGAAAGTCCTCGGCCGGAACGCGGGGGCGCAGCTCGTCCAGAACCGCGATGGCGGTGGCCAGCGCATAGGCGAGCTCCTGCTCGGGCGTCGCGCCGGCCTCTTGCAGGTGATAGGAACACACGTTCATCGGGTTCCATTTCGGTACGTTCGAATAACAGTACTCGGCAACATCCGCGATCATCTTGAGCGAGGGTTTGGGCGGGCAGACATAAGTGCCGCGGCTCAGGTATTCCTTGATCAGGTCATTCTGCACCGTGCCCTGCAGCTTGGACACATCGGCCCCCTGTTCCTCGGCCACCGCGATATACAGCGCCAGCAGCCAGGGGGCAGTGGCGTTGATGGTCATCGACGTATTCATCTGTTCCAGCGGGATCTGGTCGAACAGAACGCGCATGTCCCCCAGGTGGCAGACCGGCACGCCGACCTTGCCGACCTCGCCCCGGGCCAGGGTGTGATCGCTGTCGTATCCGGTCTGCGTCGGCAGATCGAAAGCCACCGACAGGCCGGTCTGCCCTTTGGCCAGGTTGGACCGGTATAGCGCGTTCGAGGCCTTGGCCGTGGAATGACCGGCATAGGTTCGGATGAGCCAGGGGCGGTCTTTCTGCGTCTGCGTCATGGTCAGAGCCTCATGCGTCAATGGGTAACAATATTTCTCTCATGGGTTCTAAAGCGCAATTTTCAGCACATGTCAATTCGCTGCGTTGCGGCATGTACGGCGTGCTGCCGATTGTGACAGCGGCGGTTTGATGGCACTGTGCGGGCATGACGCAGACCGTTGAGTTACCGATTTGGCTGTTTGTTCTGATCGTGGTGTTTGCCGCGGTCACTTTTGCTTCGCATTTCCTGTTCCCGTCGGTGCGCTGGTTCTTTCGCCGCCGGCTTGAACGGGCTGTTGAACGCTTGAACCAGCGCCTGCAACGGCCGATCCAGCCGTTCAAACTGGCCGAGCGTCATGACATGATCCAACGCCTGATCTATGACCCGCAGGTTGGTCAGGCTGTTCAGCACCACGCCGAAGAACATGGAATCCCCGAAGCGGTCGCGTTCGAGCAGGCCCGGCGCTACGCCCGGGAAATCGTCCCGTCGTTTTCGGCCTTCATGTATTTCAGCTTTGCCATTCGGTTGGCTCGATGGTTGAGCAACGCGTTCTACAATGTCCGCCTCAGCCACGAGGACGAGGCCGCATTGAAGGAGATCGATCCCAAAGCAACCGTGGTCTTTGTGATGAATCACCGGAGCAACATGGATTATGTTCTGGTGACCTATTTGGCCGCGCAACAGTCGGCGCTGTCCTATGCGGTGGGCGAGTGGGCACGGGTCTGGCCGCTCAGCCGGTTGATCCGCGCGATGGGGGCCTATTTCATCCGGCGCAAGTCCGGCAGCGAACTCTACCGGCAGGTTCTGGCCAGCTATGTGCGCCTGGCCACCAATGCCGGTGTGACTCAGGCGATGTTCCCCGAGGGCGGTCTGAGCCTCACCGGGTCTTTGGGACGACCCAAACTGGGACTGCTGAAATACATCATCGACGGCACCAGTCCCGATGGTCGCGACGTCGTGTTCGTACCGGTTGCGCTGAACTATGACCGGGTGCTGGAGGATACGATTCTGACCGCCGCCGCCTTGGGCAGCGAACGGCGGTTCCGCGCGCGGATCGGCGTGATTACAAGGTGGAGCCTGAAACAGATATGGCGCCGTATCATCGGGCGTTACAAACGGTTCGGTCTTGCCTCGGTTCGGTACGGCCTGCCCATTTCGCTGCAGGAGTTCCGCGAACAAGCTGGCCCCGACCTGATGACGGACCTGGCTCGAGAGCTGATGCGCCGGATTGGCCAGGCGATTCCTTTGGTTCCAGCGCCCGTTGCATGCTGGCTCGTTCGCGAAAACGGCACCATCTCCGAGTCTGACGTTCAGTCACGGATCGCCAAACTGATGCGGCGGGAAGGCGCGACGGACGAAGACCTGAAGGCCATTTCGCCAGCGATCGAACAACTGGTCGAACGGCGAATACTGAGCAGAAACAACGGTATGCTGTCGCCATCGGTCGAGCGGCTAGATCTTATGAAGTACTATGCCGCCTCAGCACCCATCGGCGAAGACCCAGATGGTTCTGCGGCTGCAAAAGAAATTTCTGCGGTTGCTGGGTCATAAAATTTCAATAATGATCCGAGATGGGTTGCAAAATTACTCGTGGGCCAATATTTCAGCCTATGAAGCGCGCGATTCTGCGTCGCGGCGAACATGTTTGACAGAGGAGGCCACAATGGCTTTGGACACCGACGGCGGCATCGCGTCCTACGAGGCACCGGAAAAAGACCTCTACGAGATGGGTGAAATCCCTCCGATGGGATATGTGCCCAAACAGATGTATGCATGGGCCATCCGCAAAGAGCGCCACGGTGAGCCCGACACTGCGATGCAGTTGGAAGTGGTCGATGTGCCCAAGCTGGACAGCCACGAAGTGCTGGTTCTGGTGATGGCGGCAGGCGTCAATTACAACGGCGTCTGGGCCTCGCTCGGCAAGCCGATCAGCCCCTTCGATGGTCACCAGGCCCCGTATCACATTGCCGGATCGGATGCTTCGGGCATCGTCTGGGCGGTGGGCGACAAGGTGAAACGCTGGAAGGTCGGCGACGAGGTCGTAATCCACTGCAACCAGGACGATGGCGACGATGAAGAGTGCAACGGCGGCGATCCGATGTATTCGCCCAGCCAGCGCATCTGGGGCTATGAAACGCCCGATGGGTCGTTTGCGCAATTCACCAACGTGCAGGCACAGCAGCTGATGCCGCGCCCCAAGCACCTGACCTGGGAGGAAAGCGCCTGCTACACGCTGACGCTGGCCACCGCCTATCGGATGCTGTTCGGGCATGAACCGCATGACCTGAAACCGGGCCAGAATGTTCTGGTTTGGGGCGCGTCGGGGGGGCTGGGCTCTTATGCGATCCAGCTGATCAATACGGCTGGCGCCAACGCGATCGGCGTGATCTCGGACGAAAGCAAGCGCGACTTCGTCATGGGGCTGGGCGCCAAGGGCGTCATCAACCGCAAGGACTTCAACTGCTGGGGCCAGTTGCCCACGGTAAACACGCCTGAATATGCCGAGTGGTTCAAAGAGGCCCGCAAGTTCGGCAAGGCGATCTGGGACATCACGGGCAAGGGCGTGAACGTCGACATGGTGTTCGAACACCCCGGCGAGAGCACCTTCCCGGTCTCGACCTTTGTCGTCAAAAAAGGCGGCATGGTCGTGATCTGCGCCGGGACCACCGGCTACAACCTGACCTTTGACGTTCGGTACATGTGGATGCACCAGAAGCGTCTGCAGGGTTCGCATTTCGCGCACCTCAAGCAGGCGTCCGCTGCAAACCGGCTGATGCTTGAGCGGCGTCTCGATCCATGCATGTCCGAAGTGTTCACTTGGAAAGAACTGCCCGAGGCGCACATGAAAATGATGCGGAACGAGCACAAGCCCGGCAACATGTCTGTCTTGGTTCAGGCCCCGCGTACGGGCATGCGGACCTTGGAAGAGGTTCTGGACGCCCGCGGTTGATCACCGCGCTTTGAAAGCAAGCGCCCGCGAATCGTTCAGACGGTTCGCGGGCGTTTTGCGTTCAGAAGATGGGATATTGTTTTTCAATGCCATGCAAATTCGGGACCCGCTGTTTTTGGGGAGTAGAAAGCAGTGAATAGGCAAGAAAACAGCGTACATGTTATGGTTGTGTTAACCCTTCGTTAACTGTTTCGGAGAGACCATGATGGCGCGAAATGAGTGGATACTGGACGTATTGTCGGACCTCAACGCCTTCGCCGTTGCGAATGGGTTGACCGCGCTGGCCGAGCAGCTTGACGACACCAGGCTGATCGCCGCGGCCGAAATTGCGTCCCTGAACGATGAGGCAAAAGCGCCGTCGAATGGGAACACAGTTCGATTTGAGCCAGGTCCTGGAGGATTTGGAAAACACCAGCACGCTTGACGAGCTGGGTGCGGTTGCTGTCCGCATCAGGGACAAACTGAAGGTCGATCACATCGTCTATCACTGGGTCGATGGCGCCGGCGATCAATATGGCTACACCACCTATCCGGATGCCTGGGCCGACCGATACCGTGAACGCAACTATCACCGAATAGATCCCGTAATCCTGGGCTGCTTCCAGCGGTTTCATCCGGTCAATTGGAAATCTCTGAACTGGTCCGGCAAGGTCGCAAAAGCCTTTCTGCAGGATGCTTTGGATCATGGTGTCGGCAATCAGGGCTATTCGATCCCAATTCGTGGGCCGAATGGCCAGTTCGCGCTTTTTACGGTCAATCACAGTTGCAGCGACGAGGCTTGGGGTGCCTTCATCGTGACCTACAGCCGCGAGTTGATACTGCTCGCCCACTACTTCAACCGCAAAGCATTGGATTTCGAGCAGGACCGAAGACCTGAATCCGCGCGCGGCCTCTCTCCGCGCGAGATCGACGCGATGACGCTGCTGGCCTTGGGCTACAGCCGGGCGCAGGTCGCGCACTCCCTGTCTATTTCCGAGCACACATTGCGTGTCTATATCGAAAGCGCCCGGTCCAAGCTGGGTGCTCTGAATACAACCCATGCCATCGCCACTGCCCTCAGCAGAGGATTAATAGTGGTTTAAGGCCCGCGCGAGGGCCACACGGGAAATTAACCACGACTTTGTACCCCCTTCGTTCCAGCACTGGACGACAAGGGGAAAAGTCATGCTGCGTTATGTTTACGCTGACGAGCTTCAAAAATATCCAAAATTGGCCGAGGGGATGTTTCGCGACCGCGCCGATCAATTCAAAACCCGCCTTGGATGGGATGTTCATGTCAATTCCAAAGGAGAGGAACGGGATCAGTATGATGATCTGAACCCGCTATATGTCATCTGGGAAGAGCCGGACGGCAGTCACGGCGGATCGATGCGGGTATTGCCCACGACTGGCCCTGTCATGATAAACGAGGTGTTCGGGCATCTGACGGGCGGCAGCCCAATCCGCGGCCCGCTGATCTGGGAAGTGACACGGTTCTGCCTGTCCCGCACCGCTCATCCACACACGGCCGGGGCAATCATGCTGAGCGGGGGGGAGATCATGGAAGGCTTCGGTCTTACCCACATCGCCGGGGTCTTTGATGCAAGGATGATCCGTATCTATCGGCTGATCGGTTCCTCGCCGGTGGTCTTGGCCTCTGAGGGGGCGGGCCGTGACCAGATCTCGGTCGGTCTTTGGCCCTATTCCGCTGACGATTGCAACCGCGTGGCCGAGCGGGCGGGCATTCCGCGTGAGCTGTCGCGATTGTGGTTCAAGACGGCGTTCGGGTCCGCCGCGCGGCATCGGTTCGCACTGACTGCCTGACGTTGTATTCCGCATCTGGCGCAGGTTGGCGCGGCCCTGTAGGGTCGCGCCATGTCTCTGCCCAAGGTTACTTTTTCCGAAGATCAGGCCGCCGCGTTCGACAGCATTGCCCAGATGCTGAAAACCGCAGGCGTGGACCTGGAAGACGATGCGCTGCTCAAGCTGCCCGGCCAAGGCGAATCGGGCGTGATGGCGGTGATCGGCAAGGCCGGGTCGGGCAAGACCCTGCTGTTGGCCGAACTCTACAAGGCGCTGGCCGAGACCGGAGTTCGGATCGTCTCGGGCGACTATGAAAGCCGCAAATCGAAAGACAAGCGCAGCCTTGCCATTTTGGCCCCGACCAACAAGGCCGCCAGCGTGTTGCGATTGCGCGGTGTTCCGGCCACCACCATTCACCGCATTCTGTACACGCCGGTCTATGATCCGGAATACGAACGGATCGCCGAGTGGCTGGCGGGCAATGACGACCGCCCCGAGATCGAAGGCCTGACCGACGAGGCGTTGGACCGCGCGGCCGCGTTCTATGCCAACAACAAGTCCATCCCGGGTGCCCTGGCCGCCGCCGGCCTGCGCGGGTCGGATTTCATAACCGGATGGAAACGTCGCGACGAGCCGCTGGATATCGGGTTCGTCGATGAAGCCTCGATGCTGGACGACCGCCAGTTCGAGGATCTCAAAGAAATTTTTCCTACCTTGTTGCTGTTCGGCGATCCGGCACAGTTGGCACCGGTGAATCAGTCCGGGTCGATGGTGTTCGATGCTTTGCCCGAACCGCGCAAGCTGATCCTGCACCGGGTGCACCGGCAAGAGGCCGACAACCCCATTCTGGACCTGGCCCATGCGCTGGCCGATCCTGCCATGGGGTTCGAGGATTTTGAACGTCTTGTCGAGCAGACCGCCCGCACGGATGACCGTGTGGTCTGGGGCCAGCGGGTCGAGGTCGACCTGATGGCCCGCAGCCCGGTTCTGGTCTGGCGGAACGCGACGCGTATCCGGCTGATCCAGGCCTTCCGTCAGGTGCATGGCGCCCCCGAGACCGAGCTGTTGGAAGGCGAACCGTTGATCTGCGACGGGATCGAGCTGCCGCTGAAGCACCGCAAGAAACGGCTCGACCTCGAGGCGCGCGGGCTGATCAAGGGCGCGCAGGTGATCTATCTGGGGCCGGGGCGCAAGCCTGGGTTCTCGCGGCTGCATGTCATGGGGGCCGAAGACCCGCAGGTCAGCGCCGCGTCGATCGTGCAGATCGAAAAACCGGACGAGGAAGAGCCCTTCATCCCCTTTGCCGCGCGCATGGGGGCCACGTTTCTGCATGGGGCCGCCGTGACGATTCACAAGGCGCAAGGCTCGCAATGGGACACGGTGCAGGTCTTTGCACCTGACCTTTATGCCGCCGCCCGCATGGGCCGGACCGAGGCCGGGCAACCCCTGTGGAAACGGCTGGCCTATGTGGCCATCACCCGCGCGCAAGAGCGGCTGATCTGGGTGGTGCGCAACCGGCTGTCCAAACCAAGCCACCCGTTGCGGGTTCACGACCTGCGCGCGGTTTCGGCCGCAAAACTTACGCTGGAGGCGGAGGAGACGTGAACACGATCATCGTAACCGGGGCGAGTTCGGGCATTGGGCGGGCGACGGCCGAGCTGTTTCTGGACCAGGGTTGGACGGTCGGCCTGCTGGCGCGCAGTGCGGACAAGCTGAGCCAGATGGCCGCAACGCGCGAAAACGCCATTCCCCTGGTGGCCGACGTAACCGACCCCCAAGCGGTGTCGGCGGCGTTCGATGAATTTCAGGCGCAGGCTGGACGGTTGGATGTTCTGTTCAACAACGCGGGGATCCTTGCCCCCGCGGGAATGATCGACGAGATCACGCTGGACGACTGGTATCAGAGCGTCAACGTGAACCTGAACGGGATGTTTCTGGGTGCCCGCGCGGCCTTCGGCGCGATGCGCAGGCAGGTGCCCCAGGGGGGGCGCATCATCAACAACGGCTCGATCGCGGCGCATGTACCGCGCCCGAATTTGGTTCACTACACCGCCACCAAACACGCGATAACCGGGCTGACACGAAGCCTGTCGCTTGACGGCCGCGCTCATGGTATCGCCTGTGGGCAGATTGACATCGGAAATGCCAGAACCCAGATGGTGCAGACCCTGGTCGATAGGGCGGTTGCTGAAGGGCGAGAGCCTGATCCGACGATGGCGCTCGAAGATGCCGCGCGCTCGGTCCTGCACATGGCCAGCCTGCCGCCCGAAGCCAACGTCCAGTTCATGACCGTGATGGCAACGACGATGCCGTATATAGGGCGCGGGTAGCGGTCAGTTTTCGCGCAGCAGTCGGAAAGCCGTCGAAGCGCCCCAGCCTGCGGCGATGGCAATGACAAGGGACATCAACCCGTACCAGACCGGCTGTTGGCGCGACATGTTGTAGAGAAACCGTTCGAGCCCGACTTTCCGAACGTCGATAACCGTCTCGAACTGCGAAATGACTTCGCCATTCCGCATCAGGAAGATGCGGGTCAGGTAGTCGCCTTCGGTCAGGTCGGCCGGCATCTCGATGGAGGTGCGGAATAGCGTTTGCTCATCCACGGCAACCGTGTTCTCACGGATCGAATACAGGCCCTCATCCTCGCGGATCCTGACGACAGCCCGGGCGAAATTCTGCGCCTCCCGGATATGCATGGCCGCCCCGACGGACCGGATCGCGCGCCGGATCGAGATGCGATAGCGCAGGTCTTCGGTGTCGGTGATGATGTCTGTGAACGGCGCGCTTGTGGCGACTGCGTAGAAGCTGGGTGCGGAATCGACCAGAACGCTGTCGGTATTCACCCAGATGCCGAATTTCTTTTCCTTGCGCCGCACCATGACCGGCTCGGACGGGCCCGCGACTGCCACGATCACCTCAAGCGGAGGGCCGGGCGGGATCGGCGCTTCGCGCTTGACGGCGCCAAAGATCAGAATCTCGGATCCATCGAAATCGGCGGTGATGGCTACGCGATCCTGGCTGAGGCCAAGAACGACCTGCTCATCCGCAGCGTGGACGGGGATGGTCAGGAACACAAAGGCGATGAACCAGCGCAACACGTCAATGCCCCCCATCGGTGCCAAGCGAATAGAGCTCGGCCGGTTGCAACAAAAGATCCAGGGCCAGCTTGCCGCAAACCGCCAAAACAAGAGCGGCCAGCAGAACGCGCAGCTGCTCGGCCGGGATGCGTGCCCCCAGCACGGTCCCGATCTGAGCCCCGATCACCCCGCCAACCAACAGTAGGACAGCCAGCACGATATCGACCGTAAAGTTGGTCGTGGCGTGCAGCATGGTGGTGAAGCCAGTGACGAAAATAATCTGGAAAAGGGATGTCCCCACAACCACTTTGGTCGGCATTCCCAGCAGGTAGATCATGGCGGGCACCATGATGAACCCGCCGCCCACGCCCATGATCGCCGACAACACGCCGACGAACAGGCCGACAAGCACCGGCGGGATGACTGAGATATACAGCCCCGAGGTCCGGAACCGCATCTTGAACGGCAGGGCGTGGATCCACCCCCTCTGGCGCCGTTTGACAGGGACTGCACCGGCTTTTCGGGACCTGCGCAGTGCATTGAGGCTTTCAAAGAACATCAGCCCGCCAATGACGCCCAGAAAGACGACATAGCAGAGCTTGACCAGCAGATCGACCTGACCCAGGCTTTTGAGATAGTTGAAGAAGACAACGCCCACGGCGGCGCCGATCAGACCACCCACAAGAAGGACCGTGCCCATCTTCAGATCGACCGTCTTTCTTCGGAAATGCGCCAGCACGCCCGAGAATGACGAGGCAACGATCTGGTTCGCCTCGGTTGCCACGGCAACAGCGGGTGGGATGCCGATAAAGAACAGCAGCGGGGTCATCAAAAAGCCGCCACCGACACCGAACATGCCGGACAGAATTCCCACCATGCCGCCGAGGCCCAGCAGCAGAAAGGCGTTCACGGAGACTTCGGCGATAGGCAGATAGATATGCATGTGGTCTAGCCGATCCGTGCTGCGGTGGACTGGTTACAACGATCAAAGGTGGGTGCGCTGCGTTGGGCGAGGGAATGCACTGGCGAGTACACGGCGGTTTCGAGGGAAAAACTGGTCACGGTCAAACCCCCGCCAATTCAGATAGCGAATAGAATTCTGTCGGAGTCACGATCAGTTCCAGCCCAACTTTTCCGGCCACGATCATGACCAGTACCGCCAGCAAAACCCGCAGCTGCTCAGCCTTCAGCCGGGCGCCGACCATGCTGCCGAACTGGGCCCCAACGACACCCCCGATCAACAGGAACAAGGCCAGCACGATATCCACGCTGAAGTTGGTCGAAGCGTGGATCATCGTCGTGAACCCGGCCACGAAAATGATCTGAAACAGCGAGGTTCCGATCACCACCTTTGTTGGCATACCCAGAATATAAATCATTGCCGGAACCATGATGAACCCGCCGCCAACGCCCATGATGGCCGACAGGATTCCGACGCCAAAGCCGACCAGGATGGGTGGAATGACCGAGATGTACAGGTTTGACTCGCGGAACCGCATTTTGAACGGCAGCGCATGAACCCAGGTGCGTTGGCGACGTGCGGTCGGTGGGGTGCCGCCCGCTGCCCGTGACCGGCGGATTGCACGCAGGCTCTCAACGAACATCAAGGTGCCGATGAGGCCAAGAAACACGACGTAACACAGCTGGACCGCCAGATCGACCTGCCCCAAATGCTTGAGATAGTTGAAGACGAGCATCCCCAGCGTCGCGCCCAGCAGGCCGCCACCCAGCAGAACCGATCCCATCTTCAGGTCTACGGTCCTGCGCTTGAGATGGGCCATCAGCCCCGAAAATGAGGATGCCACGACCTGGTTGGCCGATGTCGCCACGGCGACTGCGGGCGGAATGCCAATCAGAAACAGCAGTGGCGTGATCAGAAAACCGCCTCCCACTCCGAACATGCCGGACAGAACGCCCACGGAAACACCAATCGCCAGCAGCATAAACGGGCTAACGGATACTTCGGCTATGGGAAGGTAGACGTGCATACCCCCTTAGAGCGCTTGCGGCATGCAAAATCAACTCTGCATGCCGCTTTGCAGCAAACAGGACTGAAAACCAGTCCTGAACTGGCCTTATCAGCGCTCTTTCACATAGGGCTCGCCACCGGCCCTTGGCGGGACCGCTTTGCCGACGAAACCCGCCAGGATCACCACGGTCAGAATATAGGGCAGCGCGTCCATGACCTGAACGGGGATTATGATGCCGCCCAGGTCGATATTCTGGAACCGCAAAGCAACCGCCTGCAGCAGCCCGAACAGCAAACACGCCCACATGGCGTGCCACGGCCGCCACTTGGCAAAGATCAGTGCGGCCAGTGCGATAAAGCCCCGGCCAGCCGTCATGTCTTTGACGAACCCTGCCTGCAACGCAGTAGCCAAATAGGCCCCGGCGATGCCACATAGCACGCCACAGATGGCGACGGCTGCGTAGCGAAGCCCCACCACCGAGACGCCGGCGGTGTCCACTGCCGCCGGGTTTTCACCCACGGCGCGCAGGCGCAGGCCAAAGCGGGTGCGGAACAGCACCCACCAGGTTGCGGGCACCATCAGGAACGCCACGTAAACAAGAATCGAGTGGCCTGAGAGCAGCTCGGCATAGATGGGGCCGATGATCGGCACACCGCTCAGTGCCTCGGCGAAGGGGAAGTTGATTGGCTCGAACCGGCCGCCTCCGAACAGCGACGGCGTGCGGCCGCCTTGCTGGAACCAGTCCTGCGCTACCAGCACGGTCATGCCGGCAGCCAGGAAGTTGATGGCGACACCGGAAATCAGCTGGTTGCCCCGGAACGTGATCGAGGCAAGCCCGTGCAGGCCAGACAGCGCCAAGGACGATGCGATGCCGGCCAGCAGGCCCAGCCATACCGACCCGGTGACCGCGGCAACGGCGGCCGAAAAGAATGCCGCCATCAGCATCTTGCCTTCCAGTCCGATGTCGAAAATGCCAGCGCGTTCCGAATACAAGCCGGCCAGGCAGGCCAGCAGCAGCGGTGTGGCCAGGCGAATGGTCGAGTCCAGAACCTGGACGATCGTCAGGAACAACTCCATCAGTTCGCCTCCTTCCGCAGGGCCAGGAACAGCTTTTCAAGCGGCATACGGACCATGTTGTCCAGCGCCCCGGTGAACAGGATCACCAATGCCTGGATCACCACAATCAGTTCGCGCGGGATCGAGGTCCACAGCGCCAGTTCAGCGCCCCCCTGATAGAGGAAGCCAAACAGGATGGCCGCGAGGAATACGCCGAACGGGTGCGAGCGGCCCATCAGGGCCACCGCGATGCCGATGAAGCCCGCGCCCTCGGTCGAGTTCAGAACCAGCCGCTCGGCCTCACCCATGACGTTGTTGATTGCCATCAGGCCCGCCAGAGCGCCCGAAATCAGCATCGCCACGATGGTGATGCGCACCGGCGAGATACCGGCATAGACCGCACCGGTTTCCGAATGCCCATAAGCCCGAATTTCATAGCCCAGGCGAGTGCGCCAGATCAGCGCCCAGACTACGATGCAGGCGATGACCGCGATGATCAGCGAGATGTTGGCCGGAGCCGCCTTGGAGAAGTTGATCGCGATCGGGGCCAGCATCTCGTGCAGGGTGGGCAGATGTACCGCCTCGGCAAAGCGGGCGGTCGCCGGGTCCTGCGAGCCGGCCGGTCGCATCACGTTGACCAGCATGTAGTTCAGCAGCGCCGCAGCGATGAAGTTGAACATGATCGTGGTGATCACGATATGGCTGCCGCGCTTGGCCTGTAGATAGGCCGGTATCGCAGCCCAAGCCGCGCCGAACAGCATGCCGGCGGCCATCGCAGCCAGCAGAGCGATGCTCCAATGCGGCCACGGCACATAGAGGCACACCATGGCTACGCCCAGTCCGCCCAACATGGCCTGACCCTCGCCACCTATGTTGAACAAACGCGCGTGAAAGGCCACTGCAACCGCAAGACCGGTGAACATGAAGTTGGTGGCATAATACAGGGTATAACCCCAGCCATAGGTCGACCCCAGCGCGCCGGTGACCATCAGGTTCACCGCCTCGACCGGGTTTTCGCCAATGGCCAGAATGACCAGTGTCGACAGGATTGCGGCCAGGATCAGACTGATGAGCGGGATCAGAATGACGTCGGCCCATTTGGGCATCTTATCCATGTTACGCGGCCTCCCCCGCAACACCGGCCATCAACAGGCCCAGTTCTTTTTCATCCGTTTCATGGGGCAGACGCTCGCCCATGATATGTCCGTCGAACATTACTGCAATCCGGTCGGACAGAGAGAAGATCTCTTCCAACTCGACCGAGACCAGCAGGATCGCCTTGCCCTGATCGCGCAGGGCGACGATCTGCTTGTGAATGAACTCGATCGCGCCGATGTCCACGCCGCGGGTCGGCTGGCCCACCAACAGCAAATCGGGGTTCCGCTCGATTTCGCGTGCAACCACGATCTTCTGCTGGTTTCCACCCGAAAAGTTCTTGGCCGACAGCCAGCCATTAGGCGGACGCACGTCGAATTTCTCGATCTTGCGTTCTGTGTCGGCGCGCAGTGCGGCGTTGTTCATGAAAATCCCGCGCTGATAGGCGGGGTCGCGGTGATAGCCGAAGGCCACGTTTTCCCAGGCGTGGAAGTCCATGATCAGACCTTCGCGTTGCCGGTCTTCGGGCACATGGGCGATGCCTTGGGCGCGCCGGGCCTGACCGTCGGCCTCGGGTCCGCTGAGCGCCAGAGGCGTACCATTCAGTTTGATCACGCCTGATCCCGGGCGCATCCCGCCCAACACTTCGAGCAGCTCGGACTGCCCGTTGCCGGCGACGCCTGCGATGCCCACGATCTCGCCCGCGCGGACGGTCAGGTCGATACCTTTGACGCGCTCGACGCCCGCCGAATCCGTCACCCGCAGGTTCTCGATTTCCAATATGGGCTTGCCGGGTTTGGCCGGCACCTTGTCGACGCGCAACAGAACCTTGCGCCCGACCATCAGCTCGGCCAACTCCTCGGGGTTGGTCTCGGCGGTCTTGACCGTGGCAGTCATCTGGCCGCGGCGCATCACCGACACGGTGTCGGTGGCTTCCATGATCTCGCGCAGCTTGTGGGTGATCAGGATGATGGTCTTCCCTTCGGCGCGCAGCCGGTCGAGGATGCGGAACAGCTGGTCGGCCTCGGCCGGGGTCAGCACCCCGGTGGGTTCGTCCAAAATCAGTATCTCCGCCTTGCGATACAGCGCCTTGAGGATTTCGACCCGCTGCTGCATTCCCACGCCGATCTCGTCGATGCGCTTGTCGGGGTCCACGAACAGCTCGTATTCTTCCTCGAGCTCTTTCAGCTCTTTCCGAGCCTTGGCCAGCGAGGGGGCCAGCAGCCCGCCATCTTCCGCGCCCAGAACGATGTTTTCCAGAACGGTGAAATTCTCGACCAACTTGAAATGCTGAAAGACCATGCCGATGCCCGCGGCGATCGCGGCCTGGCTGTCGGGGATGTCGGTCTTTTTACCGTTGATCCAGATTTCACCTTTGTCGGCCTTGTAGAAGCCGTACAGAATGCTCATCAGCGTGGACTTGCCCGCACCGTTTTCACCGATGATCCCGTGGATCGTGCCAGGGGCGACGCTGATCGAGATGTCCTTGTTCGCTTGGACTGGCCCAAAGGCTTTGGAAATCCCTTTGAGCTCGATGGCGGGGACTGTCATGTCTTGTCCTCGATTGCCGTAGAAGCTGCGCTGATTTCGCAATCATTCGGTCGTGGCGAAACAGCGGCATGAGTGGATGCGGGACGGGAGGTTTCCCCCGCCCCGCGCGATATCAGAACTGCAGTGCCGGGCAGCTGTCGTTCTCGTAGTAGCTGACGACGGTGACATTGCCGTCGATGATGTCGCGGCGCGCCTTTTCGACGGCGGCTTTCATCTCGTCGCTTACCAGCGAGGCGTTGTTTTCATCCATGGCAACGCCGACACCGTCCTGTGCCAGACCCATGGTGAACTTGCCGGTCTCGACATCTTCGCCTGCTTTCATGGCGTCATAAACGGCCACATCCACGCGCTTGAGCATCGAGGTCAGGACCTTGCCCGGGTGCAGGTGGTTCTGGTTGCTGTCCACGCCGATCGACAGGATGCCTTCGTCGGCCGCGGTCTGCAGAACACCGACGCCGGTACCGCCTGCGGCGGCGTAGATCACGTCAGCGCCTTGGCTGATCTGAGCTTTGGTCAGCTCAGAGCCCTTCACCGGGTCGTTCCATGCGGCCGGGGTGGTGCCGGTCATGTTGGCGACGACGTTGATGTCAGGGTTTACGGCCTTTGCGCCCTGGGCGTAGCCGCAACCAAAGTGCCGGATCAGCGGAATGTCCATGCCGCCGATGAAGCCGACGGTACCCGACTTGGATGCCATCGCGGCCATCATGCCGACCAGGTACGAGCCTTCATGCTCGGCGAACGAGACCTGGCGGATGTTCGGCGCGTCCAGCCAGCTGACGTCGACGGCGACGAACTTGGTGTCGGGATAGTCAGGTGCGACGGCGGCCAGCGGATCAGCCATGGCAAAGCCCATGGTGATGATCGGGTTTGCACCGGCTTCAGCGAAACGACGCAGGGCTTGTTCGCGCTGCGCTTCCGACTGCAGCTCGATTTCGCGATAAGACTTGCCGGTCTGGTCGGCCCAGCGCTTGGCGCCGTTATGGGCTGCTTCGTTGAACGATTTGTCGAACTTGCCGCCCAGATCGAAGATGATCGCTGGTTCGGCCAGCGCCGCTCCTGCGGTCAGTGCAAACGCGGCGGCCGCGCCCATCAAGGATTTCATCAGGGTCATCATATACTCCCGTTGTTTTTTATGGCTTCGGGGCAGGGGCTTTTGCCCAGCCCCGCTCAGAGCGAGCAGAACTGCTGTGATAGCGGCAATTAAGGCCGTCTGAAACAGCCATGGTCAACCGCTTTTTGACCATTTGGTCTCAGAAATGCCCGGCTTTCGTCAGGGTAGCGCGCGCTCCATCAAGATTGCATCTACTTTGTCAGCCTTGCCGCGTCGGTAATATCCCGGCCGAAGACCGCAGCGCGCATAGCCGCAACTTTGGTAGAGTGCAATGGCGGCCGCGTTGTCCGATGCCACCTCAAGAAACGCCCGGCGCGCACCCAGATCGCGAGCCCTGTCGTGCCATGCCTGCATGCAGACGCGGCCCAGACCCTGCCGCTGGTGATCGGGGTGCGTCGCGATGGTCAGCAGCTCGGCCTCGTCGCCGATGACCTGGATCAGGGCAAATGCTGTTTTGTTTCCAACGACATGGGTGAAGCGGTTGGCAAGCAGCTCAGCAAATTCATCGGCGGTCCATGGGCGGGACTGGGTGAAAGCCGCGCCGTGGGTCTCTGCCATTTCCTGTGGGGTCATGGGTCCAGCAAAGGCGGCGGCGTATCGCGCGACGGGGCGGCATCCGCGGGGCGAACGTACAGGGGGGCAGGGGAGTCTGACACAAGGTCAACACGTCCAGAAGCAATCCGGGCGATGGCCCGGACGACTGCATCCGCATCGTCGCACAAAAACAGGGCGCCAAGTGATTCTGCCTGTCCCAGCGTCATCAGTTGCGGCGTCCCGTCGGGCGCTTGCACATAAACTTGGTCGCGGGGGGCTGGAATGGCTGGGATCCGCCCTTCGGGTGCCAAGGCCGCCAAGGCTTCAAGGCCCGAAACGCCGATTGCCGGCTTGTTCAATCCAAGCGCCAGCCCTCGGGCGGCAGAGACCGAGATGCGAATTCCTGTGAAATTGCCCGGACCCGTCCCGACACCGATCGCGTCGATATCCGCCCAAGAAACCCCGCCTTCTGCCAGGATGTCCTGAAGCAGAGGCATCAGGCGTTCTGCCTGGCCTCGGGTCATGGTTTCGGCGCGGCTCAAGACGATGTCTGACCCGCGCAGCAAAGCGGCCGCGCAATGCGCGGCCGATGTGTCAAATGCCAGAATTGTCTGATCAGACTGCAACAGGGCGAACCTCGGTCACCTCGGGGATGTAATGACGCAGCAGGTTCTCGATCCCCATCTTCAGGGTCAGCGTTGAGGACGGGCACCCAGCGCAGGCGCCTTGCATATGCAGGTAGACGACGCCGCGGTCAAAGCCGTGGAAGGTGATGTCACCGCCGTCCTGCGCCACGGCGGGGCGCACGCGGCTGTCCAGCAATTCCTTGATCTGGTTGACGATTTCCGAGTCCTCACCCGAATGTTCAGCATGGCCGGACGCGGTTTCCACCCCGGCCCCCATCACCGGCTGGCCGGACTGGTAGTGCTCCATCACGGCGCCCAGGATGGCGGGTTTGATGTGGTCCCACTGTACGCCGTCGTCTTTGGTGACGGTCACGAAGTCATTGCCGAAGAAAACTCCGGTCACACCGCTGACCGCAAAGATGCGCTGCGCCAGCGGCGAGCTCTGCGCGGCTTCGGCAGTCGGGAAATCCGCTGTACCGGCCTCGAGCACGGTCTGACCGGGCAGGAATTTCAGCGTGGCCGGGTTGGGCGTGGATTCGGTCTGGATGAACATGGCGCGCTCCGTATCAGTTGGCTCTGATATGCGCGTCAGTGGCCGGGAAGTCAAGATTTGGAACGGTTCTAAATAGCTGCGGCCTGTCGGATTGCCATGTCCAGCCGGTCATCGCCCCAATAAAGCTCCTCATCCACGACAAAACTGGGGGCGCCAAAGATCCCCAGCGATTTGGCGCGGGCAACCTGGTCAAACAGAGCACTCTTGATGTCAGCGTCTGCGGTCCGGTCGATCATGTCCTCGGGGAGGCCGGCGGCGGACAGGGCGCTGCGCAGGACAGGCTCCTCCGAAACATTAAGGCCTTGGCCAAATTGTGCGGCGAAAACGGCGCGGGAGAACGCAGCGCGCGCTTCACCTTGTGGGATGGCAAGGGCAAGGCGTGCAGCCTTCAGGCCGTTTTGCGGAAACTCGGCAGGTCGGGTCAGGGGCAGGTCACGCTGCCGGCACAGCCGTTCCATGTCGCGCCACATGTACCGCCCCTTGGCCGGATAGATGTTGAACGGTGAGGTTTTCCACCCTTGCTCGGCAAAAATGGGACCCAGAAGGAATGGCTGCCAGTCCACCTGCACGCCGCAGGCTGCCGCGTCCCGTTCGACCCGCATGGCGCTGAGGTAGGAATAGGTCGAGGCGAAATCGAACCAGAAGTGTAGGGTGGCGGGCATCAGGTGATCTCTTCGAGCTTCTCCTTGCTCAGGTCGCCCGGAACGATGGTGATCGGAATCGGCAAGCTGCCGGAATTCCGCGTCAACTGAGTGACCAGTGGACCCGGGCCCTTCTTGTCGGTACCCGCACCCAGAACAAGGACGCCGATCTCGGGATCCGAGCGGACATGCTCAATGATCTGCGGAACGGGTTCACCCTCGCGGATCGCCAGTTCCGGCTCGATCCCCTGCTTGTCGCGCATCCACTTTGCAAATACCTCGAAATGCGCATGGATACGCTCGCGGGCTTCTTCCCGCATCACTTCGGCCACGCCGATCCAGTGATTGAACTCGTCCGGAGGAATGACCGAGAGGATGGTCACCCCCCCGCCCGTATGCGCAGCACGCATCGCGGCGAAACGCATGGCGTTCAGGCACTCGCGGCTATCGTCAAGAACTACAAGGAACTTGCGCATGAATGTCCTCTCCGGTTTTCGGGATCATGCCCGAGCATTCGGTGTCTGGCAACTCGGGCCGCGACGGGCCTTCGCTTATTGGTTGCTGGCCGCCCAGTCCCAGTAGAGCGCGCGCGTGCGGCGCGTGATAGGGCCAATCTGATATTGCGTGTCGTCCAGTGCGGTCACGGGCGTGACCTTGTTCATGTTGCCGGACATGAACACTTCGTCGGCGTCGTGGAAATCGTCGAAGGTCAGAACAGTTTCGTGAACCGTCACACCGTCGCGCCGCAGATTGTCGATGTGCCGCGCACGGGTGATGCCTGCAAGGAAGGTGCCGTTCGGTGCCGGAGTAAACACCTCGCCATCCTTGGCCATGAAGATGTTGGCCGTTGCGGTTTCTGCCACGTTGCCCATGGCATCGGTCACCAATGCGTTTGAGAACCCCTTGGATCGTGCTTCCGCCAGCATTCGGGCGTTGTTTGGATAAAGGCACCCGGCCTTGGCGTTGACAACCGCGCTTTCCAGAACCGGGCGGCGGAAGCGGGTGGTCGTCAGCGTGACCGAGGCCGCCTCGGGCGCCATCGGGATTTCTTCGAGGCAGATGGCAAAGCCTGTGCTGTCACCCTGCGGCACGATCGCCGTCGCGTCTCCGTCGATCCCCCAGTACATAGGGCGAATGTAGACGGCGGCCTCGGTCGGGTAAGCTTCAAGACCTTCGCGGATCAGTTCGACCATCTGTTCGGTGGTCACGGTCGGAGTGAGCATCAGCGCCTCGGCCGAGCGGTTCACCCGGTCGCAATGCGCGGCCAGATCCGGGGTCATGCCATCAAATCGGCGGGCTCCGTCAAACACTGACGAACCCAACCAGGCCCCGTGGTCCGCAGCCCGCATGATCGGGGCATCGCTATCGTGCCATTTGCCATCGAAATAAGTGCGGATATTCTTGCCGACTGCCATTTTGCCCTCCGTCAATTCCGCCGAACCGTAGGAGCGCGCGCGCCTGAGGTCCAGCAGATTATCCCGTCGCCATAGGCAACACGTCGCGCTTGACCATTGCGCGCAGGGCGAAGTTGGAGCGCAGGTTGCGGATGCCGGGAATCTGCATCAGCCGATTTTCCAGAAACGCGTCAAAGGCGGTCAGGTCACGCGCCACGACACGCAGCAGGATGTCGCGCGAGCCGGTCATTAGGTAACACTCCATCACCTCATCGCATCGCAGGATGGCGCGTTCGAAGGCGTCGATGGCGTTGCGGTCCTGTTTCTCCAGTTCAACAGACACGAAAATCGTGACCCCAAAGCCCAGTTTCTCGGGGTCGACCTGCGCCGAATATCCGGTGATCACCCCGTCGCGGCGCAGGCGGTCCAGGCGTCGCGCGCAGGGCGTCGGCGACAGGCCAACCTTTTCGGCCAGGTCCAGAACGGTCATGCGCCCGTCCTGCTGCAGCGCGCGCACGATCTTGCGGTCGATCTGGTCCATGGAGAGAATCCCTAAAATGATCGGCTCAGATTACTATTATCTCCAAGAGAGATAAGTTGGCCAGCATGTATTGGCGAAAATCGCTCGGTCGGATGTGGCAGAATCCATCTGTCTTTCCGGAGGAGCAAAATGGAACTAACCACGATTGACGCGCCAGATCACGAGCGTGTGGTCGAATTCAAAGACGCCGCCAGCGGGCTTTCGGGCTTTGTGGCGATCCACTCCACGCAATTGGGGCCGGCAGCGGGCGGCGTGCGGATGCGCACCTATGGCCACCCGTCCGAAGCGCTGGACGATGCGCTGCGCCTGTCGCGGGGCATGACCTACAAGAACGCCGCGGCCGATCTGCCGCTGGGCGGGGGCAAGGCCGTGATCATCGGCGACCCGAGCGCGGACAAGACGCCCGGGCTGCTGCAAGCCTTTGGCCGCGTGGTCCAAAGCCTCGGCGGCCAGTACTGGACGGCCGAGGACATGGGGATGACCCCGGCCGACATGGCCCAGATCGGCACCGAAACCGAGTATGTCGCCGGTCTGCCCGATGGACCGTTCGCCAGCGGCGACCCGTCGCCCATCACTGCCCGCGGGATCTTCAACGCCATCCGCGTCACCGCGCGGCACCGGTTCGGGGCCGACGACCTGAGCGGCAAGACCGTCTCGGTGCAGGGGCTGGGCCATGTGGGCGAACATCTGTGCGCGCTGTTGCACGACGCCGGGGCGAAACTGGTGATCACCGACATCGATGCGGGCCAGACCGCCCGGCTGGCGGACCGGTTCGCGGCGCAGGCCGTCGCGCCCGATGCGATCTATGCGGCCCAGGCGGATATTTTCGCGCCCTGCGCCATCGGCGGCATCCTGAACGAAACCAGCATTCCGCTGCTGAAGGTCGGCGCGGTGGCCGGAGGGGCCAACAACCAATTGGCGACCGATGCCGACGCGCAGCGCCTGCATGACCGCGGCATCCTCTATGCTCCGGATTTCGTGGCCAATGGCGGCGGGATCGTGAACGTCGCGACCGAGATCCTGAAGATCAAGGATCGCGAAGCTTGGGTCGGTCAGCGGCTTGAGGCGCTGGAGCGGACGATGGACCGCATCCTGACCCGCGCCAAGGTCGATGGCGTCAGCCCCCATGCGGTGGCCGAATCCATCGTCGAGGAAAAACTGCACCCGCAGGCCGCCTGACCTGTAACGCAAAACGCCGCCCCTTGCCGGGGGCGGCGCTGCAGTTTCTGTCTGGTGCTCAGGCGCGGCCGGCGCCCACCATCCCCACGATTTCGTAGGTGCGGCTGAGGATCGGAGCCGCGATTTCCCGCGCCCGTTCCGCGCCACGGTCCAGGATCCTGTCGATCTCGGCCTGATCGCCCATCAGTCGCGCCATCTCGGTCGAGATCGGCGACAGCTTTGCGACCGCCAGATCGGCCAGCATCGGCTTGAATTCACCGAACTGCTTGCCCCCGACCTCGGCCAGAACCTGCTCGACCGTCTGATCGCTGAGCGCGGCATAGATGTTGACCAGGTTGCGCGCCTCGGGGCGGTCTTCCAACCCGTCCACCTCCGAGGGCAGGGCGTCGGGGTCGGTCTTGGCCTTGCGGATCTTCTTGGCGATGGTGTCGGCATCGTCGGTCATGTTGATCCGGCTCATATCGGACGGGTCCGACTTGGACATCTTCTTGGCCCCGTCGCGCAGGCTCATCACGCGGGTCGCCGCGCCCTCGATCACCGGCTCGGTGATCGGGAAGAAATCGACGCCATAGTCGTGGTTGAACTTGATGGCGATGTCGCGGGTCAGCTCAAGATGCTGTTTCTGGTCGTCGCCCACCGGGACATGGGTCGCGTGATAGACCAGAATGTCGGCGGCCATCAGCGAGGGATAGGCGAAAAGGCCCAGCGAGGCGTTCTGCTGGTTCTTGCCCGCCTTGTCCTTCCACTGGGTCATGCGCTGCATCCAGCCCATGCGCGCAACACAGTTGAAGATCCAGGCCAGTTGCGCGTGCTCGGGCACCTGTGACTGGTTGAACAGGATCGACTGCTCCGGGTCGATGCCGGCGGCGATGAAGCCCGCGCACAGCTCGCGCGTGGAATGCGCCAGTTCTTTGGGGTCCTGCCAGACGGTGACCGCGTGAAGATCGACCATGCAGTACACGGTCTCCATCTCCGGCCCCTGCATATCCACAAAACGCTTGAGCGCACCAAGGTAGTTGCCAAGATGCAGGTTTCCCGAGGGCTGAATGCCGGAAAACACGCGCGGCGTGAACTTGGTTTCGGTCATGGAAGGGAACTCCCGTCTGGAAAAATAAGCCTCCGTCGCTTACCCATGAGGCAAAGGGACGTCAACAGCCGCGAAAGGCCCGCCCAATGAGCAGCGAGCATTACACACCCCCCGTGAACCCCCTGCCGCCCGTGGTGGTGGCGCTGGTCTTGTTCATCATGGGGATCGAACTGGCCTTCACCCTCGGCACGCGCGGCCTGGTCGGCGGACCGGGCGCGGTGGGATGGCGGCTAGAGGCGATTCAGCGCTATTCCTTCTCGGCCGACATCTTCGACTGGATGGTGATGAACGGGCGTTGGCCGGTCGAGCATGTGATCCGGTTCTTCACCTACCCCTTCGTGTCAGGCAGCTTTACCCAGGCGCTTTTTGTCTGCGTCTTTGTTTTGGCGATGGGCAAGATGGTGGGTGAGGTCTTTGGCGGTTTTGCGATGCTGGTGATCTTTGTGCTGTCCGGCGTGGGCGGGGCGCTGGCCTATGCGGTGCTGCTGGACCCGCGCTATCCGCTGGTCGGGGGCTTCCCGCCGGTCTACGGCCTGATCGGCGCGTTCACCTGGCTGCTATGGCGCAGGCTGTCGCTGGTCGGAGAGAACCAGGCGCGGGCGTTCCAGTTGATCGCGGTGCTGATGGGTATCCAACTGTTGTTCGGGCTGATCTTCGGCGGCACCTCGGATTGGGTGGCCGATCTGGGTGGGTTCGCGACCGGGTTCGGGCTGTCGTTTTTCGTGGCGCCGGGCGGATGGGCGCGGCTGGTGGGGCGTATTCGGCGGGACTGAGGTGGTCAGGACCTTCGCAGGGCGGACCGGAACTCGGACAGGCGGAATGCGCCCAGCAGGTGGCCCAGAAGGAAGTAAGATACCGCGGCGACCACGATCAGGCCCAGCAAGGCCAGATAGCGCCAGCCCGGAACCTCGAACGTCCAACCGAACAGCTGCATCGCCGCGATCAGCAACACGCCCATTCCTATTGAGGCGGCCAATATCCTGGGCGCGCGGCGCTTGAAACGGTCGTCGAAACGGGCTTCGTCGCCCATGCGCCGGGCGCCCAGTGCCAATTGCGCCACCATGCCCCACCCGGCGGCCGAGGCCGCGATGGCCGGGGCGATCCAGCCGACGATCGGGTACAGCCCAAAGGCCAGAACAGCGTTGATGACCATCGCCACCACGGCATACCGGAAGGGCGAGCGGGTATCCTCACGCGCGAAGAACAGCGGTTGCAGCAGCTTTTGCAGCATGAAAGCCGGCAGTCCGATGCCATAGACCGCCACGGCCAGAGCGGTGGCAGCCGTGTCTTCGGGTGTGAACTGTCCACGCTCGAACAGGACCGAGACCAGTGGCGCGGGGATAAGCACGAAGGCCACGGTTGCCGGAATAGTCAGCAGTAGGGTGAACTCTCCGGCGCGGGAAAAGGCGTTGCGCGCGCCATCGCCGTCCCCCGCGCGCAGGCGGCGCGACAGGTCGGGCAACAGCACGATGCCAACGGCGATGCCGACCACGCCCAGCGGCAGCTGATACAGCCGGTCGGCGGCAAAGAGCCAGCTGATGGCCTTTTCGGTCTTTGACGCGACCAGTTGCCCAACAACGAGATTGACCTGCGTCACACCCATGGCAAGTGCCGCCGGTACCGCGATCCGAACCATGTTGCGCATTTCAGGGCTGAGCTTCGGCCGGCCGAACCGGATGCGAATTCCGGCGCGTTCGGTGGCGACCCAAACCAGCGCCAGTTGAGCGACCCCGGCAATGGGTATGACGGCGATGAGCCAACGGATGACCTCGCCACCGGTTGCCGCGCCTACGATCAGTGCCGTGCAGGCGAAGATGTTCAGCAGGACCGGCGCCGCCGCCGCGGCGGCAAAGCGGCCTGTGGCATTGAGAACCCCGGAAAACAGCGCGGCCAGGGACATGAACAGAATGTAGGGAAAGACGACATATCCGTAGTCGACCGCCAGATCGAAACGTTCGTCGCCATAAAACCCCTCGGCAGTCAGCCAGACCAGCCCCGGCATGAAGACCATGGCCAGCCCGACCAGCGCCAGAACGGCCGCCGCCAGCAGGTTGAACGCGTCCTGCGCAAACCCCTGCGCGTCTTCGCCCCCTTCCAACCGTTTCGAGAACATCGGAACGAAGGCTGCGTTGAAAGCGCCCTCGGCGAAGAACCGGCGGAACATGTTGGGCAGGCGGAAGGCTGCGACGAAAGCATCCATGACCGGCCCCGGCCCGATATAGGCTGTCAGCAGAATTTCCCGCAGAAAGCCCAGAATACGGCTGGCAATGGTCCAGAACCCGACCGTGAACAGGCCCGAGAACAGGCGGATCTGCTTCATGAGGCCGCTCGCTCGGCGCCTTCGGTGATCGCGGTGCGCAGCTTGGCTTCCAGCGTCCTCTGCTTGGCCTCCGAGTGGTATTTGAGCCCGAACATGTCCTTGACGTAGAACGTATCCACCACCTGCTCGCCATAGGTCGCGATCACGGCATTGGCGATATAGACATTGGCGGCGGCAAGGGTCCGGGCCAGATCATAGAGCAGGCCCGGCCGGTCGCGGGTATCGACTTCGATGATCGTGTAGATCTCGGACCCTTCATTGTCGAAGGTGATGTGCGTCGGGACGTTGAACGCCTTTTCCCGCTTCTTGATCTTGTCGCGGGACCTGAGCGCCTCGCGGGCCACCACTTCGCCCTTGAGGGTGCGGTGGATCATCTGGGTCAGGCGCGGCAGACGCGACAACTCGAACGGGTGTCCGTCAGCGTCCTGAATCCAGAACGCGTCGGTCACGTAGCCGTCCTTGGTGGTATAGCTGCGGGCATCAACCACGTTTGCGCCCACGAGCGCCAGTGCGCCGGCGATGCGGGCAAAGATACCTGGGTGGTCGGCCATCGCGAAGCAGGCGCGGGTGGCGTCGCGATCCTCGTCTGGTTGCAGGCGGATCTCCATCGCGCCGGGGTCACCGTCGGCTTCCAGTGCGCGCAACATCTCAGCGAATTCGACATGGGTCGAGAGGTTGAGCCCCTGCCAATACGGATCATAGTGCCGCCCGGTTTCCGTCTTGAGATCGGCCTTGGACCAGGCAGACAACGCGTCACGCAGCGCTTTCTTGGCCTCGGCGCCACGATTGGCACGGTTGAGGTCCTCCATGCCGGTTTCCAGCGCGCGCTTGGTTTCCGCATGCAAGGCCCGTAGCAGGGTGGCCTTCCAGTTGTTCCAGGTGTTCGGCCCAACGCCGCGGATGTCGCAGACTGTCAGGACAGTCAGCAGATCCAGCCGTTTGACGGTCTGAACCGCCTTGGCAAAGTCGCGCACAGTGCGTGGGTCCGAGATGTCGCGCTTCTGTGCCATGTCCGACATCAGCAGGTGATAGCGCACCAGCCATTCGACGGTTTCGCATTCTTTCTTGTTCAGCCCCAGCCGAGGCGCGACCGTCCGTGCGATCTTGGCCCCCAGGATCGAGTGATCCTCGGGGCGGCCCTTGGCGATGTCGTGCAACAGCAAAGCGACGTAAAGCACACGCCGGTTCACTCCGCCCTCGAGGATCGACGAAGCCAGCGGCAGCGCTTCGACAAGTTCGCCCCGTTCTATCTGCGCCAGGTTGATGATGCACTGGATCGTGTGCTCGTCCACCGTGTAGCTGTGGTACATATTGAACTGCATCATCGCCACGATGTGCTCGAACTCGGGGATGAAGGCCGACAGAACGCCCAACTCGTTCATGCGGCGCAGCGCGCGTTCGGGATTGCCGTGTTTCAGCATCAGATCCAGAAAGATGCGCCTCGCCTCTTTGTCGTTGCGCATTTCGTCATCGATCAGGTGCAGGTTGGCCGTGACTAGTCGCATTGCATCGGGATGGATCAGCATACCCGTGCGCAGACCTTCCTCGAACAGACGCAGTAGATTCAGCTTGTCGGACAGAAAGCTTTTTGGGTCGGCCACATCCAGCCGGCCATGAACAACCTTATAGCCCGCCTTGACCCGTGGCTTGCGGCTGAAGATGCGTTCCAGCAACGGCGCGTTTTTCATATGTGCTGCTTCAAGCTTGGTCAGGAAGATCCGTGTCAGCTCGCCCACTTGAGTGGCTTCTCGGAAATAGCGCTGCATGAAGATTTCGACGGCCCGGCGGCCCGCTCGGTCTTCGTAACCCATCCGGTCGGCCACCTCGACCTGCAGATCAAAGGTCAGCTGTTCGGTTGCGCGCCGTGTCACCAGATGAAGATGCGAACGTACGGCCCAAAGGAAGTCTTCGGCCTGCACGAACGTGTTGAATTCGTCTTGGGTGAACAGCCCCAGCGGGACAAGTTCAGCCACGTCGTGAACGCCGTAGATGTATTTGGCGATCCAATACAGCGACTGCAGGTCACGAAGGCCGCCTTTGCCTTCTTTCACGTTCGGTTCGACCATGTAACGCTCGCCCTGCTTGTGGTGGCGTTCGTCGCGTTCATGCAGTTTGGCTTCGATGAATTCGCGTTCGGTTCCTTTGAACAGCTCGGATTTCAGCCGGCTTTCCAGCTCATCGGCCAGGTCCCGATCACCGGCCAGATAGCGCTGTTCCAGCATCGCTGTCCGGATCGTGAAATCCTCGTCTCCCAGACGCAGGCAATCACGGATCGTGCGCGAGGAATGCCCGACTTTCAGCCGCAGATCCCAGAGAATGTACAGCATCGACTCGATCACGCTCTCGGCCCAGGCCGTGATCTTGTAGGGAGTCAGAAACAGCAGATCGACATCCGAAAACGGCGCCATCTCGCCGCGCCCATAGCCGCCCACCGCCAAAACCGCCATCTTCTCGCCCTGGGTCGGGTTGGCCAATGGATGCAGATGCTGTCCGGCCACAGTCATCGCGGCGCAGACCAGCCCATCGGTCAGATAGGTGTAGGACCGCGTTAACGGCCGGGCGTCGAAGGGCCGGGCGGCGAACGCCTCCTCGATGGCCTGACGCCCAGATTTCTGAGCATCCCGCAGAATCCGGACGGCCTCGTTTCGGGCTGCGGCCGTTTCCGGAATGTCTTTCAGGGCCTTCGACAGCAGCGCGTTGACCTTTTCGCCATCGAAGATTTCGCTGGCGTCGCAGATCAATGCGCCAGCCGGCGCGGGGATCGTCACAAGCTGATCAGAAACCGGCGCCAGAGAAGCTTTGCGGGGCAGGGTCAATCACAACTACCTGTTTGTTCTGGATCGTGGCCACGGCCAGACCTCGTTCATTCGTACCGTTCGGGCGCAGACGGAAAATTCCGCCAACACCTTGGAACCCGGCATTCTGGGTCAGGGCCGCAGCGGAAAGGGCATTGGACTTGCCTTGGCTGGCCAGAGCGCCGATGGCAGCGATGCCGTCATAGGCCAGGCCGCTGATCGGATGCGGTGCCTCGCCATAGGTCGCGTTGTAGCGCACGCGATAGGCCTGGGCCTTGGCGGGGTCGGGCAAGGCAAACCACCCGCCCTGCACGCCCGGTAGTTCCAGCGTCTGGGCCGGAATATCCCAGCGGGTCAGGCCAATATATTGCACGGTTGCCGGAGAGACACCGGTCTCGGGCAGCAACTGGCTGAAGAGCGGCAGCGCACCGGCGGTCGTGGCGGTCAAAAAGAGTGAATCCGCCCCCGTCGAGTCCACAGTTGCCTTGATTGCAGGGATGGCGTCGATCACACCCTGCTGAGATCGATCAAAACCGACCACACCCGCATTCGCCACTCGGCTGTTGCCAAGGGCGTTCGAGATTGCCGCCTGGCCCAATTGGCCTGCCGCATCATTGCTGTGCACGATGACTGTGCTTTTCTTTCCCTGTTTGCCGGCGTAGCTGACAAGCCGGTTAGCCGTGTTGTCGAAGGTCGGGCCAAGGACAAACACGTTTCCGCCGGCAATGCTTGTATTGTTCGAGAAGGACAGAACGTTCACATTCTTGCTCAGAACCGCAAGGCCCGCAGCATTTGCAGCCTGCGCGTAGACCGGCCCCAGAATGACCTTTGCGCCGTCGGCAACGGCCTGCTGCGCAACTGCGGCTGCCGTGTTCGGATTGCCGGCAGTGTCATAGACGCGAAGATCGATCTTGACGTTGTTCAGATCGGCCATGGCCAGCCGGGCAGCGTTCTCAAGGCTTTGCGCCAACGCGGCGTCGCCCGATTTGGGCACCAGCAGGGCTACGGGGATCGGCTCTGATGTATCTATCGACGGTCCGCGCCCGGTGGCGCCGGGTTCGCAGGCGGCCAAAAATGCCGCCGCGGTCAGGCCGATGGCGATTTTCGCCAGTTTGCGAACGGGCTTGCAAACGGTAAACATCTAAATGAAAACTCCCTGATCCGGCGGCAAAGAACGCTGCTGTTCTATCACGCCGCGATAATAAACGTCACGCTGCGAGGGTCCAGCTTTGAATTTCCAAAAGGTAAGATTGGCTGGGGGGCTGTATTTTGTTGCCACTCCGATCGGAACGGCGCGCGACATTACGCTCAGGGCGCTGGACGTTCTGGCCTCGGCGGATGTGATTGCGGCGGAAGATACACGCAGCCTGCGCAGACTGATGGAGATTCACGGTGTACCCCTCGAAGGGCGGCGCATCCTGGCCTATCACGACCACAGCGGCACGGCTGCGCGTGAAAAACTGATTGCCGAACTGTCAAAGGGCAAGTCCGTGGCCTACGCGTCCGAGGCCGGCATGCCCCTGATCGCCGATCCGGGATACGACCTGGGCAAACAGGCGGCCGAGGCCGGATTCACCGTGACCTGCGCGCCGGGACCCTCGGCGGCGCTGACCGCCCTGACGCTTGCCGGGTTGCCGACCGATGCCTTCTTCTTTGCAGGGTTCCTACCGAATGCGGCCGGCGCGCGCCGGTCGCGGATCGACGCGCTGCGGGACATTCCGGGGACACTTGTGTTTTACGAATCCCCCAAACGCCTGGCGGCGTGCCTGGCGGACCTGGCGCAGGTTCTGGGCGGTGATCGGCAGGCGGCCATGTGCCGGGAACTGACCAAGAAGTTCGAGGAAGTCCGGCGGGGTAGCCTGGCAGAGCTGTCCGAACAGTATCGAGATGCCACTGTGAAGGGCGAGATCGTCTTGCTGGTGGACCGTGCCCATTCACAAGCCGTTAACGATTCAGATGTAGAAGAAGCGTTGCGACAGGCTCTGGAAACGCACTCGGTCCGGGATGCGGCAGATCTGGTGTCCAGGATGTATGATTTGCCAAGGCGGCCGATTTACCAGAAGGCCTTGCAACTGGGAAAGGGATGACATGGCGCGACGGTCGGTCCAAGGCTCGGTTTCCTATCACGCCGGGCAGGCGGCCGAGCACAGCGTCGCTGCCGACTACGAAAGCCGAGGGTTCAAGGTCTGTCACAGGCGCTGGCGCGGCGCCGGGGGCGAGATCGACCTGATCGTTCGGGATGCGCAGGGCCTTGTTTTCGTCGAGGTCAAGAAAAGCCAAAGCTTTGACACTGCCGCCGCGCGGATCAGCAAGCGTCAGATCGACAGAATATATGCCTCGGCGGCGCAGTATTTGGCGCAGGAACCGGGCGGGCAGCTGACCAATGTCCGGTTCGATGCGGCGCTGGTGGATGCAACAGGCGCAGTGCAAATCGTCGAAAACGCCTTTGGTCAGGGCTGATCGCCATTGAACACCCGTCCCCGCTGGGCCATGTATCTGGCGTGACTACGAGGGACACGCCATGAAAATCGCCTTTCAGATGGACCCGATCGGGGCCGTGGACATCAATGCCGACAGCTCGTTCCGGCTGGCCGAAGAAGCCCAGGCCCGTGGGCACCAGCTGTTTTACTACGGACCTGATCAACTGGCCTATCAAGAGGGGCGCATCACCGCCCGCGGTCACGACATGACGGTGCAACGGGTTGCGGAGCAGCCGGCGGTTCTGGGACCTGAGCGCGAGGTTGATCTGGCGGATTTCGATGTCGTCTGGCTGCGGCAGGACCCGCCGTTCGACATGCACTATATCACCTCGACGCACCTGCTGGATCGGTTGCGCGGACAGGCGCTGGTGGTGAATGATCCGTTCTGGGTGCGCAACTACCCGGAAAAATTGCTGGTTCTGGATTTTCCCGACCTGACACCGCCCACCACGATCGCCCGCGATCTGCGGACCATCAAGGCGTTCAAGGAAAAGCATGGAGACATCATCCTCAAGCCGCTCTATGGCAACGGCGGGGCCGGCGTGTTCCGGCTGGATGCCGATGACCGCAACCTGACCTCGTTGCACGAGCTGTTCACGGGCTTCTCGCGAGAGCCGCTGATCGTTCAGAAATTCCTGCCGGATGTGCGCAACGGCGACAAACGGGTGATCCTGGTCGATGGCGAGCCGGTCGGTGCGATCAACCGCGTTCCGGCCGAGGGTGAGACCCGGTCGAACATGCATGTGGGCGGCCGTCCCGAAAAGATCGGGCTGACCGACCGCGATCTTGAAATCTGCGCGGCCATCGGCCCACTGCTGAAGGAAAAGGGCCAGATCTTTGTGGGTATCGACGTGATCGGAGATTATCTGACAGAAATCAACGTGACCTCGCCCACCGGAATCCAGGAATTGGAGCGGTTCAACGGTACAAATATTGCCGAAAAGATCTGGCAGGCGATCGAGGCCAAGGTCTAAGCCGAAACTCGCGCGCTGATCCTGTAGCTCAGCGCCTCGGCCACATGCGGGCGGCGCACATCGGGCGCGCCCTCGAGATCGGCAATGGTGCGGGCCACGCGCAGGATGCGGTGGTAAGCCCGTGCCGACAGGCCGAACCGCTCGGCCGCCTTGACCAGCAGGTCCTTGCCCTCGGCATCTGGTGCGGCGACCTCTTCCAGCAGATTGCCCTCGATATCGGCGTTCTGGCGAATCCCGGGCGTGTTCTGAAAGCGCCGGGCCTGAACACCGCGCGCCTGTTGCACCCGCGCGGCGACGGTGGCCGAGCTGTCGCCGGATGGCGGCAGGTCAAGGTCGGTAAAGCCCACGGGCGGCACTTCGATCCGTAGGTCGAACCGGTCCATCAGCGGCCCCGAGATGCGGCCCAGATAGTCCTCGCCGCAGACGGTTGCGCGCGAGCAGGCGCGGGACGGGTCGCTGAGATATCCGCATTTGCAGGGGTTCGCCGCCGCCACCAACATGAACCGGCAGGGGTATTTTACATGGGCGTTGGCGCGGGCGACCATGACTTCGCCGGTCTCGATGGGCTGGCGCAGGGTTTCCAGAACCGTGCGTGGAAATTCGGGGAATTCGTCCATGAACAGGACGCCGTTGTGGGCCAGGGAAATCTCGCCGGGTTTCGCGCCTTTTCCGCCGCCCACGATCGCCGCCATCGACGCCGTATGATGCGGTTCGCGGAACGGGCGGGTCCGGCTGATGCCGCCTTCGTCCAGCATGCCGCACAGCGATTGGATCATCGAGGTCTCGAGCGCTTCGGTGGGCGTCAGCGGCGGCAGAATGCCGGGCAAGCGGGCGGCGAGCATGGATTTGCCCGATCCCGGCGTGCCGATCATGATCATGTGGTGACGGCCGGCCGCTGCGATTTCCAATGCGCGTTTTGCCCGTTCCTGCCCTTTTACGTCGCGCAGATCGCGGGTCGAGGGCTCCAACCTGACCTCGCCGGGCTGGGCGACCGGCAGGGGCGACTGGCCGGTGAAATGGCGCACGACGTCGGCCAGGGACGCGGCCCCGATCACCTGGGTCGCGTCGACCCAGGCCGCCTCGGCACCTGACACGCGCGGACACAGCAGCGTGCGGCCCTCGGCCGCGGCGGTCATCGCGGCGGGCAGGGCGCCGGCCACGGGCACCAATGAGCCGTCCAGCGAAAGCTCGCCCAGAGCCATGGTGGCTTCGGCGGCGTCGGCGGGCAGGATGTCGATGGCACAGAGCAGGGCCAGCGCGATCGGCAGGTCGAAATGGCTTCCCTCCTTGGGCAGGTCAGCGGGCGACAGGTTGATCGTGATGCGTTTGGAGGGCAGCGCAATGGCCATCGCGCTGAGCGCACTGCGCACGCGTTCGCGGGCCTCGGACACGGCCTTGTCCGGCAGGCCGACGATTGAAAAGGCGGGCAGCCCGGGAGAGACGGCGCATTGCACCTCGACCGGGCGGGCCTCGACCCCCTGAAAAGCAACGGTATGAGCGCGGGCGACCATGGCGATCCTGTTCTTGGTTAATAGGACCTTGCTGCCATGGCGTCGGTTTAGGAATGGTTAACGGTCACACCGCTTGCCGGATCATTTGCGTGAATTTCGGCCACGCTCCGGGGTCGGCCACGGTTTTGTCGCGGCAGAAGGTGTTGCAGAAGCCCCATCGTTTGCCATCCAGCTCCAGAAATGCGGTCACCGGCTTGCCGGAATAGGGGCAGCGGTCATTGACCGAAGGCCCCGCCTCAACCGCGCGGGCCGTCGAGGCTCCGCCGACCGGCCAAGGCTCGGCGTCGAGCGGCTGGTCATAGGGGAAAGGGTCGTGGTCGACAGTCAGCCCCATCGCGCGCCATTGCCGAACTGCCGGGTCCGACAACAATTCCATGCAGTAGTCGTGGTTCTGCACGGATACGGGCAGACCGTAGCCGATGATCCGGGCCGCGATCGGCGTATAGAACACATCGGCCAGCGAATAGCTGCCGAACAACGGGCCGGACGTCGTGCCCGAGATCTTGCGCGCATGCGCCCACAAGGTCTCGATCCGGGTCAGATCGGCGCGGGTTTCGGCGGACGCCTCGAACCCTTTCCAGCGGTGTTTGAGTTGCATGGGGCAGGCCGACCGCAGCGCATGGAACCCGGCGACCATCTCGGCACACAGCCAACGGGCGGTTGCGCGGGCGGCGGCGTCCTGCGGCCAAAGCTCCGCATCGGGGTGGCGTTCAGCCAGCGTCTCGGCCATGGCGAGGCTTTCGCCGACCACCGTGCCTTCGGGCAGGCGTAGCGCGGGGACCAGACGGGCCGGGGCCAGCGGCTGCATGTCCCGGGCCATCGTGCCCGAATACAGGCCGATCATGTGGGTCGTGTAGGGCAGGCCGAATTTTTCCAGCATCAGCCAGCCGCGCATGGACCAACTGGAAAACAGGCGGTCCCCGATGAAAAGGTCATATGTCATGGCCCGAGGATGGCCGAACTTCTGGAATCAGTAAAACGCCGATTTGTGCGTGTTGCGTTCACGGAAGATGATTGATCCGGCCGGTCGACCAAGTTCTGCCGTCAAAGGCCAGCTCGGTCACCGACAGGTTGTCGATGCGATGGGCAAAGGTCCGTTGCGCGTCCAGGTCAAGGGCGCGCTGTACCTGGGTCAGGATTACGCCGAAATGGGCCACGATCACCAGATCGGCGCCTGTGTGCATACCGATCAACCCGTCGATCGCCGCGTCGACCCGCGCGCGGACCGCGTTCCAGCTTTCGCCGTTGGGCGGGCGCACGTCGCCGGGGCTGTCCCAATAGGCAAAGGCCAGTTCGGGGTCTTCGGCCTCGATCTCGGCGAATGCGCGCATCTCCCACGTGCCGAAATGGATCTCGCGCAGGTCGGGATGGTGCGGCAGCCGGCGGCGCGTGCCCTGAATGGCCGTGGCCGTATCCGCGGCGCGCGACAGGTCCGACGAAATGACCAGCGCATCCTGCGGCAGGTGGTCATGCAGGCGCGCGAGGGCTGCGTGGTCGCTCAGGTCGGCGGGAATATCGGACCATCCCACCATCGTTTTGGCATGGGTCGGGCCGTGGCGGACAAGGTGCAACCGGGTCACGGCAACTGGCCTTTCAAAACCTGCGGTAGTCCCGCGATGACCTGAACCACAAGGCCGGCTTGGGCGGCGAGGGCGATGTTCAACCGCCCCTGCGCCTCGCGGAACTTGCGGGCCAGCGCATTGTCGGGGACGATACCGTGCCCCACTTCGTTCGAGACGATAATGACCTGCGCGGGGCAGGTCCGTAGCGCGGCCAGAAGGGCGGCCTGTTCCTGTTCAAGATCGCTGTCGGCCAGCAGGTGATTGCTGAGCCACATCGTGGCGCAATCGATAAGACAGACCTGATCCCGGCTCAGCCCCGCCAGCGCCGGGCGCAGATCCATCGGGGCTTCGATCGTGGCCCAGCCGTCGCCTCTTTGGTCCACATGGCGCCTGATTTTTAGGCGCATCTCATCATCAAACACTTGTGATGTTGCCAGATAGACGCGGGTTTTTCCTGTTGAAACAACGAATTGCTCGGCAAATGCAGATTTTCCCGATGCCGCGCCTCCCAGCACAAAGGTTAAATCGGGATGCATTTTTTACTACCTTTACAGTGATCCACCCGGTGCGCCCTTGCGTATCGACCATACGTCGGCAAGGCAAGACCGGCGGCGCCTACGACAGATGGGAGAGCTGCATGGCACTGGATAACCCGAACGACTTCTCGATGTCCCGGCAGGCTATGAAAGCCGAATTGCTGGATGCGGAAACCGAATTGCGCCTGGCCTATGCCTGGCGAGACGAGCGCGACGAACAGGCCCTTCACCGGTTGATAACGGCCTATATGCGTCTGGCCATTTCAATGGCGGCCAAGTTCAAACGCTACGGCGCGCCGATGAATGACCTGATCCAAGAGGCCGGGCTGGGCCTGATGAAGGCCGCTGACAAATTCGACCCGGATCGCGGAGTCCGCTTTTCGACCTATGCGGTGTGGTGGATCAAGGCCAGCATTCAGGATTACGTGATGCGCAACTGGTCGATGGTACGGACCGGTTCGACATCGTCCCAGAAATCCCTTTTCTTCAACATGCGTCGCGTGCAGGCCCGCCTGGAGCGCGAAGCCGCGACCGATGGCGTTGAATTGGACCGCCATCAACTGCACCAGATGATTGCGGCCGAGATCGGTGTGCCGCTGCGCGATGTGGAAATGATGCACGGCCGGTTGGCCGGCTCAGACTTTTCCCTGAACGCCGTTCAATCGGCTGACGAGGATGGTCGCGAGTGGATCGACGCGTTGGAGGATGATCGCGAGCAAGCTGCGGAAACTGTCGAGAACAGCCACGATACCCGCCAATTGCGCGAATGGTTGATCACGGCGATGCAGGCGCTCAACGATCGGGAACGGTTCATCGTGCGCGAGCGCAAGCTGCGTGAGCCGGCGCGCACATTGGAAAGCCTGGGTCAGGAACTGGGTTTGTCCAAGGAACGCGTGCGACAGCTTGAGGCAGCGGCGTTCGTGAAGATGCGCAAGAACCTTGAAGCTCAATCGCGCGAGGTGCAACACTTCTTCGCATGAGACATCTTGCGATTCTGACGACGGCCGTGCTGTCGCTGACACTTTTGACCCGGCCAGTTCTGGCCGGGGACCTTATCCCCGACGATATATTGGCACAGATGAGGGACGCCGATGTCGTGATCCTTGGCGAAATTCACGACAACCCCCTACATCACCTGGTCCAGACCGAAGCGATTGCGGACATCGATCCGTCTGCAATGGTCTGGGAAATGGTGACCGAGGAAGGGGCTCAGAGACTGGCGCAGACTGCCGCCTCGAACCCCGAGGAGCTGTCACGCATCCTGAGATGGGCCGAAACGGGATGGCCGCCGCTCAGCATGTATTACCCTGTTTTCCAAGCATCAGAGGCTCCGGTATACGGAGCGATGGTGCCACGCGCGGCTGCGCGTGCGGCGATGGAACGGGGTGCCGCAACGACTCTGGGCGCGGATGCGGCGCGATATGGGTTGAACATTCCGTTGGCTCCCGAGGATCAAGCGGCGCGCGAGGCCGAGCAATTGGCAGCGCATTGCAACGCACTTCCCGCCGAGGCCTTGCCGCAACTGGTGGCGATCCAGCGTCTGCGCGATGCTGTTCTGACCCGGGCCATTCTGCGTGCAATTGATGAAACCGGCGGTCCGGTGGCGGTGATTACCGGAAACGGGCATGCGCGCAAGGATCAGGGCATTCCGACCTTTCTGTCGCGCCTGCGTCCGGGCCTGAAGGTCTTTGTTCTCGGTCAGGCCGAAGACGGTGTCGTGACCGGTGAATTTGACGCGGTGATTGACAGCCCCGCGGCCGAACGCGAAGACCCTTGCAAGGCCTTCGAGTCCCAGAATTAAGCGCTGGAACTCGGGGCATGGGTTGCATAGTGTCGAGGCCGAGCACGACCGGGAAGGGCTGAACATGCTGGCATCCAAACGGATCCTCCTGATCCTTGGCGGTGGGATCGCGGCCTACAAATCGCTGGATCTGATCCGAAGGTTGAAGGAGCGCGGGGCGGCAGTGACCCCGGTCCTGACCCGCGCTGCCGAAGAATTCGTGACCCCTTTGTCCGTGTCTGCACTTGCCGGTGAAAAAGCTTATCGTGATCTGTTCGACCTGACGGACGAGGCCGAGATGGGACATATCCAGCTGTCACGTTCGGCTGATCTGATCGTCGTGGCCCCGGCGACTGCGGATTTGATGGGAAAGATGGCCGGGGGTCTGGCCAATGATCTGGCATCGACCCTGTTGATGGCCACGGATACCCCTGTTTTATGTGCGCCGGCGATGAACGTGCGGATGTGGAACCATCCGGCAACTCGCCGGAACCACAAGCAGTTGATCGCGGACGGCGTCCGGTTTGTCGGACCCAATGACGGTGACATGGCTTGTGGCGAGTTCGGCCCCGGCCGCATGTCAGAACCTCTCGAAATCGTGGCGGCGGTCGAGTCTGCCTTGTCGGATGGCCCACTGAAGGGTAAGCGGATTCTCGTGACGTCGGGGCCGACGCATGAGCCGATTGATCCGGTTCGGTACATCGCAAACCGATCCTCGGGGGCGCAGGGGACGGCGATTGCCAACGCTTTGGCGGCCCTGGGGGCCGAAGTCGTTTTCGTAACCGGCCCCGCGGATGTGCCACCACCCCAGGGCGTCCAGGTTGTGCAGGTTGAGACTGCGCAACAAATGTCGGATGCGGTGGACGCGGCTCTGCCGGTGGATGCGGGCGTGTTTGCCGCAGCCGTGGCCGATTGGCGGGTAGACGGGGCATCAGACCGCAAGTTGAAGAAAAGCCGCGACGGAATGCCTGCCCTGCAATTTGCCGAAAACCCGGACATCCTCAAACGGATTTCGCATCTGGAGACCGGCCGACCTAGCTTGGTCGTGGGTTTCGCCGCCGAGACGGATGATGTGATCGCCCACGCAACCGCCAAGCGGGCGCGCAAAGGGTGCGATTGGATTCTGGCCAATGATGTCAGTCCGGTGACCGGCATCATGGGTGGGGCCGAAAATGCGGTCGTGCTGATATCGGATGCGGGTGCCGAGGAGTGGCCGCGCATGGGCAAGGACGCAGTGGCCGTACGGCTGGCGGAAAAGATCGCGGCCGCGCTGGCGCTGTGATGCGGTTGTTTGACAGAAGATGAAGGTTGGGATGCGCTGATGGTGGCAATCCGGGTGATCCGAGAAGACGGGGCCGATCCGGCCATTGCATTGCCGTCCTATGAAACGGCCGGGGCAGCCGGCGCGGATGTGCGGGCCAACCTGCCTGATCGAGGATCGATCACCCTTCAATCCGGTGAGCGCGCCTTGGTTCCGACCGGCCTGCGGGTAGAGATTCCGGATGGATATGAGATCCAGGTGCGTCCGCGCTCGGGACTTGCGTTGAAACACGGGATCACGCTGCCGAACGCACCGGGCACGATCGACAGCGACTATCGCGGTCCCTTGGGGGTGATCGTGCTGAATGCGGGTCAGGAAGCCTTTGAAATCGGACATGGCGACAGAATTGCGCAGCTTGTCGTGGCCCCGGTGATCCAGGCGCGGTTCGAGATGGCGGACAGCCTGCAGGAATCGCAGCGCGGTTCCGGTGGGTTCGGATCCACGGGGCGCGCCTGATGGTTCTGGTACTGGCACTGGCAGCGGGGCTGTGGGGGCTTGGCTACCTCGCTGGTGCCTCGCGTACTGCCCGTTGGGTGTCGGTTTTGGTGTTGCTGGCAGGTGTGGTTCTGTCTCATCTGGTTTTGCCCGACGGGAACCCACTGCGCGAGGCCACAGGCGGCTCGGCCGCGATGTGGCTGATCCTGGGTGGCTTCGTTCTGCTGGCCATGGGTTATGGCGCTGTGGTGAAAGCCCTGAGGCGCCGGGCCAATCCACCGTCGGATATTCGACCGCACAGCCCATCTGACCAGTTCAGCGAAGCCGAACTGGAGCGCTATGCCCGTCACATCGTCCTGCGCGAGCTTGGTGGACCCGGGCAGAAACGGATGAAGACCGCTCGTGTATTGGTGATCGGGGCAGGTGGATTGGGCGCACCGGCGCTGCAGTACCTTGCCGCCGCCGGCGTGGGCACGATTGGCGTCATTGATGATGACGTCGTCGAGAATGCCAATCTGCAGCGGCAGGTCATCCATCGGGATGCAGACATCGGAATGCCCAAAGTCTTTTCTGCGCAGCAAGCAATGGAGGCGCAGAACCCCAATGTCATCGTTCGCCCCTATCACCGCCGCCTGACGGACGACATCGCGGCCGACCTGTTCGCGGATTATGACCTTATCCTCGACGGCACCGACAATTTCGAAACCCGGTATCTAACCAACCGCACCGCGGTGGCTTTGGGCAAGCCCCTGATCTCAGGCGCGCTGTCCCAATGGGAAGGCCAACTGAGCGTGTTTGACCCCGCCAACAACGCTCCCTGCTACCAATGCATTTTTCCCGAAGCGCCTGCGCCGGGTCTGGCGCCCTCCTGCGCCGAGGCCGGGGTGGTCGGGCCACTGCCGGGCGTGGTGGGGTCGATGATGGCGGTCGAGGCGGTCAAGGTAGTCACGGGGGCAGGTCAGGCCTTGCGTGGCGAGATGCTGATCTATGACGCGCTTTATGGCGAAAACCGCAAGATCACCCTGTCCCGGCGGGACGATTGCCCGGTTTGCGGGCAACCCGTTTGATCGCGGCCACTGGACGAGCTTGCCCGGCATTCCTAGCTTGACGCTTGAAGGAGACCCCAATGACCAATCCGATCCTGTCCGACTGGACGACCCCGTTCGAAATCGCGCCCTTTGCCGAAATCTCGGATGACGATTTTGCCCCGGCACTGGAAGCTGCTCTGCAGGCCCATGCCGACGAGATCGACACCATCGCGACGAATACCCAGCCCGCGAGTTTTGCCAACACGATCGAAGCGCTGGAAGCGGCGGGCGAGGCCTTGAACAAGGTTCTGTCGGTGTTTTTCACGGTCGCTGGCGCTGACAGCAACCCGGAGCGCGAAGCGTTGCAACGGGAGTTTTCGCCCAAGCTTGCAGCCCATTTCGCCGCGATTTCCTCGAACAAGGCGCTGTTCCAGCGTGTGGACGACCTTTGGGCGAAACGAGATACGCTGGATCTGACCGAGGAACAGGATCGGGTTTTGATGCTCACCCATCGCGGGTTCGTCCGCTCGGGTGCGGCGCTGCACGGGGCGGAAGATGCCCGGATGCAGGAGATCAAGGCGCGTCTGGCGTCATTGGGCACCGCGTTCACGCAAAACCTGCTGGCGGACGAGCGTGGCTGGTTCATGGAGCTGACTGAAGATGACCTGGCGGGACTGCCGGGTTTCGTGGTTGATGCGGCACACGCGGCCGGTCGGGAAAAAGGGGCCAAGGGGCCGGTTGTCACGCTGTCGCGGTCTCTGATCGTGCCGTTCCTGCAGTTCTCGCCACGTCGTGACCTGCGGGAAAAGGCTTACCATGCCTGGGCGTCACGCGGGGCAAACGGAGGCGAGACCGACAACCGAGCGATTGCCGCCGAAATCCTTCAGCTACGCGAGGAACGGGCCAAACTGCTGGGCTATGACAGCTTTGCGGCCTTCAAGCTCGAGACCGAGATGGCCCGAACCCCCGAACGGGTGCGCGACTTGCTGATGCAGGTCTGGGCACCCGCCAAGGCCCGGGCCGAGGCCGACGCGGAGATCCTGACGCGGATGATGCAGGAGGATGGCGTCAACGGTCCGCTCGAACCCTGGGACTGGCGGTACTATGCCGCAAAACGGCGCAAGGCCGAGCATAATCTGGATGAGGCAGAACTCAAACCCTACCTGCAGCTGGAGCGCATGATCGAGGCTGCCTTTACCTGCGCCAACCGCTTGTTCGGGTTGGAGTTCGCGCCGTTGGACGTGCCGCTGTACCATCCGGATTGCCGAGCCTGGGAGGTGACCCGGCGTGGCAAACACGTTGCCGTATTCATCGGAGACTATTTTGCGCGTGGATCGAAACGGTCGGGTGCGTGGTGCAGCGCGATGCGGGCGCAGGCCAAGTTTCCCAAGGTCCAGACGCCAATCGTCATCAATGTTTGCAACTTCGCCAAGGGCGATCCGGCGCTGCTGTCATATGACGACGCACGGACCCTGTTTCATGAATTCGGGCACGCACTGCACCAGATGCTGTCGGATGTGACCTATGACAGCATCTCGGGGACCAGTGTTGCGCGGGATTTCGTGGAGCTGCCCAGCCAACTGTATGAGCATTGGCTGGAAGTACCGGAGGTTCTGGCCGAGTTCGCAACTCATGCCGAAACCGGAGCTCCGATGCCTCCGCAACTGCTGGACAAAGTTCTGGGTGCCGCCAATTTCGATCAGGGTTTTCAGACGGTCGAATACGTCGCCTCGGCACTGGTCGACCTGGCCTTCCACGACGGTCCGGCCCCGGCTGACCCCATGGCGAAGCAGGCTGAGGTTCTGGCCGAGATCGGGATGCCGCATGCCATTGGTATGCGCCACGCAACGCCGCATTTCGCCCATGTATTTGCGGGTGATGGCTACAGCTCGGGTTACTACAGTTACATGTGGTCCGAAGTGATGGATGCCGACGCATTTGCTGCCTTCGAAGAGGCAGGAGGCGCGTTTGATCCCGAGCGGGCGCAGGCTCTGGAGGACAACATTCTGTCCAAAGGAGGCTCGAAGGAGGCCGAAGATCTCTATCTGGCGTTCCGGGGCCGGTTGCCGGGTGTCGAAGCCCTGCTGAAAGGTCGGGGACTGGTGGACGCATAGCGCTCGGCAAGACGGGGGCGGCGGTCCCCGATGGCCCTAGTACCCGAGTGCGCGGTCGACGAGATGCAGCAGCGGCCGTCCGGATTCGCTGCGTTGGATGTTTTCGCAGATCACCTGCGCAGCCGTTTCGGGCCGGGTTTCCGACGCGATATGCGGCGTGACGGTCACATTTGGATGCGCCCAGTACGGATGATCGGGGGGCAGCGGCTCGGCGCGGAACACATCCAGCGTGGCATGCCCCACTTGGCCGGTGTTCAGCGCCTGCAACAGCGCTTCGTCGTCAATCAGTGGGCCGCGGCCGGGGTTCAGAATGCGCGCACCTTTTGGCAGAAGTGCCAGAGTGTCCGCGTTCAGAGTGTTCTCCGTGGCTGCCGTTTCAGGCAGCAGCAGGACGAGTATCTCGGCCTGGCTCAGGGCCACGCGCAGCCCGTCTGGTCCGTGCAGGCACGTGACACCAGACACGTCCTTGGCCGAACGGCTCCACCCTGTCACGTTGAAGCTCAACGCCGCCAGCGCCTGTGCCGCAGCCTGCCCCAGGGCGCCAAGTCCCAGAACGCAGACCGATCGCTGTGTGGCAAGCGGAGGCGGATCCGGGGCCCATTCCCCATCCTGGACCGTGATGTGTCGATCCATGCCCAGATGGTAGCGCAGAACGTGCCCCACGACCCATTCGGTCATGCCCTGGGTAAGACCGTGATCGACCATCCGGGCCAACGGCACGGTCAGCATGTCGTTCGAGGCTATCTTTTCGACACCGGCCCATAGGCTGAGCACGGCCTTTGCGCGCGTGTAGGGCGTGAAATCAAGCAGCCCGCCATTGGGTGCATAGACGATGTAATCCACCTGATCGGGCGGCAGGTCGGTGGCGATAGTGGCTTTGATCCCCGCATCGGCCAGCCCGATGTTCAGCAAGGGCTCGTAAACCGGCCAAAGTGTCGGGCGGGCGGAAAACAGGACGTTCACAGACATGGTCGGCCTTTCGGATCAACGAGGACGGTGAATATGCGCGCTTTGCACGATGCCGAAGGCGGCCATCAGAACCAACATGGCCGAGCCCCCATAGCTGACCATCGGCAACGGAACACCGACCACCGGCGCCAGCCCCATGACCATCGACATGTTGACGGCGAAGAACAGGAAGAAGTTCAGCGAAATGCCCAGTGTCACCAACGATGAGTACCTGTCCTTGGTCGACAGCGCCGTGACGAGGCAGAAGATCAGGATCAGTCCGTAAAGCAGCAACAAGGTTGTGCCCCCGACAAAACCGAACTCTTCGGCCAGTGTCGTGAAGATGAAGTCGGTGTGCTTTTCGGGCAGGAAGTTCAGGCGCGACTGGGTGCCTTGCATGAAGCCTCGACCGTTCCAGCCGCCGGATCCCAAGGCAATCTTGGACTGGGTGATGTGATACCCCGCGCCCAGCGGATCGGTCGAGGGGTCAAGGAATGTGTCGATGCGCCGGAATTGATAGTCCTTTAGCAATTGCCAATCGGTGCCACGGCTTTTGAACACCGTTGAAATCAAGCCGACACCCGCCGCGATGACCGCTGCGAAATAGGCCCAATGCACGCCCGCCAGAAACATCAGGCCTCCTCCGGCCGCCAACAGCAGGATTGCGGTTCCCAGGTCGGGCTGGCGCAGCACCATGAAGGTCGGGATCAGGATCAGGACAACCGGGATCAAGACCCAAACCGGGCGCGAGGTTTTGTAGGAGGGAAGCCAATCGTAGTAGGCCGCCAGCAACATGACCAAAGTCACCTTTGCCAGTTCGGAGGGCTGCAGGCGCATGAAGCCCAGGTCGATCCAGCGTTGCGCGCCCATGCCGATGGTGCCGAACAGCTCGACGAACAGCAGAAGCCCCAAAGATACAAGATAGGCGACGACGGACATGTTGCGCCAGAACCAGATCGGAACCAATGCGACGATGAACATGACCGTCAGGCCCAGGCCAAACCGTTCCATCTGTGGTTCCGCCCATGGCGACCACGAGCCGCCGGCCACCGAATACAGCATCAGAAAACCGGCACTTGCGACGCTGATCAGCAAAAGCGTCAGTGGCCAGTTCATGTACAGAACTTTGCGGATCCCCGTCGGCGTGGTCTTGACCGCATATTCAAGATAGCTCATGCGCGGTCCTTTTCGTCAGGGCGCGCTTTCGGGCGGCGATCGCCTTCCAGACGTTTCTGCTGTTCCTTGATGCGGTCGCGGTCGGCCACGGGATATGCTTCCAGCGGAGGGGTGCCGTTGTAAAGAGCCTGCAGCATCACGTCCCGTGCCACGGGGGCTGCAGCCTTCGAACCGCCGCCGCCATGTTCGACCACGACGGCCACGGCATATTTCGGGTTGTCGTAAGGGGCAAAGCTGACATACAGCGCGTGGTCCCGCCGTTCCCAGGGCAGATCTTCGTTGCGGATGACCCCGGCGGCCCGTTCGGCCTTGGTGATGTTGCGCACCTGGCTGGTGCCCGTCTTGCCGGCCATCCGGAATTCGTCTGCGATGATCCGGCTGCGATAAGCGGTTCCGCGACGGTCGTTCGAGACCTTGTACATCGCCTTGCGCACCTGATCCAAGTTGGCCGGATTGACGTCCAGCGACTCGCCCGCGCCCGAAGGCTGTTCGACCCCGTCGACACTGCGGATCAGACGCGGTGTCACCGATCGGCCGGTCGCGATGCGCGCAGTCATGACGGCCAGTTGCATCGGCGAGGCCAACATGAAGCCCTGCCCAATCGAGGCATTTGCCGTGTCGCCGACCAGCCAGTCCTGTCCGTGGGTGGTCTGTTTCCATTCCTGGTTCGGCGCCAGGCCGGCCGCCACGGCAGACATCGGCAGGTCGTGTTTGATGCCCAAACCGAACTTGCGCGCCATGTCCGAAATCTTGTCGATCCCGACCCGCAGGGCCACGTCGTAATAGTAGACGTCGCAACTGCGCTTCAACGAGGTCTCCAGATCGACCATCCCGTGTCCGCCGCGCTTCCAGCAGTGGAACCGCCGGCTGCCCACCTTCAGGTAGCCGGGACAATAGACGGTGTTGCCCGGACCGACGACACCGGCCTCGAGCGCGGCCAGCGCGGTGATCATCTTGAAGGTCGAACCGGGCGGGTAGGTGCCCTGAACCGTCTTGTTGGCCAGCGGGCGGTGATTGTTCTGGGTCAGGGCTTGGTAATCCGCCACCGAGATTCCGCGCACGAACAGGTTGGGGTCGAAGCTGGGGGTCGAACTGATGGCCCGCAGATCGCCCGTCTCACAGTCGATCACGACAACGGCGGCGCTTTCGCCGGCCAGCCGGGCCTGCGCGTATTCCTGCAGGTCGGCGTCGATGGTCAATTGCAGGTCAGCGCCGGGCTGGCCTTCGCGGCGGTCAAGTTCCCGCATCACCCGACCAGTCGCGTTGACCTCGACCCGCTTGGCGCCCGCCTTGCCGCGCAGCAGGTCTTCCTTCTTGGCCTCAAGCCCGACCTTGCCGATCTGAAAGCGCGGGATCATCAGAACCGGCTCGGGGTCTTCCATCTTGCTCAGGTCGTAGTCGCTGACCGGACCCACATACCCGACCACATGGGCGAAATCCTCGTAGCGGGGATATTGGCGGGTCAGTCCGACCTCGGGCGTGACGCCGGGAAGGGCGGGGGTATTGATCGCCACCTTCGAGATATCTTCCCAGGTGACCTGGTCGGCCAGCGTAACCGGCAGAAACGGCGCTGTACGTTTCATCTCGGCTTTGGCCCGCTCGATCTCGTCTTCGTTCAGCGGAATCAGTTGTGACAGTTTGGCAATGACCTTGTCGACGTCGCCCGCATCCTCGCGCACGATCACGATGCGGTAGGACGGCGCATTCTGCCCGATGATCTGACCATTGCGGTCATAAATGCGCCCTCGGGTTGGCGGAATGAGCCGGATGTTGATGCGGTTTTCTTCGGCCAACAGGCGATATTGGTCGGCCTGATCGACCTGCATGTAACGCATGCGGGCCGCCAGGCCGCCGACGAATGCGAATTGCATGCCACCCAGCACCAGCGCGCGCCGGGTCAGCCTTTTGTATGCGGCACCTTGTGTTTTGGGTGTGCGTTTCATGAGCGTGTTCCCACAGTGGCAACATCTACCGCAGATGGCCTGCGGACGCCAAATATGGTTTGGCTGAATGCAACGACAAGCGGGTAGGCGAGGACCGTGAAGACCACTTGGACAAATACCGGGCCAATGCTGGCCTGACTGACGGACAGCAGCGCCAGAACTGTCCGGTTGAAGGCAAAGATTGCCGCGATGACGACGCCCACCGTCGTCCACTCGCCCACGAATCCGACGTCGCGCATTCCGGGGCCTGCCGATCGCAGATAGGCAGAACCGATGACGACGGATGCCGCCAGCAGTCCCGGCGGCCGTTGCAGCAACAGGTCGGCCATCAGCATGACCGCAGCTATGCTGAGTGTCGGTACATATTCCGGCCGCCTGAGGACCCATGCAAAGGTCAGGCAGATCAGGAAGTCAGGAAAGGGCAGACGACCCGGTTGCGTGTTCAGAGGCAACAGGTGAAAGAACATCACCGTCAGAGCGAGGAACAGGTACAGGCCCCGCATCAGCCATAGACGTGACGCGGCGCTATCCATCGGCGGCCTCCTCGGTCGGGAGAAGAGCCTCGGGGCGCGGAGGTCCGACGATGCCGCCCGGGTCTCGGATCGGGGCGGCCGAGTGGTAGCGCAGGACGCGCAGGAATTCCAAACGCTCGAAATCCGCTGACAGTCGGACGCGCAGACGCCCCCCCGGATCGGCGGCGATCTGGCCGATCAGAAGGCCCGCAGGAAATACGCCGCCATCGCCTGAGGTCACCACACGGTCGCCGGGCCGCACCAGTTCGCGGCTTTCCAGAAACTCGACGGCTGGGGCAGGGGTATTGTCACCGGTAATCAACGCGGTCTGGCCGGAGGGCTGGATGGTGGCGGGAATCGCGCTTGAGGCGTCGGTCAACAGGATGACCCGCGCGGTATCCGGACCAACGCCAGATATCCGGCCCACCAGCCCGATGCCGTCCATGGCGGCCCATCCGTCGACGATCCCGTCACGCTCGCCGACATTCAGCAAAACAGATTGCCGAAACGGCGAGCCGCTGTCGGCCATGACGACCCCGGTTATATAAGTCAGACGGGGATCCAACCGAACATTGTTCAGGTCCAGAAGCCGCGCGTTTTCCTGCTCCAACTGCAGGGCCGCCTCTTTCCAGGCGCGCATGCGGCGCAGTTCACTGCGCAGTTCCTGGTTCTGCTCGCTCAGCCTTTGGTAGCTTTGGAAATCCCGTACAAGGTTTATGGCGGCCGTGACCGGAACCATCGCCCATTCCATCGAGGGCACAACGGCATCCACCACTTGGGCCCGGAACCTTTCGACCCGCGGGCTGTCGATGCGCCAAATCAGGAATATGCCAAGCAGGCACAGAACAACGATCCCCATGAACAAGCGGCGCAGGGGGGTGGTGTAGTCGTCGCGCTGTGCTCGGTCTTTTGCCACAGGACTCCTTCCCGTGCTGCTCGTGCCCGATCTTGAACCCTCAGATCAGAGGGTGCGCGCCTTAGCTTTCGTAGTCAATCGCGTGGCGCAGCTGTTTTTCGTATTCCAGCGCCTTGCCGGTGCCCAAAGCCACACAATTCAGGCTTTCGTCGGCAATCGACACGGCCAATCCGGTCTGCTCGCGCAGGGCCAGGTCCAGATCACCCAGCAGCGCGCCGCCACCGGTCAGCATCACGCCACGGTCCACGATGTCCGCGGCCAGATCCGGCGGGGTGGTTTCCAGCGCGGTCATCACCGCTTCGCAGATCTGCTGGACGGGTTCCGACAGAGCCTCGGCCACCTGGGCCTGGCTGATCTCGATTTCCTTGGGGACGCCGTTCAGAAGGTCGCGCCCGCGGATGTGCATCGACTGTCCGCGCCCGTCATCGGGCATGCGGGCCGTGCCGATGGTGGTCTTGATCCGCTCGGCGGTGGATTCGCCCACCAGCAGGTTCTGCTGACGGCGGAGGTACGAGATGATCGCCTCGTCCATGCGGTCGCCCCCCACGCGGACCGAGCGGGCATAGACGATGTCGCCCAGCGACAGGACAGCCACTTCGGTGGTGCCGCCGCCGATATCCACGACCATGTTGCCGGTGGGATCGGTGATCGGCATCCCGGCTCCGATGGCGGCGGCAATCGGCTCGGCGATCAGACCCGCGCGCCGCGCGCCTGCTGACAGAACCGACTGACGGATCGCGCGTTTTTCAACCGGCGTTGCGCCATGCGGAACGCAGACGATGATCTTGGGCTTCGAAAAGGTCGAACGCTTGTGCACCTTGCGGATGAAGTGCTTGATCATCTCTTCCGCGGTGTCGAAATCGGCGATCACACCCTCGCGCATGGGGCGGATGGCCTCGATCGAGCCGGGGGTGCGGCCCAGCATCAGCTTGGCGTCCTCGCCCACGGCCAGAACCTTCTTGACGCCGTCCTTGACATGGTAGGCGACAACCGAGGGTTCAGACAGGATCACGCCACGCCCCTTGACGTAGACCAGCGTGTTGGCCGTCCCGAGGTCGATGGCCATATCCGCTGTGAACAGGCCGCCCAAACTGTCAAAGATCCCCATATTCCCCTGATCCTGTCTGTCAGATGTTTTCTACTGCCCGCGACTCGACGGTTCCGGGACGGATGACTTATAGGGTGCCATGACGCCCGGTTAAAGGCCTGATTCCGCGTAAATCAGCACCTTTCCGCCTCTTTGACAGGGACTTTAGAAGGCAACATGCTCTCATATCAACACATTTACCACGCGGGAAATCTGGCGGACGTGCAAAAGCACGCTTTGTTGGCATGGATGCTGGACTACATGACCCGCAAGGACAAGCCGATCAGCTATCTCGAGACCCATTCGGGGCGTGGTCTGTACCACCTGAATGCGGCCGAGGCCGAACAGACCGGCGAGGCGGCGGCAGGGATCGGGCGCGCGCTGAGCAACGGGTGGTTTGCCGACGATCACCCGCTGGCACGCGCGTTGCGCTCGGTGCAGGCGCAGTTTGGCGAAACGGCCTACCCGGGCTCGCCGATGATTGCGGCAAGCCTGCTGCGTCCGCAGGACAGTCAGCATTTCGCCGAGCTTCATCCGCAGGAATACGCAGCGTTGAAAAAAGCGCTGACCGGGCGCGGTGCCAAGACCTACAGACAGGACGGGTTCGAGCTGGCTCAGTCGGTTCTGCCGCCCACGCCTCGGCGCGGGGTGATGCTGATTGACCCTAGCTACGAGGTAAAGGCGGACTATGGCCGCCTGCCGGGGCTGATCGCCAAGTTGCACCGCAAGTGGAACGTGGGTCTCATTGCGCTGTGGTATCCGATCCTGACAGACGATCGGCATGTTCCGATGGTGTCGGCACTGAAGGGCTTGGACCTGCCCAAAACGTTCGTGCACGAAGTTCGGTTTCCGCCTGCGCGTGAGGGTCATCGGATGATCGGTTCGGGTATGTTCCTGGTCAACGCGCCCTTCGGGATCGAAGACGAGGCGGCGCGCCTTTCCGACCTGTTCGCAAAGATCTGACGGCGCTTCAGGGGGCGAAGGCCTCCCGCCCCGTTTGACAGCATCCGAGATGCCGCCAAACGTGTTGGGTCCGGCACCGCGCCTTGGCGCGGTGCCGGGCCCAAGTCCATCAGGCTGCGCGGCGAAGCCGGGCTGCCGCGGGCGCGGGAGCCTTGCCTTCCAATTCAGATCAGGTCAGATCCTTGTAGCTGATCTCGCGCGCATCCGCGCCGGGGCCGGCCTTTTCGCGGCGCATGATCAAACGGTTCAGTGCGCTGATATAGGCCTTGGCCGACGCCACCACGGTATCCGTGTTCGCGGATTGGCCCGTGGCGATCATGCCGTCTTCCTCCAGGCGGACAGAAACCGTGGCCTGTGCGTCGGTGCCTTCGGTCACGGCATGCACCTGATACAGCTGCAGATGCGCCTTGTTCGGGTAGATGGCCCGGATCGCCTTGAAGGTGGCGTCGACCGGTCCGTCGCCGTGCTCGGTGGCGATCACATCCTTGCCGTCGACCTCCAGTTCGACCGTCGCTTCGGCCTGACCGCCGGTGCCGCAGGTGACTTTCATCGAGACCAGTTGCAGGTGGTCGTTAGCCTCATCATCTGCACTCATCAACGCGATCAGGTCGTCGTCGAACACCTCTTTCTTGCGGTCGGCCAGATCCTTGAACCGCACGAAGATGTCCTTGAGCTGGTTGTCTCCGATCTCGTAGCCCAGCGTTTCCAGCTTGTCGCGCAGCGCGGCCCGGCCGGAATGCTTGCCCAACGGAAGCGAGGTGCCCGAAAGGCCGATATCCTCAGGGCGCATGATCTCGAAATTCTCGCGGTTCTTCAGCATGCCATCCTGATGGATGCCGCTTTCATGCGCGAAGGCGTTCTTGCCGACGATCGCCTTGTTGAACTGCACCGGAAAGCCCGAAACCGTCGCCACCCGACGCGAGATGTGCATGATCTTGGTGGTGTCGATGCCCGTCTTCCACGGCATGATGTCATTGCGGGTGCGCAGGGCCATCACGACCTCTTCCAGCGCGGTATTGCCCGCGCGTTCGCCCAGTCCGTTGATCGTGCATTCGATCTGCCGGGCCCCGCCTGCAACGGCGGCCAGTGAGTTGGCGGTCGCCATGCCAAGGTCGTTGTGGCAATGGGTGGCGAAAATCACTTCGTCTGCGCCCGGAACGGTTTCGATCAGTCGTTTGATCAGGTCCGCGCTTTCAATCGGGGCGGTGTAGCCTACCGTATCAGGTATGTTGATCGTGGTCGCGCCCGCCTTGATCGCAATCTCGATCACGCGGCACAGATAGTCCCATTCGGTCCGGGTCGCGTCCATCGGCGACCATTGCACATCTTCGCACAGATTGCGGGCGTGGCTGACGGTCTCGTGGATCTTTTCGGCCATCTCGTCCTGCGTCAGGTTCGGAATCGCCCGGTGCAGCGGCGAGGTGCCGATGAAGGTGTGGATCCGGTTCTTTTCGGCGTGTTTCACCGCTTCCCAGCAGCGGTCGATATCGGCGAAATTCGCACGAGCCAGGCCGCAGATGCGGGCGTTCTTGGCGCGCTGCGCGATTTCCGAAACGGCCTTGAAATCACCCTCGGAGGCGATCGGAAAGCCGGCCTCGATGATGTCGACGCCCATGTCATCCAGAAGCTCGGCGATTTCCAGCTTTTCGTCATGGGTCATTGTTGCGCCGGGGCTTTGCTCGCCGTCGCGCAAAGTGGTGTCAAAGATCAAGACGCGGTCTTGGTCGGTCACGTTGGTCATGGGAGTCACTTTCTTGTCTGTCCTAAAGCCATTGGCGCGCAGGCGTCCTCCTCTGAGCGGGCGCGCCGGATGGCACGCTCAGAGGCGGATTAGGATCAGTAGGCCACGCAGAGCAGCGCCGGCGGACGCGGCGAAAGCAAAAGGGATATCTGCGCGGTTGATCATGGGTCCGAGGTTATACACCCCGAACCGGGAATGAAAAGAAGGAAAATGCGCGGCCGTCCGATTTCGCGAAAGGATTGGAAACGGGGATTGATTGCGTGGGCAACTCCGCTAGATGGAGGGCGATGAGAAACGCATTGGTCATAGGTGCGAGCGGCGGGATCGGCCGGGCCGTCTGCAATGAACTGCTGTCGCGGTCGGTTCACGTGGTTGGTCTGTCGCGGTCGGGAAACGGGCTGGATCTGATGCAGCCGGAACTGGCCGATGAGATGCTGGGCCGGATCGAAGGACCGTTCGACCTTGTTCTGGTCGCGTCCGGCGCGCTGGAGATCGACGGGGCGGAACCGGAAAAGACCATTCGGGCGGTTTCGGCCAAGGCCATGATGGATCAGTTCGCCTTGAACGCGGTGGGACCGGCCCTGGTGCTGAAACACGCGCATCGCCTGTTGCCGCGCAACGGGCGGTCGGTTTTTGCCGTGCTGTCTGCGCGTGTGGGTTCGATCGGGGACAATCGTCTGGGCGGTTGGGTCAGCTATCGCGCGGCCAAGGCGGCGGTGAACCAGATCGTGCATACGGCCGCAATCGAACTGGCCCGAACCCACAAGGATGCGATCTGCGTCGCCCTGCACCCCGGAACGGTCAAGACCCCGTTCACGCAGAAATACCTGGGCCGCCATCCCGCGGTCGAGCCGAGTGACGCCGCCCAAAGCCTTCTGCAGGTTGTGGATGGTCTGACGGCTGATCAGACCGGCCAGTTTTTCGACTGGGCCGGTCAACCGGTTCCCTGGTAGCGGGCTATCCGTCCGATGGGGTGACTTCCGGGGCCTGTTCGGCCTCCGGCGCCTGCGGCTCGTTGCCCGATGGTTGCGCCGCGCCTGCTTCCGACAGAGCGCCGTTTTCCCAGGTGCCGCTTTCCTCTTCGCCATTGGCATAGCGCATAGTTCCAGAGCCCTGGCGTTTGCCGTTCACGAAGTTGCCTTCATAGACATCGCCATTTGCATATGTCGCGACACCCGAGCCGGTGATTTTGCCCTCGGTCCACTGGCCGGAATACTTGAAGCCATTTGCCATCACGACCTCGCCCTGGCCATGGCGCTGACCGTTCTGGAAATCACCGGTATAGACCGTCCCATCCGCGTAGGTGGCGGTACCCTTGCCTTGACGCACGCCGTCTACCCACTCGCCATCGTAGCGAGAGCCGTCGGCCCGGGTCAGAACGCCGGTGCCATGCGTTCGAGCATTCTTGAACTGTCCTTTGTAGATCGTGCCATTTGTGTAGGTCGCGGTGCCCTGACCTTCGATCACCCCCGCAACCCAGTCGCCGTCATAGGACGAGCCGTCGGGATAGGTGATCCGGCCTTTGCCATCGGCGAGGTCCGCCTTGAAGTCACCGACATAGACCGAGCCGTCGGGATAGGTCAGTTCGCCCAACCCTTCGATCTGACCGTTTTTCCAGTCTCCGGTGTACACATAGCCGTCGGTGCCAGTGAACGTACCCTTGCCGTGTCGGCGGTCGTCAACGAAATCGCCTTCGTAGGTATCGCCGTTCGCGTAGGTCGCCTTTCCCTTGCCCTGCCGGCGCCCGTCCACCAAGGCGCCTTCGTAAACGTCACCGTTGGCCTGTTTCAGTACGCCGGTTCCGGTGATCCGGTCCTCGGTCCATTCGCCGGAATAGATCATGCCGTCGGGCAAGGTCAGCGATCCGTTGCCCTGACGCTGGCCAGCAACGATGTCGCCTTCGTATACCGCGCCGTCCGCATAGGTGATCTTGGCCTTGCCCTGGCGAACGCCGTCCACCCAGTCGCCATCATAGACATAGCCGCCGGGGTCGGTCATGACGCCTTTGCCGTCATGCTGGGCGTTCTTGAAGCCACCTTCGTAGCGCATTCCGTTTGCGTATTGCGCGATGCCGGTTCCGTTTATCGCGCCGTCGGTCCAGTCGCCCTCATAGGTGCCGCCGTCGGCAAAGGTGATCTTACCCTTGCCGTGCGGGCGACCTTTGACGAAATCGCCCTCGTAGACCGACCCATTGGCGTAACGTGCCACGCCCTTGCCCTGAATTTCTCCTTCGACCCACTCGCCGGTGTATTCAAAGCCGTCTGGCAGGCGATAGGTGCCGGTTCCGTGACGCAGCCCGTTTTCAAAGGTGCCTTCGTAGACCCCGCCCACATCGTCATCCGCGGTGATGATCTGGCCCTGCTGCGCGGACGCGCTCTGTGCGGCGATGCCCATTGCGGCAACGGCAATCGTTGTACGAAAAGCGTTCATGGTAGTCCCTGCCTGCCCGATTGTCCCGTGGTGCATTGGTTCGTGCAAAACTATGACACTGATGAAGGTCGGGCAACGGGTTTTGCCGCATTGGCCTTTCACTTGCGGCCTGATCTGCTAAATGCCTTTTCAGGTGACGAGGGCAAGAGGGCAAAGATGGCCGACCATTTCCGCATCACGCTGGCGCAGCTGAACCCGACGGTGGGCGACATTGCAGGCAACGCCAAAAAAGCCCGTTCCGCATGGGAGCAGGGCCGCGCAGCGGGGGCCGATCTGGTGGCTCTGCCAGAGATGTTCGTCACCGGTTACAACACTCAGGACCTGGTTCTGAAGCCGTCGTTTCACAAGGCTGCCATGGCGGCTGTGCAGCAGTTGGCGGAATCCTGCGCGGATGGTCCGGCGATGGCCATCGGTGGGCCTTGGGTCGAGGGTGGCAACCTCTACAACGCCTATCTGATCCTCAGCCGGGGGCGGATCGTCAGCAAGGTGTTGAAACACCATTTGCCCAACGAGACTGTGTTCGACGAGGTTCGGTTGTTCGACGCCGGGCCGTTGGGTGGCCCCTATGCGGTGGGCAACACCCGCATCGGCAGTCCGATCTGCGAGGATGGCTGGCACGAGGATGTCGCCGAGACGCTGCAGGAGACGGGCGCCGAGTTTCTTCTGATCCCCAACGGATCACCCTATTTTCGCGACAAGCACGATGTGCGCCTGAACCAGATGGTGGCCCGTGTGGTCGAAACCGGGCTGCCGGTGATTTACCTCAACATGGTGGGCGGTCAGGACGATCAGGTTTTCGATGGTGGGACATTTGGCCTGAATCCCGGCGGCGAACTGGCCTTTCGAATGCCGGTCTTCGACGAGGCGGTGATGCAGATCGATCTGCGGCGCGGTGATGAAGGATGGGCTATCGTCCCCGCCGAAATCGCCGAGCATCCTGACGCGTGGGAGCAGGACTATCGCGCCATGGTGCAGGCGCTGCGCGACTATATGGGCAAGACCGGGTTTTCCAAAGCATTGCTGGGACTGTCCGGAGGGGTTGATTCCGCGCTTGTTGCGGCCATCGCGGTTGACGCTCTCGGGGCTGACAATGTGCGTTGCGTGATGCTGCCGTCGGAATACACCAGCGCCGAGTCGCTGGAGGATGCCGAAGCCGTCGCCAAAGCACTGGGCGTGCGATACGACTATGTGCCGATCAGCCAGTCCCGCGCCGCCGTCACCGAGACCCTGGCGCCGCTGTTTGACGGTCTTAAGGCTGATATTACCGAGGAGAACATCCAGTCCCGTCTACGCGGTCTGCTGTTGATGGCAATGTCCAACAAGTTTGGCGAGATGCTGCTGACCACCGGCAACAAATCCGAAGTGGCGGTCGGATATGCCACGATCTATGGCGATATGAATGGCGGCTACAATCCGATCAAGGATCTGTACAAGACCCGGGTGTTCGAAACCTGCCGCTGGCGCAATGCCAATCACCGCGACTGGATGAAAGGACCCGCCGGCGAGGTCATTCGCCCCTCGGTCATCGACAAACCGCCCAGTGCCGAGCTGCGCGAGGATCAGAAGGACAGCGACAGCCTGCCGGATTACCCGGTGTTGGACGGTATTCTCGACATCCTGGTTGATCAGGATGGCTCGATCGCGGATTGTGTGGCAGCCGGGTACGACGAGGCTGATGCCCGACGTGTCGAGCACCTGATCTATATCAGCGAATACAAACGCTTTCAGTCCGCGCCGGGCACGCGCCTGACACCTCGGGCCTTCTGGTTGGATCGGCGCTATCCGATCGTGAATCGCTGGCGCGATCCGAGCTGACGGAAACTGCGGCTGAGCGCCCTTTGTCCGGGCCCGGGTGTTTGTTTACAAATCGGCAGCAATGAGGGGTCTCCACCCTGACTGTTCTGCAGGTGGGGCGGTATCGCTGACGGAACTTGGCCGTGTCCTTGTTTTTTGGACATTTTTTTGCCATAGTTTAGGACCGATCTTGCCACATATTTTGAAAGATCGGCGCGCGGGGGCCGGGCATTGATCTGTCGGCCGAAGCGCAGTTGAAGACCAAGTTTTCTGGTGACGCATCCGTGGTGGGGTGCCGGTTATAAGGTTTAGGTGGTCCGATGGTTGATGGATATGACAAACCGCTGCATGCGCCGTTGAGGTACAAGACAATGGAGACGCCGGCGCGCGAATTGGATGAGGCGCGTCTGGAAGCGGAAATCGCCGGTGTGTTGGCTGAGGCTGACGCAGACAGCGAAGAACCGTCCGAAGAGTTCTCAGCCAAACACCCGGAATTGCCCGAGCTTCAACCCGAAGAGACCAGGGCAGAGACCCAAAACTCGGGTGTCGCAGCTTTGTTGCGTCAGAAATGGGCCGAGTTCTCGGGCGCGGCCTGAACCGCGTGCCGGTCTAGTTCCATTGTGGCGTTTGCATCGACGCCACACAGCCGAACAAAGTGGTGCCTTTTCCGTTATTCAGGATTGCCGGATGACATTTGCCAAGGCTCGATGAAGCTCGTGTCTGACTAGCAAGTTCCGTTGATGCCCGGCCCCAAGCCCAACCCTGTTGAATCCGATCTTTGTCTGCCCAAATCCGTTGACGTTGTGATCGTCGGCGGAGGGATTATCGGTGTCTCAACCGCGCTGGAACTGGCGGAACGTGGCAATTCCGTCCTCTTGTGTGAAAAGGGCCAGATTGGCGCCGAACAGAGTTCAAGGAACTGGGGCTGGGTCCGCTTGGGGCTGCGCGACCCGCGCGAAATACCTTTGATGACCGAGTCGCTCAGGATCTGGCAATCACTTGATGAGCGGATCGGGCGCAAAACCGGCTATGTGCAATCCGGCATTCTGTTCGGTGCGCGGACCGACCGGGCCGCAGCTGATATGGAGCGCTGGTTGCGAAACCTCAAAGGCTACCAGACCGGAGCGCGCATGGTTTCCGGATCCGAGTTGGAACAGCACGTGCCTGGCCTCAAGACCAAGCTGAAGGCCGCGCTTTTCACGCCACAGGACGGACGGGCCGAGCCGCAATGGGTTGCTCCGGCGTTGGCCGAGGCGGCGCGCGACCAAGGCGCGGTCATCATGACGAATTGCGCGGTACGCTGCCTCGACCTGCAAGCTGGTCGTGTTGCCGGGGTTTATACGGAACGGGGGCGGGTCGCTTGCGATCAAGTGGTTCTGGCCGGGGGGGCTTGGTCGCGGTTGTTTGCCGGTAACGAAGGAATTGCCCTGCCACAGCTGAAGGTGCTGAACACGGTTCTGCGGACCTCGCCTGTGGAACCGGGTCCGGAAACAGCTCTGTGGTCGGATGATTTTGCCATTCGCAAACGCGCCGACGGCGGGTACACGATCGCCTCGGGCCATGAAAACACGGTGGATATTGTGCCTGACAGTTTTCGGTTGGCCGCGAAATTCCTGCCGGCATTCGCGCAGGAATGGAAATCGCTCAGATTCCGCCTGTCGCACCGCTGGACCATTGAGGCGCGTCAGCGCAGATCATGGGCGTCCACCGACGTAACACCGTTCGAACTCTGTCGGATACTGGACCCCGAGCCGTCGCAGAAGGCGCTCCGCAAATCATGGGCCAAGGCCCGTCAGGCGCTTCCGGCATTGGTTGGTGCCGAGATCGTGCAGAGCTGGGCCGGGATGATCGATGTGACCCCGGATGCAATCCCGGTCATCTCGAACGTGCAGGAAATCCCGGGACTGGTGATTGCAACCGGATTTTCTGGACATGGATTTGGCATAGGCCCTGGTGCCGGCCGCTTGGTGGCCGATCTGGTGACGAACACAGCGCCTTGTGTGGACCCGGCCGCCTTTCGACTGTCGCGGTTTTCGGACGGTACGAAAGTACGGCCGGACCCGGGGTATTGATCAGCCCATCATCTGATAGCTGACAGGTACAAAGCGGAAGCCTTCGCCGCGCGGCTCGACATAGCCGGCGGCCGGGAAAGGCATGTGGTACCCGATCATCGGGACCTTGTCCGCGGCCAGCATACCCAACACGTTCCGACGCGATGCGGTGGCCGCCGCCTTGTCCATGTCAAACCGGACTTCCCATTCCGGATGCGCGAAGGACCAGACATAGTGATTGGCAAGATCGGCGGTCAGGATCAGCCGCTGACCGTTGCTTTCTAGATGATAGACCATATGGCCAGGCGTATGCCCGAAGGCCGCCATGGCGGTCACGCCGGATGCGACCTCGCCACCGTCCTCGATGAACGACATCTTTTCAGCCATCGGGGTGACCTTGGCTGCCACAAGGTCGCCGACGCGGTTGCCGGCCTCCTGTGCTGACCAGAAATCATACTCGGCCGCGGCGGTCACATAGCGTGCGTTCGGAAAGGTCGCAGCATCGTTGGTCGTCATGCCGCCAATGTGGTCGGGGTGCATGTGGGTCAGGACGACAACGTTGATCGCCTCGGGGCCAACGCCCGCATCGGCCAGAGCCATTTGAATACCGCCTTGGCCCAATCCCGTGTCAAACAGGATCAACTCGGATCCGGTATTGACGAGCGTTGGCGTGAAGAAGAACTGGGCAATGTCGGGCGAGATGAAATTGTCGGCCGATACCTTGGCAAACTCCTCGTCTGACGCGCCACCGCCGAAAATCTCCTGAGCGCCGTCTCGCGGCAGGCTGCCATCCAGCAGGGTCGTGACCGTGAAATCGCCCAGTTGAAAGCTGCGGGCGACGGTCGAGTTGGCCTTGGTTTCGGCCCCGGCAGCCAGTGACTGTGTCGCGATAGATGCAAAAGGTAACGCAGCGGCCGTGCCCAAAGCGGCCCGGCGGGTCAGTTTCATGGTCATTTCAAAGTCTCCCTGTCAGATTACGTGCGACGAATTAGAACGCTTTCGGATAATTGCCACTTTTCAACTCTACCATATGGGCTGCGCGTTGGCCGATCGCATGTTAAATCTTGTTCATGTCCCGCTCAGGAAACAAAACCGTTCCGACGGATCAAAGCGTCCACGAATTCTTGGCGGCGATCCTGCCGGCCGCGCGCGCTGCGGAGGCGCAGAGGCTGAACACCCTGTTTGAAACCGTCACCGGGTTTCGGCCAGTCATGTGGGGGCCATCCATCGTTGGATACGGGCGGTATGACTACCGCTACAAGTCCGGGCGGGAAGGCACGTTTCTTGCCACCGGGTTTTCCCCACGCAAGGCCGCGTTTTCGATCTATATCATGCCGGGCTACTCCGATTTCGGCAGTATTCTGGCGCGCCTGGGCAAGCACAAGACCGGCAAGTCATGTCTGTACGTGAACAAGCTGTCGGACATAGTCGAGGACGTGCTGGCCGAATTGATCCGCGCAGGGTTGGATGACCTGTCATCACGTTGGCCGATCAAGTCCGAGTAAACGGCAAGCATTCGCACCGCCTTCTGGACAAAAACGCGCTCATGTGACATGAGCCGCGCCAACAGGAGACATCCATGACAACCACCCGTTTCGCCCCTTCGCCCACCGGTTATATTCATGTGGGCAACCTGCGCACCGCGCTGATGAACTATCTGATCGCCCGCAAGGCCGGCGGCACATTCATCCTGCGCATCGACGACACCGACCCCGAGCGGTCGAAGGAAGAATATGTTGATGCGATCAAGCAGGATCTCGAGTGGCTGGGTCTGCACTGGGATCGGGTCGAACGTCAGTCGGACCGGCTGGACCGCTATGCGGAAGCCGCCGACAAGCTGCGCGAGATCAGCCGGTTCTACGAAGCCTTTGAAACCCCGACCGAGCTGGACCTCAAGCGCAAGAAGCAGCTGAATATGGGCAAGCCGCCGGTTTATGACCGCGCTGCCCTGAACCTGTCGGAGGCGGGAATAGAGGCGCTGCGGGCCGAACGCGGCAATGGCGTGTGGCGGTTCAAACTGGATCATGAGCGCATCGAGTGGACGGACGGCATTCTGGGTGACGTGTCGATCGACGCGGCCTCGGTATCGGATCCGGTGCTGATCCGCGGCGACGGGCAGGTGTTGTACACGCTGGCCTCGGTCGTGGACGACACCGAGATGGGCGTGACCGACGTGGTGCGCGGCGCTGACCACGTGACCAACACGGCGACCCAGATCCAGATCATCAAGGCGCTGGGCGGAACCGTCCCGCGTTTTGCCCATCACTCGTTGCTGACCGGCCCGCAAGGTGAGGCGTTGTCCAAGCGCCTTGGCACGCTGGCGCTGCGCGATCTGCGCGAGCAGGGTGTGCAGCCGATGGCGCTGCTGAGCCTGATGGCGCGGTTGGGCTCGTCCGACCCGGTGGAACTGCGCAGCGACATGGCCGAGTTGATTGAAGGTTTCGACGTCACCCGGTTCGGGTCGGCGCCGACCAAGTTTGATGTGCAGGACCTGTTCCCGCTGACGGCCCGGTATCTGCAGACGCTGCCGCTGGAGAAGGTTGCCGACGCGGTGGCCGCGGCCGGTGTGCCCGATAAACTGGCCGAACCGTTCTGGATGATGGCGCGTGAGAACATCACCACGCTGAACGACCTGAAAGGCTGGTGGGAGCTGTGCCGCGACGGGGCCGAGCCGCTGATCGACGAGGAAGACCGCAAATTCGTTGCGCAGGCGATGGAACTGCTGCCCGAGGGGCCGTTTGACGGCGAGACCTGGGGCAAGTGGACGGCGGCCGTGAAGGAAGCGACCGGGCGCAAGGGCAAGGGCCTGTTCATGCCGTTGCGCAAGGCGCTGACCGGGATGGAGCGTGGCCCCGAGATGGCGACCTTTCTGCCGTTGCTGCAGGTCGTGCGGGCGCGAAAATAAGACACCGCGCGGCGGTGCCGCCTTTGATCTGAACAAGAACCAGAGGCGGGTGCTGCAGGCGCCCGCCTTTCTCACGCGGTTTGAACGATCCGGGCCGAGACCCGGGACAGGTGCTCATCGACCAAGGCTGTTTCGTCGGGGTGAAGCTGTTGGTGGCGCGGATAACGCGGCTCGTGCCGGTCATTCAGGATCGGCGCGTCCCACCCGTCGGTCGTGGCGAAGAAACGCTCGACACCCGGCAGGCCGAAGGCGCGCAAATACCCCTGCACCACGACGTCTACATAGCTGAGCAAAACCGGATGGCTGTGCGTCGGGTCCTTGCGGTGCTGTTCCGGAACCGCATAGACCGCAATCTCGACCTCTGTCTTCAGAGGATGAGTTATGGCGTGGGTGGCGGGGATCCGATCATAGGCCCACTCCCGTTCATCCAGTGCCGCCCAGTCGTTTTTGGGGACATGTGCGATCATGCCGTCGATCTCGCAGTCGGGATCCGGCACCGCGGTCAAGAAGGCGACCGGGCGCAGATCGGTATGCCGCCACGCCCGGCGCCAGCCCTTGAGTCGCGCCGGTCGCGGGTCGGGAAAGTCATGCGTGGCAAGGTTTACGAGGCTGCCATAGCCAAAGAAATAGGGCTCTGCCATTTCGCGTGCTGTCCTTCTTGACGATTGATGTATGTCAAACCGTTTTTTTGCGGCCTGTGCAATAAGGTTGCATCTTGAAATTCGGGGGGAGGATCTGATGCGGATCACCAAACGAACAAATATCGCCGTACGGCTGTTGATGTATTGCGCTGCACATCCCGACCGGCTCGTCACGAAATCCGAGATTGCGGATGTCTGCAACATTTCGGAAAACCATCTGGCGCAAGTCATCAACCAACTGGGTCAGCTGGGGTATCTGAGCACGCAGCGCGGTCGCAACGGTGGCATGACGCTGGGTCGGCCGGCGGACCAGATCCGGATCGGATCCGTCTTTCGCCATGTCGAGGGCAGTTTGCCGATCGCCGAGTGTTTTGCGGATGCCGACAACACCTGTCCGTTGACCGATGCCTGCCGCCTGCGTCTGGCGCTGCAGGACGCGGCCGAGGTCTTCTTTGCGTCGCTGGATGAAATATCGCTGGATGCTTTGGTTTGCGACAACGATCCACTGCTGAAAATTCTGCAACCCGTTACCTGCGCGCGTTGAATTCAGTCGCTGGCCCGCAGGACGCGGGCCGGGCTGACGGATAGGGGGCGGAGGGCGAAGAATAGCCCCGCCAGCAGCGTGACGGCCAGCCCGGCAGCGACGATACCCAATGCCGAAGGCCATATCACCGCAAAGCTGGTATCGAAAATGAATGTGGCCACAGCCCAGCCGCCAAGGATGCCGGCCAGCAGCGCCACGCAGCCGGCGGCCGCACCCAGAAGCGCCGAGCGCAAGCCAAAGCTGAGAAGTATCCGTCGGCGATCTGCGCCGATCGTCTTGAGGATCGCAGCCTCGTAGCGGCGCGCGGGCTCTCCCGCAGCAGCAGCGCCGATCAGAACCAGAAAACCGGTCAGCAAAGACACACCGGCGCCGTAGGAGGTGGCCGAGGCCAAACCGGCAAGCAGGCCCGAGACACGGTCGATCGCGTCCCGAACCCGGATCGCGGTGATGTTGGGGAACTGGGTCGCAAGGTCTTGAAGGATGGCTGCCTCGGCCTCTTCCTCGGCGTAGACCGTTGCAATGAAACTATGAGGGGCGCCGGCCAGCGCGGACGGATTCATCGACATGATAAATCCCATCCCCGCGTTCGAGAAATCCACTTCGCGCAGCGATGTTACGGTCGCGGTGATATCACGCCCGAGAATATTCACCGTCAGTTCGTCACCAAGCTTGAGACCCATTTCCTCGGCCTCTTCCGCGGCAAAGCTGATCTGGGGCGGGCCTGAATAGTCCTCTGGCCACCATTCCCCGGCGGTGATGCGGGCGTTTTGTGGCGCGTTGTCCGAATAGGTCACGCCGCGATCGCCTTCCAGGACCCAATGATCGCCTGCGACCTGATGTGCTGGTTGGCCGTTGATCTGCGAGATGATTCCGCGCAGCATTGGTGCGCTTTCTACACGTGTGACACCGGGGTCGTTTTCAAGCCGGCTGCTGAAGCCGGGCATCTGGTCTTTTTGGATGTCCACGAAAAAGTAAGACGGCGCCACGTCCGGCAGGTTACCGGAAATTGCATTGCGCAGAGTGCCGTCGATCTGTCCGACCGCAGCCAGAACCGACAGCCCCAATCCCAGAGACAGGACCACCGATGCGGCCCCTTCGCGGGGGTCGGAAATTGCCGCGAGTGCCCAACGCAACGCCGGGCGGCCACGGGCGCGTGTTGCGGCCCTTTTTGCGACATAGCGGATGCCATGGGCCGACAGCGCCAACAGCACCAATGCGCCGACAAATCCCCCACCGGTCCAGAGGGTCAGCCACGGGGAGCCGCTGAACCAAGCGGCGGTGGCGATCAGTGTCGCCAGGGCTAGGCCTGTCGCCAACAGGTAAGCGGCGCGGGGCAACCTGCGGGCACTGCTCAGCGCATCGCGGAACAGGGTCGCTGCCCGGACGTCCTCCGCCCGGGCAAGGGGCCACAGGGTGAAAAGCAAGGCGGTCAGCAGGCCATACAATGCCGCCTCGAACAGCGGTTGCGGATAGACAGAGAAAACGGCCGGTACGGGAAGCCGGCTTTCAATCAGGGGTGCCAGGAGAATCGGGGCCAGCCCGCCAAGGGCTACACCAGCGGCGATCCCGACAACCGAAAGAACGCCGATCTGGATCAGATAGGTCTGAAAGATCGTGGCGCGGTCAGCGCCCAGCGTGCGCAATGTGGCGATGGTTTCGGTCTTTCGGGCGAGATAGGCGCGTACGGCCGCGGACACGCCGATGCCGCCCACAGCCAGACCGGAGAGACCCACCAGCACCAGGAACGCGCCGAGGCGCGAAACGAATTCGGCAATTCCGGGTGCGCCGTTGCGCGCATCGGTCCAGCGCAGCCCCGAACCCTGCAGAACGCTCTCTGCCTGTTCCGAGACTTCTGTGAGGTCGGCTCCGACCGGCAGGTCCATACGGTATTTGGTCGAAAACAGCGTGCCGGGCTGCAATAGGCCCGAGTCTTTCAGATCGGCTGTGCGAACCAATGTGCGCGGGCCCAAGGTGAACCCATCTCCGGCCGCGTCGGGCTCGGATATCAAAGCGGCGGCCAGCACAAAGTCTTGCGTGCCCAGTGCAAAACTATCGCCGATGTCCAGCCCCAGACGCTCGATCAGAACCGGGTCCATCACTGCCCCGGGAAGGGTGGCATTTCCGTCCAACGCCTCGGACAGTGAGATTTCGGAGTCCAGTTGGACGGTACCGATCAGAGGATAGGCGTCATCGATGGCCTTGACCTGAGTAAGTCCGCGTTGCGGTGCGTCGCTGCGGGTCACGGCCATCGAGCGGAAATCGACAACTTCGGACACGCGATCCGCGTTTTGCTCCATCCATGCGGTTTCTGCTTCGTTCGCGAAGCGGTAGGTCAACTCGATCTGGGCATCGCCGCCCAGCAAGGCTGCCCCCTCTTGCGCAAGGCCGGTCATGATTGCTTGCCGCACCGATCCAACCGCTGCAATGGCGGCAACCCCCAGGGTCAGACAGGCCAGAAAAACCCGAAAACCGCGTAAGCCGCCCCTGAGTTCACGTCGGGCCAGGCGCGTCGCCAGGCGCAAGCTCATTCCGCTGCCTCTTGACTGGCCTCTTCGGTGATGCGGCCGTCGCGCAATCGGACAACCCGGTCGCATCTTCGGGCCAGCGAGTGGCTGTGTGTGACCAGAACCAGCGTTGCCCCGTGCCGGTCGCGCAGGCCGAACAGCAAATCAACGATGGCCGCGCCATTCGTCTCATCTAGATTGCCGGTCGGTTCGTCCGCCAACAGGATCCGAGGCCTCGGGGCCGAAGCGCGGGCCAGCGCGACCCGCTGTTGTTCGCCGCCCGACAGTTGCGCCGGGTAGTGATCGCGCCGATGCGAAAGTCCCACTGCCGCCAATTCGGCCTCGGCCCGATCGAAGGCATCGCGGTGACCGGCTAGTTCCAGCGGGGTGGCTACGTTTTCAAGTGCCGTCATGGTTGGGATCAGATGGAAATTCTGGAAAACGACGCCCATCGCGTCACGGCGAAAGCGGGCAAGCGCATCCTCACTCATCGAGGTCAGGTCCTGCCCCAGTGCGGTGATGCGACCTGCGGTCGTCTGCTCCAGCCCTCCCATCAGCATCAACAGCGAGGATTTACCCGAACCGGATGGGCCGACGAGGCCCAGCGTCTCTCCCTCTTTGACGGTCAGATTGATGTCCCGCAAGATTTCAACGGGTCCTGCATTGCCATCCAGCGACAAAGCGGCATTTTGGAGTGTCAGAACGGGTTCAGTCATCAGTCTTTCCGAAAGGGGCAGTCATTTGGGATATGGAGCGGTCAGGAATTTGCGCAAGGCTCTGGCGGCGGGGCTGTTGTCGCTCTGCGGCATTGCTGCCACAGCCGAGCCGGTGGTCCTGGCCGCTCTCGGAGACTCGCTGACTCAAGGCTACGGCCTTGTCGAGGAGGATGGGTTCGTCCCTCAACTGAACCGGTGGCTGGATGCGCAAGGCGTGGAGGTGAAGATAATCAACGCCGGTGTTTCCGGGGACACAACGGCCGGTGGTGCGGCGCGTGTGGGCTGGACCCTGACACCAGAGGTGGACGGGATGATCGTGGCGCTGGGCGGAAACGACGTTCTTCGTGGGATCGATCCGGCCGTTTCGAAGTCGAACCTGGAAAAAATTCTGACCGAGGCGCGAACAGCCAAGGTTCCGGTTCTGCTGATCGGCATGCAAGCCCCGGGCAATTATGGCGCGGACTACAAACAAGCGTTTGATGCGATGTATCCGGATCTGGCCACCCAGTTCGGCACGCTCTATGCCTCCAGCTTTTTTTCCGGGTTGCAGGCGGATGGCGACCCCGGAGCCGTGCAGACCTTCATGCAACCAGACGGGATCCACCCCAATGCGCGCGGCGTTGCGCTGATCGTGGATGATCTGGGACCTGCTGTCCTTGATCTGATCGCTGCCGCAAAACAGCGGCAGTAAACCGTGCCCGGGCGTTTCTTTCTGACGCGGCCGTTCTCCCAGATTTCCGAATTCCTAGGTCGAGAAACTGCTTGGCCGGATGAACAGCCGCGCCAGAACATACAGCCCGGTCAGGAAGTGATCGTTCTGACCGCTGAAGGCACGAGGCGCATGCGGTGGGGCATGATTCCCGTAGGGCGCGTCAATGCCCGGGGGCGACCGGTCATGGAAACGATCATCAATGCGCGGTCGGAAACGGTTTTTGACAAATCTGCTTTTCAAGGTGTCGGTCGCGCGGTTGTTCCGGTTGATGGCTGGTACGAGTGGACCGGCGAAAAGCGCTGCAAAACCGCGTGGCGGATTGAAACCGCCGATGGAACCCCCCTGTTGTTTGCCGCGATTACGGACAGGTGGACTGCACCCGGTGGTCAGCATGTCGATCAGTTCGCCGCAGTGACCTGCGAACCGAACGATGATCTGCGGCCGATCCACCACCGTATGGGTGTCCTGTTGCGGCCCGAAGACGTCCGGACCTGGCTGAACGGATCAGACAAGCAAGCAGCAAGCCTTTGTGTACCGTGGCCAAACGGACGGCTGAAGATTGAAAAAGCCGAAGGGGTGGATTGGTCGGGGCCTTGACCGCTGTCTTAGACGACGGTGACGACCGTTCCGATCGGGACGCGGTTGTACAGGTCGATCACGTGCTCATTCAGCATTCTGATGCACCCGTTCGACACGGCTCGTCCAATGGTCTGCGGCTGGGTCGTTCCATGGATGCGGAAATACGTGTCGACGCCATTCTGAAACAGATACAGGGCACGGGCGCCAAGCGGGTTGTCTCCTCCACCGGGCTGGACATAGTCATTGTCCTTGAATTTGGCATAGGCAATAGGGTCCCGCTCGATCATCTCTTCGGTGGGGCGCCAGGTGGGCCATTCCTTTTTCACGTCGATCGTCGCAGTTCCGGTAAATTCCAGCCCGGCCTTGCCGACGCCACAGCCATAACGGATGGCTTTGCGAGGCTCGGTCACGAAATACAGGTAGAACGAACGTGGCGCGACCAACAATTGCCCGGGCAAAAACTGCTTCTTGATCCGAACGATTTGCGGAGTCGGGTCGTACTCGACCGGCTTCTTCTTCGCGTGGGCCGTGCCAGGCACGGCACTGATAGCGGCGGCAGAGATCAGAAAATTGCGGCGTGAGAACATGGCAATACTCGGCTAATCAACAAAGAAAACAGGATAGCAGTCTGTTCAGAATAGCCGATCGGGTCAATTCCCGCGCGGGTTTCACCGGAAAGTGATGTTGTTTTCCTGCCCCACCGGGTCTGGAAAGCGCGATCGGAAATCGGGCAAAAAAATGGGGGCGACGGCCATCCGTCGCCCCCAGAGACCTGGTTTAGGCCAGTTCGATGTTGTCGGCGCTTTCGCGACCGTCGCGACCAGCGCGCAGTTCATAGGTGACTTTCTGGTTGTCGGCCAGACCAGTCAAGCCCGAACGTTCGACGGACGAAATGTGCACGAACACGTCTTTGCCGCCCTCTTCGGGTGCGATGAAGCCGAAACCTTTGGTGGTGTTGAACCATTTTACGGTGCCTGCGGGCATATCCGTATCTCCTGTTTGAGTGCTGCCCACGGAATTGCGGCAGCCCGGCGTCGTTGTCTGGATCGATAGACTGAACGCCGAAAACGGAGACAGTAGGTCGAAGTAGAATAACGTAAGCTCTTTGCATATGGCACTGAGAGGGCCATATGGCAAGGGTCAGTTGGGCAGAATGTGTTGTGCTTTCAGGGGCCAGCGGGCGTTTTGAACATAAATCCGCCGAACTGAATTCGAATCCGCTACGGACTTTTCGGTGTCAGATTATCGCGTCCCATCCGGGCAGAACGGACACGAATCCATTAGCGGATCGGCCAAGAAATAGGATCGGTCACCTGTCTGATAGTCGACTCCAGTCAATGTCATTCGGACGCCCGAGAGCCCGTATCGGCACAAGCAATCAGCCAGATGCCGGGATGTCGTTTTCTAGATTCGTGCAGAGATGATGTTGAACATCGCGAATGCAGCGACCCACAGGAACACGGTAAAAATCAAGGTCGCAAGTGCCAGGAGAAGCATGCGAAAAAGGTTGCGATTTGGAGTGGTTTTGAGTGCCCCTGGTGCAGGTGAATCGTACCCCCAATCAATCCTAAAGAAATAGCTGTTAGCCCCGTAATCCGTCAGAAGCAGACGAAGACGGGTGAGCGGTGCGCCGCTTACCCTCAATAGATACTCGGTATACTCTTTCTTGAAGTTGAAGAATGGAAACACAGACGCCAAGATCAGCGAAGACACCCACGCCGAAATGCTTGCGAGCACAAAGAAGCCAAGCAACGGTAGCGCTTCCGCCATACCGTTCTCCAACTGTCCATCATCCCGGTGATAGTATGGGCTGATTTCTGCCCACACTATCCATCCGGAGATGTATCAGGGGTGTTATCGCGCAAATTTCTTGTGCTTCAACCGCTTGGGCTCCAGCGCGTCCGGTCCAAGGCGGCGCTTCTTGTCTTCTTCGTAGTCCTCGAAGTTGCCCTCGAACCATTCCACATGCGCATCGCCCTCGAAGGCCAGGATGTGCGTACAGATCCGGTCGAGGAAGAAACGGTCGTGCGAGATGACCACGGCGCAGCCGGCGAAATCGACCAGCGCGTCTTCCAGCGCGCGCAGGGTTTCGACGTCTAGGTCGTTGGTCGGTTCGTCCAGCAGCAGGACGTTTCCGCCCTCTTTTAGCAGACGGGCCATGTGGACGCGGTTGCGCTCACCCCCTGACAGCAGCGAGACCTTTTTCTGCTGGTCGCCGCCCTTGAAGTTGAAGGACGAGCAATAGGCGCGGGAATTGACCTGCGCGTCACCCAGTTGGATGATTTCGGCACCGCCGGTGATCGCCTCCCACACGGTGTCGTTGTCGTTGAGATCGTCGCGCGACTGATCGACATAGGACAGTTGTACCGTGTCGCCGTATTCAATGGTGCCGGCATCGGGCTTTTCCTGGCCGGTCAGCATCTTGAACAGGGTCGACTTACCGGCGCCGTTGGGACCGATGACGCCGACGATGCCGCCCGGCGGAAGGCTGAAGGACAGGTTCTCGATCAATTGCTTGTCGCCCATATGCTTGGCCAGCCCGTTGACCTCGATCACCTTGCTGCCCAGGCGCGGGCCGTTGGGGATGACGATCTGGGCGCGGATCAGCTTTTCGCGCTCGGACTGTTCGGCCAACTCGTTGTAGGCGTTGATGCGGGCCTTGGATTTGGCCTGACGCGCCTTTTGCCCCTGACGCATCCATTCCAGTTCGCGCTGCAGGGTCTTCTGCTTGGACTTGTCCTCGCGGGCTTCCTGCTCCAGCCGCTTGGCCTTCTGTTCCAGCCACGAGGAATAGTTGCCCTCGTACGGAATGCCACGGCCGCGGTCCAGCTCGAGAATCCAGCCGGTGATGTCATCAAGGAAGTAGCGGTCGTGCGTGACGATCAGGATGGTGCCCTTGTAGTCGATCAGGTGCTGTTGCAGCCAGGCGATAGTCTCGGCGTCCAGGTGGTTGGTCGGTTCGTCCAAGAGCAGCATGTCGGGCGCTTCCAGCAGCAGCTTGCACAGCGCCACGCGGCGTTTCTCACCGCCCGAGAGGTTGGCGATGTTGGCATCGTCCGGCGGGCAGCGCAGCGCCTCCATCGACACGTCGATCTGGCTGTCGAGGTCCCACAGGTTTTCCGCGTCGATCGCGTCCTGCAGGGCGGTCATCTCTTCCATCAGTTCGTCCGAGTAGTTCTCGGCGATCTCCATCGCGATTTCGTTGAAGCGGTCGACCTTGGCCTTTTTCTCGGCCACGCCCAGCATGACGTTTTCGCGGACGGTCAGGGATTCGTCCAACTGAGGTTCCTGTGGCAGATAGCCGACCTTGGCGCCCTCGGCGGCCCACGCCTCGCCGGTGAAATCGGTGTCGAGGCCGGCCATGATCTTCATCAGGGTCGACTTACCGGCGCCGTTCACGCCGACGACACCGATCTTTACGCCGGGCAGAAAGCTCAGGTGAATGTTTTCAAAGCACTTCTTGCCACCGGGATAGGTCTTTGAGACACCCTGCATGTGGTAGACATATTGATAGGCGGCCATGTCGCGTCCTCTGGGTCGGGGAATTCAGGTTGACCCGCTTGATAGCCAAGCGGGACGGGCGGGGCAAGCTGATGCTTTGGCGAATTACTGGCTGGTCTGATGCGCCGGCCTGACCGGACTAAGAAGGATGCTGGCAATGCCGGAACTTGCGCAATTGGTATCGGGTTGGGCCAAGGCCGGACGGATCGAATGGATCGGCGTCAGACCGGGGCGACGATTGGACATGATCGCGCTGGGTCAGGCCATGATCCGGGAAGACGGGGTTGAGGGCGATCGCAGTCGCCCGGGGAAGCGTGCGGTGACCCTGATTCAGCACGAGCATCTTGCCGCGATCGGCAGCTTTTTGGGACAAGGTCCGGTCACACCGGATGTGCTGCGGCGCAATCTGGTGGTTTCCGGCATCAATCTGGGCGCTCTCAAAGGGCGCGAGGTTCAGGTCGGCACCGCCATTTTGCGGATCACGGTTATCTGCGCGCCTTGCAGCAGGATGGAAGAGGCGTTGGGCAACGGGGGGTACTCTGCCGTGCGTGGGCATGGCGGCTGGTGTGCCGAAGTGGTGCGATCGGGGGCGGTCGGTTTGGGCGATGCTGTGCAACCTGTTGATTGACAAGGCCGGCGAGTTCTGGACTACAGCAGGGGATGTTGCGAAGCGCGATACCATATGCGCGGCCCGGTCAGGTCGTGGGGCTGTTCGGGGGATCGTTCGATCCACCGCATCAGGGGCATGTGCACGTTACACTGGAGGCGATGAAGGCTTTTGGTTTGGATCGGGTCTGGTGGTTGGTGTCGCCGGGAAATCCGCTGAAGTCTCGCGGCCCGGCTCCGATCGATCAGCGAGTTGAGGCTGCACGGTCCATCATGCGGCATCCCAAGGTTGAGGTGACTGACATAGAGGATCTGACCGGCACCCGCGCTACGGCTGACACACTTGCTGCCTTGCGGCGGCTTTATCCGCAGGTTCGGTTCGTTTGGCTGATGGGGGCTGACAACTTGGCCCAGTTTCACAAATGGAAGGACTGGCGGTTGATCATGGACACCGTTCCTGTGGGCGTGGTGGCGCGCCCCGGAGATCGGATTTCGGCGCGCATGTCACCGGCGGCGCGTGTCTATGGCAAATACCGGATTGACGGAACGGCGCGGCATCTTTTGGGTCGGGCCGATGCGCCGGCCTGGTGTTTCGTGAACGTGCCGATGGTCGATGTCAGCTCGACTCAGATACGCTCCAAAGGCGGCTGGACCTGACAGGTGTTGCCTGAACAGCCCCGATGGGCACATAATTCAGGTGCATGGTTGTTTGCCTGTGATCTCTGGGATTTTATTTGACCCATGACTGATCGTATTTCGAGACGTTTCTTTCTGGCCGGCGCCGGTTCGCTTCTGATCCCCACCGCGGGTCTTGCCGGGGCGCCAACGGTCTCATTGCGGCCTGTTGCCCGTGGCGCCGAGTTGAGCGGTGCCGAACGCATCATTCAGGCGGCGCGATTGAAGGGCGAAGTGGTCTTCGCCGTGGCAGACGTGAAAACCGGCGCGCAACTGGAGGAATTCGGCGGGGCCCGCGGCTTGCCGCCGGCCAGTGTCGCCAAAGCCCTGACCGCGCTTTACGCGCTGGACGTTCTGGGCCCGGACCATCGGTTCGAAACAAAGCTGATTGCAGACGGCCCGATCGAAAACGGAATCCTCAAGGGTGATCTGATACTGGCCGGAGGCGGCGATCCGGTATTGGATACCGATGCTCTGGCCACGATGGCCGCCAACCTGCGCAAGGCCGGACTGACCGAGGTTCGTGGGGCGTTCAAAGTTTACAGCGGCGCATTGCCCTATGTATTCAGCATAGACCCCGGTCAGCCTGATCATGTGGGCTATAGCCCTGCGATCAGTGGAATTTCCCTGAACTTCAATCGCGTGCATTTCGAGTGGAAACGCCAAGGGTCCAGCTATGACGTGACCATGGACGCACGAAGTGCCAGTTATACGCCGTCGGTGGAAATGGCCGCGATGCGGATCGAAAATCGCAACCTTCCGGTCTACAGCTATCAACCCAGCGCGCGGCAGGACCGCTGGACAGTTGCCAAGGGCGCGCTGGGCAGCGGCGGCGCCAGGTGGTTGCCCGTGCGCAAACCGGGTTTGTATGCCGGGGATGTGTTCCGCACTCTGGCCCGGGTGAACGGCATCGTCCTGGGGCGGGTTCAAGTCACACGCGAGGCCCCCAGCGGCACCGTTCTGGTCACGCATCAGAGCGATGAACTTACCAGCATAGTGAAAGGGATGCTGAAATATTCGACCAACCTCACGGCCGAGATGGTGGGGCTGGCTGCGACCGTCGCGCGGGGTAGGCGGCCGCAAACACTGGCAGAGTCCGCGGATGAGATGAATCGCTGGTCGGCTCAGACCTATGGCGCGTCCGGTATTGCTATGGTGGATCATTCGGGGTTGGGCGATGCTTCGCGAATGGTGCCGTCTGGCCTGGTCAAAGTTCTGGTGGCCGCTCAGCAACATGAAACGCTGCGACATCTGTTGAAGCCGTTTACCCTGACCGACGCCAAAGGCCAGCGGATCCAAGGGCACCCGATCAAGGTCGACGCCAAGACCGGAACCCTGAACTTTGTATCTGGCTTGGGCGGGTATCTGACCACCGCCGAAGGATCCGAGTTGGCCTTTGCGATATTCACTGCCGATCTTCCGCATCGGGCGACCATCGCGCGTGAAAGCCGCGAACGCCCTGAAGGCGCGCGCAGCTGGAATCGCAGGTCTCGCAAACTGCAGCAGGCCCTCATCGAGCGCTGGGGCGCGCTTTACGGCAGCTGAATCCGATCAGACGGTGTGACGCGCCCGCGCGCCCCGCTCGATCGCTGCGGCGTGCAGCCGATCGATCTCCAACTCATACCGGATCTCCTCCAGCAGCCGCAGTTCGGTCTCGGCCAGCGAGCCATCGGCGGCGGCGACATCGCAGGCCAGAGCATAAGCCGTTTCGTTCAACCGCTCAGGCAAGTTGTCCCGGATCAGGCCAAACAATGCGTCCAGACCATCTTCCTGCTCGAACAGGTCAAACACGATCTGCGAAACCCGGCGCATACGGTCAATATCGTAGTCGGCAAAAACAGGCAGCATGTTCACGGCTGTCTCGATCTTGACCAGTTCGACGGTGCGGATGTTCTCGTCCGAGGCTGAAACGGCCACCATGATAGCCACAAGGCAATCCTGCGGCGACATCGGGTGGGAAACGGGTTGGGTCATGGGAACGTCCTGCTTGGCTGTCTTTGATCGCGCACGATATGGGGCGGGGCGCGCGGGTTCAACATATTGTTTCGCCAGCCACCTTAGTCTGGAATTGCAAGTACGGCGAATGCGTTGACCAGCAGAGTTGCGCGTTTGCCGCCTATCGGTCACAACATGGTAAGTGTTTCGTAGTCGGTCCGCGCAGGGGCCAATTCACCCTGAGCAACAGATCTGGCGGAAACGGTTGAACGAACGTCATTGAGCAGCAGAAAAATCAGGAAACTCTTTGGAAAGGCGCCGACGGACCCAAGGCGATTCTTGACTCAATGTATGACTACCAAATCTGCGGGCGCTGAAATCGGCGTCTGGATGGACAATTTTTTCGGAGATGGTTCTGAGTGCGGGCAGCATCGCAAAATATTTTCTGGTTGATCCATACGAGTGCATGCCGCAATTCCCGAACAGGATGTATGGGGGAAGGTCGCGCAAAATCAGGGCGACATGGACGAAATTTTTGAGTGGACGCAGTCTAGACGGGCACATTTGCCTAACGAAAAGATCTTTGTTCGGAAGAGATCCGCGGAAGCGGCATCCGCGGTGCCCGACAAAAGCCTGGATTTTGTCTACGTTGACGGCAACCACTACTATGACGGTGTTCAGGCGGATATATTGTCGTACTTGAGGAAGCTGAAAACCGTTTGTTTTCTTATCTTCGATGACTGGAACTGGCATGATGACGAGGGGAAAGCCTCGGTGAAGCAGGCCGTCTGCGATTTTATTGCAGCCAATCCTGGATGTCTGCAGTTGGTCGATCTGCAAGCGGGTCAGGCCGTGTTTCTGGTCACGAGCAACCGTCTGAAATCGTAGCAGGGGCGGCGTTTCTCGCCTGCGGTCATTGACTCACGCTGCATCTGCACAATAGGAGATGCCGATCGGTCGCATTGCGCGACCGTCGCTGATTTCCCGATGGAGAACGAACGAAATGTCTGAACTGCGTGAAACCGCCATGACGTCAAAGGCCTGGCCTTTCGAAGAGGCGCGCCGGTTGCTCAAACGCTATCAGAAGTCTCCACCGGAAAAGGGCTTCGTTCTGTTCGAAACGGGATATGGCCCGTCGGGCCTGCCGCATATCGGCACTTTCGGTGAGGTGGCGCGGACCACGATGGTCAAACGCGCCTTCGAGGCCCTGTCGGACATTCCCACTAAGCTGATCTGCTTTTCGGACGATCTGGACGGGATGCGCAAGGTCCCCAGCAACGTGCCAAACCCAGAGGCCCTTGAAGCCTATCTGCAGCAGCCACTGACTTCTGTCCCTGATCCGTTCGGTGAGTATCCCAGCTTTGGTGAACACAACAACGCCATGCTGCGTCGGTTCCTTGATACGTTCGGGTTTGAATACGAGTTCTATTCGGCGCGCGACTTTTATCGTTCGGGTCAGTTTGACGAAATCCTGAAGCGTGCAGTCGAACGTTATGACGACATCATGGCCATCATGCTGAAAAGCCTGCGGGAGGAGCGTCAGCAGACCTATTCGATCTTTCTGCCGATCCATCCGGAAACGGGCCGGGTCCTTTATGTCCCGATGAAAAAGGTGTGCGCCGAGACCTACACGGTCACCTTCGATGATGAAGATGGCAAGGAGTGGACGCTGCCCGTGACCGGCGGCAATGTGAAGTTGCAGTGGAAGCCGGATTTCGGGGCGCGCTGGGCGGCGTTGGGCGTCGATTTCGAGATGTATGGCAAGGAACATGCGACCAACGAAAAGATCTATGACGCGATCTGCCGCGCGCTGGGCGGCCGTGCGCCCGAGCATTTCTCGTATGAGCTGTTCCTCGATGAAAACGGGCAGAAAATCTCGAAGTCGTCCGGAAACGGTGTTTCGATCGACGAGTGGCTGACCTATGCGCCGACCGAGAGTCTGGCCTATTTCATGTATCAAAAGCCGAAGACGGCAAAGCGGATGCACTTTGACGTCATCCCCAAGGCGTATGATGAGTACCATCAGCAGTTGCGTGCCTACCCCGGGCAGGATCTGAAGGCTCAGTTGAACAACCCGGTCTGGCACATTCACGGCGGTGACGTGCCGGAATCGACGTTGATCGTACCCTTTGCAATGCTGCTGAACCTCGCGTCGGTTTCAGGTGCCGAGGACAAGGAGACGCTGTGGGGCTTCATCCGCCGCTATGCGCCCGAAGCCACGGCCGAAAGCCACCCGGACCTCGACAAAGCCGCCGGTTTTGCAGTGCGCTACTTCAACGACTTCGTGAAGCCGACACGCAAGCATCGGGCGCCGACGGAGCAAGAGCGCGAGGCGCTTGAGGCCCTGAAATCCGCGCTTGAAGCCTATGACGGTCCGGTCGAGGACGAAGCTCTGCAATCGGTGGTCTATTCCATCGGCCGCGAGCGCTTTGACCCGATGCGCGGCTGGTTCACAGCCCTTTACGAGGTGTTGTTGGGCGCCAGCCAAGGCCCTCGGTTCGGCGGCTTCATCGCCCTTTATGGCGTCCCCGAAACGATTGCACTGATCGACAAGGCCTTGGCCGGAGACCTGGCCTGATTTGACCACATACTGCATGGGACTACCTTTCCGGCAGGAGGTGGCCCCATGCGTCGACTTTTGCTTGCAGTTTCCTTGAGCGCCGGTTTGGCAACAGCCGCAGTTGCCCAAAGTGGCGACATCGAAGCCAATATTGCTGCGCAGATTGAAGCCTTCAAGGCCGATGACTTCGCCACGGCCTTCAACTTCGCCAGCCCCAACATCCAGACAATGTTCCGCACGCCTGAGAATTTTGGCGCGATGGTGCGCAACGGCTATCCAATGGTCTGGCGCCCAGCTGAGATCCGATTTCTGGAATTGCGGCAGATTTCTGGTTTCTGGTGGCAGAAAGTGATGGTGGTGGATGCGAACGGCCGGGTTCACATCCTGGACTATCAGATGGTTCAGCTGGAAAACGGCTGGAAGATCAACGGAGTGCAGCTGCTTGGCAACTCCGACCCATCGGCCTGATGCAACACCCACCGTTACGATGATATGAGCGACGGTTAATCCCTTTCCGATACTCAGACCAGCGTGTCCGGGCGGCTTCCGGATCCGGAATTTGGCATGCGCCATAGCCTGAAGAGTGGGCGCGTTTGGGAAAGGGTATTCAATGAACAAGGCAATCACCGATGGCATCGTTTTCACGCCGCCGCAATTCGCGAATGGTCTGGATGTGTGGTCCAGCGGCGACGGCACTCCGGGCTCACCGACCTATGACGGATCGGGGACTGGAGTGTTCGTGCCTGCTGATGCGGAGTTTGGCGGCTGTCTTGAGATACTGAAGGTCAATGCCACGCAGCAACTGAGGTACATGGGGCGGACGCCGCTTCTGCCGGGCTGCTATTTGCAGATCAAGGCGCGGGTCAAAGCGATCAGCGGGCCATTGCCGCAGGTCCGGATCGCTGGATGGGCCGGAGGGGCCGGCGACGTGCACCTTTCCGGACTGACCGAGAAGGGCCCGGCCATTCAACTGTCGGCCTATGGCGTGGTGCACGAGGTCACCGCCATCGTTGGGATTGGGCAGCGGCCGGGCGTGGACATGCCTTGGGGCATTTCGGCCCTATACGGGCATTTCGGCCTCGATATCGAGGGGGCAAACGGCGCGCTCGTTCGGATTGATGATATCGAAATTACCGATGTCACCGGGGTCTTCTTGCGCGATATGATCAGCCTTGTGGACGTGCGGGACTATGGCGCGATTGGAGATGGTGTGACCGATGACTCGGCCGCGTTCGAGGCGGCAGACCAAGCCGCGGGAGGTCGCCGCATTTATGTGCCGCAGGGAACCTACCACCTGGCACAGGATGTTGGGCTGGACGCGGAGGTCGACTTTGAGGGCACGGTCACGATGCCTGATGACAAGATGCTTCTTCTGACCAAGAATTTCGATCTGCCGACTTACATCTCCGCCTTCGGCGATGAAGCCCTGGCCTTCAAAAAGGCGTTTCAGGCGCTGCTGAACAACTCGGATCATGAATCGCTGGACCTGGGCGGCCGCAAGATCTCGGTGTCCGAGCCGATCGACATGCAGGCCGCCGTGCCCAATCGCGGCAGCTACTCCACTCGCCGCGTGATCCGCAACGGGCAGTTCGACGTCAAGAGCAGCGCCTCATGGGACACCGAGACCTTTACCTCTGTCGCAACATACGACCCGGCGGATCCCTACAAGTTGTCCGGTGTGGCCAACGTGGCCAATATCCCGGTCGGGTCGTTGGTTCAGGGCAGCGGCGTTGGACGTGAGATCTATGTTCGGTCCAAGGATGAAGGTGCCGGTGAGATCACCTTGAACGCACCCATCTATGATGCGGCTGGCACGCAGACCTTCACGTTCGTTGATTTCAAGTACCTGTTGGATTTCTCGGGCTTCAGTGCGCTCCAGAAATTCGCCATGGAAGACATCGAGTTTCAATGCAACGGGCGCTGCAGCGCGATCCGCCTGTCGCCGGGCGGGAACACGTTCGTTTTGAAGAACTGCTTTGTCAGCCGCCCGTTGGACCGCGGTATCACTTCGATCGGGGTGGGGTGCCAGGGCATGTTGATCGACGGTTGCCAGTTCCTGTCCAGCGAGGAGTCTCTGGACGTGCCCGACCGCAGTTCGATTGCCATCAACGCCAATGCCAACGACGTCAAGCTGCGCCACAACAGGGCCGTTCGTTTCCACCACTTCGCGGTTCTGGGTGGAGACAACAACCTGGTTCTGGGCAACCATTTCTTTCAGGGCGACAGCGTGTCGAACGGTGTGCGCAATGCAGGTTTGGTGATGATCGGGGCCTACAACAGCTCTTCGATCGCCGACAATTATGTCGACAACTGTTTCATCGAGTGGAGCAATGAGCGCGATGCCGAGCCCGACTACACCTCGGGCTATTCCTTCAGCGCCATGAGCATCACCGACAACATCTTCTATTCAAGTGATGTTGCCCCGTGGTTCGCCTATATCGTCGTGCGCCCGCATGGCGTCGGGCATTTCCTGAACGGAATGACGGTCACGGGCAACAAGTTCCGAACGGCGAACGGGTCAATCGACCGCGTGGAAAAGGTTGATACAACTTTTGCCGATCTGAATTCTGATCGGCATGTGAATGTCACGTTCGCAGACAACACGTATCACAACGTGACACTCAAGACCGCGAACCCGCTGCGGGTCCGACACGAACAGAATACGGCGGCCTCTGCCTGGACGGTAGACTCGGATGGTGCATTCCCCTTTGGTGGGCAGGCCCGCAGCTGTGACAGCGTCGTCGTGCTGGACGGGCTGAGAACCGCCTTTGGAACCCTGCGCTATTCGGCCCCCTATGTTCAGTTGCAGCAGGGGACAAACCAGGACCAGATCAAGTTGCGTTGGTCCGAGGCCTTGAGCGGTGAAGTTTCGGTGATCATGCGGATCGAGGTCTGATCCGGGTCGGCCGGTCGCTTTTGGAGCGGCCGGCGCGCTGCATTCAGAACTCGCGCCACAGCGCGAATCTCAGGCCTTGCCCGTCCTCGGCGGCGTTACGCTCGACCCCGATTATCCAGGTGTTTGGGCCGCTTTCGGATCGAAACATCGCCGAGGGCCGCGCGCTCCAATAGAGCGGGCGGCCAGGTACATAGGACGTTTCGATCTGGAGCAGGGGATTGACCCGACGGTGCGACGACAAACCCACTGTCAGGTCCAGTTTGCGGATCAGAGCGTCATGGCTTCGGTATTCCAGCGCGGCATCAGCCGCCAGCCAACCACTGCCATATCGGGCCTGAAATCCTTTGCCCCAAGACAGGGTTGCCTTGTACATCGCCCATGCGCGGGTTTCACGGTGATGCGCGCCGACACCCAACTCGGCCGCCAGCCGCCCACCGTTGGAAAATTCGGCAACCGGTAGGCGCGCAAACACCACGGCATGACCGTAGAGGTCCTGATGCTCTTCCGCGTCCAAACCCAGCGTCAGGTTTGGGCGCATGCCCCATTCCCCATAGAGCGAGGACTTGAAGCGGATGTCCTTCCCGGGCTCGGAAAACGCCGTCAGGGCCAACGAGGTGAACGAGGCGCCTTTTTCACGCAGCCACGCCCCGGCGACGGCCGGAGTCGAAAACACAAGGCTTGCACACAGGAAGGCGATTAGGCGGGCCATTGGCGCAGGATCATCAACCTTGGTTAACGGAAGGTTAGCGCTCGGTTCATTTTTCGGAAACTTTTTCGCGCCAGCTCAACGAAAGGCAGGACGTTTGAAAAACCTGTGCTAGGCTTGGGTCAGACAAGGGAGATGACCGATGCCGAAGATATCAAAAGACGCCAGTGTTCAGACCGTTATCACCACTTTCGAAATGACCCCCGGAACCTGCCAGGACCTGCTGGAAGCGTTGACCGACGCCTATGCGAACTTCATTTCCAAGCAGCCCGGTTTTGTCGCGGCCGGACTGCATGTCAACGATGCCCAGACCCGCATCGCGAACTATTCGCAGTGGGAGCGGCGGGAAGATTTTCTGGCCATGCTGCGAACGCCTGAAATGCGCGAGCGTAACCGCAAGATCAACGAATTGTGCAAAAGCTTCGAGCCGGTGATGTACGACGTGGCCGAAACATTTGACTGATCCTGACCTGAATCAAGGTCAGAAGACTTTGACTACTGCTATCTGAACGCGAAACTCAAGGAGGCGCCAACCATGTATCACAATATTCTTGTCCCGATTTCCTTCGATGCCGAGCGTGACACGTCGGGGCCGCTGAAGCTGGCCAAGTTGTTGGCGACGCCAGATGCCAAAGTGACCCTGTTGCATGTTGTCGAGCATATTCCGGACTACGCAATCTCTTACATGCCGGCCGAATACCTGACCGAAGCGCGGCGCGCGATCCAGGATGAGCTGAACACTCTGGCCGCCAAGCTACCGAACGCCAAGGGCGTTGTGGTCGAGGGCCATTCGGGGCGCACGATTCTGGATTGGGCGGAAACCAACAAACCTGACCTGATCATCATGGCGTCGCACCGACCGGGGATGCAGGATCTGTTGCTCGGCTCGACCGCGACGCATGTGGTGCGCCACGCCAGTTGCGCAGTTCACGTCGTTCGCTGATCTGATGGCGGGCAAAGGTCTTCGCGTGTCATCTTCCACGCTTTGCCGAACCCGCCATTGAGAAGCCCATCGACAATCTCAAAACGCACAAAACGGAAATCCGCGAAGTCGACATATAGCCCGGCCTTCGGGCGCTGTGACAAGTAGCGTGCCCGAAGCGCGGTATGCTCCTCGGTCGCCCGTGGGATCGGGCGCGCCGTGCAGTGCAGGGTCAGCCGGGGGTGGGTCAGTGGATCACCTTTGTCAGCGGGCTCGCCGATCAGCAACGCGCAGGCCGGATTTGCCTCCAACGCGCGTGAGTGCTCCGCTAGGTCCGAGATCAGGGTCAGCGGCCATCCAGCACTGTCGGTGGCCAATGCGATGCGGCTTATCGACGGCAGTCCGTTGTCTGGATGTACCACGGCCAGGGCGGCAAAACGGGCCTGCGCGATAAGATCAAGGGCCAGTTCCCACGCAGTCTCGTCGACCGGGCGAAATGGGTTTCGAGTGTTCACGTGGCGCCCTCGCTGGATTGCGTCATTCCGATGCCTCGGCTTTGCCACATAGTTGGTGTATCGCCAAGCTTATGAAGCTGAAGACAACCGTATACAACGAACCCGCACCAGATCCACGCTTGGCACGTCGCCAGCGCAAGGCTGATGCCCTGCGCCGACATGCGCTGTCCCCGCTGCGCATTCTGCTGATGGTGCTGGCCCTGCCGCTGACGACTGGGATGATCGCGCTGGGCGTATATCTCCGGACCTCGGATCTGGAGCGGACCGAAGCCGTGATGCACCTTGTGGCGCTGGCTGGTTGCGACGCGGCTCGCTCCGTTGGTCTTGGACCGATGCGCGAGGGACAGCTTGGGTACCACAAACGCAACGACCCTGACGGCGACGGGATCGCATGCGAGTCCAGTGTCCGGGCCGCGACGCGGTCGGCTGTGCCGGTCCAGGCTCCTGCGTCCACGCAAAGCGCGGCGCCCAAACCCCGGGCTGTCGGAAACGCCAAATTTGTCCGCCCGTGACGGTCCTTGAAGACGCCTATCTTCATGGTTGAACCTTTTCTCGCAGATGACCGCGTTGCCTGTGTCCCTGCGTGATTTGGGCAGGACGTGGTAGGATCATACCGTCCGCTGGCAGTTTGCCGCGGTTCGGGGTCTGGACCCCATGCGAGGGAGGATAACCATGTTTGCACGCGTTACCCAGTTCAAGATGAAGCCCGGCACCCGCGAGGCCGCCACGGCCCGAATGAACGATCTGAAGGATCAGATCATGGGCATGCCCGGTATGCACTGCTTTACGAATGTGATGAACGAGGATGGCAGCGGCTATGTGATCTCGATCGTCGAAAGCGAGGCGACATCAAACGCAAACGCCCCCAAGGTTGCCGAGTTGTGGGGCCAGTTTGCCGAGTATCTTGAAGGACCTCCGACGCCGATGGGCTATGATGTCATCGCCCATTGGGACAAGGGGTGACATCGGCCGCCACTCGGGGATGGCCTGATGCCTTACAAGATCACGCCGCGTATTGCAGCCGAGCTTATCGCGCACGAAGCGATCGTGCGCGAGGCCTATCTGGATTCCGTTGATGTCTGGACCTGGAGCGTGGGGATCACGTCGGCCTCGGGCCACACGGTCTGGCCGCGCTATCTGGACAACCCTCAGACCTTGCGGCGCTGCTTTGAAGTGTATGAGTGGGCCATCCGCACCAACTATCTGCCTGCGGTGGAAACGGCCTTTTCCGGCCACGCCCTGACCGAGGCGCAGTTGGGCGCGGCCTTGTCCTTTCACTACAACACCGGGGCCATAGACCGGGCCGTATGGGTGCGCAGGTGGAAGGCCGGGGATGTGGCCGGCGCTCGACGCGCGATCATGTATTGGCGGCGGCCACCTGAAATACGCCCCCGGCGGCGCAAGGAGCGCGCTCTGTTCTTCGATGGCGTCTGGTCGGGCACCGGCACCGGAACCGAGTATCAGGTGCGAAAACCGTCCTATCGGCCAGACTGGTCCAGCGCGGCGACGGTTGAGATCGGCGACGTTCTGCAAGACCTGTTCGGTTAGGCCCGACAGGTCATGTTTGCTTGCGAAATCCTTGCCGGCCGGTCAGGATCGGCGTCATGACCCGAGACGAATTCAACGCCTTCTGCGCCTCTCTCAAGGCCACAAGCCACGTCGTGCAGTGGGGCAATGCGGATGTATGGAAAGTGGGCGGCAAGGTGTTCGCGATCTGCGGCTGGAACGACGGCAAGGACGCCTTTACCTTCAAGGCCACCGATCTGGCCTATGAGGTGCTGCAGGATCAGCCCGGCATCCGCCCCGCGCCTTATCTGGCCTCGCGCGGCATGAAATGGTTGCAGGTTTACGACGAACGCGGGATGAGCGATGCGTCCCTGCGCGACCACATCGTGACGTCCTACGAGATGGTCGTGGCCAAGCTGACGAAAAAGATGCGGGCGGAACTGGGGCTTTAACCCTTCATCGCCTGCAGCAGTTCGATCAGCCGCTTGCGGTCATCGTCATCGGCGTAATCGCCCGCGGCCAACCGTTCAGCGATGCGCAGGCGCAGACGCTCGTGCTGGGTGCGCACCTCTTCGCCTGCGGTTTCGGCCAGGGTCTTCATGATCGTCGCCACCGCCTGCTGGCGCTTGGTGGTGGGGTTGGCGATGTAGTCGACCAGGCTCTGCTGCCCGGAATCGAGGATGTTTTCGGCCAGCGCCCTCAACTGCTCGCCATTGGGCAGCAGTGGGGCGGGTGTACCTTCGGGCGGCAGGATCTCGGGCGCGCTGCGTGGGGTTTCAGCCAGGGCGTTGGCGCCGTCGACGAAGGCCTCGGTGATCATGCGGGTGATCTTGATCGCGCGCGGGTCCTTGAACAGGGTCGAGGCGATGGCCACGCCGTAATCGGTATAGACCCACGGATTGACCCGCCGCCCGCCGCGGCCTTTGGGCTTTGAAATCACATTCCGTGATATCAAATCGGCCACCTCGGCATCGGTCAGCTGAAAGCGGTAGCCTTCGAACAGGTCCTTGTTGCGCGAGACCGCCTGATTGAAGGCGCTGACGGACTTTCCGTAGAACCGCGCCAGATCCTCGGCCAGCACCACGCGGGTGCCGCGCACCCGGTGAATGGCGCTTTGGACCTCATGTGTAGAGGGCAAGTTCTTGGCGTTCGTCATGGCAGCCGTTTGGAATCACAATTTGTGATTTCAAACGTGGAGGACGGGGAGGTGGGTGGCAAGCGTGGATTAAGAGTTGGGAAGCAGTAGGGCACTTTAATCCGAAAGGCATTGAAAGTTAACGCAGCGAAGGGTTGAAACCCGCCCCATGCCCGCTCACCACTCTGAGTTTGCAAGCGACCGAAGCAATCGTTGTGAAGCGGATGCAACCGCTCGACTATTTTTTGTCAAGGCACGGTTCATCCTTCGTACGACGTTATCGTCAAATAGTATGCAGTCGGGAGCCGAATGGTCAGCGACGAAGCCTACTGCAATTTTTGGTGAAAACGTTGTCCACTCCTCGACACCTAATTCACCTAACTCTTGCTTTGGATAATTTTCAAACCGTGCGACAGGATTGCTGGAGACAATGAACTGTTTGTTCGCGCGCTTTGGAGTGCCGATAACGATCTTCATCTTTTCAAGCCTAGAAAGAATTTTTGGAGATTGACGCCCAAAGTTCTCTACTCGGCTATTTCGCAAAGCCCGCGCTCTGAAGTTCTCATCGTTGAGACGTAACTTCTCGTCTTCGGTCAAGGGGCGGTACTTGGCCTCAAATTCGCTTGCCAAGTCAGCTGTGAAAGTCTCCTTCGCGACCTCTTGGACAATCGGGTCAATGAAGTCTGGGGACCTTTTCATATGATTGTAAAAAAATTGAATGAACCTATACCGAAGATCCTTACTGGGAAAGGTCAGAATGCCGGTGTCGAGTGCACGCTGAAAAGCACCCACCCAGTCGGGAATGTAATTGTCCAATTCATATGCGAAGAACTTCTCAATAGTATCATCTTTGGAACCATCGCTGCGTTCGAAGGAGTTAAAGTGCATTCGCCGAAAAACACTGTCGATGTTACGGCGCTCCGGAACCGTAGAGCCAGATTGCTTAGATAAATAATACAGAGACTCACCAGTCACACAGAAGTTACGAAGTATCGCTTTAGCGACGTAGTGGTGTTTGCTCGAAACCTTTTGCTTATTCAATTTACCTCTTCCGTCTCTTCACATTTCCACCCCGCTGCCCCGGCCGTCCAGCCGTTGACCGCCCCTGCGACCGGACCGCGTCTTCCGAGGCTTTCTCGACCGCCCATTGGCGCGCCATGGGGTCGTCGGCGACGGCCAGATCGACCGCTTCCAGACGCTTGATCTCATCCCGGATGCGGGCGGCCTCTTCGAATTCCAGGTTCTCGGCCGCCTTGCGCATCTGATCGCGCAACCCGTCCAGATGGGCCTCGAGGTTGGCGCCGTGCATCGGTTTGTCGATGGTGGCGGTGACGCGGTTCATGTCCACGTCGCCGGCATAAAGCCCGGCCAGAACATCCTCGACATTCTTCTTCACCGTCTCGGGCGTGATGCCGTGTTCCTCGTTGTACGCGATCTGTTTGGCGCGGCGGCGGTTGGTTTCTTCCAGCGCGCGCTCCATGCTGCCGGTGATGCGGTCGGCATACATGATCACGCGGCCCTCGGCGTTGCGGGCGGCGCGGCCGATGGTCTGGATCAGCGAGGTTTCCGAGCGCAAGAAGCCCTCTTTGTCGGCGTCCAGAATGGCGACCAGACCGCATTCGGGAATGTCGAGCCCCTCGCGCAGCAGGTTGATGCCCACCAGCACGTCGAAGGCCCCCAGCCGCAGGTCGCGCAGGATCTCGATCCGCTCGATCGTGTCGATGTCGGAATGCATGTACCGGACCTTGATGCCCTGTTCGTGCATGTATTCGGTAAGGTCTTCGGCCATGCGTTTGGTCAGCGTGGTGACCAGCGTGCGGAACCCCTTGGCCGAAACCTTGCGCACCTCGTCCAGCAGGTCGTCGACCTGCATCTCGACGGGGCGGATTTCAACCTCGGGGTCCAAGAGGCCCGTGGGACGGATCACCTGTTCGGTGAAGACGCCGCCGGTCTGCTCCAGTTCCCACTTGGCCGGGGTGGCGCTGACGAAGACCGACTGCGGGCGCATGGCGTCCCATTCCTCGAACTTGAGGGGACGGTTGTCCATGCAGGAGGGCAGGCGGAACCCGTGTTCGGCCAGCGTGAATTTCCGCCGGTAGTCGCCCCGGTACATGCCGCCGATCTGCGGTACGCTGACGTGGGATTCATCGGCGAAAACGATGGCGTTGTCGGGGATGAATTCGAACAGGGTCGGGGGCGGCTCGCCCGGTGCGCGGCCGGTCAGATAGCGCGAGTAGTTCTCGATCCCGTTGCAGACGCCGGTGGCTTCGAGCATTTCCAGGTCGAAATTGGTGCGCTGTTCCAGCCGCTGCGCTTCCAGCAGTTTGCCCTCGCCCACCAGCTGGTCGAGGCGCTGGCGCAGCTCCTTTTTGATGCCGAGAATCGCCTGCTGCATCGTCGGTTTCGGCGTGACGTAGTGCGAGTTCGCATAGACGCGGATCTGCTCCATCGTGTCGGTGCGCTCGCCGGTCAGGGGGTCGAATTCGGTGATGGCCTCAAGTTCTTCGCCGAAGAACGAGAGTTTCCACGCGCGGTCTTCCAGGTGGGCGGGCCAGATTTCCAGGGAATCGCCCCGCACCCGGAAGCTGCCGCGCTGGAAGGCCTGATCGTTGCGGCGGTATTGCTGAGCCACCAGATCGGCCATCACCTGCCGCTGGTCGTATTCGTTCCCTACCTTCAGATCCTGCGTCATCGCCCCGTAGGTCTCGACCGAGCCGATGCCGTAGATGCACGAGACCGAGGCCACGATGATCACGTCGTCGCGTTCCAGCAGCGCCCGGGTGGCCGAGTGGCGCATCCGGTCGATCTGTTCGTTGATCTGCGACTCCTTCTCGATATAGGTATCGCTGCGCGGCACATAGGCTTCGGGCTGGTAGTAGTCGTAGTACGACACGAAATACTCGACCGCGTTGTCCGGGAAGAAGCCCTTGAACTCGCCATAAAGCTGCGCCGCCAGCGTCTTGTTGGGGGCGAGGATGATGGCGGGGCGTTGGGTTTCCTCGATCACCTTGGCCATGGTGAAGGTCTTACCGGTGCCGGTGGCGCCCAGCAGCACCTGATCGCGCTCGCCGTCCAAGACACCGGCGGCGAGTTCTTTGATGGCCGTTGGCTGGTCACCCGCCGGTGCAAACTCCGTATGCATGACGAACCGCTTGCCGCCCTCAAGCTTCAGGCGGGCGCGGACATCGTCGACTGTCAGCTGGGTTTTGTCAGAATGTGCATAGGACATCGGCAGGCTCCGCTTGGGCTTCTTACATTTGTTCTTATTTTGTCCGCATGCAACCCCTGCAGCACCGGTCATTTGCATGGCCCTGCGGCATTTGCAATCTTGTCCCCGCCCGCACTCTGACGCATAAACGGTCGCGACCAACCGAGTATGGAGAGGCGACATGCGCGCACGGATTTACCAGCCTGCAAGAAATGCGATGACGTCGGGTATGGCCAAGACCCGCAAATGGGTTTTGGAATTCGCGCCTGCGTCGGCGCGCGAGGTTGATCCGCTGATGGGCTGGACGTCGTCTTCGGACACGCAATCCCAGGTTCGCCTGAAGTTCGACACCAAGGAAGAAGCGTTGGACTATGCCAAAGATCATGGCATCGAAGTTCTGGTCAGCGAACCGCACAAGCGCAAACCCAACCTGCGCCAGCGCGGGTATGGCGAGAATTTTGCAACAGACCGCCGCGGTCCCTGGACCCACTGAATGATTGACATCCGCGAGGCGGATCCGGCTTCGGCTGCCCTGCGGCCGGTGGTCGAGGCGCATTTCGCGCACAGCGAAACCGCGGGACCCGCCGAAAGCAATCACACAATGGATGCCGAGTCGCTCTCTGGGCCGGATATTCGGTTCTGGGCCCTGTTCGACGACGACGAGCTTGTGGGGTGCGGCGCATTGAAGGCTTTGCCGGACGGGACGGCCGAGGTGAAGTCGGTCCATATCCTGGCCAAGGCGCGCGGGCGCGGTTTGGCGCGGACGATGATGAACCACCTGGCCGAATGCGCACGCGCCGACGGACTCTCTGCTCTGGTTCTGGAAACCGGCGCTGCCCATCTGGCCGAGTACGACGCCGCACGCAAACTCTATGAAGCGTTGGGATACAGCTATTGCGGTCCGATCTTTGGGTATCGGGACGATCCCAACAGCGCGTTCATGCGCTTGGCTCTTGAACCCCGGCCCTAAACCGATCAAGAAGGGCCCAGCGGTCCCGTAGCTCAACTGGATAGAGCAGCTGACTTCTAATCAGCAGGTTGAGGGTTCGAGTCCTTCCGGGATCGCCAGTTCCTGATCCTAGTTGACGTTTGACATCCAAAGTCCGTTTTTGCGACAAAAAACGGTTTTTTGAATTGCCCCCGAATCTACCTTCCTTTTAGCGCAGTTCTTTCAACAACTTGTGTGTCGTGGATCGGTTCGTTCATTCCGGCCGGGTTCGATGGCGCAACCCAACCAGGATGCGTTGACACACAGCACGTTAGTTGTTCCCTAATCGTTCCACAGGTTCCGGAACCTTTCATACCCATCAGCCCGCCCGCCCCGGCGGTGTGGACACCAGCGCGGCAAGCCCCGTCGCGCCTCGAAAGGATTCTGCGATGCCCCGTGCCACGACCACGATTCCATTTCACGCGCTGCGTTTCGAAGACGACCTGCCGACGCTGCACGAGGTCGAGCGGCGCCTGAAGACATTTCTGCGCGGCCTCCGCAGGCAACGCCAGGCGGCGCAGACCGGTGACGATGAAGGCGGCCGCGACAAGATGGATCAGTTTTTCGACTATCTGAATGAGGCCGAGCGGCGGAAGATCCGGCGTCGCGCGCACCGGTACGTGCAGCGGCTGGACGCCCTGTCTGATCTCAGCGAGGAGAACCGTGCGAAGCTGACGCCCATTCGTGGCGGACTGCCGGTTACCCGCGTCACCTCCGAACACGAGGCGGACGAGATCGCCGCCGCGCTCCACGCCGAGATGCCCTGGATAGCGCCCGCCACCGAAGCCGTCTGGCACGGGCTGCGGGCCTCGGCACGCGAAGGCCTGCCCGGTGTTCGGTTCACCCCGCTCGTCCTGATCGGCCCGCCCGGCGTCGGCAAGAGTTTCTGGGCCCGGCGACTGGCCCACCATCTGGAGGTGCCCGGGACAAAGATTGACGCAACGGGCGAGCCGGCGTCGTTCGCGCTCACCGGATCCCAGCGCGGCTGGGGCAGCGCCCATGCGGGCAAGCTGGTCAACACGGTCCTGACCCACCGGCATGGCGGGCCGCTGGTGATCATCGACGAGATCGAGAAGGCCGACGAGGTCCGCTCCAACAAAGGCACGCGGCACACGCTGACGGATGCGCTACTGCCGCTGCTGGAGCGGATGACGGCGGCGACCTGGGAATGCCCGTTCTTCCAGGTCAAGATGGACATGTCCTGGGTCAACTGGGTGATGACGGCGAACAGCCGGCAGGGCCTGCCGGAACCATTCCAGAGCCGCTGCGTGGTGCTGGACCTGCCGGATCTGACCACGGCGCAATTGAGAGACTTCGCTATGAACGAAGCCGCCCGGCGGCGACTTCCCGCGCCTGCTGTCGACGCCCTCGCCGCCATCTTCGAGACCGGCGCATTGTCCCACCGCCGCCTGAGCCTGCGCACCGTCGCCCGGATGCTCGACCGCGCCGAGGCGCTGGCGAAGCACCCCGTGCTGCACTGAGGCGACCGCCGTGACCCATGTGACCATTCCGTATCAGACCGGTACCCTTGTGGTTCTTGGTGATCTGCATTTCGACGGCTATCAGCGCCATGGGCTCGATCCGATCAAGACCTGGGGGCTCGAGGACATCGTTTGGGAGGCCGATGCGCTCATCCTCGCGGGCGACCTGACCAATGGCCCTGCGCGAAACTGGGCCGATGTGTTTCAGTACCTCTCCACCTTCTTTCCGCCGCAGCAGATCTATGCGCTGCCCGGCAACCACGACTGCTACCACGGCTGCTTTGACGACGATCCGTACCTGGCGGATGCGGCTCGAAAGGCCGGGGCGCAGTTCGTTCAGAAACAGGTTCTGCAGCATGGCCACACGCGCCTGCTCTGCTGCACGCTCTGGACCGACTTTGCCCTGTCGCAGGATCGGCCGGGCGCGATGCGGATGGCCCGGCGGGTGATGCGCGACTACGATCTGATCACGGCGCCGGAGGATCCGCAGCTGTTCCTTGCCAAGGACGGAACCATCCGCCCGCCCCGGCGGATCCGGCCCATCGACACCCTGAACGCCCATCTTGACCACCGCGCCTGGCTCGAGAGTGCTCTTGGCGAACCGCACCCCGCGGGTGCCGCCGGGTGCACCGTTGTCGTCACCCATCACGGTCCGCACCCGGCCGTCGCAGGCAGGATCGATGGTCTGACGGCCAGTTTCCATTCCGACCTGAGCGACCTGTTGAAACGTTTCCGGCCAGAGGCCTGGTTCTTCGGCCATTCGCACCGCAGGCTCCGCGGGCACGTCCACGGCACGGACATTCGCAACGTTTCGATCGGATATGCCGGGGAGTTGATGGATGAACCCATCTCCTATCTGCGTGAGGCGTGCGTCTGGGAGAGTTCTCCTGCGAAGAGTCTGGGGCAGGAATCATGAGAAGTACATCCGGGTCGCGGCCGCATAGCCGCCCCCGCGCAGCGGTGCTCGATCTGAGGTCGCCCGCGCCCCTGAACTATCCATTCCCGATGCCGAAGGAACCGCAGGTTCGCGGAAACCCGGAGTATGACTTCGAAGGCATAGATCCAGCCCGAATATGGATGGGCACCGGAACGGGTGGAAAGTGTGAATTCGCGGCCGTGCAGCGTGCAACAGAGGAGATCGCAAAAGGAGACCTTCATTCCCGCGACCTGTGGCCCGTCCTGCCCAGAGATAGTGCGTACAAGGCACACCCAGAAAGGCCTTCTCGGCTTTCAATCCCTAAGAGCCGACAAAGTCTTTTCTTGTAGTTTCTCCGCCGGGCCAATCTGGGATGCGAGCGGTTGAACGGGCGCACTCCATGATGTGAGGAACAAAAGCACTCCGACCACGGTCACACAGGTCGCACCGGCGACTTGGGCAACGCTTTCAAAGCGTTGGTGGGTGGCTGCATTCGCACCGATCCGCTGCGCAACTTTCGCGCGTCCCCAGATGGCCGCGACGCCGATCAGAGACATAGAGATCGCCATGCCCAGCGAAATCGCGGCCACCATGGCGATCGCAGGCCATACAAGGTCATTTGCAAACCCGAACAGCATTACGATCAGCGCGCCGGTACAAGGAACGATGCCCACCGCTGTCGCAAGCCATCCGTCGGATCGGCTGGACGATTTTTCGGCAATTGCGCAGGCAGCGCAGCCGCTGTGGGTATTGTGGTCATGCGGGTGCGTGTGATGCGGACCGTGTTCATGGGTCGCCGAGGCCGTTCTTCGGAGGTCATGAATTGTCCGAAGGCTTTTCCAAAGCATCAAAAGGCCAATTGCAATGATCAGCGCATAGCTGCCCAGCCGGATGAGCCTGTAATCGGAGGGTGCCCCGCCGGTGGTTTGCCGGATCGCAAGGTCGAGCAGGAATACAGCCGCAACGGCCGAGAACACGTGTACGATGGCGATGCGAACCCCCATCCCGACACCGCGGCGCAGGCTACCCCCTTCACCGACGAAATAGGAAATCACGACGGCCTTGCCGTGCCCCGGCCCAAGGGTGTGCAGGACCCCATAAAGAAACGCGACAAGAAGAGCGAACGCTACCGTCGCCAGCGACTTGCCCTGATCCATCGACGTCATTGATGTCGTGAAGAGATTGCTGATCCAGGCCTGGGTTCGGACCACGATATTGCCCTGAACAGGCGCAGCGGCAGACGCCTTGATTTCACCCGGTACGCCCCAAACCTGTGCCTCTTTCAATGAGTAGGATGCTTCGACCATCCTCTGCCCGTCGACGAGGAACAGATTGCTGACAGACGGTTCATGTTCCAGAATGCCGCGCAGCCGAATTGCGTGAAACGCTTCGTCTATTTCAATGCCTTCGGGTACATCGACACGAACCATCTGGTTGGGCGGCGGCGGCGGCGTGTGAATGCAGGCCCCCACCCACGGCACCAGCAGAAAACTGAATACGCGCCCGTTATCCCCGCGCAGCGGCAGGACGTATCCATCAAGCGAAACTTCGTGCCCGAGATACTGCCCGGTTACGCCGGTCGCCTCTTCGCGCCGTTTCTCCATCACCACAAGGCGCTGGGTCAAAAGCTCGTCCGCGTCATAGCCTTGGTCGCGCAGCCGCACACGGGCCTCCTGTGCCCGCTGGCCGAGTTCGGCGTCATCCACGCGGCGCGCGGCATCCAGGATCGTTCGCAGGTCATCCTTCTGCTTGTAGGACATCTCGAGGAACGGATCGTCATAAGGCGCCGTTGACGGCGCCAGATCATGCCAATCTACATGCGGGGGCTCATTGGCCAGCGCGGCCGAAGGGTGCAGCCCCAGCGCAAGCAATAGCAAAAGCACCATATGCCCGAAAAAGGTGATGACTTGTTGCGCGTCCATAGCAGGCCTTTCCATGTCACACCGCGTTCTTGAAGTTGACGCTGCCCATCATGATCAGATCAATGTTTCCCCACGGGTTGGCGGCCAGCCTCAAATCCTCGAGAGGGTTGACGACAACCATGATCAGGTCTCCGTCGGTTACGAAACTGGTGATGTCGATCATCTTCGCGGACAACCCGTCATGGACATTTGCGTGTATTATGATGATTGGACCGGGGGGCGTCCCGCGCCCCCGCGACCGAAGCCGCGAGGACGAAAGCAAAGCTAGTCAGCGTTCGGCCACGCATGACCGGTCACTCCATGTCGAACTTGTAGATGGTGCCGTCCTTCATGATCATGCCGAAGTTCGCCTTGGCATCGCTGATCAGTTGCAGATCCTCCAGAGGATTGCCGTTGACGAGGATCATGTCCGCATAGGCGCCTTCCTCGATCACGCCGAGCGGGCCGAGCGGATAAGGGGTCACTTTTTGCGACATCTTCAGCAGTTCGGCATTGTCGCAAGTTGCCATTTTCAGCGTTTCATACGGCGTGAACCAACGTTCCATCTTGGCCAGCACCGCGCCCTGGCGTTTCGCGAGGTCCGCGCTGAACAGCGTATCGGTGCCGAAGGCGATCTTCATACCCAGTTCCTTGGCGGTCTTGTAGACGAAGTCGGTGCCATCGGTGACAAACTTGTACTTGGCCTTCTGGAACTCGTTCAGAGCCGGTGCGTCTTCATCATCCATGAACGGCTGCATGCTGAGCCAGACATCCTTGTCCTTCATCATCTGCAGGGTCTCACGGGTGGCCATGTGGCCGTGTTCGACGCTACGCGCGCCATTCTCGACTGAGTGCCGAACCGCTTCATCATTGATCGCATGGGTCGTCACATAGGTGCCCCAGGCTTCGGTCGCCTCGACGGCGGCCTGGAATTCCTCGTCGGTGAACTGGATGACATGGATCGGGTCATAGGACGATGTCACGCCGCCACCCGCCATTAATTTGATATGGGTGGCCCCCTGCATCAGGTTTTCCCTGACGCGTTTCAGAACTGCCGGAACACCATCCGCGAGATAGAACATGTTGCCCTCTTCAAAAGAGTGCAACTCACCCAGGGGAGTTGGCACGTCCCGGGTGATGCGGAAATCCTGGTGGCCGGCGGTGATTGACAAGGCTGGCCCGGATGGAAAGACCCGCGGCCCGTCGATCAGCCCCTCGTTCGTTGCGCGCGCGATGTCGAACATCGGTCCGGCCACGTCACGCACTGTTGTGAACCCGCGCGACAGCGCGTTGTTCTGGGCCTTGGCAGCCAGGAGGTTCCAGTAGCCCTCGCCCGTCAGGGCCAGTTGCGCGATCGTCGCTTCGGCAAAGACCCCATGCCAATGCGCGTCGATCAGGCCGGGGATGAGCGTGTAGCCCTCGGCATCGATCTCGAAAGCGCCTTCGGGTGCCTCAAGATCGGAACCAATGGCGGAGATCAACTGACCGGAAACCAGAACGTCAACATCCGCGAGTTCTTCGTCACACCCGTTGAAGACCTGTGCGCCCCTGATCAGGACATTGTCGAATTTCATCTTTACGTTGGTGGTTTCAATTTCACCGACGACACCGGCCGGGACGACCTCATGATTGGCCTCATGCGCCAGAACGCTGGCCGGAGTCGCGGCGAGCGTCGTGCAGAGCAGATAGGTGAGCGTTCTGTTGGTCATGATGTACATCCTCATTTTCAACCGATGAATGAATTTGGTTTTGGTCGCGCAAAACTGTTTTTGGTTGCGCAGCCTGGGTTTTCAAAAATTGCGGATCGCGGTGAGTGGACCCGCTGGGCTTTCTTGTGCTCCCATGGCACTGAAATGTTCAGTCACATGAGGGCGTGAACAGACCCAAGAAGTCAACAGCGACATCGCCCGCATCAGAAGTTCAGCACCTTGTATCCAACCTGGACAGACCACTCTGCCGGCCTGTCGCCGCCAAACAGAATGCCAGGCTTGATGAACACTTGACCGTCACCGCCAAATGCCTTGCCCGTCAGCATGCCCGCGGTCACCTGTAGGCTGCCGAACGTCGCGTCCGTTTCCCAATCGTGGATGATGGCCGGATCGAAGGTCAGGTAGAAACGCGGATTTTTCAGCTTGGGAACATAGTAGAAGTCGATCGTGGTCGTGTTCACATTCTGACCTTGATCATTTCCGCCCTCCAGTCCGAATGTCTGAACCCAGGCCGGGGCGAAAATTGCTCCGTTGTTGAGAAACCACGCGTAGAAGGCCGAGGTTTCACCGGCAAATTGCCCATAGCCGGCGGCTTCGGTTTCTGCTGTGTCCAGGAACAGTTCAAAAGTGAAAGCGGCCCCGTTTTTCTCGGTAAGGTAAAAAACGTCAATGTAGGTAACGCTGATGTCGCCCAGCGTGAATTCAACTCCAGGCTTTCCGCCGTAGATTGGGTTTGCGTTGAACGGGCTGTCCGATCCAGGCACGGTGATCCGGAATGCCCGTTTGCCGCCTTCACCAAAAGGCTGCGTATAGAAGGCCTCGAACAGGCCGGTATTCAGGTCGGAATTGATCTGGTTGAACTGATACTGAATCCCAAACTGCGTCGTGAGCAGCGTTGGATTTGTTCCGTTGTTGATCTCGCTGAGGTCTTCCTGAGCTTTGGCAGGTGGTGCAATGGTGGCTGCAAAGAGAGCTGCCATTGCAGGTAATCTGCGCAGCTTCGGTGCAAGCGATGTGCCCGAGGCTCGATACAAGGATTTGATTTCGACGGTGTCCACTCGGCTGTTCCCCATCTTGAGTTGGTTCCGATCTCGTCAGCCTTTCGACACGCGCTGACACTCCCGCATGAGACAAGCCCAAAGCTCAAATTTCAACCTGCAAAAATTTTTTGACTCTGATGAGGGATCATGAGGGATGATGTGCTACCCAACGCGTCCTCGACCGTTGTCAGATTTTCTGCCGATCTGGCCGGAGGTTTCTGTTCCATTGGTCTATGCTGCCAGTTCGGCCACCATACTCAAATCCGTTTCGACGACCCTGGCTGTGAGAATGGTCCTATTGATGGGTTTTAATTGGACACGGCTATCCAAAGCCGGCCTTCACCCATAGCCGGGCACCGGCGGTTCGGTCCGCACTGTGTAATTCGCCAATCCGCAGATTTAGCCGTAGCAGCGAATATCAGGTTCGGCGGGCCGCACCGCAGCATGCCGTGCTACGAGTGAACGGCAGGTCTGGGCCGAAACCTTCTAAACGCCTTTCATGCCGGGCAAGACATTCTGCAACATTGCGATATAGTTGCGCTCAACTTAAACGAACTAGGATAGTGCCTTGACGTCATTGAATGACGAAGACTTGCCTCAGCTACAGCAAGAAGTTCAGCGATTGCTGGGGCGGTGTATGTTGTGGCTGCAGCAGTATGAGCGGCTGATCAAGATCTTGGTCGCGCATCATAGCCTCTCAGGACCGATTCATGACTTGAAGCGGGTTCGCACTGCACGAATTGACGGCACGGCCCGCAAGACACTCGGCTCCTTAGTTAGCGAGCTCATCGGATCGTATGTTGTGCCAGATGAAATCAAGCCGACTGAAGACGCGATGACCGACACGCCTGAGGCCCCTGTGTCGTTCGCCATGTATATGACGGTTCGCTATCCGTTTACAGACTTCGCGCGATTAGAGCGTGAACTGAGGGAAATGGTCGATCTGAGGAACAATCTTGTTCATCATTTCATAGACCAACACGACATCGGGAGCTCAGATGGATGCCGTGGAGCGCAAGATGCCTTGGTGGCGGCCTACAGTAGCATCGACAGGCACCTCACACAGCTTCGGGAATGGGTTGAAGATATGGAAAAGCCACGCTTGGCGGCGGCGGAAGTCATGCAGACCCAAGCCTTCAGAGACTGTTTCATCAATGGTATTTCTTCCGACGGATCCGTAAACTGGTGTGCCTCGGGCATAGTAAATGCTTTGCGAGAGGCATTCCAGGAATTGGCTGGAGATGGATGGGCCTCGCTGGCAGAGGCTGTGAAATGGATCACCGTACGGCATCCCCAGCAACTGCCTTCCAAGTATGGATGCAAGAGTTGGCGGCAGGTTGTGCATGAGGCACCGCCCTTGGAACTCCGGTATTTTGTGGTCGACGGAGAACGCTCTGCCTTCTATCGGCCAAACACAAATCCATAGAAATTACGTTGAAACATGCGCCTCGAATGAACGGCATGCCTCACTCCATGGCAGTTTGCGATTAGCCGCACGGCAGCATGCCGTGCTACGAGTGAACGGCAGGTCTGGGCCGGGCTCCACCGTTGCCAAACAGCGCATGACTGCAGGTCATGCGAGAAATCGTGAAGTAGTCACTCATTGCTGCGCCGCACAAATGTCAGGGCACAACCCAGGGTGATGAGCAACCCTCCACAGGTCCGGTCGATCCAGCGCGCGCCCCGGTGGCTCAGAAATTGCATCGCCTTTGCCCCAAGACCGGCATAGGCCGCCATAGTGGCCACGTCGACCGCGATGAAGACGAGAGCGAGCAGGGCGTATTGCGCCAGAAGCGGTTCGGACGGGTCAAGGAACTGCGGCAGGAACGCAGTGAAAAACAGGTAGCCTTTGGGGTTCGTAACGGCGACCAGAAAGCTCTTGCGGAACAGTGTCAGTCTGCGCCCGGTTACGCCCGAGATTTGTCTATTCAGTGCGCCGGAAAAGATCCCAACTCCCCCGAGGACCGCAACATCTGAACGCCGAGCCACATAAGATAGCCGACGCCAATCATTTTCACGACGGTGAACAGAACCGCGGATGTGGCTAGTATCGCGCCCAACCCCAGACCAGCCGCGGCGATCAGAACACCGTCGGAGAGTGCGGCGCCCGCGATCCCATAGCCCGCGGACACAAGGCCGTAGCGAGACCCGTTGGACAGGGCCAGCAAAACCGTCGGTCCGGGTGTCATCACGACGACCAAGGCCAACAGGGCGAATGTCACAATCGAAATTTCCATCAGGTCGTCTCCGGTTTCAGGGCATGAATTGCGAGGCCGGTCAGGATCAGGGCCAGTCCGCTGACAAGGGTTCGGGTCGTATTCCAGATCTGCCACGGCGCGGAATAGTCCTTCCAGATTTGGGCGGCGTCCGCCCTGTCCGTCGGTACCGGCACTGTTGCAAGGGCCTCATTCATCGGCACGTTGATCAAAACCGTGACCAGAAATGCCCCGATGAAATACACGGCGGCCCCTGCCGCGAAGAGAGCGGCTGACCTCGTCCTTTCCTGATGGATCGCGACAAACGCGGTCAGCATCAGCATGACCGGTGTCAGAAAGAAGGCCGGGAAGAACACCGGATTCCGAACAGAGGCGTTCATCGCCTGCATTGCCGTGATTGCGACTCGGGGGTCGGTCGCATCGAGGCCCCACATGGTCGAGCAGACCCAAGCATAGAAGAAGCCGAAAACAGCGCCGATGTTCAAAAGGGAGAGCATCGACATCGGCACGAGTAGTCGGGCCATCAAACCTGTCCCGCAGGTGCGGCCGGGCGTTGGCGTGTTTCATCAGCTTGACGGGACGCATTCAGGACGCGGACAAAGATCACGATGGCTGCAAACTGCCCGAGCACTACGGCGGGCCAGATCAATGCGAACTGCGCGTCGAAATACTTCTGCGGCCCGAACGATACCAGCGCCATCAGCGCAGCCATCACGCTCAGGCCACGCCCGACAGCGTTCGTGAGCGGCTGCACGATCATTGCCGACAGCGCGATTGATACCGAAGCGCCAAGAAACGGGGCGATGCCAAACAGCGGAGTCGTAATCGGCGGATGGGGCTGGATGCCGGCATAAAGCGCAGAAAGCATGATGAGTTGCAGCAGGATCAGTGTGGCCAGTGCTGCAATGGCCTGTCGGTCGTGGTGAGACATTTTTCCTCCAAAAGCGTAATTTAAGTTACGGTTGAAAATATCCGTAATTGCAGTTACGGATTATGTCAACACGCAGGAGACAGGAATGCGCAAAGAAAAGAGATCACTGCGCCAACGACAGATCGAAGACGCCGCCTGTGAGGTGTTGGAGGCCAAGGGCTATGGCGGCACATCGATGCGGGACATTGCGAAACAGGCGCGAGCGTCGAACGAAACGCTTTACAGGTGGTATGGCGACAAGCAGGGCCTGTTTCAGGCCCTTGTCGCGCGTAACGCGGAAGAGGTGAAAGACCATCTCGCATCGGAATTGGAGACCGATCACGACGCGCTGTCCATCCTGCGCACGCTTGGCCCGAAGTTGTTGACCCTGCTCACTGGAGACAGGGCCGTTGCACTGAACCGGGCAGCGGCGGCAGACAGTAGCGGAGAATTGGGCGCCGCGCTGTCAAAGGCGGGACGCGAGGCGGTGTTCCCGCTTTTGGAACAGGTGTTTCTGCGCGCCCGGGAGGAGGGCGTGCTCAACTTTGAGCACTCTGGCGAGGCTGTGGCGCTCTATCTCGATCTCTTGATTGGCGATCAACAGGTCAGGCGCGTCATCGGGCGCCTGCCGAGTCCATCGAAAACCTTTTGCCAAGAACGGTCTGAACGTGCCGTCAAACTCCTCTGTAAACTTCTGGGCTAAATTCAATAAAAACCAAAGGAATTCAAAACATGACGACCCTCATCGCGCCCAAGGCCTGCCAGACCATGACCGATCTTCGCGCGCAAATCGACGCAATCGACGTCGAACTCATAAACCTGCTCGCCACGCGAAGCCTCTATATCGACCGGGCAGTGGACCTCAAGAAAATCGAAGGTCTGCCGGCGCGTACCACAGATCGTGTGGCTGAGGTGCTGGACAAAGTTGGCTCAACCGCGTCCGAAAAGGGTCTGGACCCGGACCTCGCGCGCAAGCTTTGGGCCGAGCTGATTGAATGGTCGATACGGCGCGAAATCAGGGAGCTTGGCGAATAGAGCCATTCGGAAAGACCAAGGGCGAAACTGGTGGGGGTGGCCATTTGAAACTAATCCGGAATATCGGAGCCGCGGGGGTCTTCCACATGGCTGTGAAGTCAATGCAGGCTGGGGAATACCCGGCTGTTCTTGACCGCTTGGATGGGCTCCAAGCGCAACCATATTTCATGGCCAAGGCGGAACTGTTTCGCGCAATGGCGCGGCATCGGCAAGAAAGGTTTGCAGATGCGGTTCACCACTATGACAATTTCCTGATCAATCATCTCGCGGACATGCCGCGAAAGGACCGTCCCTACGTGGAAGAGTATTCGAAATTCTTCAGAAGCCGTGCCCAAGCGAGAATTGATCCGTCAACGCCGCTGTATTCATCTCTTGAAGAACTGAGAAAGCATGCGGCCTCGGCACCATTCCTTACCAGGGCTGAATTCTCAGTCTAAACCCCGGGCAGGTGCCGACGGGTCTTGAAGGAGCCTGACCTTCGATTGAATGCGTCAAAAGGAACCTTTGCCTGCGGGCCGGGGTTCCGCGCTCGCGAACAGGTATTTTCCCACAGAATCGGCCGTTTATGCCATTTGGTTGCCGATTTCGAAGCAGCAGCTTCGCCTCGTATGAGTGACCATCACAATTTGCGGACAACTCAAGGCTTTTATGCCATCGAAACTGAACGATCGAAGACCACACGAAGAGGCGTGCGTCACGGATGATGAGCTTGACCTGCTCTTCGTCATCTTTATCGCCGAATACCACAACACGCCGCACCGGGGACTGAATGGGAAAACGCCTGCGACGGCTTGGGAAGAACTGACCCGGGATATCGCTTATGATCCAATGCAGATCCCAGGTCCGCAGGACCTTCGTGAAGCTTGTGGGTTCTCGACCACTGCAAGGGTAACGCATGAATGCATTCGCTTCGCCGGTACGACTTACCTCAATGAATTTATTCGGAACGATCGCAAAACACGGGTAGCAGATCGGGTCGCCGCTCCAGATGGAACGGTGGAAATCATCGTCGATCCGATGGACATGGGTGCCATCTCCGTAGTGGGTCATGGTGATACGATTTCCGTTCCTGCATTGGACAGCTCATTGCGTGGGAAGACCCTTCGGCAGTGGCAGGAAGAACGCCAGCTGAGGCGTGCCGAGGCGGCTTTGGACGGCCAACGTCGCAGTGGCGCGCGTGACGAAGCACAGCGGCTTCGCGCGGAACTCGTCGGCAAGATTATGCGTGGCAACGACATGGGCATGACCGGCTACACCCAAACCGAATTGGATCGTGCGAGCCTCGAGTTGTCTTTCGGAAAGGGCTCGAATGAGGAACCTTTCGTCGGACGGGATGAATATCAAGATCCTGTCCACGGGGACTTCGAGATTGCCGCCGATGACATGCATGATGAAGGAGAATTGGCGCAGGAAGATGCCATCGGAGACGAACACAGGGTCAACTCGGTGGTTCTCCCGGACGAGCCCGGAAGTCTTGATCGTTTCCGGACCAGCAAGAAATTCTCCCGGTAGATGTGAGGGGAGGGATAGTCATGCCATCGACAATCGACGCAGAAAAATTCGCCGCACTGAGAAGCAAGGCGCGGTCAAAGATCGACTTTGAAACCGAGTTTTTCGAAACGGAGGACTTCAAAAAATTCAGGGATCGTATTTTTAAGGTTTTGGTCGAACGGGAAAAGCGGCTTAGCCGCGGGTATACCGAATTGCGCGGCGCAGCGTTGATCGGTCCGCCGGGAATTGGCAAGACGCGCATGGTCAGGCGCATTGCCGCCGAATTCAAGGAAGTCGTCGATGCCACAGGCGGGCTGAAATACGGGTCGTTGATTTGGAGTGTCACGGTACCAAGTCGGGCAACTGTAAGAGAGACCTGCGAACTGATTTTGCACGATCTGGGCTATCCGATCTCCGCTCGTCGCGATGAGGGCTACTTCGTCAGTTTGGTTGTAGATAGGCTCCAGCAAAAAGGGATTGCAGCGCTTCATCTCGATGAGGTTCAAGACAGCGGTCGCTATGTGACAAGCGATAGCATGAAGCACTTTACCGGTAGGTTCCGCAATTTCATGCAGAAAGGAGCTTGGCCAGTTTCAGCAATCATTACTGGCACAATGGAAGCAAAAACAATCATCAATCAGGATGGGACAATGCTACGTCGGGTCGAGCCGATCGAGGTTCTTCCGATGGCCTTTGGAAAAGACGGTCCACTAATTAAACGCTCCATCAAGGAACTGTTGGAGAAAGCGGGACTTGAAGATGACGGCTTGCTGGACGAAAGCGAGTTTATCAAGATCCTGATGCATGCATCGGCACAGCGTTTTGGCATGGCGATCGAATTGTTTATCGGTGCGACTGGCATTGCAAAGAAGTACGAGAGCCAAAGGCTTGGTATCGAGCATTTCGCGGAGGAATACTACGAAAGGATGAACTGCGATGATGCGCTTAATCCCTTCCTCAGCCATGATTGGCGAAGCAGCGATACAACGATTGCGATGGACAGACACATCAAAGAATCACGGCAGACCCGCAGGAGACCTCGGCAGAGATAACCCGCCAAGATCAAAGCTATTCAAGCCGCTCAGGGATGAGCGGCTTTTTTCTTGAGAATATCGAAGAAAACGAACGGTTCATAAATGTCGCAAGACAGAATCTAGGTGTCGTGGGGCCGGAAAAGAGAATGTCGCACCGAAAATATTATCGTTTTATTACAATGGGGTGATATTGTTTAGGAACGGACTTTGGATGTCGAACGTCACCTAGTGGGCGGCAAATGCCCTAGAATCGGTAGGTTGCGCCAATGACCGGGCCGGATTGGTGGAAGCTGAAGTCATTGCCATTGATGTCGTGATCAAAGGAAATGTAGCGGTACCCGCCGCGTAGCAGCCAGCGGTCGTTGATCGCATAGTCCGCAGTCAGCAGGACCTGCCAGGTTTCGCTGCCGCTGCGGAACCCGCCATAGTCCAGGAACCCGGTTCCCGACCATTTGTCCGAAAACGCGACTCGGGCACGGACGCCGATCACCGGATCGGTCCAGCTGCTGTCGACCGAGGTCTGGTTGCCGGGCGCTGTTCCGGGCAACAGGTTGAACTCTGTTTCCGTGCTGAACCATCTGAATCCGCCAGCCAGATCGACGCTGGCTGTCGGCGTTTCGTGGACGCGGTAGCCGACATAGCCGCTCAGGAACTGCGTTTTGAACGATGTGTCCAGACCCGAGCTTGCCGGTCCCGGAGTCTCGTTCGAGAAGGACAGGTTCGTATAGTTGTAGTCCGCAAGGAACGACCAGCGGCCGTTCGATGCGGTAAACGTGCCCATGAAAGCAAGGTCGAGGTTTTCCAGCGCGTCAGAGAAGCTGAGCGTGCTATCCAGGGTTCCCGCGGGTGTGTCCAACGACACTTCGGTTTCAGGGGTGAACAGGTAGATCGTGGCCGAATAGGACCAGTCGGACTGCTGAGACAGTGCCGATGTCGCTGCTGAAATCGCAAGCGACAGGCCAAGCATCAGGGGTTTCGCGATCCGTACCGTCTTCATGATGTCCCTCCGGTGAGCCCGTTTTGGCTTTGACCCACAGTAAAGGAGGCTGCTGGCAAACCAAAATGGTATTTTGATTTGTGCATGGGTTGGGCAACGCGCCAGAGATTGGCAGGTCACATCCGCGCAAATACTGAAGACGTAGAATGGGTTAGCATGGTGGGTGATGAGAGACTCGAACTCCCGACATCTTCGGTGTAAACGAAGCGCTCTACCAACTGAGCTAATCACCCGTGAGGGGGGATTTAGCCAAGCTGGTGGGCCGGCGCAAGAGGGTCTTTCAGAATTTCTGCGCCGGTGGCCATGTGTCTCAGGGATTTATGTCCTTCAATGCGGTCAGCAGCTGCGCAACTTCGTGCTCGGTGTTGTAGTGGCACAGCGAAATCCGGATGCAATCGGACAAGCCCAACGGGTTCAGCACGTTCCCGCTGTAATGGTCGGCCTTGCGGGTGTGGGTTCGGATGCCCTGCGCGTTCAGGCGCGAGACCACGTCGGTCGAGGGCATGTCGCGGACCACGACCGACACCAGTCCTTCGCGGGCGGGGTTGTCTTCTCCGGCCAGAATCGCGACGTGATCCATATCGCGCAGGCCGGGCAGGTTGCCGACGCCGTTGATCATCGCGTTGGTCAGATGGGTCTCATAGGCATGAATCGCCTGGCCGGCGGCCTCGATTCTGGTGCGTTGGTCAGGGGCATCCGACACCTGGCCGCCCAGCCAGTCGAAATAGGCAACCACGTCGGACATCGTGGCGTAGGCACCGGTATCGCGCGTGCCGAATTCCCAACCATCAGCGGGCGCGTCAATCAGTTGGTCATGGGGCAGGGCGGTCAGCCGGTCGGAGATCCAGGCAATGCCGTAGCCATGCCGGGAAAACACTTTGTAGGGTGAAATCGCATATCCATCGACTTCATAGCTGTCGATATCCAACTGTCCGTGTGCTGCGTGCTGGATGCCATCGACGATGATGAAACAATCCCGCGACACCGCCCGGATCGCGCGCGAGATTTCAGCCACGTCCATTCCCATTCCCGTCACCGGCGAAGCGTGCAGGATCGTGGCGACCGCGACGTCCGGTGTCATGTGGGCCGAATAATCTGCGGCCGTAACCAAACCTGTCGCGTCGTTATGCGGCACGTTCACATAGTCCAATCCGGCAAGGCCCGCCCAGCGGCGCGCGGCGCTGCGGCTGGCGGGATGTTCGATCGAGCTGCCGATCACCTTTGCCCCTTTTGGCGCATTCACGCAGGCCGTGCGGATCATGCGGAACAGCAGCTCTGTTCCGCTTTCACCCACGAAGAACTGCCCCGAAGGCGCATTCATAAACACGGCAAGATCTGCCTTGGCACGGCTGATGATGTCGACCAACGCGTGACTGGCGGGGTTGTCCCGCCCCTGATTGTCCGGGATGGCCGCAAAACGGGCCGAGGTTTCGACCACCGAGTTCAAGGTCAGTGCGCCGCCGGCATTTTCGAAAAAGACGCGGGGACCCTGAAAGGGGCAGCTGTCCACATGGGCAAACCGCGCGCGAACGGTGTCGATCAATCCCGGGGTTTGGTGCAGCATGGTGTACGTCCTGTTTGGTTCATGCCCAGACTCGTCTTGCGAGTTCGCGACATCAATTTCGTTTGCGACAGATTGCGGGTTTGGGATGCCGCCTTTTTCTCCGGGCTTACTCTTTCGACGCCGGAAAGACCAATTGATTCCGGACTCTGCATGGCACGCCGGCGGGAATACACCTTGCCTGCGGCCCGCTGCCTCCGATATGCCAAAAGCAGTGCGACCGTCCGAACAGGAGAGCCGGGGATGCAGTTCGACACATGCCGCCGTCTTGTTGCGGTTGCCGCCGTTTGCGGCGCGTTGGTTGCCCCGGTTCGGGTTGCGGCGGCTGAGGTCCTGGTGTTCGCGGCGGCCAGTCTCAAGACCGCGCTGGACCAGATCGCTCCGGAATTCGAGGCCGCGACAGGTCAACAGGTTACGGTTTCCTTCGCAGCCTCTTCCGTTTTGGCCCGGCAGATTCAGCTGGGCGCGCCGGCCGATCTGTTTATCTCTGCCAATACCGCCTGGATGGATGTTCTTGAGCGGAACGGAGACATCGACCCGGCGTCGCGCGTCGATCTTGTGGGCAACGGGCTGGTGCTGATTGCGCGCGCAGGGCAGCCCAGCGAACAGACGCTTACGCCGGACTTCGATCTGAGCGGTCAATTGAAAGGCGGCTATCTGGCGATGGCTCTCGTTGATGCGGTTCCCGCCGGAAGCTATGGCAAGGCCGCGTTGACTGCTCTGGGCCTGTGGGACGATGTTCAGGATCAGGTGGCTCAGGCCGATAACGTGCGCGCGGCGTTGGCGCTTGTCGCAAGTGGCGCGGCACCAATGGGTGTTGTCTACCGATCCGATGTGCAGGCCGAGGCCCGGGTGGATGTGGTCGGAGTTTTCCCTGAAGGCACGCACCCGGTGATCGTCTATCCTGCGGCCCTGACCGCGACCGCACGGCCTGAGGCGCAGGTCTTCCTCGACTACCTGCAGAGCGAACCGGCGACCGGCATATTCAAGGCGCAGGGTTTCACCCTGCCGCACGGATAGCGCCATGGGTTGGTTGGGCCCTGCCGAGATCGAAGCGTTGCGACTGTCTCTGCGCGTCTCTTTCTGGGCGACGATCGTTTCGCTGCCACTCGGTATATTCGTGGCCTACGCACTGGCCCGCTGGAGGTTTCCCGGTCGACAAGTGCTGAACGGTCTGGTGCATCTGCCGCTTATCCTGCCACCGGTCGTGACCGGCTATCTGTTGTTGCTGACCTTCAACGTACAAGCCCCGGTTGGTCGGGTGCTGGCTGATCTGGGCGTCGTTGTGGCCTTCCGCTGGACCGGAGCCGCACTGGCCGCCGGGATCATGGCATTTCCGCTGATGGTTCGGGCAATCCGCCTGTCGATCGAGGCGGTTGATCCAAAACTGGAGCAGGCGGGAGCGACGCTTGGGGCATCGCAACCTTTTGTCTTTGTCACCGTGACTTTGCCTATGATCTTGCCGGGGATCATTGCAGGGGCAATCCTTGCCTTCGCAAAGGCGATGGGCGAGTTCGGAGCCACGATCACCTTCGTGTCGAACATTCCGGGCCAGACCCAGACCTTGCCGTCGGCGGTTTATGCTTTCCTTCAGGTGCCGGGCGGCGAGAGCGCCGCGATGCGGCTGGTCATCATCTCGATCGTCATCGCCATGGGGGCGCTGCTTCTGTCGGAATATGTGGGGCGTCGCGCTGCGGCCCGGGTGGCCGGAACATGAGTCTGTCCGTGCAGATAAGACACCGCCTGCCGGGCATTGACCTGGACATCTTGTTTCAGGCGCCGCGGGGTGTGACGGTTCTGTTCGGACGATCGGGGTCTGGCAAAACCACCATCGTGGATGCCGTGGCCGGTTTGCTGCGCCCCCAGGCTGGGCGGGTCGCGGTGGATGATTGGGTGCTGTTCGATACCGAGCAAGGCCATTGGCTGCCGCCGCATCGCCGCCGGCTGGGTTATATCTTCCAGGAAGGCCGCTTGTTCCCGCACCTGACCGTGCGCCAAAACCTGTCGTACGGCCGGTGGTTTGCTCCCCGGGACGCGCGCCGTGAAAACCCCGATCACGTGATAGAGATGCTGGGCATCGGCCACCTGCTGGACCGTCACCCCGCCCACCTGTCAGGCGGTGAAAAGCAGCGTGTCGCCATTGGCCGTGCTCTGCTGGCAAGCCCGCGGTTGATCCTGGCCGATGAACCTCTCGCTGCGCTGGACGAAGCCCGAAAGGCCGAGATCCTGCCCTATTTCGAGCGATTGAGGGACGAGGTCTCAGTGCCGATCCTCTATGTCACGCATTCTGCGGCCGAAGTTGCCCGCCTTGCTACCTCGGTCGTAGCGTTGCAGGACGGCAAGGTGCTGCGGCAGGGGCCGGCCTCCGAAGTGTTGGCGGATCCTTCGGTTGCGCCGACAGGTGTGCGGGCTGTGGGTGCGGTGCTTGAGGTCACTGTGGCCGCGCATCACGAAGACGGCCTGACGGAATTGGCGGCAAACGGTGTCCGACTGTTCCTGCCGCGCATCCCGCATTCGGTTGGCGATGCGCTTCGGATCCGCATCCCCGCCCAGGAAGTCATACTGTCGGACCGAAAGCCCGAGGGCCTGTCGGCGCTGAACGTCCTGCAGGGCACCGTCGAGACCGTGCGCGCGGGCGAAGGTCCGGGGGCGATCGTTTCGGTCCGAACACCGGCCGGCACCCTGCTGGCCCGAGTGACGCGCCGGTCGGTCGAGGCCCTGGCGTTGCAACCCGGCAAACCGTGCCACGCGGTCGTCAAGACCGTAGCGCTGGCACCGCAGGATGTCGGTGGACGGGTCGCCAAGTCTTAGGTGGCAGGGTCAGCCACCCTGTTCTTTCAGAAGCTGTGAGAACTCTTTTTTCCGGTACAGTTTCATGTGGACCTTGCCGGCCTCATCCCGGGTCCATTCGACGATGCGGTTTCGGGTCATGTCGCTGTCCATGCGGTTCGTGCGCACCCTCGGGTGCGGAATCTCGCGTTTCAGAATCTCGACCATCTGGTTGGTCTGCCCGAAAGGCGCGACCAAGTCGACGATCCAGAAAGATGAACCGCTGGTGAAATCCGTATCCATCAACGGCTTTTCCTGCACCGCATATCGGTATTCCGCTTCAGGGCTGAGCCCGGCAAAGGTCACGAACCCGCGCGGGAATCCGTTTTGGCGAAAGATGTGATACTGCCCCAGCCGCAAAGGCGTTTCGAACGCGTACAGAACCTAGGCGAGGCTGCGCTGCTGGTGGGTTTTGGTCAGTCCGGCAAGGTAGAAGAGCGCGCCGAAGTCGGCGTATTTCTCGGGAGAGATATCAAACCAGTCCTTTGGAAATTTTCTGCTCAAACCTGACCTCAACCCCTTGGGACATCGGCAGTATATCGGGCAAAGTCTTGAAATGGTATTCGTTTTCTGTCGCCTCCGCAGCTGAGCGGGCTTGTGGGCGTGGCCTGTTCCCAAAGGTAACCGGGTTTGGCTTTACTCAATGGACATGCGGCCTATGATTGGAGCAACCCGGTTTTTTGGCGGATAGTTTTGATGAAGCATTTGATTTCAGCCCTGGTTCTGTCTGCAACTCTGTTGGCTCCGATCGCCGCACAAGCTGTCGGGTTCGGCATCGGCGTCCGCCCGACCTACCGCACCGAGATAAGATCCGTCGGAGACGGTGTGTATGAGGTCAAGGCAATCGGGTCGTCAGCCCCTGTCAACTACTGGTGCGGTATCGGCGATTTCGCCATTCGGCAGTTGGGTGTCCCCGGTTCGCAACGGATCTACATCTGGAGGGCGTACGAGCCGGGTGTACGAACTGTGCAATTCTCGTTGAAGCCGCCGCCAGGCGTGGATACCAGCCCCGGCTATTCAATTACCGTCAAGCGGGTGGGCGAGAACATGTCAGCGTCCTCCGCGCAGAACTACTGCTACGACAACTTCATGGATTTCGGGTTCTGACGTCTCAGACCCACTTGGCCAGTGGGGGCAGGCTCATCAGCACGGCGTCGGGGTCATGCCCGGTTTCCAGGCCGAATTTCGTGCCCCGGTCATAGACCAGATTGTATTCGGCATAGAGCCCGCGGTGCACCAGCTGGGTGTTTTTGTCTGCCTCGGTAAAGGGTTGGGTCCGCCGCTTTTTGATCAGCGGCAGAAAGGCCGGCAGGAAAGCGCGGCCAATGTCCTGTGTCAGCGCAAAATCCGCCTGCCAGTCGCCGGTGCAGTAGTCGTCCATGAAAATGCCGCCCACCCCACGCGCACGCTTGCGGTGCGGAATGTAGAAATACTCGTCTGCCCATTCTTTGAGCCGCGGATAGTGACCCGGCCCGTGCGGGTCTAGATGCGCTTTTTGCGTGGCGTGGAAATGGGCCGTGTCCTCGGCATATTCGATGCAGGGGTTCAGGTCTGATCCACCGCCGAACCACCAAGCATGCGGGGTCCAGAACATGCGGGTGTTCATGTGAGCGGCCGGTGCGTGCGGGTTTTGCATATGCGCCACAAGGCTGATGCCCGAGGCCCAGAACCGCGGGTCGTCTGTCATCCCGGGGATACCCTTGCGCGCGGCCATTGCCTGTTGCGCCCTTTCGCCGAGCGTGCCGTAGACCGTCGAGACATTGACACCGACCTTCTCGAACACGCGGCCGCCGCGCATGACCGACATCAGCCCACCACCCGCGTCCGAGCCGTCCTCGGACTGGCGTCGGGTCTCCTTGACCTCGAACCGTCCGGCGGGGGCATCGGAAAATGGCCCCACCTGGTGGCTGTCTTCCAAAGCCTCGAAGGCCGCGACGATTTCGTCGCGCAACTGGCGAAACCAAGTCGAGGCGGTGGATTTTTCCGTTTCAAACATCGTCAGGCTCAATGCGCGGGAGCGGCAACCGGGTCCAGAAGGGTCCGTCCACCGTCGATTGTGAGGACTTGCCCGGTAATGAACGCAGCCGCGTCCGAGGCAAGGTATTGCGCCGTTTCGGCCAGCTCGGCCGGGGCGGCAATGCGGGCCAGTGGGGTATGATCCTCAATGTCCCGCCGATAGTCCCGATTGTCTTTCAGGGTGGCCTGCAGTGACGCGCTCATGACCGACCCCAACGCAATCGAGTTCACGCGGATCCGATGAGGCGCAAGCGCCACTGCAAGGGACCGGGTCAACTGGTCCTGCGCGGCGCTGGAAACCGAATAGGCCAAAAGGCCTGGATGCGCGCGCTGACCGGCGATCGAGGACAGGTTGATGATCGAACCATTCGGCCCGTCTTCCTGATCCTCGGATTGTTTGATCATCCGCTTGGCCACAAGCTGGCTCAGCCGCAGGGCTGGCATCAGGTTCTGGTTCAGAAGGGTGCGAACCGAGTCGTCTTCCAGGTCCAGCGGATCCGTCGAGATGACCTGTCGCGCTCCGTTTACAAGAATGTCGACCTGATCGAATGCATCCAGAGTGGCCGAAAGGAGGTTGGCGATCGTCAGCTTTTCGCGCAGATCACCGGCGAAGTAGCGGACGTTGCTGTCATCGGCCTGTTCGCCCAGTTCTTCGGCCAGACGTTTCTCGTCCATGTCGGCGAACATCACGTTGGCGCCCGCGTCGGCGAAGTGACGGCCGATGGCAAGGCCGATGCCGTTGGCGCCTCCGGTGACGATGGCGGTCTTGCCGGCTATGGAAAAGGACATGTGTTTCCTCCTGAGTCGCGGCGCAGGTTAATCGGCTTCACCGCCGAGGGCGAGAGGCGTGGAATACCTTGAACCGGTTGTCGCCTGCAATTTCCTCGACCCGCGCGAAAGCGTCAGTCAAAGTCGTTTCGTAGGGGAGATGCCGGTTGGCGACCATCCACAAGTCGCCCGAGCGGGACAGGTTGCGCGCGGCGGCGGTGATGAACCCGCGCCCCAAGCCGGGATCGGCGCTGCGCGAAGTATGAAATGGCGGGTTCATAACAACGGTGTCCATGGGTTCTGGTGCAGACCATGTCACCGCATCTGCCCAGTGGAACTGTGCCCTTGGGTCGGGCACGTTGATACGTGCGCATGTCAGGGCAGTATGGTCGGCTTCGACAAGATGAATCGTGCGTACAGTGTCACCCTGCAGCAGCCCGGCGGACAAATAGCCCCATCCGGCACCCAGATCGGCGACCCGAGGTCCAAGCCCTGACGGAAGGGTCTCGCGCAACAGTGCCGAAGCAGGATCGACCCCGTCGGCCGAAAACACCCCGGGCGCGGTTTGGAAGCCGTCCGCCATCTGTCCTGCGGGCGCGGCCCAGTCTGCAAATGCGTCGGGGTCGGCCTTGAACCAAAAGATCTTGCCATGCGCCTTGGCGATGGGGCCCTCGATCTCGACCCGCTTGCGAATGTCCTTCAACAAGCTGTCCACGCCATCTGTCTTGGCGCCATCCACGACAACCGTTCCCGAGGCCCGGCTGCACGCATGATGTATCATGGCGCGTGCCTGTGCTTTGGCGCGGGGCAGAAACAGAACCACGTCTTCACAAGCGCTGTCGGTTTCGGGCACAGTTGCAAAGCCGCGGTCCCGGAAATGGTCGTGGAACGGTTTGAAAGGTTGAACAACCTCGACACCGTTCGGCAGCGCCGACAGGTCATGATCCGGCGTCGGTCCAACGACCGATATCGGTTCCGACAGGGTCAGGCCCGAGTCGAGGGCGAGAGACAATCGAGAGGACATCAGAGCGGGTTGAAGGGGGCAGAGTCGCGCGTCGCGGCCCTACTCCTCTTTCTCCATGGTGCACTGAAGCGGGTGTTGATGCCGACGAGCGAAATCCATCACCTGCCCAACCTTGGTCTCGGCAATCTCGTGGCTGAATACGCCGACCACGGCCACACCTTTCTTGTGCACGGTCAACATGATCTCGAAGGCCTGCGCATGGGACATCCCGAAGAACCGCTCGAGCACATGAACCACGAATTCCATGGGCGTGTAGTCGTCGTTCAACAGCAGCACCTTGTACAAGGGCGGTCGTTTGGTCTTGGGCTTGGTCTGAACAAGGATTGACGTGTCGCCATCGTCTTCCGATTTGCCAGCCATCATCCAACGGGCTTCAATCATGTCGCGAGATTTTCCGATTCACACTTCGGGTCGTTTCAGGGCTTATATAACGTCGACCCACCCAGAGGAAAGAGCAACCGGGCGGATTCGAAATGGATGAAAACCTGACCATCGTCGCTTTCGACGCTGACGACACCTTGTGGCACAACGAGCGTTTCTTTCAGCTGACCCAAGCGCATTTTGCTGCGCTACTGGCGGATCATGCGGACCGTGACCATCTGATGGAGCGGTTGTTGGCGGCCGAGAAGCGCAACATCCGCCACTATGGGTATGGCATCAAAGGTTTCGTCCTGTCGATGATCGAAACCGCAATCGAGGTGACGGAAGACAAAGTCCCGGCCAGGGTCATCCGCGAACTGATCGAAGCCGGGCAGGAGATGCTGTCCCACCCGATCGAGCTGTTGCCTCACGCGCGGGAGACGGTCGAGACAATCGCAGGCACCCATCGCATTGTTCTGATCACCAAGGGTGATCTCATTGATCAAGAGCGCAAACTGGCCCAATCGGGATTGGGTGAACTGTTCGACGCGGTCGAAATCGTGTCGGAAAAGACGCCCGACACCTATAGCGAAGTCTTTCGGCGGATGGGGCAGTCACCTGCCGGTGCCATGATGGTCGGCAATTCGATGCGGTCGGATGTGGTCGCGCCGATCCAGGCGGGGTGCTGGGGCGTGCACGTACCGCACGGTCTGGTGTGGGAGATCGAGCAGGCCGAGATCCCGACAAGCCATCCCCGTTTCCGGGAGATCCGCGATTTGGGAGATCTTCCTGATCTGGTCCGGCAGATTTCCTGACCTGTGACAGATTGGCCCCAGTTTCAAACTTTTACGACGAAGCCGCGCCAACTTTTTGACATCTTCGCCGTT